>JAIXWX010000004.1 GCA_027491075.1 Flavobacteriales bacterium
ACTAGTCACTAGTCACTAGTCACTAGTCACTAGTCACTAGTCGTTCGTCACTAGTCGTTAGTCACTAGTCACTAGTCACTAGTCGTTAGTCACTAGTCACTAGTCGTTAGTCACTAGTCGTTCGTCACTAGTCGTTCGTCACTAGTCGTTCGTCACTAGTCGTTCGTCACTAGTCACTAGTCGTTAGTCACTAGTCGTTAGTCACTAGTCACTAGTCGTTAGTCACTAGTCGTTAGTCACTAGTCGTTAGTCACTAGTCGTTAGTCACTAGTCGTTAGTCACTAGTCACTAGTCACTAGTCACTAGTCGTTAGTCACTAGTCGTTAGTCGTTAGTCGTTAGTCACTAGTCGTTAGTCACTAGTCACTAGTCGTTAGTCACTAGTTTCTGTCCATGATCCATATCGAAAATTTGGTTACTTAAGAATTAGGTGTATTTTTAAGGTAAATAACCGCACTGTGGGTGCGGGTGTGAGGTGAATAGCACCAATACAAGAAAACCAAATAGATGAGCATTTTTTTTGGATTTAGTGACGAATGCGGTTCTTATCAAATTGAGAAAACCAAAAAATACTTAAGTGTACACCCTCACTATATACGAAGTACACTTTTGATTAAAGCTGATGAATGGAAGATACTTAATAAGTCATTTATTGATTTAAAGACAATGTATGACTTGCCACTTGAGAAAGAAATTAAATGGGCTTATCTATGGCATTTGAGAAATTATCAAATAAAAAAGCAAGTTGTTCCAGCTAATAAAGACTTTAAATTTCTAGAACGTTATGACTATCACGATTTAATTGGGTTTGTTGACAAATGTTTGAACCTCTTGAATGAATTAGAATATAAAAAGATTATAATCTCTCATACAGACAACATTAATTGCTCAAAAATCAATGAGAAAGCTATGTTAAAAATGCATCTTCAAGAGCACATGCAAAGAATCGAAATGCAAATTCAAACTAGAAGCGAGGAAAACTTAGCTGTTCTTTTCTTTGATCCTGTGTGTGAAAATACTGATAAACTTCTACGAGACATCTATTTCGAATTGTTTAATTCAGGTGATTTCATCCGTTCTTACAAACACATAAAAGACAGTTTAAATATTGAGCATTCACATCAAAGTGTAGGCATTCAACTTGCTGACTACATTTCTGGTGCTTTTTCCGCGTTTATGAAAGGTCGTAGGAGTCCAAACTACGATAGAGGCAAACAGATATTTTATAATTACGTTCATCCGAACTTAAGAAAATACAGTGGGACAATTTGGGGCGGTGGTATTAGAGAAGTTCCATTAGACATGATTTATAGAAGAAAGTTAGCTGAAGAAATGAGGGATGAAATATTAAGAATGACGAAGTAATATGTACCGGTGCTAACAGGCGTTTGGCACAATGGCGGGTGAAGTGGTTAATTGAACATTCTACCTCGCCTTCTCGCCAGAGGAGAGATGGTGTATTGACAGTTTTGTGCTCCGAAATCCTTCACTGCGCCAAGCGCCAAACCCTTATAGGCAATGCAACCACTGACATACAAATACATTTAAAACAGAAAATATGTTTAATAAGGATGAAGAAAAATATCTAATACGACTGATTGGAAGTAATCAAGTTGTTTTGTTTCTAGGAGCTGGGTTCTCAAGAGATGCAACAAACTTATTAAATGAAAAATTTCCAACTGGACAGACCTTAAGTCAACAACTTTGGACATTTTTAGATGTTAAGGGCGATTACGACAAAACTTCACTGGCCGAAATGTACCAAGCATTTTTAACGGCAGGAATAAAAAAGGAACGGAAATTATCCTTTCTTAATACCAATCTCATGAGTTCTGAAATACCTGAAATATACGATGAAGTTTCCTTCCCATATTGGTATAAAATATACACTGTTAACATTGATGATGTTTTAACTAAAACATATAGGAGAAAAGGTAAAGGAATTGAAGAGCTTAAATTTCCTTCTGATCAATATTCAGAAAGAGACCAATCATTAGAAACAACTCAGATTATTTACCTTAATGGAAAACTTCCTTGTGACCCAGATGAAGTAATATTCTCAACAAAACAGTATGCAAAAGCTAATTTATCGCATCAACCACTTTATGCCCAATTTGTTTATGACTATGCAGCAATGCCGACTGTTTTTATTGGAACTGAATTAAATGAACCATTGTTTGAGACATATATAGCAGCGCGGGAAAACAAGCATGGACTTCCAGAACTAAGACCCAAATCTTTCCTTATAACACCCGAGCTATCTCCTGTTAAAGCAGAAAATCTAAGAACAAATTATAATGTCCATCATGTAAAAGGTTATACTTCTGACTTCTTGACTTGGCTTAAATCAATAAAACATGAATTACCAGATCGAATTACTATACTGAAGAAAACCTTTCCTAATTTTATTAATATTTATGATTATGCAGAACTTACAGGAGCATCTAAAAAATCACTTAATGAGTTTGCTAAATCATTTAACAGAGTACCAAGAGAATTTAATGCTCCAAAAGAACGTTCAGGTTTTTTGATGGGTACTTCTCCAAGATGGAATGACATATATTTTGAATTAGACATTCCTAGAAGTATTACAACAAAAATATTTGACTCAGTAGAGGTTAGTTACTCATCAAGTGTAAATGCCAAAACAAAAGTTATCAATATTACTGGATATGCAGGTTCGGGTAAATCTACAATTCTTAAACGTTTAGGTTTTATGTTATCCCAAAATGGAAGAACTGCTTTTCTTTCATACTCCGCGTTTGTTCCAAAGAATGATGAGATTATTAATGTTCTGCATGCTATTGAAGATAGAGTGGTTTTGCTTTTTGACAATGCCAATAATGTTATAATGCAATTGCCAGATTTAATCAAAAAGCTAAATAATGAATTAAAAAATCCTCCAGTAGTTATCCTTGGTATTAGAAGTAACTATTTGAACAAGTTAGCTGAATTGCTTGATCCGGATTATGCTGAAATTGAAACTTTTAAAATCCCTGATTTAGACGATTTAGAAATTGAAAACTTAATATCGAAACTTGAAGAAAATAATCTCTTAGGTTTATTGAACGGAAAAAACAAGTCACAGCGCTTTTATGAGTTTAAAAATAGGGCAAATAGACAAATCTTAATAGCAATGAAAGAAGCCACAAATGGCAAATCATTTGAGGAGATTATGAGAGATGAATACAATATTATTCAACCAATAGAAGCCAAAATATTATGTACTTGTATTTCATTATGTACAGAACAAAGCTATCCAAATAGCAAGCAAGATTTTATTGGATTCTCAAAGATTGATCATAACCAAGCATTAAACTTTTTGAATTCAGTTCTTCAAGGCACAATAATGTGGATTGGCTCTGGCAATCAATTTATGATACGCCATAAAATACTAGCGGATTATTTTATCAAAAATTGTTCTTCGATTGAAATATTGAAGGAAGCATATATTCGAGTGCTTTCTGTGCTTGCACCAGAATTGCGCAGAAATAATATAGGAAACACAAGAATGTTCAACCTTTTTAAAGCCTTAACAAATCATCAAACTTTATATAGAAGATTTAAGAATGATATAAATCTTGCAAGAGAAGTTTATGATTCAATAGCAAGTTTTTTCAATGATGATGCACACTTTTGGCTTCAGTATGGGTCTTTAGAAGTCGAAGGGAAGGGCGGTGATTTAAAATTGGCTGAAAATTATTTAAACCAAGCTGAATCATTATTCCAAAGTTCTAGACATATTCAAAACGCCAAATGTAATTTATATTACCGTTTAGCACATTCAGCAGAAACAATAGAAGAAGCATTAGTTTACAAAGAAATAGCGGACACATTAGGGCATGCTTTGCTCCTTTCAATTGGAAAAGAGGAGCCATATATTTTTCACATTTATTGTGGCGGCCGTTACAAATTTATTTCAAAATGGATAAAGGATAAGGATGAAAAAAGAGCTGCTTTACTTGAACTTCAAAAAATTGTAAAAACTGCAATTACATATCATCCAAGAAATGAAAGATTAGAGGTGGCAGCAAACGCAATTAAGAGGGCATATATTAATTTGGGAATTTCTGAAAATCTAGAAGATCCTGAAATACCTGGTTATTTATGACGTCTACATGCTATGCACTGCCTATAACATCACCGACCCAAAGCGGTTCAGTGGTTAAATCAAGATTTGTGCTTCTATTAAAGTTTCAGCTTGGGTGACAGTGAAATGTTTCATAAGCACCACCAACGGGTAGCCGCAAACCCTTTACAGATCATTCTCAGACACGGCATGAGGACCGGCTGACATCAAAATACTACACTGGACATAAGGTTCATTTCAACTCTGACTTAGTTCCTTGAATTATTTAGGGGTTCAGACACCCGCTCATTCACCATTTCAGAATTCAATTTGGATAATCGGGATGTTGAGAATATAGATCGTAGAAGCACTTCAACGATTTTCACAAGCCTCGACACTGCGCTGCTTATTGGCTTCTGGACCACCGATGCGGAGAGGCGGCATGCTGATTTGTGATGGACAGAGAAATCATTCTTTGTTATAGATTAAGATGGAAATGGTGAAATACCTTTCGAACTCATTGACAGAGAGTTGAAAATCTACT
This sequence comes from Flavobacteriales bacterium, assembly GCA_027491075.1. Classification (GTDB taxonomy): domain Bacteria; phylum Bacteroidota; class Bacteroidia; order Flavobacteriales_D; family Sanyastnellaceae; genus JAIXWP01. The sequence continues at coordinate 4,613 of JAIXWX010000004.1, forward strand.
TCAACGACTTTATTCAGATCAGTACCGTGCTATCCGTAAATAATGAATTGCTCCGCATTAAATGGGAGGGCTATGATCAAGCAACTACATATGTTCGGTGAACGCAATGAGTTAAAATTCCAAAAAAGCTAAAATGACAAATGAATTTACTTATCTTTGGCGTCAGTAACGAATGGCGTTGGTATGATTATTTCTTTTGGAAACAAGGACACTAAGAAGATTTGGGAAGGGGAACGAATTAAAAGTTTATCAACTGAACTTCAAGAAATTTCCAGACGAAAACTTAGAATGTTAAATAACTCCAGGGATATCAATGATCTGATGATCCCACCTTCAAATCGACTTGAAAAACTAAAAGGAGACCTGAAGGACTTTTACTCTATCCGAATTAATAATCAGTGGCGCGTTATTTTTAAGTGGAACGATGGAAATGCCTCAGAGGTTGAAATAGTGGATTATCATTAATAGTGAAGAATATGAGAAAATTAAAGAACGTACATCCCGGTGAAATACTTCTCGAAGAATTTTTGATTCCAATGGAAATTACTGCATACAGACTTTCAAAGGATATCGGTATTCCACAAACGCGTATTTCAGAAATTCTCAAGGGAAATCGCAGAATTACCGCTGATACCGCCTTGAGGCTATCAAGGTATTTTGGAAACAGTGCAAAGTTTTGGCTCGGACTACAAGACGATTTCGATATTGAAGAAGAGCTTCGCACAAAACAAAAGGAACTGGACAGTATAAAGAAATACCAAGATAACGCTGCGTAATTCTCATGAGGATTTACCCTCTACATGGAAAGGCCTCTAGGTGTAATCCCTAATTTTCGAATCTTTAAAAGTGACTAAACCCTTGCAATTTTTTAAAAATTCATCCTCCCAATTGCGTTCAAAACGCCATCATTAAAGAATTGCAAAGCAACCTCGCTGCCTTCAATGGTACCTGTGCAGGTTACCACATTGCCCAAATGAAGCACTGGATCCATGGAAACGGTGGAGTTGGCGCAATTAAAGTTTAGATTGATTTGAAATGGAACCAAGCCTTCTACCTCTAATTGTCCATCGATGTTATACAAACATGTGATGGCCCTATTTTCAAGGATTCCGTTGATTTGGTAGGTGATTTCACCAAAGGTGTAATTGCGGAATTCATAGCCGCAATTTGGACGATACACCATATGAACTATTTTGGTCTTTAAGGCATTGTTCTCGTTGGGTACCGCTACCGACAAGGTGCAAGGATATGTTCCAGGATCTGCACCAACTTGATTAAAGTACACATCGAAGGTACGGCTTTGGTTGGATGGGATGGTCAATGTCGTTCCGCCGTCTGAAAACGACGCACCTAAGCCCGAAAAACTGGAGATAAACTCCTTTCCAGAAGCGCTCTGAACGGCTACTGCATAAGACAACGTGCCCGTATGCCCAAACACGAGTGAATCTGCTGCGGAAAAGGTAAATCCCGTGGGTTCTTGTTCTGGTTGCTCGTCTTTTTTGCAAGCACTTATGAAGATGAGCGTACCTAAAACGAGGAGGAGTAAGGAGTCTTTTATCATTTTGTAAAATTACGAATAATGGAGAAAACGATTATTAAATGAATTCTTTTATGAGATGCAACGACCCATCAAAAAGCGAATGCTATAATGGTTACACAATTTATTTAACCATGTGAAGGACGATAAAGAAATCCGCTATGCTATATTCGCTATTGCTTTGAAGGTTGGACTAACTATAAAATGCAATGACTATGAGGATAAAATTACTGGGTATATGCTCGATTTTATTGCTGGTGGCTTGTCAGCCGATCTTGCTCAAGATGTATGGAATCAAGGATCCCGACATCGAAAATGAAGCGTCAATCACTAAAAAGGCGCTCAAATTCGGTTTGGATACATCGAACATTGTGACCGTTACTAGCAAAGAATTCATTTCGGAATTGAGGAAACGCGGAATTCCGGAAGGTGGAGTTTATGATCGGTATGGAAAGTACATCGAATACAAGCAATCGGATACTGCATGCAATGCGGGCTTGTTTCAGTTTATCCCCGCTCTGAATCTTGCGAATCAATACAATCAACCGGACAGCGCTAGTCTCTCATCGGAGCTTTCTAAATTCAGGGACTTGAAGGGAAACATACTCGGTGCACCGGAACCGGCGGACTTCTATCTCTTGCTCTATTGGACCGTCTGGACGGGAAAACTGAATAAAGATCATGTCAAAATTTGGGAAGACCTCGCACGCGATAATAAGAATTGTAAAATAGAGGTCATCAAGGTCAACCTCGATATACAAGAGTACTGGGACAAGGAAGAGCGCGATAAAATAATTGAATTCATCAGGAAGTAGAACTTCTTAGGGTCTCTAGCAGTATTTCTTTCGCATTTGACTAGACTGTATTCATTGCGGCGCGTGGCAGTTACTCAGCAATGTGTAATCGAATTTCTCTTTGAAAGTTATGTGTTTATTGAATAATATGTTAGGATGTCAAATTCTGAACATTATGTCTAACTTTGAACAATGCGGAATCAAGTGAATGTAAACAACGACATGCTCACCTGGGCTATTGCTCGGGCTGGGTATGATGTGCCTGCATTTGCCGAAAAGTTTCCAAGAATAGTGGAGTGGCTTGAAGGTCAAAAGAAACCTACGGTGAAACAGTTGGAGGAATTTTCCAAAAGAGTTTATCTGCCTTTTGGCTATCTGTTTTTACCACAACCACCACAAGAAAGACTCCCGATTCCGTTTTTCCGCACCAATGGAAACAAAGGAGACCGAATCAACATCAATGTATACGATACCATTTTGCTGGTACAGCAAAGGCAAGATTGGCTAAAAAATTATTTACAGGATAATTACTTTCAACGTTTGCCATATGTGGGTAAGTTCGGAAATAGCAATGATGTAAATGCCATAGTTGCTGATATTCGCACTACATTGCATTTACCGGAAAATTGGGCAAGTGAGCTCAAAACTTGGCAAGAAGCACAAGACCAGCTTGTTTCGCGAATAGAAGACAATGGCATTATTACCATTTTCAACGGCATAGTGGAAAACAATACACATCGTCCAATTCCTGTTGATGAGTGCAGAGGTTTTGTTTTGGTAGATGAATATGCTCCTTTCATGTTCGTAAACAACTCTGATTTCAAATCTGCTCAAATGTTCACCATTGTCCATGAGTTAGCCCATATTTGGACAGGGCAGAGTGCAGGATTCGATTTCAGAAGATTACAACCAGCTAATGACCCAATTGAAATTCTATGTGACAAAGTAGCAGCAGAATTTTTAGTTCCTACTAAGGAATTTGAGAAAGTATGGAATCATAGTCCTGATAACTTTGTTTATTCTTCTCGTTATTTTAAGGTGAGTGAAATTGTAATTGCTCGGAGAGCATTCGACACAGGTAAAATCACAAGGTCACAGTTTTTTAGGTTCTATCAAGAATATTCTAATAGGGAATTTGTAAAAAAAGAAAATCAAGGTACTGGTGGTGATTTTTATGCAACGACAAAAAAGCGTCTCAGTATCACATTTGCCAGTCATGTTAATAAGGCAGTAAAATCTGGTAATTTATTGTATCGTGATGCCTATAAACTTACAGGCTTAAAGGGTGACACATTTGAAAATTTCTTCTCGAAACACCTGTAATTCGAATGCCAGTTTATGTTTTGGATAGCAACTTTTTTATTCAGGCTCACCGGTTTCACTATCCGATAGACGTTGCTGCGGGCTTTTGGAATAAAGTTCGGCATTTGGCAGAAGAAGGTAGAGTTATCAGTATTGACAAGGTAAAGAAAGAGCTTTACGACAAAAACGATGCACTTGAAGAATGGTGCAGAAACAATTTGTCCGAAGACTTTTTCAAAGACACATCCGTCGTAATGACTGCTTATGCACAGGTGACCTCTTGGTCAATGTCGAGAAGTGAACATTACTTACCAAAGGCTTTAAACGTATTTCTTGATGCTGAAGAAGCCGATGCTTTTATAGTAGCGTACTGCCTAGCGGATAACACAAATAGAATCGTCGTTACACATGAGGTAAGTGCACCACAGAAAGTAAGTAATATAAAATACCAGATGCCTGTATTGCTTTGAATGTTTCGTATGTGAACACCATTGAAATGTTCAGACAATTGGGGGAAACGTTCTGATATTTCTTAATAGAATAACATAGAAATTTATTGCATGTTAGAGCACGGTGAATGAGCCAAAAAGACAGCTCCTAATGTGGATGAAATAATTCCATTGGAATAAAGAGCGATGTTCATGAAAATGGATTAATTTGCGTGGAAAGAAACAAAAAAGTACTGTAATGAAACAACTCACTGTAATCGCTTTATTTTCTGTCATCGTTTTGTCGATGAACGGACAATCGTCGGGATTCAACATGAAGGCCACTCAGAAGAGCGTGGTCAAAATCAATGATAGCTTGTACATGGCGGCGTTGGAGGTGACCAACGATCAGTACAGAAGCTTTTTGAATGATCTAAAACAAAATCAACAGACAAGGAAATTCAATGTCGCTCAAATTGACTCTGTTCAATGGAGAAACCAATCTGCTTACAATGAGCCTTTCGTGAAGTACTATCACACGCATCCAGCATACGGAGTTTATCCGGTAGTCAATGTAAGTTATGAGGCTGCATTGCTTTATTGCGAGTGGCTGACCGAACACTACAATGCGAACGACAAGAAAAAGTTTCAAAAGGTGAAGTTTCGCTTACCTACAGAGCAAGAATGGATAGCGGCAGCGAAAGGGGGAAATCCTTCTGCGATCTATCCTTGGAAAGGAAGCGAGTTGCGCAATAAGAAGGGACTGTACTTATGCAATTTCGTTCGTGCCGCGGATGATAAAATGGGAACTGCCGGTTACGACAACGATGCTGCGGAAACTACCACACCCTCCAAGTGCTATTTTCCCAACAACTTTGGGTTGTACAACATGAGCGGAAACGTCGCAGAGATGATCGCTGAAAAAGGAAAAACCATGGGCGGAAGTTGGATGGATCAAGCAGAAGCTATGAAAATTGGAACCAGCGGCAAATTTACATCTTACAACTCCGCGCAACCGACCATTGGCTTCCGATACATCATGGAGGTCATCGAAAAGTAAACACCACAAATGGGAATTTGGAGGTTGGAATTTGGAATTGCGGACACTGTCCGAAGAAGTGTGTAACTCCTACCCCTCCTCAACAATAACTTCATCGCAAAACAACCAAGAAGGTTCTCCGGGTGCGGGATGCCATGCAGGACAAGGGCCGGAGGATATGGCCGTCATTCGAACGTATCGCGCTTTTGTTTCTTTGCCCAGACTTATAGTAAAAGGTACAATATGTTCTCCAGGAGTATTCAACGGTACGTTTGCTTCTATGATGGATTGGTTTTCCCACGTCACACCGTCTGAAGAAAACGCGAATTCAATCCGATTGGGTCGATGTATCCAAGCGTTGTAATAATGATAGAAATGGGTAGTGACTTTGTTCACAGGTTGCGCTTTTCCAAGGTCTATGGTGGCGATCATGTCGGAACCACTGACTGCCTGCCATGCTCTATCTCGGAAATTGATTGGTCCTAAAACGCCATCGATTAATGCGGTATCGCTTCCACCGGTGTAGTAGGCACTGGGTAAAAAACCGAGATGGATCTTTTTCGCAACGGCGGCATGAGGATGCATTTTTTTAACGTAGAAACCGGGGAACTTTTTTCCTTGTGGAGTCGTGCCTCTAACATAGAGGGTGGTGGGCTTGTCGATGCGTATTGGTGATTGATACGGTGTTCCAGAACTCAAACTATCCGTTGCCCACATCAATTTCAAATCGCTGGGAGCAGGGGAGAGCCCGACCTCATACTTTCCGCTCGCGGCGGAGGGAGTAAAGGTGACCGGCACCGTTTCATATCCGAAATGATAGCCCATTGCTTCCCATTTATCATAATGCTTTCTCAAGCGAAGAATAAACTCTTTGTACTGTCGGTCTTTTTCGTATGCCCACAGCACTTCTGCAAGAGCGGGCATGCGGGGAAGAAGTTTCTCATCCACCAAGGATTGGGGCGCATGTTCCGTCCACATGTTGCATTCAGCGCCTCGGATATACAATCGTTCGTCTTGACTTAACACTGTCGGAACAGGGTCGAATGCATACACTTTTTCTACATCGATGGAAGAAAGGCCATAATCGAAATAGCAATGACTGGTGGGCGACATCACGACATCGTGCTTTTGCTTCGCGGCGGTAATACCGCCCTCTTCGCCTCGCCAGCTTTGTATGATGGCATCTGCAGGAATGCCTCCTTCGAGGATTTCATCCCAACCGATGATGGTTTTGTTTTTCGTTTTGAGAAAGGCAGCTATGCGTTCAATGAAATATGTTTGAAGCTCGGCTTCATTTTTCAATTGCTCTTTGGCCATGCGCTTCTGACACTTAGGACATTCTTCCCAACGTGTCTTCGGTGCTTCATCGCCTCCGATGTGTATGTAGGGACCCGGAAATAGCGCACATACTTCTGATAGGACATTTTCTAAAAAAGTAAACACACTATCATTTCCGGCGCAATAGATGTCTTTAAATACTCCCCATTCATTTTCTACTTCTAGCTTTTCGCCTGTACAACTTAGAAAAGGGTAGGAGGCAATCGCAGCCACCGAATGTCCGGGCAATTCAATTTCTGGAATTACTGTGATGTGTCTTTTAGCGGCGTATTGTACAATTTCTTTGATTTGATCTTGGGTGTAAAAGCCGCCATACTTGCTGCCATCTGCTTCCGTTCGCCAGGCGCCCACTTCGGTAAGAAGCGGATACTTTTCAATTTGAATACGCCAGCCTTGATCTTCGGTCAAATGCCAATGCAATACATTCATTTTATACAAGGCGAGCAAGTCAATGATGTGTTTCACATAATCCACATCCATGAAGTGTCGGCATGCATCCAGCAAAAGTCCACGATGACGAAAGTGCGGTTGATCGTTGATGCTTACACACACCAATTGATAAGGCAAACGCAGTTGTTTTTTTTCGGCCGCAAGGGGAAACATCTGTCGCAGTGTTTGAGTTGCGTAGAAGATGCCATCGTTGTCAGCGGCGGTCACTGTTATTCCTCTTGCGTCGATTTGAAGGTTGTAAGATCCGTCGGGTTGCGACTCCAAGAGTTTGGTGTAGCGAGGATTTACATAATCCAAAGATCCGGGAGAAGCTTTGTCACCCTTGTTTTGAGAATTAAAGAAAATGAAAGGTTTACTGTATCTCCATGTTTCACCCGGCACAACGGTAAATACGCTGTTGGTAGCTTCACTGAGCCATTCAGCAAACATGCGTGCTTCATGGCGACAATCTTCCACTGCCACAATCTCCACTTCAGAGGTAAGTTCAAAAGTGCCTGCTTTTAGGGAAAGAGAAACCGGTTGCGGGACGATGTGATAGGGCCCTTGTGCAGAAGATAATTTGATTATCAGCAAGGCCGCGATGCATAGCAAAATTCTCATACAGCGAAAGTACAAAGAAGGGCTTATCGCTGTTCGCCTGCTTTGATTTCGAGTGGATTCTCTTTTTGAAGTGGAATGATTTGACCGTAGATTCCCAAATAACGAAATGAGCCCGTTGGGAAATCGATGGTGAAAACGGAGAAGAAATAGTAGTTATCACGCACCACCAAGGATTCGGTGATGGTGTCAAAAAAACCTTGGCTTTTTTCTGCAATTTCTCTTAATGTGGGATTGTTCAATTGATCAGACAGCTCCGATTCCACGCGTTCTTTGACCATTCTTGAGAAATCTTCTTTTTCAGGATTGGTAAAAAAAGCAGCGATCAATGCCGCAATGAATAACATACCCGTAAAGCGGAAAAAGAATCGAATCATAGTAGTTGTTTCATTTGAAAGACGGTTGTCGCTACCATTCCTGCGGTCTCCGTTCGTAGTCGTTCTTCACCGAGGCTCACCGCGATGAATCCATTTTGTTTTGCAGTTTCAATTTCTCTAGTAGAAAAATCGCCTTCTGGTCCAATGCAAATAAGCGCATCTTTTCCAAGTTCTAGAACAGAATTCAATTGTTTTTTACTTGCATCCACAGCACAATGGGCGATGAATTTTTGCGCCATATTCATTGTGAAAACTTCCTGAAAAGAAGTGAGTTCATGAATGCGAGGTAGAAAATATTTTTCGCTTTGCTTTATGGCAGCCACGGCCACACGTTGAAGTCTTTCTGATTTTAAGAAAGGCTTTTCACTGTGTTCGGATAGAATGGGTATGATGGCATGAACCCCTATCTCCACTGCTTTCTCAATGAGCCACTCAAGGCGATCTTGATTTTTAGTCGGAGCAACGGCGAGCATCAATCGAGGCGTTTTTTCTTTGAAAGTAGCTGTTTCAAGAACATGCAGAGCCGTATTTTTTTTATCCGTCACCAACTCGCAGGTGTGGAGATTTCCTTTGCCATCGGTACACCCCACGTGTTCACCTTCTCGAATCCGCGTGGCGCGAATGTGTTTTACTTCCTCATCGAGAGGGACGATTACTCCGTTGATCGGATTTTCGGGGTGGTAGAACAGGTGCATGGCACAAATATAAAGTTATTGTGCAAGGCGTCCGAGGAGGTATCGCACCTCTATCGTGGCCATTTCCAATTTGGCTTCAAGATCTACGAGTTTGTTTCGGGCATCGGCCAGTGCCATTTCACGGGCATTGACAAGAAACAATGAACTTTCTCCATTAAAGAAACGAATACGTTCTGCCTCCAACAGCGTAGCGTAATTGGTAACGTTGTTTCTTGCTACTGAAAGCTGTGAGTTGATGTTTCCCCAATTGATGAAAGCTGCATTGGCTTTTGTAGCAAGCGATATGGCTTTCATGTCTTGAAGGTATTGATTGTCCAATATCTTCACACGCTGCATCTGAAGTTCTCCTCTAGCTTCTCTAAGAAAAATAGGGAAGGAAAAAGAGAGTCCCCACTTATAGTTTCGGGTACTAAAAGTTGCATCTTCCGCAGAGATAGTGCCTGTGGAAAGTACGTTGTATTCTAGGTCGAGCTTTGGTTTGAGTTTTTCTCTTTTCCATCTTTCCTCCGCTTCCAATTGATCCATCTTAGCGTTATAGGCCATGATTTCAGGATGTTGTTCGTAGATGATTTGCAGTAAATCATTTCGATTGATAGAGGCCAACTCCGCCGGTGGAGTACCTGTGGGCAGCTCGGGCGTAGTAATGTCAGAGATGATCATACCAGTAGGTAGGGATGCATTTTCATCATCATACCACAAAAATCCGCTGAGGAAGAAACGCGATTTAACTTCAACCGTGTTGGCATCGAAGACCTGTTGTGTACGCAGTTGCACTTGGAGGAAAGCTTCTACGGTATCAATGAACGGACGGTCTCCAGCAAGCGCTCTTTGCTTGATCGCCTCAAAGCGCGTGGCAGCGATGCCCAGCATTTCTTCGGCGACTATTCTTTTTTGGAACGATGCATACCAATTCCAGTATGCGCCGTATGCTTCGAACATCAGGTCGTTGTATATCGCCTTTCTTTCTGCTTCAGAAAATTCATTGAAGGCTTGCGCGATGCGAAGGGTTGTTCTGCGTTCATCGGTGAGCAATCCTTGAAGGATGGGAAAGGAAACACCGGCCGCTAACAATCCGTCATCGGGAGTGTTTTCCGATGGATCGAGGAAAGTTCCATTGTTGAGATCGTATCCCGCTTTGAGCGTCAATGGAGAACGAGTGGGAAGTTTTAATACCGCATTGGTAGTGCTATAATAGGACTTCTCTTTATAAAATTTCTCGTCCAGATTGGCTTCAATTTTTGGATCGAAAGCCCCGCGCGAAGCACGTTCAAAACCTTCCGCGTTCTCCAATCGAAGTTCTGCTTGCTTTGCCACAGGGTGGTATTTGCGCACCATGGAAGTAAATTCATCTATGGTAAGCACCACTTGAGTGGTACTTTTTGTTTGGGCTACAATAAGTATGGTAACGAAAGAAAACAGTATGGAAAGAAGCGATGATTTCATACTTACTTTTTCTCCTTCATTTTGTCGTCCATTTTTTTATTCGTTGCCTCCATATCGGCACGGTTTCCAGTGTAGTAGTCTGGTGGGAATCCGTTGAATTGACGCCATAGTTCATACCAAATTGGCACATCTTTGAGCAGCGCAATACCGTCTGCACCAGTTCCGACCCTCAGGCCAGTTGGCCAAGGCAAGTCACCGGGATCAGGTATGACAAGCATGCGGTATTTTCCATTGGTATCAATAAAGTTGTCGATGGCATATACCTTTCCTCCGAAGGTTCCAAAGCTGGCATTCGGCCAACCGCTGAATACGAACGCAGGCCAACCGTCAAAGATGAATCGCACACGTTGTCCAACTTTTATCAAAGGAAGATCCATAGGATCCACGTACATCTCCACAGCGAGGGTATAGTTCGCTGGCATGATGCTTACAATGGGATCCCCTTCCTTGATGGTTTCTCCAATACCCGTCATCACCGCTTGAGTAATGTAACCATCTTGCGGAGCGGTAATGTAATAGAAACCACTTCTTCTGTCGTAGTTTACATAGGTGTTTTGAAGCTTGGTCACTTGTGCTTCTGAATCATACATTGCCGAGAGCGAAGCGAATTTTTCCGATTCGGCTTTCGCTATTTTGTCTCTGAAATCGTTGTCGATGGTATTCAATTCGGTGCGTGCAATAAGGATTTCATTTTTAGAAATCAACAGTTTGTTTTCCGCGTCAATGGATTTGGCAGTGGCATTTTGCAAGGTCACTTTTCTACCTTCGAGTTCGGTTTTAGAAACAAGGTCTTTTAAAAAAAGCTCTTCAAATCGCTTGATCTGATCTTGAGCAACGACCAGGTTATTGCGTGCAGCTTCGTACTCGATGCTGTCTGATTTTACTTTCAAATAAGCTTGTTTGAGCTTGTTTTGTGCTTGTTGTATTTTAAGATCTTTATTCTTGAGCAAAGCATCTATTTGATTGTCCAAGGCTTTCACCTTTTCCATGTAGGACATCACACTGCTCTCTTTTGCTTTGATTTGTTGTTCGACATTTTCCAATAGATTGGGGTCGAAATAATCGTCTTTGATTTCGGTGATGTACATGATGGTGTCGCCCGCCTTAACGAAGTCGCCTTCTTGAACGAACCATCTAGAAACTTGTCCTGCAATGACGCTGTTGATCACTTGAGGTCGTTGATCCGGGTCTAAAGAGGTGAGTTGTCCTTTGTTTCGGATGTTCTGCGTCCAGGGTAAGAAAAGAAAGCAAAGTAGAATAAAGAAAATACCCAAAAGCCATCGCTTTACCGATCGGTAGCTTCCTGGATGGGTGATTTGCTTGAACGACTTGAGCTCGCCTTCTTTAACCCGGTGTTGAATATTTTCATTGTGAGATATATCGAGCATAATTCTTACGATTTATAGATTTGACCATCGATCATCATGAGATGATCGTCGCACATCTCTCGGATAGCAGGGTCGTTGGAAATAATGATAATGGTCCATCCGTTTTTCTTATCGAGAAGACCGCCATAAATGTGCATTCTTTCATCGTGCGACATTCCCGTGAGGGTATCTTCCAGCAAGAGGATCTTTGGGCGTTCGGCGATAGCGCGGGCCAATACAATTTTACGTACGATACCTGTAGATAACCTTCTTCCTTCAGGATCTAGGGGAGTGTCGAGGCCCGTTTTTGTAGTGGCTACAAAATCTTCGAGGTCGCATTGCTTGATCGCCCATAGCACGTCGTCTTTGGTTACTTCTTTTCTGCCAGCGTGTATGTTTTCATAAAGCGTTCCTTTAAAAACGTCGTGATCATTGAAGTTGTCGCCAATCACCGAGCGCAGCGCTTCGATGCGCAAGCTTCTGAATGGAAGACCGTTTAAGGAAATGGTTCCTTGAAAATTGTCGAACATCCCAGTCATGAGTTTTAACAATGTGGTCTTACCACTTCCATTGGGGCCAGAGATGCACATGCGATGACCGCTGATCATTTCGAAGTTGACGTTGTGCAAAATATCTCTTCCGCCTTCATCGGGGTAGGCGAAAGATACATTGTGAAATCGAATGTTGAGTCCGTTATCCGTATTAGTTTCACGAATGTCTGTTCCTTTATCCGTTTCTAAAGGAAGATCACTCACTGTTCCTATTTTCTCCAAAGCAGTAAGAAGATCGTAGATGGTGTCCATGGACAGGATCAATTTTTCCACCGCACCAATAAGCAAAACGATGATGACTTCCGCGGCAACGAATTGTCCAATATTGATTTGTCGGTCAATAACCAAGATACTACCGAGAATGATCAATCCAGCTGCGACGGTAACCTTGAAAACAATCATTCCGCTGAATTGCCAAACGAGAATGCGGAAGTGTTTTTTACGGGCTTTTAAATAACCTTCTACCAAGTCATCGGTTTTATTGATTGGAAGAGTTGAATTACCAATGAGTTTAAAGGTCGTCATGGTTCTTCCTATTTCTTCCAACCAGTGGGCGACCTCGAATTTATACTTCGACTCCTCCAGACTCGTGCGCAAACCAGCGGGGCCTGTAAAATAGAATATCAAATAAAGGATGATCACCAAGCCCACACCAAGAAGTAAAAACATCTGGTGATAAAGCGAAAGCAGTATCAAGCTGAAAATAATTTGCAAAGAAGCAGAGCTAAAGTCGATCAGGAGTTTTGAAAGTCCTTTTTGTACGGTCAGAATTTCAAAGAATCGGTTGACCAATTCAGGAACATATTTGTTTTGCACCGCAGATTGGCGAATGCGCGGAATGCGAAAGGCGAAATCAAACGCCGCTTTCGCAAAAATTTTCTGTTCGATGGCTTCCGTGATGGTGAGCTGCCTTACTTGAAGAAAACCTACCAAGGCAATACCAGCGATGACGAATACCACGAGAATTCCCCACGAGGTGGACAATTCTCCAGCATTCAGGAAGGTAATGATCGCCTGTATTCCAAGAGGAAGGGATAAGTTGATTAATCCCGCAAAAATCGCGAATATGAAAATATTGGTGATGTCTGCCCGCTCCAGTCGAAGCAGTTTATAAAGTCGTTTGACAGCAGATGAGTTGCTTGTTCCGTCGGCCATAGTTATTTTATGAAATGCTCTACCATGCTTAATAGTAGATTTTCAATGCTTTTATTTGTTTTTCCTATATCTGATATATGAGACAAGTGTTTTTGAAAGAACATTTGTCGGTGAGCGGTATCAATAAGCGCCGAGGAGAGCGCTTTTGGGGTTTTATAAGCTTTGTCGCACGAATGTATGATTTTTGCGAGTCGGTCGCATAGATCTTCGTAGGCCAAATAATATGATTTTGGGTTGCAGGAGGTGGGAAGGTTCGTATCAAACGCTTTCCACGAATCATTAAACACCAGTTCCTGAAGCAAATCTTCCTCCATCTGTGGCGATTCGTGTCCTTTTGGAATGCGGGTACTCAGTTCTTTAACGGCCTTTTGAAGTTGTTCCTTTGGATCTCGAATGTTTGCGGTAGCAAATAGAATTCGGGATTCGAGTCGCACCCAGTACCAAGAACTTAGGTACATCACCAATTGGTGTTTATTAGAAAAATAGCGATAAACAGTCGTTTCTGTGGACGCAATGGCGTTGGACAACTTTTTAAAGTTAAAGCTCTCAATACCTTCTTGGGCCAAGAGCTTGACACTTTGACGCACAATTTCCTTTCCTACCTCAGAGGTAGAAGGGTCTTTGACAAAAAGCGTTTTGTCCAGTTGAACGGTATAATGGTCGAGTATGCGTTGCACCGAACAAATATACACTTGCTCGCAAAAGAAGTTCTTTAACTTTTGTTAATGAGAGTAAAACTATCGATTCAGGGTGTTGAAATGGTCGGGGGTTGAACTAGCTGTTTTCTTACCTTCGCGCCATGACCAAAGAAGAAAAGATACAATCCTTTGATCCCAATGGGGCGGGATTGAAAGACAGCAATATTTTCGGGCTTCCCTTTACTCCAGAAGAATCAGACATCGTTTTAATTCCCGTGCCTTGGGAGGTAACCGTTTCATACGGTAGCGGAGCATCGCATGGTCCAGAGCACATCATGGAGGCGAGTTATCAGGTGGATTTGTTTCACCCGGAGTTTCCGCAGCTTTGGAAGGCAGGCGTGGCCATGATGGATATTCCAGAACAGCTAGCAATGCGCGCTCAGGAGTTGAAGACAAAGGCACAGGGCATTATAGAGATGTGGGAAGATGGGGTAGATGTGGAGAACGATGCAAAAGCCCAAGAGCTACAAAAGGAAATCAATACGGAATGTGAGAAGATGAATCAATGGGTCGAAGAGCAATGCACTCATTGGTTGGAGAAAGGAAAGAAAGTAGGGCTTGTAGGCGGAGACCACAGCACTCCATTGGGATATTTCCGAGCTCAAGCCAAACGCCATAAAGAGTTTGGAATACTGCATATCGATGCGCACATGGATTTCCGTATCGCCTTCGAGGGTTTTACCTATAGCCATGCTTCTATTATGTACAATGCCCTTGCACTACCTGAGGTATCAAGAATTGTTCAGGTGGGCATTCGCGATTTTTGTGAGCAGGAAAACGATGTTGCCACCGGCCAAGGTGGGCGAGTGTTTGTGCATACCAATGCAGCGTTGCGCCGAAGCCAGTTTGAAGGAGCCACATGGAAGAATCTGTGTGAAGAAATCATAGAGCAACTTCCTCAAAAAGTACACATCAGTTTTGACATTGATGGGTTGGATCCTACACTTTGCCCCAATACAGGCACGCCCGTACCCGGAGGCCTGTGGTTTGATGAGGCGACCTATTTGTTGAGGAAATTAAAAGACAGTGGTCGCGAGATCATTGGTTTTGACCTCGTAGAAGTTTCCCCCGGCGAAGACGACTGGAACGGCAACGTCGGCGCGAGAATGCTCTTCTACATGTGTGGGGTAGTGAGTAGAGACTAGATACTAGATACTAGAGACTAGATACTAGAGACTAGATACTAGTCGTTAGTCACTAGTCACTAGTCACTAGTCACTAGTCGTTAGTCACTAGTCACTAGTCGTTAGTCACTAGTCACTAGTCGTTAGTCACTAGTCACTAGTCACTAGTCACTAGTCGTTAGTCACTAGTCACTAGTCACTAGTCACTAGTCACTAGTCACTAGTCACTAGTCACTAGTCGTTAGTCACTAGTCACTAGTCGTTAGTCACTAGTCACTAGTCGTTAGTCACTA
>JAIXWX010000012.1 GCA_027491075.1 Flavobacteriales bacterium
CGTTAGTCACTAGTCACTAGTCACTAGTCGTTAGTCACTAGTCGTTAGTCACTAGTCACTAGTCACTAGTCGTTAGTCACTAGTCACTAGTCACTAGTCGTTAGTCACTAGTCGTTAGTCACTAGTCGTTAGTCACTAGTCGTTAGTCACTAGTCACTAGTCGTTAGTCGTTAGTCACTAGTCGTTAGTCACTAGTCACTAGTCGTTAGTCACTAGTCACTAGTCGTTAGTCACTAGTCACTAGTCGTTAGTCACTAGTCGTTAGTCACTAGTCACTAGTCACTAGTCGTTAGTCACTAGTCACTAGTCGTTAGTCTGTTGGTAACGATTTCTTCTACCACTAACGGATCCAACAAGGTGGAGGTATCGCCTAGGGAGTTGATTTCGCCTTCTGCCACTTTTCTTAAGATTCGGCGCATGATTTTACCGCTTCTGGTTTTGGGAAGGCCGGTCACGAATTGGATCTTATCGGGTTTTGCGATACGACCGATATATTCCACCACGCTCTCTATGATTTCATCGCGGGTTTGATTGTTGTTGTTTTCTTCGTAATCATTCAATATAACATAGGCATAGATGCCTTGACCCTTGATGTCGTGCGGATAGCCGACTACAGCGCTTTCTATTACTTTTTTATTTTGATTGATGGCATTTTCAATTTCGGCCGTTCCAAATCGATGACCGCTTACATTGATCACATCGTCCACTCTGCCAATGATGCGGAACATTCCATTGGATTCTCTTCGTGCGCCATCACCAGTAAAGTATAAATTGGGATATGTCGCAAAGTAGTTGATACGACAACGCTCGTGATCACCATAGGTAGTGCGTATCATAGAAGGCCAGGGGAATTTGATACACAAATATCCTTCTACATTGTTACCGGTGATTTCTTTTCCATCACCGTCGACAAGAATGGGCTGTATGCCGGGGAGAGGAAGTCCTGCGTGCGCGGGTTTTAGTTCTGATATTCCAGCAAGAGCAGATATCATGATTCCACCGGTCTCGGTTTGCCACCATGTATCTACTACAGGGCACTTGGATTTTCCCACGTGCGTGTGATACCAATGCCATGCCTCTTCATTGATGGGTTCGCCCACGCTTCCGAGTGCCTTCAGTGAATGAAGGCTATACGCCAAGACGTGATCCACTCCTGCGGCCATAAGAGAACGTATTGCAGTGGGTGCGGTGTAAAAAATATTGACGCTGTGTTTATCGATGACTTGCCAGAATCTTCCTGCATCAGGATAAGAAGGAACTCCTTCAAACATCAGAGTGGTAGCACCCATTAGCAATGGGCCATATACGATGTAGCTGTGACCGGTGATCCATCCAATGTCTGCGGTGCACCAATACACATCGCTTTCGTTGTATTGAAACACGTTGCTGAAAGAGTATCCAGCATAGACCATATAACCTCCGCAAGAATGCACAACGCCTTTGGGTTTTCCCGTGCTGCCGCTGGTATATAAAATGAACAAGGGATCTTCACTATCCATTTCAACGGCTTCGCATTGGTCGTTTACATTTTTTAGTTCTTCATGATACCAAAAATCTCTTCCCACTTCCATGTTAACTGGCCAACCCAGTCGGTCTACGACTAGTATTTTTTCAACGGTGGTGCAATGCACGAGTGCTTCATCTACCACTGCCTTAACGGGGATTTGTTTAGGACCTCTGTTCAATCCATCCGAGGTGATCACGAATTTACATCCGCTATCATTGATACGATCAGCTACAGCGTTTGCACTGAACCCGGCGAATACTACGGAGTGAATCGCTCCAATTCTTGCGCAGGCCAGCACACTGAAAGTTAATTCAGGGATCATGGGCAAGTAGATGCAAACGCGATCTCCTTTTTGAACTCCTAATTTTCTTAGGATGTTGGCCATTTTATTTACTTCCTTCAATACCTCTCTGTAGGTGTATCTGACGGCCTTTTCTTTTGCATCGTTGGGTTCCCAAATCAATGCAATCTTATTTCCGCGTTGTTCGATATGGCGGTCGAGGCAGTTTTCGGTGATATTGAGTTTGCCATCAATAAACCATTTTACGTTTGGCTCTTGAAAATTCCACTCAAGGGTTTTTCCCCATTTTTTTCTCCAAGAATAATGAGAAGCGATATGATCCCAGAATGCCTCGGGCTGTTCTACACTGAGTTGGTAGGCTGCGTTGTATTCTTCAACGCTCTTTATTTTGAAGTTAGACATTTAATGAAGTAGTAAGGCGACGAATATCGATAAAAGTGGACATTCTCTATCCATTTTTAGAACTGATAAAAATCATTTTCTAAGTATCGTGCCTCGAGAACGCTGCGCTACTTGCTCGCCTTTTGATAATAACGAATGTAGTCAATGTCCATTGAAATAGGGAAGAGGTTGGGATTGTCTGGTCCACCGGGATCTTTCTTTACCGAAATATTCGTAATGATTTGCATGGGGTCACGAGGAAATGGAGTCTCTTGTACTTTCTTTTTTCTCTTTAGAAAATCGGCACATTTTTTTGCGACTCCTCTCATTCCTTTATAGCGATACATGGTACGTTTTAGATCACCATCTACCCACCATTCAATTTTACATTCGTCCCAAATACAAGTGAAGGTGTGGAATCCTTCCGAGATATCTTCTCCAAGGTATCCTTCGATGGACATACCGCCTTTGTAATGGGCGGTCATATTGTGCCATTTGCACAAGCGGTCTTCGCTGTAGGCCATCTTTAGAGGGCCTTTTACATCCCAATATTCGAATACATCGATTTCATTGTTCACCCCGTCCTTTTCTCCATACATCCAAAAAGCAGAATTCAACCCCTTGCTTTTGGGAATACGACAGCGTATTTCGTACATCCCAAAGTGAAAACTCTCTTTAGAAATGATTTCTCCGCTGGTATGATTCGCACTTCCTTTGAAAGGATACATGCCGTCTTTTACCCAGAGCATGTAGTCTCGATCGCGAATCGAATCATTCTTTAAAACCAGATGCAAATGCCCGTCGTACACGCGCACGTTGTCGGGGGAATACCACACGTAGTTCACCGTTTGTTGGGGATCGCGTGGTATTCCATCGACCACTTTCCATTTATTCAAGTCGAGATTTTCTCCTGAAAATTCATCTCCAAATACCAGCTGCCAGGTCTCCAACTCCCCTGCTGCGTTGGGGCGTTGGATAGTTTGAGCATAGCTAATTATTTCTAAAAGAAAGACAGAGAAGAAAAGCAGGGATCTCATGGTATGAGTTATTTATATTTTTCAGCCAATTTAACAGCTTCGTACAAATTGACTACTCCACCAGTGCGCGATAGTTTTTTGAAAGAAACACTTTTGCCTTCTGGTTTTTCTTCCGTAGCAGAACCTGGAAGAGGTACTTTTCCTTTGTGTTTTACAGCCGATTTTTCCAAGATTTCTTTTACCTGCTGTGCAGTTAACTGAGGATAATAGGACCACAATGCTGCTGCGACTCCTGCAGTAACCGGAGAGGCCATACTGGTTCCGCTGTTTTTCTTGTAAGTATTGTTGGTCATCGTGCTATATACGTCCACACCAGGGGCAAATACATCCACTTCTTTTTTACCATAGTTGCTAAAGCTAGCAGCGAGTTTTGATGGATCAGAATCACTTGCTCCAATTTCCATCCATGTAGAACACGACTTTTTATTGTTGTAGATTTTTGTGGGGAAATTGTCTTTCACGTCAATGTTCTTTCCATCATTTCCAGCCGCATGGATCAAAAGCACGCCTTTGCTTTCTGCATATTGAACCGCCTCGTCTACTACTTGTTTTTGAGGAGAATAAGCCTTTCCGAAGCTCATGTTGATGATTTTTGCGCCATTATCTACAGCGTAGCGAATCGCGTTGGCAACATCCTTATCCCTTTCATCACCGGCAGGCACGCAACGAACAATCATCAATTGAGCGGTTGGGCAGATTCCATCAATACCAAATCCGTTGGCAGTAGCGCCAATGATTCCAGCCACGTGCGTTCCGTGCTCAGCGGCAGGACCATCGATGTGATTATTGCCGTAGATGCGCTCTCTAGGGTCTGCGTAGTTGTCGCCAACTATTTTACGCGTGTCAAGTTCCAGATTATACGAATAATTTACTTGGTCTTCTACTTGATTTCTCCAGTCTTCTAGTTGGTCAATGATACCGCCTTCCATCAACTGAATCATTACCGTTTGAAACTGAACTGTCATTTCATCTTTTGATTGAATAGCCTTCAAATCCTCGACGGTATACTTTTCTTTTCCAGTAGCACCTTTCATGGCCGCGTCAGCCATCGAGTAGAACATGATGAACTGATCGTATTGGGCTTTTTCCTCTTTAGATTTTGCCACACGATCTTCGTATTGTTTTTTAAAACTCAAGTACTTCTCGTATTCTTTTTTCTCTTCGGAAGAAATAGAAGCTGCATCCTTTTGATCAAATCGGTCTTTCAGGTCTTTGTAGATTCGGGTAAATTCTAAGTTATCGCCTCGTACGTCACCATCTTTACCGCCGATAAATGACCAGCCGTGGACATCGTCGATGTATCCATTTTTATCGTCATCTATTCCATTGGAAGGAATTTCATCAGTGTTCATCCAAATGTTTTTGTTCAAGTCTGGATGAAATGTTTCGGTACCGCTGTCCAAGACCGCAACAATGATTGGGCTTGGTTTTTTCCCTTTTAAAAGTTCGTTGTATGCCTTTTGTGCACTTACGCCAAAAAGCTTGTCGTTCGTCAAGTCTGCATGTTGCCATTGCAACTCTAGGGTTGCTTTAGGCGCCTCGGGGGCGTTACTTTGAGAAATAGCATGAATACCCAGCGACAAGAATAGCGCTGTACAAGTGATTTTATTTATAGTCATATTACTGAATTGCAATTATGCTGTAAAGAAAAGGGCTTTTTGTATGAGTTGAAAGCCTTCTATGTAAATAATCATTAAAAAACCCCTGACTTTTCAGGGGTTTATTTTAACTAACAACTAAACTTATCCAGAGCAAGGGCATCGTGAGAAACCTTAGCAGCTCTGGCTGGAACATGATTCCAAATCAAATATCGGAAAAAAAAATGTAAAATCTTGCAACTCAGACTATTTTATTTTTTTTGGGAGAGATGCCGACCTTTAGAGAAACGATCGAACAAATTCTTAATACATTTCGCCCCATATAAACAAGATCTTATGTCATTTCCTTCTGATTTAGAAATCGCACAGAATTGCAAAATGCAGCACATCAACGATATTGCTGCGAAACTTCAAATCTCCGTGGATGATTTGGAACATTATGGAAAATTCAAAGCAAAGCTTCCGCTTCATTTGATAAATGAGGAAAAGATCAAGAAAAACAAATTGATTTTAGTGAGCGCGATTACACCTACTCCAGCGGGGGAGGGTAAAACAACCACGAGTATTGGCTTAACAGAAGGTCTCAATAAAATTGGAAGAAAGACTACTGTAGTGCTTCGAGAACCTTCTTTAGGACCCGTCTTCGGGATCAAAGGAGGAGCAGCCGGTGGTGGATATTCTCAAGTAGTTCCCATGGAAGATATCAATCTCCATTTTACGGGAGACTTCGCGGCTATTGAGAAAGCCAATAATCTTTTGAGTGCATTGATAGACAATAATCTTCAAAACAAGCAATATTCATTAGGATTAGATCCGCGATCCATTTATTGGAAGAGGGTCATGGACATGAACGATCGATCTCTGAGAAGGATTACCATTGGACTAGGAGGTACGGGCAATGGAATACCTAGGGAAGACGGATTTAATATTACCCCAGCTAGCGAGGTGATGGCGATACTTTGTATGGCTCAGAATTTAGAGGACCTGAAAGAGAAATTAGGAAACATTTTTGTCGGATTTACTTTTGACAGAAAGCCAGTTTATGCGCGAGACCTCAAGGCACAGGGAGCAATGGCTCTTTTGTTGAAGGATGCGATTAAGCCCAATTTAGTGCAAACCCTTGAAGGAAATCCTGCCATTCTTCACGGTGGACCTTTCGCGAATATCGCTCAAGGAACGAATACCATCATTGCTACAAAAATGGGATTATCACTTACGGATTATGTAGTCACAGAAGCGGGTTTTGGCGCCGATCTCGGTGCTGAAAAATTCATGGATATTAAATGCGGGTACGGCAACTTGAAGCCCGATGCCATGGTATTGGTAGCCACTATCCGTGCGCTCCGTCATCACGGGGGAGCGAAGAAGGAAGAGTACAACACGCCATCGATGGAGCGTGTAACCAAAGGTTTTGAGAATCTTGAAAAGCACATTGAAAACTGCAAAAAGTTTGGATTGAATCCTGTGGTAGCGTTGAATTATTTTCCAACGGATACTGAAGAAGAAATTCAATTTGTACTAAAGGCTTGTCAAGCCTTGGGGGTAAAGGCGGTCGTATCCAAGGGCTTTGCCATGGGAGGCGAAGGCACTAAAGATCTTGCTCAAGCAGTAGCAGATGAAATAGATGGTGGAAAGAACAACTTCAAGCCACTTTACGATTGGTCATTGCCGGTCAAAGAAAAAATAGACCGCATCGCAAAGGAGATTTATGGGGCAGATGCGGTTAATTACAGCAAAGAGGCAGAGACTAATTTGCGAACGATAGAGAGACTCGGTCTTTCAGGCCTACCGGTGTGTATGGCCAAGACACAAAAGTCGTTCAGTGATGACGAAAGCAAAATTGGTCGACCTCGAAATTTCGTAGTTACTGTGAGAGAGTTTGAGTTTGCGGTAGGAGCAGGCTTTATCATTCCTATTCTTGGTGAGATGATGCGAATGCCCGGTTTGCCCGCCATTCCGGCATCAGAAACGATGGATATTGACGCCAATGGATTGATCACAGGATTGTCTTAAAATGCCTTTTAGAAATTACGAAGGATATTTAAACGAGTCAGGGCATCAGAGAAATGTTTCTGATGCGCTGGCCATCGAGCATCCCTTGTCTGTATTGATCCATGGAGAACCGTTCATGTTGACCATGCAAACGCCAGGCAGTGAGGAAGATTTAGTGAGGGGTATTTTGTTTTCAGAGGGAGTCTATAAGTCGAAAACAATTCATCCTGAAATTCGGATTCTAGAAAGAAGTGAACTTGGATATGTTTCAAAAGTAGAGGTCATTCTTCAAAAGGACTTGATGGATGTGTCACAATTGAATAAACGAAACTTATTGTCTGTAGCGAGTTGTGGGATTTGTGGCAGAACAGAGTTGTTCCAACCCGAGGCTGCAGCCTCGGGATCTTCTTCACGAGAGCTACCTTCGTCACAGTTCATTCACCAAATGATGCATGATTTATCCATTCAACAAACAGACTTCAAAGAAACAGGAGGATGCCACGGCGCGGCCATAGCGAATAAAGAAGGCAAGTTACTTGTTGTAAGGGAAGACATCGGTCGTCACAATGCAGTGGATAAATGCATTGGGAATTTGCTTCAAAAGAATGCGCTTCACTTGGGGCATTATCTATTGGTGAGTGGAAGAGTGAGCTATGAAATAGTTGTAAAATGTTTCACGGCAGGAGTTCCTTTTCTGATCGCTGTATCCGCCCCCAGCTCACTTGCTGTTGATTTTGCAAAGGAACTTGGAGTTACTTTATTGGCCTTTACTCGAGAGACACGCTTTACGCGCTATTCTTAATCAAAGAGAGATGGGGACCACCTGTTGCTGTCGACTGTTTCTCTTCTTCACTTCTTCAGGAAGGCTTTGTAATATGGAGTCTATTAATACTCGAATGAGTTTTTCTCTAGAATGATATCTGTATGTGACTAAACCGATCTCTCGCACTGGTACAGGTGATTTGAAAAAACGAATGCGTTTTTTTTGTTTAGCCGTCATGTCCTTTATCGCCAGTTGAGGTAAAATGGTAATGCCTTGATCCGCTTCAACAATGCGTTTGAGCGTTTCAATACTTCCAGCGCTAAAATCCAATTGATGTCGATTCTTTTCTTTTTGTTTTAGTTCACATAAGTTAACCACTTGCGAGCGCAAGCAGTGTCCTTCTTCCAGTAGCCATAATCTGTTCACATCGATGTCTTCCGCAAGAATGAACTTTTTCTTCAATAAAATCTCATCATTGGAAGCGTAGACGGCAAATTCTTCATAGAACAGCGTTTCCTCGTTGAACTTTGATTTATGGAGAGGAATAGCGAGGATACCGGCATCCAACTCATTCTTTTCTAATCTGGAAAGAATTTCTTCTGTAGTAAGTTCACTTACTTGCAGCCTAACCAAAGGGTAGTTTTTCAAAAAACGTTGCAGGAATAGGGGAAGGAGATAAGGAGCAACGGTAGGAATTATTCCTACCCTCAAATCTCCGCTTGGTGATTCATCTTGCAAAGCGATGTTTTTAATTTTCTCTGCTTCATTGAGGACAACACGTGCTTGCTCTATGATTTTCTCACCCAAAGGAGTAGGGATAACAGGCTGTTTGCTTCGATCAAAAATTCTTACTTCTAACTCATCTTCCAGCTTACGAATCATCATGCTCAAGGTGGCCTGTGTAACGAAGCATTTTTCAGAAGCCCTTATGAAATGCCTATACGTATCAACGGCTACAATATATTCGAGTTGCTGGAGATTCATGGTGCAAATATCAACTTTTTGATCCTCGAATTGGTTTTATCTTTGTCCCATTATTTAGACTATGCAACGATTAGAATTATTGAAGGAAAGGGTGCAATCGCACCGCGAAGTGTTAATCAATCATCCTGTTTACTCATCCTTGAGAAGCTTGAACGACTTGTCCATTTTCATGGAGCATCATGTTTTTGCTGTTTGGGATTTTATGTCACTTCTAAAGTCGTTACAATCATCGCTTACCTGCACGGTTGTTCCTTGGGTTCCTGTAGGCTCTGCCAGCACGCGCTATCTCATCAATGAAATAGTGGTTGGTGAGGAAAGCGATGTGGATCAAAATGGCCAGCGCATGAGTCATTTTGAAATGTACATCAAAGCCATGAGGGAAGTGGGATGTGATACTTCCGGAATAGGAAATTTTCTTGCCAGTCTACAGAGTGGGAACTCCGTTTCAGCATCATTGGACAATTCAGCGCCAGTGGGAGCTGCGGAGTTTGTGAGAGATACGTTTCAGTTTATTGAGCAAGGCAAGCCACACATTGTCGCGGCCGTATTTACTTTTGGTCGTGAAGATTTAATTCCGGATATGTTTTTGTCGCTGATCAATGAGATGAGCAAAGAATTTCCTTCCAAGACAGAAACCATTCGTTATTATGTAGAAAGACATATTGAGATCGATGGCGATCATCATTCCAAGCTAGCCTATGAAATGACAGCCGAGCTTTGTGGTGAAGATGACGTGAAATGGGAGGAAGCAACGCAAGCAGTGGAGAAAGCTTTGGTTTCCAGAAAAATGCTCTGGGATAAGGTTTATGACAGCATATTACAACACGAATTAATTATCAAATAAATTATTTTAATGCAAATCACAAAAGAAAGAGTGGCAGCCATTCATTACACCCTTACAGACAATGATGGTAAAATTTTAGATTCCAGTGCAGGCAAAGATCCCTTGTATTATTTGCACGGAGCTCACAACCTTATCCCAGGCATGGAAGAAGGGTTAGAAGGAAAGGTGAAGGGAGATAAGTTTGATATCAAAGTGAGTCCTGAGAAGGGTTACGGTGTTCGCGACGAAGCAGCGGTTCAACAAGTTCCTATGAGCGCATTTGGTGATAATCAAGTTCAAGTAGGAATGCAGTTTCGCGCTGGAAATCAAGGAGAGTTTATTGTAACTGTGACCGAGGTTTCTGGAGAAATGGTAACTGTGGATGGCAATCATCCGCTTGCTGGTGTTGAATTGAATTTCAATGTAGAAGTGATGGAAGTTAGAGAAGCGACCAATGACGAGATCATGCACGGTCACGCGCATGGACCGGGTCATTCTCATTGATAGCGCCTCGCTCAGACATAAAAATTGATTCACGAATGAATTCATTGTTCGTGAGTCAATTTTTTATAAAAAGCATCGAAAGTATACTCGTTTTTTATGTTATTATTATATATATTCGTAGGTATGTAAATACTGTACGAATATGAATAAACTATCTACTATTATCCTCTTGACCAGTATAATCTCTGTAAAGGGTTTAGGTCAATCGTTTTATTTGACAAGCTCCAATGACTCCATTGAATACTCTGTTGATTTAGGTCGGAGTTCTGTGCAATTCATCAACGAAATTGATAGTCTCACATTGAGCACCTTACCGTTCGATTATTCGTATATTGGTGATAAAACTTTCTCTGTTTGGGCTAGTAAAGATACTCTCTCTTTCTACTTAGGTAATTCAGCGCACATTAGCGAGGTACTATATGATCCATCGGGAATGTTACTTTTTACAAAACCAGAGGTAATACTAAAATTCGTGCAAGGAATAACTGCCACGGAAATGGATAGTCTTGAATCACTTTATGGGTTGGTTTTAATGGATCAAATAGGATCTCTTAGGAGGTATCATTCTACTAATCCATTTGCAGTTTCTAACTCGATTAATCAAACCGGTTTGGTTAGATTTTGTGAACCAAACGTTATCTATTATGTACAAACAGCTTCGCACATCCCAAATGATCCATACTTTATCAATCAATTTTATCTACAAAATACTGGACAAGAGATCAATGACGGATTAACTGGTTTATCTGGTCAAGACATCCATGTTACTGAAGCTTGGGATTTAACAACAGGCGATCATCGAGTAGTTGTTGGTATTGTAGATTATGGAACCATCGAATTCAACCATCCCGATTTACCAGAGAGCAAAATCATTCGCACAGGTTTCAACTTTCCTACCCCAGTAAGTCCATTAAGCGTTCAGGCAGTCTACGCTCATGGCCAGTCGTGCGCAGGAATCATAGGGGCTGAAATGGATAATGAGGAAGGTGTAGCAGGAATAAGTCCGAGATCTATGCTTTTGCCATTCATAATTGGCTCTAATGCTGAGGAAGGCTCTAGTTCTTTATGGCTTCTGCTTTCTACGTTTCAGTTTGCATATAACCTGCCACAAGCGCAGAGACCAAATATATTAAGTTGCAGTTTTTTAATACCCACAAGTCTTGGAGTGTATGAAGTTATTCAAGAGGGCTCACAATACAACATTTTATTTTGCTTTGCAGCAGGAAATAATGCCCAGCACGCTGTTGGCTGCGATGGTATCTCCCAATTCAGTAATTTAGAGCAAGCAGATAACGTTTTAGTTGTGGGAGCATCCACCGCATTTGGCAATGCTGCTGACTACTCGAATTTCGGCACTTGGGTGGATATAGCAGCTCCTTCTGCTACAGAAACAACTTGTCCTACAATTGGTTTCTTTTCTGACGGTTGTCCAAATGAACCAGCTTTGGCAGGTCAATATCCAAATATATGGACAACAGATTATATGGGAACTTTGGGATATAATTCTGTTTTTACAACCTCCAGTTGTGCCCCAATTGAAATTCTCAACCACCCCGCTGAAGATAACAACTATACAGGTAGGTTCTATGGGACCTCAGCAGCTACCCCACAAGTGGCAGCAACAGTAGCGCTGATGCGGGCCGCCAATAGTTGTTTGTCCTATGATGAAGTTATTGAAATATTGAAGAGCACTGCAAATCAAACAGGAGTTGATCCTAATGGCGTTCCATATAATTATCAATACGATCCGGAAAGACCTGGACACAGTTTAGAGCTTGGATATGGGCGTCTTGATGCTTTCGAAGCGGTAACAGAGGCGCTAGAATTGGGCGCATTTGATTTTCAAATCGAAATAACCGATCACTTATGCGGCCCAGAAGACGAGGGTTCTATCTCCGTACACTTTCCCAGTGGAAATGCAAGTGATTATGAATTGTTTGTGGAGTGGCCAGCCTTTATGAACTTTGAAGAGTTGCCTTCTCTGCCCATTCTTGGCGAACAAGTGACCGCTATTCCCAACCAAGGTGAGAGACCGTATTTGCTTCATGTTGTGAGAACAAGCACTGGATGTACCTCAACGAGACAGTTTTGGATTTATAAGGAAAATCCGTTGGTACTGAGCACAACCCTAGATGACAATTGCTTTCCTCTATCCATTTGTGCAGAAGTATCGGGCGGAGACGAGCCTTACCTCTACCATTGGAACAACCAACAAGGAGGGGCTTGTCTTGAGGTGGAAGAAGACGGTAACTTACAGTTGGTAGTAGCAGATGAATTAGGTTGCACCAAGGCTGTTGATTTGAACGTTGACGTACCTGAAATTTATTTACCCCTTCAAGAAATCACCATCGAGTCTTCTTGTTTATTTATTCCCGGCAGTAGCATCACTTTTTCGAATCAAACAAACCTTCCCGATGCCACCTTCCAATGGGATTTTGGCGATGGGGACAGCAATAATGAACAGACCACAACGCATTCTTACGCCTCGTCTGGAACGTATACAGTTACCCTTACCATTACACCTTTGGGCTGCGAACCGGTAGTAGTGAGTGAAACCATAACTATTGATTCATTTGATTATCCCAACACCATTACCCTATCCAATCCTTCACAGGTGAATACATTACTTGTTAATGGAGCCACCTATGGAGGAGATGTCGTATTTGAAGCCAATTCGACGACCTATCAAGTGAACGACCTCATACTTTATTTAAGCCCTAATTCTGACATTATCATCCATGAAGGTGCAACAGTCCAATTTAATAGATGTCATTTGACCAGTTGTTCGATTTGGAATGGTATTGATGTCCGCGCGAATAGCACCTTAAGTCCAAGTCAGGGAGGTGTGATATTCGATAGTCATACGGGAAATGGAACATCTGTTATTGAATATGCGCGAATTGGATTAGAAACCTTTGATGCACGATCCAATGCAAATACAACCTTCATAGGAATGTTGCGTGCGGGATATATTACGTGTAATAGAACTGTTTTTCGAAACAATCTTTCCGCAGTGAGGTTGCGCAATGCTAGGATGTCTGTTTTTATTCCGACCGCAGGTTTCAACAGGTGTATCTTTACCGTGAACGATGAGTTGCAACATCGCTTCATAGATACACAAGGGGATTATAGTTTGTTTCGAAACCATGTGAATGTAAGTCGAGCCAACGGCTATCACTTTCGGGGCTGTACGTTTAGAAATGAAATGACCTCCTTGACGGCCGTGGGGGATTGGAGAAATCGAGGCGTTGGTATCTCTACTTCCGGCTCACGCTTTAATGTTCAAGAGCACAGTGGTCTTCAAGTGGGTCAGACTACACTTGGGAGATTTGAAGGACTGGACATGGGAATAGTGACTACAAAACAAAGTAGTGTGCTTCGTATTTCGCGTCAAGTTTTTCAAAGAAATCACATTGGTATTTTCTTGAATCACGCGAGTTATTGCCGTGTTTTTAACAATACCTTTCATATCGGACAGGCTACGGGACAAATTCAGTTGGATGGGCAGTTGACCTATGGCATATTTCCCGGAAATAATTTTGGAATTCAAAGTGGAAATGGGTTAAGCTATGAAGGACTTGTGGTGCAGAAAGGTGATTTTCATGAAATAGCCGAAAATACGTTTACCGGATATCGTGAAGTACAGGGAGGAGTGAGCGATGATTATGCCCGTATTGGTGTGCGCATAAGAGCGACTAACACGGAAGAAATGGTTGTTAGAAAGAATAATTTTTCGCGGCTTTCTTTTGCCAACCTTGCAAACGGCGACAACGCCGGTGGTACCAGCACGAGCGGTCTTCGATTTATTTGCAATACCAATAGTCAAAATACACAAGATTTTACCAATACCGATTTTCTGGGAGTACAGAATTCTGCGACAATTGGGGCTATTCAATATGAACCAGAAGTTTTTGGAATTAATCCTCCTTGGCCCACAGGCAATACCTTTAGTGTAGACAACTCCGCCATAGCCACCCACTTTCGTAATGAAGGGGTGAGCATTCAGTCCTATTGGCATGCGAATGTGGCGAACCAAACTCCTACGGATTATTCTGGAATATCAGATCAAACAACAACTTCGGCATTACACTCGTGTCTAAGCTTATATGGTTCAAGCCACTCCATACCCTCTCATGCATTAATTGCAGCGCGTATAGCCGAGGGCAACGTGGCTCGATTAGAAGCCGAAGAGTATCGCTACTTGTATTTATTGCTTTTAGATAATGGGGATACAGAAGGCCTTCAAACTTTCGTGGAGAATACATGGGGAGCACAAGTCTGGGATACGAGGGATGAGCTCTTGTCTATAAGTCCATTTGTCTCTGAAGAAGTTATCTATACCTTGCTAGATGAAACAACTACCTATCCACATGCGATGGCCTTTGAAATTATTGCCGCAAATCCAGAGCTACTCAACGACCCCAAATTAATCGCGTACTTGTCCGAAAAGAG
Organism: Flavobacteriales bacterium; assembly: GCA_027491075.1. Taxonomy (GTDB): domain Bacteria; phylum Bacteroidota; class Bacteroidia; order Flavobacteriales_D; family Sanyastnellaceae; genus JAIXWP01. The sequence continues at coordinate 14,343 of JAIXWX010000012.1, forward strand.
TGACCCCATGCCCCAATACATGATTGATTTATTGCTCCTTTATGGGGGGCAAAGCACTGAGCGATCAGGAATGGAAAAAACCATGGGAGAAAAACGCACACAACATATTTCTAAGGTGAGCGAGGCTTTGTGGGGCATGATGGATTATGAAGACGACACTTATACCACGGATGATTACAGAGATATTCTTTCCGAAATGCGGGTGCTGAATAGCGAGTTTTTCTTGATCAATGAGCTTTTGGGGGATGGCGATGTGAATGCAGCGATGGAGAGGTTACAAAATATTCCTCAAATTGTTCCTTTGCGCAGAGAAGAACTAGTTGAGTACAATTCTTTCGTAGAATGGGCACAATGGTGGAAAAACATTCTCTTATCTGGGAGGGATTTGGAGAATCTAACAGATTCTGATCTACAGAGTTTAGTGAACATTGCAGTTGACTTTGACACTTTTGCTAGTTCATTGGCTATTTCTTTATTGAACGAAGGCAAGTCCATTCCAATTTTCACTCCTCCAGCACTAGGTCGTTCTAGCAATCAGTACAAGTCAAGTAAAATTGCTACTTCGTCCATCCAAACTGAAACTCTTTCTCTTGCTGTCTATCCGAATCCCGCCAGTCATCTCGTTCAGATTAAACTAGGCCAATCAGAATTTCTTGAATCGTCATTTTCTTTGCGTATTTTTGATTTAACAGGAAAAGTTATTTATTCCGATGAGAATATGAATGCATTAAACATATGGCTAATTGACACCAGTGAATGGAGTAGTGGAATATACACTCTTAAAGTAAGGTCAATTAATGGCATTGAATTAACCGAACTCTTGAATGTGTTACACTAAGAAACTTCAATTAATTTTCTCTGCTCTCATTTTTATGGCCGCATTGAATTTTTCTGGTCAGACTTTTTCAATAAGGTCAGACAATAATATTACGTCCGCCTTTTTCCATGTGATTAATTTAACAGACGGTTATTTGTCTGTTGGACGAGGTTTCGACTCGATCAATTCTCAATTATTTCAGCCTACTTTTTTAAAAAAGTATAATTTTAATGGTGATCTTATAGCTGACGTACCCATATTTGATAATAATGTTCTATGGAACTTTAATTTGGACTGTAATTTCGCGAGTAATGACGATAAGATTCTAGTGGGAGGTTTTCAAGTTTCGAATTTGAATGATAGTGTATATGATATCTTGCTGACCATGAATAATTCTTTAGAGCTAATTGATACTTTTCTATTTCTTTCACCCTACTTCAATGTTGAAGAAAGTATTTCGAGTTATACGTTTCCCTCAGCTTTGAGCTCAGATCCCACGGGTGTAAATACTTACATGGTTTCCCAAGTCGTCGACTATCCCCCCATTCAAAACAATTTTATCATACGAAAAATAAATTCGCAGGGCGAGGTGGTATGGACGTATATCAATCCAATAAACCCCAATTATTATGCATGTAGTGCCATGATTTATCAGGGCTCATCCCTTTGGGCATTGGTAGCTGGCTGGGGATTGAATAGCTACAACAAAGTGGTACAAATCAATACAGAAACAGGGGAATTTGTGAATGAAATAGTACTCCAGAGTAATCCGAATAATTTGGCTTTTGCCGAAGAGTTATTCAAAGATGCAGAAGGATTTGTCATTGCATCCAGATCGTTCAACTCTGATAACTATACCATTCCTGCACTTTACAAAATGGATTACAATGGTAATCTCTTGTGGACTGCACAGGCCAGCGGTACGTATTCAGTAAGTCAAAATAACGATCATCTAGTTCAAAGCAATGATGGCGGATTTGTGAGTTGTGGTGAGAAATATGATGAAGAGCCAAGTTGGCTTTATCCGAATGACCCAGCGATGAACAATACGATGAAACGTATTTGGCTTTGGAAGGTGGATGCCAACGGTAATTTTCTCTGGCAACGTTTTTACTCGTACTATGACTTTGATTATTCTTCCGAATATTTTCACCTCACCAATATCGCCCACGACATGAAGGCCACACCAGACGGTGGTTTCATCATGGCTGGCGAAGCCTCTGCTGCCTGTACGGACTATCCTGATTGTGACAACTTCACCCAACAAGGTTGGCTATTAAAAGTAGATGCGTGTGGATGCCTCGTCCCCGGTTGCGACCCCAATTGCATAGTGAGCGTGGAGGAAAAGGAGGAAACAGAAGAACAGACTTACTTTCGCTTTGGGCCTAATCCGGTGGGAGATCTATTGAATCTTTACATTCCATCACTCCCCTTTTCCATAAAAGAAGTTACCTTTAGCTTGATAGATATGAACGGTCGCACAATCAAAGATTTTCAGTTTCAATACGACAATACCACCTACATGATTGACACTTATTCACTCACCGCAGGCAATTACATCCTGAGCCTTACAAAAGATGGACAGGTGTTGCAGAGGGAGAAAGTGGTGAAGGAGTAGGAAATAGGAATAGGAGTAGGAAATAGTAGGAGTAGGAAGTAGGAATAGGGGACGTGGAAATTAGAATTTGGAGTTTGGAGTTTGGAATTTAGAATTGTGAATTGATTATTCCGAATTTGATGACTCCCTTTTATATTTGTGTTCAAATGAAAAAAACTATACTGTACCTATTACTTCTTCTTATTCCATATTCAATACACAGCCAAGAGATACTCTGCTTCTCAGCAGAAGACAGCACTTCTATAAAATCATTCGACGTCTATGCGGCGTCGGGTGATTTTACTTTTTCTGGTAAAAAAATAGAGAAGGAAAATCTCACGTCATATGTAAACTCTACCATTTGCGTGCGTGCTGTTGGATTCAAAGACACGTGTTTTATTCTTCAAAATACTGTCAACCGTCTTTTCCTAAACTTAAATACTGGCACACTAAACACAATAGAAGTTTCGCAAAGCTTTGATATTCATGCTGATTTCATCAAGACGCTCGAAGAATTTAAAAAAGGGATAATAGATCAAGAAGAAAAAATCCTTGTTTATGAAATGACGCTGCGACTTGACAATGAAAAAATCAATCTCCATCAATCACTTGAAGGAACAATTCAAATCAAGCATTTTCCAACCAAAAAAAGACAGCATTACTTGCATTGTTATTATCAAGACCTGAAGTTCACGGAAGTATTTCAAAATCCCAATAGCGACCCAGCCATAGACAGTCTCAGCATCACCAATAATCTGCATTCCAAAATCACGGAGTCCTTCTGGATTGATAATCACAATCTAAAAAACCTCCAAAAAAACTTTCAAGCACCCAAAGAAAATGTCTCGATCAAAAGATCAAGTCAAGCCAACTAAAAGATGTATACCTTAAAAAGCTCTTATGTTCGGAATGAAAAGGTTTGGAAGTGTAAGGCGATACAATTACAGTTCGATGAAAAAAATCGCCTTATGGAGCTCCATTCCTCGGATAGCCTGCATATCAATCCTGTTCGCCGAAACATTATCCCCCGCAATTTAGTCAGTTCATCAATCGTGTATGCACCTACCAGCAGGCATTGCCCGCAGCAGATTACAATCATAGAACACTTGGATGGGAATCCAGATTATAAAGTAACACTTGAATTAAAATTAATAGATGCAATAGATGCCTTTTCCGTTCCTGAAAGGAATAATTTCGTAGTCCACCCTCCCGTGAGTACCAAAGCTTGGCTCCGATACAATGGGATAACGGTGGGGAATTAGGAAGTAGGAATAGGAGTAGGGAGTAGGAGTAGGGAGTAGGAGTAGGAGTAGGAGTAGGAGTAGGAGTGGGAAATAGGGAATAGGAAATAGGAAATTAGAATTTGGAGTTTGGAATTTGGAGTTTGGAGTTTGGAGTTGAGAATTGATTAGATGTTGTCCCAAGCGCAAATTTTTCGAGATTGCGTATTTTTGATTTAACAGGAAAAGTTATTTATACTGATGAGAATAGGAATCCATTAAACACATGACTCATAGACACCAGTGAATGGAGTAGTGGAATATACACCGTGCGACTAACCTCATCGAATGGGTTAGAGATCTCAGAAATGCTTCATGTTACACATTAAAAACCATAGAACACTTTTCACCGTTATTCTATTTTGGATAGCGGTAAATTCGTTTGGGCAAACGTTTTCTGTGATTAGTGATAGCACTATAACTTCACTTACTCCAAATATTTGGGTCATGGAAGACGGTTACCTCATGACTTCTTCGGGATATGATTCTACCGAAAGTGATCTGATTAGACCGTTAATTGTTCAAAAGTATAACTCACTAGGAGAAATTGTTTTACACAAACTTTATCACGATTCGACATGGCTGAATACACCTTTAGTTGATGCAAATTTAGTTTTGAATGATTCTTTTTTTGTTTTCGCTGGAACCATATACTATGAACCACAATTGGAAGAATTTGCAAGTTTAGTTTTTCTGAATCTTAATGGAGATACTTTGCAAAGTAGAGTTTATAGCTCACCCTATTATACTAATTCGAATGAATTTACAAACTGGAATAGGCCAACTTCAATTGTCGCAGATGATCAATATGAAAATATTTACATGGTTTCCCAAGTCGTCGACTATCCCCCCATTCAAAACAATTTTATCATACGAAAAATAAATTCGCAGGGCGAGGTGGTGTGGACGTATATCAATCCAATTGATGAGTGGTATTTTTCAGTAAATGATCTAACTTATCGCAATGATACTCTTTGGTTTATTTCAATTGCTAGCGGCAATCAAGGTCACTTTAATAAGCTTATGGGTCTTAGCGCTTCAACTGGCGAACTGATCTATGAGGTTGAGCATATCGCACAAAGTTTTCCAGTAGGTGGATGCTCAGATATGTATCTAACAGACCAAGGACCGGTAATAGCTAGTACTATTGGGGATAGTGACGGCACACTCCCTTTTCTGTATAAAATGGATTTTTACGGGAATTATATATGGTATTGTCAACCAGATGGGGACTTTAGCGATTGGCAGACAAACAATCATATTGTGCCATCGCAAGATGATGGATTTGTGAGTTGTGGTGTTAAGTATGACGAAGAACCGAGTTGGCTTTATCCGAATGACCCAGCGATGAACAATACGATGAAACGTATTTGGCTTTGGAAGGTGGATGCCAACGGTAATTTTCTCTTGCAACGTTTTTACTCGTACTATGATTTTGATGATTCTCCCGAATATTTTCACCTCACCAATATCGCCCATGACATGAAAGCCACTCCAGACGGTGGTTTTATTGTGGCCGGTGAGGCTTCTGCGGCTTGTACAGATTATCCTGACTGTGACAACTTCACCCAACAAGGTTGGCTATTAAAAGTAGATGCATGCGGATGCCTCGTCCCCGGCTGCGACCCCAACTGCATAGTGAGCGTGGAGGAAAAAGAGGAAACAGAAGAACAGACTTACTTCCGCTTTGGGCCTAATCCAGTGGGAGATCTATTGAACCTTTACATTCCACCGCTTCCCTTCTCCATAAAAGAACTTACCTTTAGCCTAGTGGACATGAACGGCCGCAAGATCAAAGATTTTCAGTTTCAATACGACAATACCACCTACATGATCGACGCACAATCACTCGCCGCGGGCAACTACATTCTGAGCCTTACAAAAGATGGACAGGTGTTGCAGAGGGAGAAAGTCCTTAAAGATTAACGCCAATATGTGGCCGCGAAGAGACCTTTTTTCTTTTTTACATTCACTGATATTGTTTGGTTTCCAGCGAAGGGAAACCAAATAGTTGTGCTTTACAATCGTTCAAACTTTACACTTTCTTTACCTGAAGTAAGTGTGTAAATGCCGCTTGCAAGTTCTCTTACTGATATACTTATTTGAACTTGCCCAACTGCATTTTTCTGAACTACCAAACGACCCATAGCATCATAAATCGAGATGTTTGAATGAGGATCAATTCCTTTGATTGTTATTTCTTCATTGGCTGGATTGGGTGAAACAATCAACCTAACAGCGAATGGCTCTACAATACCCGAAGTATTACACGCAGCGAGTGTAATTGGGAATTCATAGTCATTTCCAGAGGTCGATTGTAAATGCAAAGTAGCTACTTGCTCATTCCAACTTCCTGTCAAGCTCACCGGATAAGTCCCTGGGCCTGTAATAATGGGGCCAGAGCCATTGAAATCAACGCCTACCCCTTCCACAGCAATGCTCAATGGGAAATGCAAGTTGGCGTTTACCGTGATATCGAAGGTGCCGGAATTACAAACGGTAATGGTATCTTCCGGTAAAATAACCATTGTGGGCTTGAGTATGAAGAAGCCGTCGTACATGGAAGTAGCGATCACATTGCCGCTGGGCAAGTAAGGATAATTGCTCCATGTACCACTGAATACTGCAAAGTCATTATTTGGAAACAAGTCGAAATACGCAATTTCGCTTAGCTCAGCATCTTCTACTAGAATAGCATCGAGCACACGCACGCCTGATCGATAGTTGCTCTCATAAACAAATTGATCCAGCACGTATATATTGTGATCGATAGACGGACTATTGTGTTCATAGAATCCCATATACACAGGAGCGTCCAAATCGACGAGATCAAATATATGTGTTCGGGTATTTTGATCGAAATCCATTTCATCCAACTCATCGTCCATTAGGAAATAGCGAAAGTCTTTCGTAAACCAGCCTTGATGAACATATCCAAGATTGGGATATACCAAAGTACTGATGTATTGACAATCGGTTTTGTCATCTACATCTACGATGGTTAGCGCATCGTCGTTGCATGCCACTACAACTTCTTTTCCTAGCCAATCTGCATCAGGGCCATTGTAAACTAACGCATAGCCATCGTGGGTATATCCATCTTCGGAGAACCCTCCTAAAAGAGTAGGGTTGAGCGGATCGTTAACATCGACAATATGTAATCCACCTGAATATGTATCGGATCCCATGATGTACATGAAGCCTGTGGCCTGATCAATATTGAGGGTATGGCTTCTTCCTACCCCAGCGTAGTGTGCGGTTTCTTCAAAAGTGGCCGGGAACTCGGTAATACCGTCCAACTGCAGCAAGTCAAAGATTTGAATTCCATGTCCTGGCGCTTCGCTTCCAATGAAGCAGTAGTTTTGATATGCTTCTAAATCTCTCCACAAGCTTCCCGTGGTGTGCGTGGCTAGTCTTCCAACATTGAATGGCTGAGTAGGGTTGGTGATATCTACGAAAACGGTACCATGATCACAACCTACCAAAGCATATTCTCGTCCAGTGTTGGGTGAAACCCACCCCCAAATATCATTGGTATTGGAGGCAAAATTTAAGTCGGCCAAAGGCATGAATGCTTGAAGGTCGATGTGATTGCAAGGATATGGTCCCGCAAATCCATCGGAGCAAGGAGTCTGAGCGTGAAACGAGAGACTAACACTTAGAAAAGAGAGGAGTAAAATTTTTTTCATTAAAAAAATAGAGTAAAGTGGACTACCATTGTTCGGATTGATTTTCAAGATCATCCAATGAGATAAGACCATTGGAATGAAAGTCTTGAATAGATCTCGCCAGTCTTTCTACAAGCATTTTCTTAGAAACCCTGCTTCCTTTAGGGGTTTGACCCACGATCTTCGAACTGTCGCGGGCTTCGTGATCAAGGTCTGAAATTACTTTTTTAACCTTTTCAATTGCAGAAAGTTTCTCTTGCTTGAGTATCCATTCAATCAGCAAGAGTTTTTCCTCGTTGATATCCATTGTCTGAAAGAGATTTGAGCAAAGATAGTCCTATTAGAGGTCCTTTTTCTTGAAATATTCACCTGAAACCAATAACCCAGAATAATTCTGGGGAGGGCTGTAACACTTTCAAAGTAACTTCGTCATGAACATAAATTGCTAATTACATGAAACACTTATTTACACTTATTGCTCTCGTGCTTTTCTTCGGAAGCACATGGTCACAAACACTTCCGTACACACTGACCATCTTTACAGAACCTTATCAAGAACTAACCGAATCGGAATTGCTTAGCGGCGACGATATCTGGGATGATCCTTCCTATTTGGTTGATATGCCGTTCGAGTATCAGCTTTTTGGAGATCCCATCAACGATCTACTCATTAGTGGCCTGGGTTCTCAGGTACTTACAAATACAGAGGATCCTGAACTGGTTGTGACAAATGTCTTGATTCCTTATTTTGCAGATATTGTAAACGCTTCTATAGAAGAGGCGGTGAGCTCCATTTCTTCAAAAGTAGAAGGGGAGCCAGGAGATAGAATTCTCAAGCTAGAATGGAAGAACGTAGGGTTTTATTATGAGCTTCAGGAGTTAGGAACCTCCGGAAACACTATCAGCTTTCAAGTATGGTTTTATGAAGCGGACCAATCTTTCGAATATCGCTATGGCCCCAACACGATCAAGAGCGGCGATCTAATTCACTTTGCAAACGGAACGCCAGGCGTGGTTCTAGCTGAGGATGCGGATATTCAAGGAACAACTTGGTCGGGTTTGTGGAGTCTTGCAGGGGAGCCAAGTTCTGTTACTCCTGTGGCTTTGGGATTTGAAGAGTTTTATTCTTTTCTTCCAGAAAATCAACTCACGCAGGAGCCTTCGAATGGTTTGGTATATCGTTTTGCGAATTACACTCCGGTAAATACAACCGAAAGTGAGAAGCCCGTTCAAAATATTTCATTATGGCCTACTGTTGCACAAACAGAGATTTTTGTGAGCACTACCGAATCACAAGCTTATCAAGTTTACGATATGGTAGGAAAACTAGCCCTTAGCGGTCGCTTAGTGGAAGGAGTAAATAACCTCAGCGTATCGTCATTGGGGGCCGGCACTTACATCATCCAAACGGAGGACGGTCAACGTGTCAAGTTCATGAAGAAGGGATAATTCCCAAAGCGAACATCGTTGGGACTTTGTGAACTTCAGGAGCAAGTCCTTTTTTCCAGTCGGCGATGGTCATCGTTAGAATTTTCTCTGAAGTAGTTGAAATATTCGAGGCAATGCATAAGAGGGTATGCGCGGACAGCTGATCGAGCATATCCTCTAATACTTGCCGATTGCGATAAGGAGCATCCATGAAGAGCTGTGTATAGCCAGTTGATTTGGCTTGTTGTTCCAAAGATTTGAGTTTCTTCATGCGGTCGTTTCGATCCTTGGGTAAATAGCCATGAAAGGTAAATGCTTGACCGTTCATACCGGAAGCGATCAATGTCATCAAAATAGAACTAGGTCCACTGAGCGGTACTACACGTATTTTTTTTTGATGTGCTAATGCGACAAGCGAAGCGCCTGGATCAGCGATGCAAGGCATTCCCGCCTCGCTGATCAGCCCAATGGATTGACCATTGAGGATAGGTTCTAAAAGCAATTCAAGGTCGGTTTCCTTGCTGTGCTCATTGAGCGAAGAAAATACCACATTCTCAAAGTCTTTGTCATAACCCAATCCGCGGAGTAATCTTCTTGCACTTCTGATTTCTTCGATAACAAAATGATCCAAAAGGAGAACCACTTCCTTCAAAAGAGTGGAGTCAAACGAGTGGTATGGCCCACCGAGGGAATTGGGCAATAAATAGAGGGTTCCTTTTTTCATAGTATGAAGAAGGGGCAGTCAAATGAAAGCCCCTTCAATTAATTCTTTATTTGCAGAATATCTTATCCCAAATCATCAAAGCTCACATCAGCAGAAGAAATTTGCTCATTGTTACTTTCTTCGCTTTCATAACTTCTTCTTTCTTCCGTTGGACGGTACTGCCCGCTGTCTTGAAGTTGTTTGATGTGATCAAAAGACTCTTGAAGTCCTTGCATGAATTTTTCAAAATCTTCTTTATAGAGGAAGATTTTGTGTTTTTCGAAGTTGAAATTTCCGTTGTTATCAACTCCGGCGCGCTTGCTTTCCGTAATGGTCATAAACAAGTCGTTGCCTCGCGTAGCCTTCACATCGAAAAAGTAGGTCCGTTTGCCTGCTCTCACAGCGGTGGAGAATACGTCATCTCTGTAAAAATTCCCTTCACTCATAAGCTTGGTCTGGTTGGTTTTTAAGGTAGTAGTAAGGTCAAAGTTAATAGATTCATTGAAAATACAAAAAAAACCTGAATTATTTTAATTGCCTTCTCTTCTTAAGCCAGGGCTGCATCGGTATCTGTCATCTTTATAGTAATCAAATAGATGATCTAACAATTGCTCCAAAGCGTCTGTTCCAATTTCATTTCCCCATTGGATCAATCCCTTGGGGTAGTTCACTCCTTTGGTCATGGCTAAGTCGAGATCTTCCGCACTGGCGATGCCCAGGTACAAGGTATCAAATGCTTCATTGATGAGCATGACCAATATTCGATCAAAGATGTTTTTGCGTAGGTTCATGTCATCGGAGGGCTGTGGCATGGCCGCCCCCTCGGAATAGTCATAAAATCCGCGCCCTGTTTTCTTTCCGAGCCAGCCAGCCTCCACGAGTTTCTTTTGGGTAATCGATGGTTTAAAGCGTGGGTCATAATAGAAACTTGCAAAAACGGATTCAGTAACAGTGTAATTCACGTCATGGCCAATCAAGTCCATCAGTTGAAACGGTCCCATTTTAAATCCACCATCTCGCATGGCTTGGTCTATGGTAGCGATATCTGCAATGCCTTCATCCAAAATGCGCAGAGCTTCACCATAAAATGGACGCGCCACTCTATTCACAATGAAGCCAGGGGTGTCTTTAGCTATAACCGGTACCTTTCCTGCTTTCGCTACGATTTCCTTGGCCCATTCTACTTTTCTATGATCACTTTGTATGGCCGGTATTATTTCTACCAAGGGCAATATCGTAGCAGGGTTGAAAAAGTGGATGCCGAGCACACGTGAAGGATTCTTACATGCTGCTGCAATGGCCGTAACGCTGAGCGAACTGGTATTGGTAGCGAGTACCGTATTTCGGTCGCAGAGCTCATCCAATTGTCTAAAAAGGTTTTTCTTCACCTCCAAGTTCTCTACGATGGCTTCTACGACTAAATCGCAATCTTGAAGGGCGTTTAGTTGAGTGCTGACTTCAATGCACTGACGGATTTCTGCTGCTCTTTCTTTAGAAATGTTATTGCGATTTACTTGCTTGTCCAACTGATCTCGTATGGACAATGAAGCTTTCTCTAAAGCGGCTTCCTGAGTATCCATCAAAATGATACGGTGACCGGCTTGTGCAAATACTTGGGCTATACCTGAACCCATCGCTCCTGATCCAACAATTCCTATTTTCATCTCCAATGCGAAAATTTTTGCGCCAAGTTACTGACTCTAGCGGTTATTTATTTTCTTTATACCGAGATGATTCGATTTTTAGTTTGTATTGTTTTGCTCCTGCAAGCGCATGAAGTGCTTGCCCAACGACCCGATGCCTTTTTTCAGGAAGGTCAAAAAGCGAAGGAAGTGGGCGACTGGCCCAAAGCATTTGCATTTTTTGAACAAGCGTTTTTGTTGGACAGTGGTAATTTTGAATTTACGACCCACTGGGCAGAAGCCGCCGAACAGATCAAGGACTATCCTTTAGCGCAACGCCTTTATACCAAGGCGTATGAGAAGGATGAAGGAAAGCTCTATCCAGAAGGATTGTTTCGCATTGCTATGCTGGAGAAGATGTCGGGAGACTATGAAAGTGCTTTAAGAGACTTCAAAAAGTATGTCAGGAAACACTCCAAAAACAAAAAGTCGGAACTCCATAAAAGGGCTCTAGCAGAAATCGAGTCTTGTACGTGGGTTTTAGCATATAAGGACAAAGAACAATTAGATCCTGTGCCCTTGAAGATGCCACCGTCAGAGGCTGTCGACAGTAGAAATGTATCTTTCGTAACCAACGACACCTTGTTTTGGTCCAGAAGTCAACCCGCTACCAATACATGGGCAGTATATCGATCGGCAGTGAAAAACGATGCGGTGGAAGTTGTTGATTCCCTTTCCAATCCGAATGAATATTCGGTTTCCAATGTTTGCTTGGATGAGAATGGATATGCTTATTTTTCTTTTGTAGAAAATGGACGGAGTCATATCCGTAAGACAGTCCTTCCTGGTTTCGACTTTTCAAAATCAGAAAAGTTAAATGCTATTTCTGAGGAAGGAAGTAATAGCACTCAGCCTTGGATCGCCCAAATAAATGGGACCGACTATTTGTTCTTCGTCTCCGATAGAAAGGGAGGATTCGGAGGAAATGATATCTGGATAGCCAGAGCATCGAATGGGGTTTTCGTCAATCCAGAGAATGCCGGAGATGTAGTCAACACTGCGGCAAATGAAGTGTCTCCATTTTTCAAAGAAGGAAAACTCTATTTCAGCAGTGAACTTCACAAAGGGTTCGGAGGACTGGATGTGTTCTTGTCTGAGGGAATGCCCGGAAATTGGGGGACTCCGAACAATGCTGGCAAAGGAATAAACAGTTCAATGAACGATCTGTTTTATCGGGAGCAGGGCGATTCATTGGTTTATTTTTCGTCTAACCGAACACTTCCAGGAGAACCTTTTCAGTGCTGCAATCAAATTTTTGTGCTAAAGAAAGAAGAGAAGGAGAAGAACATTGCGCAACTAGTAGCGGAGTCGAAAGGCAATTTCAAGTCTTTGGAAGAATTGAATGCGGTACTTCCAGTAACGCTCTATTTTCATAACGACGAACCCAATCCAAGATCGTTGGATACCACCACAGCATTCACCTATTCTCAGACCTATATCAATTATTTGGAGCTCAAGAAGGAGTATGTTGAGAAAAGTGCAGAGAAAAGTTCTATATCGATTGAAGATCTTACTTCCGAGATAGATGATTTTTTCGCTTTAAAGGTTGAAAAAGGGTACAACGATTTAGATGTCTTTTGTAAATTGTTGAGGGTTGAGTTGGAAAAAGGAGTGAGTGTAGAGGTAGCTATTCGAGGATTTGCAAGCCCAAGGGCTAAATCCGATTACAACAAGCGACTCACACAACGGCGCATTCGTTCGTTGATCAATGAGCTCAACGCGAGGGAGGACGGATTTTTTACACCTTATATTCAAGGAACGGCTTCGGGAGTAAAACTAAGTTTCATTGAACTTCCTTTTGGTGAGGAGAAATCGGCAGCGGTGAGCGATGATCTAAAAAACACCAAGGAGTCCATTTACAGCCGCGGAGCGAGACTCGAGCGAAAGATCGAAATTGTAGGGTCGAGTGGATATATCGTTCCAGTGGATACAATGCCAGCGCTTGAGCTACCAGAAACGTATCATGATTTCGGTAAAGTGGATCCATTCACCGTAGTCTACAAAGATTTTAGGGTCATTAATCGATCGGATCGAGAGCTGATTATTGACAGCACTATAGCATCCTGCGGATGCACTGAACCTGTTATGAGTATGTCCAAAATTCCTCCAAAAGGCGAGGCGATACTTAAAGTAGGATTTAATCCATTCGGAGGAAAAGGCAGGGAAACAAAGCAGATAATGGTATATCCACTCGGTGAGAAACCAAGGGAAATCATTATTGAGGCAGAAATTGTCAAAAGAAAATAGCCCTGTGCATCTTGTAATATTTTATTTTCACGGCAAATTCAGGATTATGAAGCATCTTTTACTTTCTATGATGTTGATCGGAGCAGTGGCCTGCACGAACAATGTACAATCTCAGCCCACATGGGACATAGGGAATACCACACTTACCGAATATGATGTGGTTACCGGCTTAGTATTGCCTTGGGAAATTCTTTGGGGCCCCGATGATTTTATTTGGGCAACCACTCGCCCAGGTCTTGTTTTGCGCATCAATCCTGAAACGGGAAACTATACCACCGTGCTTGACTTAAGCAATGTAATGCCAGAAGACGGTACTGGCGAGCCGGGAATGTTAGGAATGGCCATGCATCCAGATTGGAGCACTACTCCAAGAGTGTTTATTGTGTACAATTACCTCAGCGGTGGCAATGTAAGAGAGCGTTTGGTTTCCTATGAATGGAATGGAACAGCACTTGTGGATGAGACAGTTCTCATCAATAACATAGGGGGAAACTGGATTCACAATGGTTCGAGAATAATCATTACTCCTGATCAGAAAATTTTAATGACCACCGGTGACAAAGGGGATGGAACAAGTCCGAATAATCACAGCAGTCAAAATCTAAACTCTTTGAATGGAAAGGTGCTGCGCATCGAATTAGATGGTTCTATTCCTTCAGACAACCCGATTCCTGGAAGCTATGTATACAGCTGGGGACATCGCAATGGACAAGGCCTGTGTCTTGGGCCAAATGGTTTGATCTACGAAAGCGAGCATGGACAAAACAATTCTGATGAATTCAATATTCTTTATCCAAACCGAAATTATGGTTGGCCAAGCGTTCAAGGAGCATGCAATACTCCTACGGAACAAACGTATTGTGCCGCAAACGATGTGGTAGAACCCATCAAGGAGTGGTCTCCGTGTATTGCAGTAAATGGTATTGAGTATTATAATCATCCCGCTATACCTGAATGGCAGAACTCAGTGTTGATGGCAGTTCTGGGTGGCTTGGGTGCTACTTTTGAGCGTCTGTCCATTCTCCATCTAAGCGCAGATGGACTTGCCATTGAGAGTGAGGATCAGTATTTCGCCAGTTTCAATCGCCGTATTCGTGATATTTGTGTGAACCCATATACCGGTGCAGTGTATGTGGCCTTCAATGGTGGATCTTATCCAGGCAGTGGCCCAAACATCATCAAAGAGTTCCGCAATGAAGCGTTTGTCGGAGTTCAAGAATCAAAGAAAACAATCGATCAGTCACTTAATGTTTTCCCGAATCCTGCTTCCAGCGAAACTAATTTGGAGTTCAGCGCTGATTTTATTGGAAAGGTTTATTCTGTTTATTCTTTCAATGGAGAATTAGTTGCTGAAAAAAGTGTAACATCGACGCTCGAGCGACTAAATGTTTCCACTTTTGCAGCGGGAAGTTATTTTGTAAAAGCTACCTCCGATAAAGGTACCATTACCAAGACATTTATTGTAAAGTGATTTATTTCATAAAGAAGTATAGAGCAGCGAAGAGTTTATTCTTTTGCTGCTCTTTTTTTTCGTCAGTATTTGGCTTTGGACAGAAAGATGTATCAACGGATGCTGCTGATACGTTGGTTGGACCATTGCCGCTTATGCAGATAGAGTCATTCACAAGTCCGAGAATGAGTTATCAGACTGCAGGTTCTGTTGCAATAATACCCTCTGCGGTAATGAAAGGCTATGATGGATTGAGTTTGCAGAATGCATTGAACACAGTTCCAGGCGTAACCATGGAAAGCCGGGGTTACGGAGGTAGCCAACGAATCAACATCAGGGGAAGTTTTTTAAGATCACCCTTCGCTGTGCGAAATATTAAAATGTACATTCAAGGCATTCCTCTTGCGAGTCCTGACGGCACAGCTCCTTTGGATTTAATTGATGTTTTTGATTTGCGCAGTATTGAAGTAGTGAAAGGCCCAGCGGGCAGCATATATGGAAGTGGAACGGGTGGAGTGCTTCTTCTCAAACCATTTCTTCCAAGCGAATCGCTGAGTGTACAACAATCCAGTATGATTGGAGAATTTGGAGTACATCGCTTTACAACTGCTGTTTCAGTTCCATTGACGAAAAAGCTTAAGCTGCGATTTTCTCATATTTTCCAAGAGAATGCAGGATACCGAAAACAAGAGTTCAATAGGAAAAACAATGCAACTGTATTTGCAAATTACCGAGCGAACGATCGGTTGAGTTACTTTGGATATCTTTCTTTTTTTGACGGTCAGTTAGCTCTACCAGGAGGATTGACGTTACAACAAGCTCAGGATGATCCAAGACAAGCCAATGCTTTTTCTATAGCCAACAATGCGTCGTTGTATCGCACTAGATATTTTGCAGGAGTTTCTCAACGCTGGCAGATTCAAGATCAAATGTCGTTGTTGACTTCTGTCTATTATAACATCAGTAGAAAAGAAAATCCATACGGCACTTCTGCGTCATATACACGCAATGGTTTCAAAGAAGAAAGCAATGACGGCAGCGGAGCGCGAACAGAGTTTCAGTGGAAGCTGCCATTGGATAAAGAATTCGATGTTACCGTTAATGCAGGAGGAGAGTTACAGTGGGATGTGTTTGAAAGCACCGAGTGGACCAATGCAGGAGGCAGACCGGGTAATTTCAAGTATACCTACAATGTTGACTACTTCGCGTGGCTGGGATTTTTAGGGACCGATATCCGCTGGAAAGACAAATGGCTTATGGGGTTATCCGCTGGAGTGAACAGCACTCGCCATGCCATTGAGGCCATTGGGTTGAACGCAAATAGAACGGATAGCGTAGCACAATTTGATCCAGTGGTATTGCCTAGAATGACACTCGGTTATTTGCTCTCACCTGAGTGGTCTTTGCAAGGGAGTGTCAGTTTTGGAAGTTCGAATCCAACCGTGTTTGAGCAAGTGGAGATACAGCAATTTAGTGGTACCACCGATTTTGCGTCCGCTGGTGCATTGAATGCAGAGCGCGGGATCAATTATGAAATTACATTGAAGAAAGAACGATCAAATAGGTCTTCTTGGCAGTGGAGTGGAGAACTTACTGCCTATCACTTTGAGCTCACTGATGCAATATTACCCTATTCCGCCTTGCGCGTATTTGAACCCACTGGAGCGCTAGAAGATTTCACTTTGTATTCCAATGCGGGCTCAACAAAACAGCAGGGAGTAGAGGCTTCACTATTTGGTGCTTGGAAGATTCGTTCGAAACACACCATAGAGGCGTGGATCAACGGACAGTGGACTTATTATACTTTTAATAATTACGTGTTGGGAGATATAGACTATGCCGGAAAGCGCATTCCTGGAATGCCTTCTGGTACGTTGAACTCAGGTGTTTCAGTGAATTTGTTTCAAGAGCGAGTAGTATGTGCAATGAATCACTTTTATTCTTCGGCGGTGGTTCTTAATAATTCAAACACTCAAAAGTCGAATCCCTATAATTTAGTGAATGCTCGCGTGGACATCGAAGTCTTTCATTCAAAGAACAACAATTGGAGATGCGTGGTGTTTGGGGGCGTGAACAATGTGTTTAATGCAAATTACACGAGCTTTCTTCAAACCAACGCTGCTTTTGACCGATTCTTCAATCCATCGCCTGCGAGAAATATATATGGAGGACTCGCTTTGTTTATGTCGAAGGGAATTCACTAGACACAAAGACTCCCATTCCCGTCCCCGTCCCCGTTCCCGTTCCCGTCCCCGTTACTTCACTGCGCGATTCGGTCGTACCATGATTTCGCTGATGACTGCGGAGGATGGAGTTTCTATGGCATAACGAATGGTGTCTGCGATTAACTCGGGCGACATACCTGCGGCGAAGTAGCTTTTATAATCTTTCAATAAGTCAGCATTTTTTGTGCTATCAATGAAAGGAGTATTTACGCTTCCCGGACTGATGGTCGTAATTCGGATTTTATCGGGAAGCTCAATTCTCAGACTTTCCGAAATAGCGAATACTGCATGTTTGGTAGCACAGTACACACCACTGTTGGCAAATACATGATGGCTCGCAACAGAACCAAGATTTACTATATGACCTTTTTGTTCAATCAAATGAGGGAGAGCCGCGTGAATGCAATTGAGTAGTCCCTTTACATTGACATCAAACATCAAATGCCAATCTTCGATACTGCCTTGTGCAATTGGATCGAATACTCCCAACCCCGCATTATTCACCAATACATCCATAGAGCCCATGGTGTGAATAGCATTTTCGATAGATTGCTTTACACCAGAGTAGTCTACGACATCTACTTTTTCAATAAAGCAGCGACTACCTAATTCGGATTGGAGTATCTGTAATTTTTCAATGGATCTAGCAATGAGGTAAACGGTATGACCAGAGGTGTGAAGCAATCTGGCTGTAGCCTCACCAATGCCTGAGCTTGCTCCTGTAATAAGAATATTCATATTTTATAATTGTTTGATATTTAAAGTATTAATTAGGTTTTGTTCTGCGGATAATTCAAGAATGAAACCATCGGCTGCTTGTCGCGTAAGAAGGTTCAAACCACCTAACAATGAACAAGAAGAAATTTACTCCTCCTTACAAGAAGTGCAAAGTTCGAATTAATGTAAAGAAGTTTGAAAACATAAAAGTAACCTCTTATCTATGGGGTTTTAAAGACTTTGATCACTGTCTCAATTGACTAATTACCTAAACATGATAGATCTCTGTAGAAAGCTGAATTGCTTTCTGCAGAGGTTCTTTTTGTATTCCGTACAATAAGTCTTTTTCTTCAAAGTAATCTATCAGATGCTCCGTAGGCATATTGCCGGTGAGTTTATCTTCTGCCATCGGGCAGCCGCCAAATCCCAATAAAGCACCGTCGTATCTTTTACAGCCTGCGAGAAAGGCTGCTTCAATTTTTTCGTGCCATGTATCGGGTGTGGTGTGCAAATGTGCGCCAAAAGTCACATTCGGCATAGCAGGTATCAACGTTGAAAACAAATCGGAAATCAATTCTGGAGTAGCTATTCCAATGGTATCGCTCAGTGCAATAGTTTCTACACCGATCTCTTGATTCAATCTTTCGCTCCATGCTGCTGCAATGTGCGGCGAGTAAAGATCTCCATATGGATTGCCAAATCCCATACTGATGTATACCACCAGTTGTTTTCTAGATCGCATGCACAAGTCTTGAATCTCTTTAACTCTGTCAAAGGACTCGGAAATACTGGAGTGAGTGTTACGTTGTTGAAACGTTTCGGAAATAGAGAAGGGAAATCCAACATAATCGATCTCGTCGTATTCACAAGCAGCTTCTGCACCGCGTGTATTGGCAACAATTGCGAGTAACTTTGTGTTGGTGTTTTCTAAATCCAAACCCGTCAATACCTGATGGGTATCTTTCAGTTGAGGAATGGCTTTCTCACTTACAAAACTTCCAAAATCAAGTGTGTGAAAACCAACTCGCAGCAATTGGTTGATCAAAGCAATTTTTTTCTCTGTGGGAATAAATTCTTTGATGCCTTGCATTGCATCTCTTGGGCAATCAATGAGCTGAATCATGTTTCAAAAGTACTACGGACTAAAGGATAAAGTCACCATTTCTCAATAAAATGATTCTTTCTAAAGGTATTTTTAGTCTTTTTTGGAGGAAGGCAATTTTCTTATCAGACCAATATCCTCCGAGTACGACGAATTGAGGGGAGGATGTGCTCGACGGTATTTTCAATTTCTTTTTTGCTAAATGAGCGGGTAAAATGAGAATGTCGGGACAAGAAATCGGCAGTGATGCATGGTTGGCTACGAAGGCCGAAACAGTGTTATTACCGAGTTGCCAAGTGATGCTTTCATTCTCGTTTAGTGTATAAGTAGTGCTTTGGATATAGCGGTGTTCTTTATACCAACCTTGCAGACCACGTTCCATATCTTTCGCAGGGAGCATCTCTCGACTTGAATCGGTTGGCGTTCTATAAATAACCGCTTGGTCTCCATTGCCCGTGGCGATGAGAATTTCTTTTCGAATTTGGGATATCATGATGTTCGGTCCATGGTCTGAAGGCATCTGTAGCGCTGTAAATAGAAAGATCACTGGAAGAAAGTACCATCCGTATTTCTTTTTTCTAAAGAATAATTGCCAAAGAAGAAAAAGTAGCATGAACAGTAAAACCATTTGAGTGAAATCCACATGAATGCTTTGTATAAGTGCATAGGGCCATTCAGCGATCCACGCGATGATTAGATTCATCCACTGCACAAAGGTGTTCGCAATATTGATGGATAAATGTGCAACGGGAGAGAAGAAGCCTAGAAGAAAGAATGCCAGTCCGGCATATAAGACAACAGTAGAAAGGGGAATGACCAGTAGATTGGCCAGTAAGAAGTAGGTTGGGAATTGTCCAAAAAGCCATAATGATAAAGGCAGAGTGAGCAATTGTGCAGCAATGGATACGGCAATCATTTCTCTTAGATGAAGCAGCAAGTAATGTCTTGGCCGCCAGAGCGCTTTTAAGGGTTGTTGCATCACCATGATACCTCCTACAGCTAAATAGCTTAAAAGAAAACCAATATCAAACAGGAAAGAAGTATCAACGGTGCACAGCAAAAAGGCAGATGCAAAAAGGGTATTGAGGGAGTGATTGCTTTCATCAAATTGTTCGCTGATCAGAAAGAGGGTAAACATCACCGCGCTGCGAAGCACGGAAGGCGAGAATCCTGTTAGTGCTGCATAGAACCAGAGAATGAAAAATGGAATCAAAAACCTCCACCATCTCCATCGTCGTCCAGGAAGTAGTTTCTTGAATAGAGGTTCCAGAATCATATAGACTAGTGCCACGTGCATTCCAGAAACAGCGAGAACATGAATGACTCCAGTGGAGGAATAGCCCGACATCACATTCGGGTCGAGGTCATCGGTTTTCCCGAGTACCAAAGCGGCAATGATTCCTTTTTCGCTTTCATGGAGCGCATGTTCATCTAATCGCTTTAATTGCTTGTCTCTAAATTTTGATAGCACACCCGTTACCGAAGTGGCAATGGAGCCCGGGACCACGAACCATTTGTTTTTCTTGCCATAGAGGCTTCCATAAATGCCCTTTCTCTCGCTGAATGCTTTGTAATCAAAGGCGCCAGGATGTCGAGGACCGTTTAATGGAGTTATCGTATTTTTTACAAAAAGGATGTCGTCAATCTCTATTTCTTGGGTATCTCCTTCCAGATAGAAGTTTATCTTTCCTTCGACTAATTGTATAGTGCCAATTTCCTCTCGCGCTGCTATGATGGAAGCCACTCCTTTCCAGTGGGAGTCGTTCTTTTTTATCTTTTCTATTTGAATAAAGTATCCATCAATACTATCAGAAGATTTGATGGTGTAATGCATTGGTTGCAAAGCAGGAGACTGCGCGCTGGAGAAGGCCATGCCCAAAGAAATCATCAACGAAAGAAGGCTTAGTCCATAGAAGTGACGTTGTTTCCAAAGTTTTTTTCTGTGAATTAAAAAAGAGAGAATCCATATCATCAAGGTGATCCAGAGATAGCTCGGCTTTGGATAGTAAGTGCCAACGACTATCCCTAAAAAGAAGGGAGGAGTGATACGAATAAAAGGAGATTGCTTCCAGAGTTCAATCATTCAGTGTAAGGCTTACCTTACAAAGGAATGCTTTTCCAGTTGATGAAAGTGCGTTTTCTTATGCAGAAAAAATGCAGATATTATGCTCTTTTTATACAAGCCCTTTAGATTGATTTGTGCGTCATATCCCTTTTCGGCTTTCCGTTTTCTCAGCATGACAAAGAACTTCTTGTAGAAGCTGAAATGGGCCTTAAGAACTGCGCCACAGAACGAAAAATTCCCCTCACTAACGAAGCGCAATCCTGCAATTCCGTCGAGAATAAGTCGTCTGAATAGCCTCCATGCTACACTGCCGTGACGGTAGTTTTTTAATATTAAAAAAAGGTTGTTTCTGAAATTCAAGTAGGTTTTGAATGCGCTCATTCGACTGAGCGTTCCACCGCCGTAGTGATAGACAGTGCTTTTTCTGCACGCGCCAATCTTATACCCTCTATTTTTTAATCTCCAACACAAATCTATTTCTTCCATGTGAGCGAAAAAGTCTTCATCCAAGCCATCTACTTCATCGTATGCTGCTTTGCGAATAAACATGGCCGCGCCAGACGCCCAAAAAACTTCTTCGTTTTCTATAAACTGTCCTTCTTGACGATCGAATGCGTAGAATATTCTACCGGCACAAAACGCATACGCATCTTTATCGATGTAGCCGCCTGCTGCCCCAGCATATTCAAATTTTCCTCTGTCGTGGTAGTCTAGAATCAAAGGCTGGCACGCAGCGATATTGGATTCATTCATGTATTGTATCACTGGAGCAATCCAGTTTTCAGTCACTTCCACATCGCTATTGAGCAAAACCACAAAGTCATTTTCAATATGCTTTATTCCTTTATTGTATCCACCGGCAAAACCATAATTCTTGTCGAGGACTATAATTTTCACTTGAGGAAAATTCTGACGAATAAAAGCGATGCTCTCGTCACTAGAGGCATTATCGATGACATAGACATCGGCGTCTTTCTCGCTGTGAGTGACGACGTTGGGAAGAAACTCTTTCAGAAATCGAATTCCATTCCAATTGAGAATGGCGATGGCTACATTTTTCAAGGCGTGCAAATTGACCGGGCGAAAATAGTGCTTAGTAAGGATTATACCACAAATCTTCTAATTCGTCACCATTGAAACGTGTAGTCATTTGCGTGCTGGTATTTCGATTCACCGTTCCTGGGGTATTCATCGAGCGCGAACGAACCAAGAGCTTCCAGTCGTTGTTTTGTGTTTCCCATGGTACATCGCTGTGAAGCAATTCATAGTCTTGACCGAGATTGGTGTTGATGAAAAGAAATCTTCTATCGTGCAATCCGTCGTTGGTTTCGTAATAATGCCAAATTTCGAAAGGCCAGTAATCAGGATCGTTGGGACGTTGGGCGCGAGTATTGGGCGGACCATATTGTAAATAGACCCTTCCACGATCCGTTTGCCATCCTTTTTTGATGCGTGTACCGAACGTCGCTTGAACCGTCTTCACTTTTTCTTCATAAGCTAGCCAAGCTCCCTCGGGATTTTCTTTGTTCCGCTTGTACCAAAAGTAGTAGAAGAAACTTTGCATTTGGGCTATTTCAGCCATGGGCAGCGTATTGTCTATCGTTAGTCTTTCTTGTGATTTTGCGATAGGTAGCAGACAGTTGATTTTCTCCATCAGTGAATCTCGGTCGTCAAACTTCATCACGAATGTGGCAGCCAAGGTTTCTTTTGGAAGTACTTGGTCTACGGGAAGCTCTTCTTCCATCACTAAGTTGCGGGTAAACTTCTTTTCAGCGGTTATTACATTTTTGAATTCTTTATTTTGAGCAATCAATTGGAGGGTATAGTTTCCGGTGGGCAATGCCGAGATATCTATTTTATAGAGAAGTGGAACAACTGACCCCGTTGAGATTCTTTTTACAAATTTATATTCATCGATCACTTTCCCTTTTGAATCCAACACACTGTATACAAAAGCGAATTTATCATTTTCACCCAAAACATTTTGAATGTTGTATAACTCAGCATAAAAAATCAAGGAGTTTAATGCAGTAGGATAGTAATTGCTGATATATGGTATGATATCGATTCCGCTTTTGGTGAATGCATTGCTTACCTCCGTTTTTGTGTAGGCAGATACCAATTGAATGTCGCTGAAGAATGCGCCAAGGCTAGGAGCTTCTATTTTTACTCTCTGATTAAACGTTTCAGGCTGAGCATTTACGTTATAGACATCCTTAATGGTCACTTCCAAATCATAGGCACCGTTAGGCAGTGGGATGCGTTCTAAAGACATGAAGTCGCCTTTGTCTCCTGGTGCAATCCAAGGGCCTTCTACTACGACTTTCTTGAAGGCTTCAATTTTCTTTCCTACAGAAAAAATCAAAGTGAGTTCAGCCGCCGCTCGAATTTTTCCTTCTTCGTTTTTAATGGTTTCAAATGTAGCACCGTCAAAAGAGGTGATACATTCCACATACGATCCTTCTCCCGGTATATGAAACACCTGATAATCGAAGTAGGCGCGGAAAGCGAAACTATAAACAGAAGTGAGGAGCGCGATGGAAAAAACCAGTACTTTCTTCATACCACAAAGATAATGAAACTAGGGCTTCCCTAGTGGATAGTACAGGCACTACCATTGAGGTCTAAAAATCATCGACAATCTCAAAGAAGTGGGAGGGAAATTGTAGGCATCTCTGCCAAGAGCGAAGGTTCTTCCAAGGTTCGCTTGTAAAATCATAGAGGTCTTTATTTTTGAAAGTGACCACATTTTCTCAATGGAAACTCCAGGTCGAATACTCCAGCCGCTGTCATAGTCTCGCTTAAAATATTGGGGCTCGACTCCGTAGCTCAGCGAAGAACGAAAAAAGCCATGTCCAAAGTAGGATGGTATTCCAAGATCAAATTGTCCATTACTTAGGGGTGTGTAAAGCAGTCCAACGTTCTCGCTGGTTCCTTCAAAATGGGATCTGCGCATTCCCAAATAGAAAGAGCCCTTGCTATAATTTTCTGAAAACAGACTGAAAGCAAATCCTGCCTCTGGTCGAATCGATGGCTTTCTCATATACATGTATTCATAAGAAGGCTGAATCATCGCTATCTCCACTTCGCTAAAACCACTGGCGTTAATCCATGCTTCGAGTTCTTTTAGTTCCATGTCTTGAATATAGTCATATTGGTGCTTTCTATTGATGTACTCGGCGAGGGCAAGTCCTGCTGTTTGTTCTACAAGATATCCCACCGCACAAATGGTTCCGTATTCATCAATAAAACAGGGAGCGCGATCTTCCACCTTGGTGTTCAAAGGAAATTGTCCTCTTTGAATGTATGTGTGAAGCAGATCGAGCAATTCTATTCTTTTCTTTCGAATGGCGGGGTCTGATATCTGATTGGTATTTTCTCGTAATAGATGCTCTACATAGCTCAAATGCGTTAAGATGCGCAGAGAGTCGTTGTCATTTTCGTGAGGGCTGCGTGAAAAGGCCTGAATAAATGAGTCGTTTCCAATGATTGGATTTATAGATTTGGGATAACGAAGCATAATGGTGGTGGAAATGAATATGATTCCTAGTATAAAAATTATCCCAAATGATTTTCTCTTCATGGTAGCAGTTTTACCAAAGATATAAAATTTAATTCAATAGCTTTTTTACTGGAGAAGATGGGAAGAATGCAAAAAAAAAAGCACCAGATTTCTGGTGCTTTAGTATTTAAAATTGCGAATCGAATTAAATCTCAAATCGATCGAGCATCATCACTTTATTCCAAGCGGCTACGAAGTCGTGAACGAATTTTTCGTTACCGTCATTGCAACCGTATACTTCTGCGATAGCGCGGAGTTCAGAATTGGAACCCAAGACCAAATCTACTCTTGAAGCTGTCCACTTTATCGCACCTGTAGCGCGATCGCGTCCTTCAAAGTATTCTTTGGCTTCATCCATCGGATGCCAAACGGTATTGAGGTCGAGCAAATTCACAAAGAAATGATTGTTTAATTTATCTGCTTCTTTAGTGAATACTCCGTGATTGGATTGATCATAATTCGCTCTCAATACACGCATACCACCGAGGAGTACCGTCATCTCTGGAGCGGAGAGTGTCATCAATTGTGCTTTGTCGATCAACATTTCTTCAGCAGGTGCTGCGAACTTGAAGTTCTTGTAGTTTCTAAACGCATCCGCTTTTGGTTCAAGTACGGCAAAAGACTCTACGTCGGTCATTTCTGCCGTAGCATCTGTGCGACCTGGAGTGAATGGAACAGACACGTTCATTCCTGCATTCTTGGCAGCTTGCTCCACTGCAGCGCAACCGGCAAGCACAATAAGGTCAGCAATGGAAATCTTCTTTGCGCCTGCACTTGCATTGAAGTCTTTTTGAATCGCTTCTAAAGCATCAATGACCTTCGATAATTGAGATGGATTGTTTACTGCCCAATACTTTTGAGGAGCCAATCGAATTCTTCCGCCATTGGCACCACCGCGCTTATCACTACCTCTAAATGTAGAAGCAGACGCCCATGCAGTTGTGACCAATTCAGAAATCGAAAGACCAGAGCTCAATACTTTGGACTTTAGAGAAGCAATATCATTGGCATCTACCAATGCATGATCTACAGCGGGAACAGGATCTTGCCAAATTAAAACTTCAGAAGGTACTTCAGGACCCAAGTAGCGTGCAATTGGACCCATATCGCGGTGCGTCAATTTGAACCACGCGCGTGCAAACGCATCAGCAAATTGATCAGGGTTCTCATAGAATCGACGTGAAATCTTGTCGTAAGCTGGATCAATGCGCATTGACAAGTCCGTAGTCAACATCATTGGAGCGTGCGACTTATTTGGGTCGTGTGCATCCGGAACAGTGCCAGAACCCGCTTCACCTTTGGGTTTCCACTGATGTGCTCCTGCGGGGCTCTTAGTCAATTCCCACTCAAAGCGGAATAGGTTTTCAAAATAGTTATTGCTCCATTTAGTTGGAGTAGTGGTCCAAGCACCTTCTAATCCACTGGTAATGGTGTCACCAGCGTTTCCTTTACCAAAAGAGTTTTTCCATCCCATTCCCATCATTTCCACTGCTTCCGCTTCAGGCTCAGGACCCATGTATTTTGTTGGGTCAGCTGCTCCGTGGGTTTTTCCGAAAGTATGACCACCAGCGATGAGTGCCACTGTTTCCTCGTCGTTCATAGCCATTCTACCGAAAGTTTCACGGATATCCTTCGCAGCTGCGAGAGGATCTGGATTTCCGTTCGGACCTTCTGGATTCACGTAAATGAGTCCCATTTGAACAGCAGCAAGCGGGTTTTCTAATTCAGTACGATCCGCACCGTAGCGTTGATCATCCAACCATTTTCTTTCAGCACCCCAGTATACATCTTCTTCTGGTTCCCAAACATCTTCGCGACCGCCAGCGAAACCAAAGGTTTTAAAGCCCATTGATTCTAAGGCACAATTTCCCGTGAGGATCATTAAGTCGGCCCAAGAAATAGATTTGCCATATTTCTGTTTGATAGGCCATAAGAGCATGCGTGCTTTTTCCAGGTTCGTGTTGTCAGGCCAGCTATTTAAAGGAGCGAAACGAAGCGTTCCAGCCCCAGCGCCACCGCGGCCATCAGAGATACGGTAGGTACCTGCGCTATGCCAAGCCATTCGAATAAAGAAAGGACCATAATGACCGTAGTCTGCAGGCCACCACTCTTGAGAGTTGGTCATGAGTTCGAAGAGGTCTTTTTTAACGGCAGCGAGGTCCAGTTTTTTAAACTCCTCCGCGTAGTTAAACTTCTCGTTCATTGGGTTCGAGAGATTGCTGTTTTGACGCAGGATGTTGAGTTTGAGCTGATTTGGCCACCAGTCTCTGTTACGTGTTCCGCTTCCAGCTACCTGTTTTACAGCACCTCCGTGAAAGGGACACTTTCCGGCGCCGTTGGTAGAGTAAGAAACACCGTGTGGATGGGCATTACTTTCCATGTGCTTGGTTTTATTCGTTTGATTTTTATTCGTGGTAAAGGTGGCTATTTTTTCTCAATCATGAAATTGATTGATTTTATAATTTAATAGATAAAATCTATAATATGTTTTTTGTGAATTTTGAATCTTTTTAGGTTAATTTTGGTCGTAATGAGATTAAAATAATCGCATAAGTAAATAATGGCCTAATAAAATTCACGGCTCTAGCTCCAATGAGATATGTTTAAGCATAGCCTTTATATCGACATATCAAAAATTCAGATCGTGATTTCAAGTTTCAGAAGTATGCGGAATATGAGATTTTTTATTTCGGAAAAAAAGTAATTTGTAAATAGGTTACAATCCACCTGCATTTTTTTACACTTAAACAAAAAATTATGGACTTGATCATTTTTTCTCTTCTCGCATTAAATGCTCTTATAACTTTATACATCGCTTTTCGATTTCGTTCTAAGAAAGAGGAAAACAGTGTCGATGAATTGAGACGATTGGAGGCACGCATTCAATTGGATTTTCAAGCGAGCAGAAAGGATGTGTCGGATCATTTTTCTCAATTGAGAAGAGAGTTGAAGGAAGAACTTTATTTATTTCTCAAAGAATCAAAGTCACATTGGACC
Organism: Flavobacteriales bacterium; assembly: GCA_027491075.1. GTDB lineage: Bacteria > Bacteroidota > Bacteroidia > Flavobacteriales_D > Sanyastnellaceae > JAIXWP01. Next base: position 41,883 of record JAIXWX010000012.1, read on the forward strand.
AGCAATGCGGAATCTTTTGAGAAACTCATCAAACAGAAACTAGAGCACGTGGAGGAGAAGCAAAAAGAACTCATCAGAAGTACGGAAAGTAAGTTGGAATTGATGCGGGAAACAGTAGATGAAAAACTTTCGAAGACATTGAATGAGCGATTGACCAAATCGTTTGAAACGGTTGATAAACAATTAGAATCTGTAAGACTGGGGTTAGGAGAGATGAAGACACTTGCGCAAGATGTGGGAGGATTAAAGAAAGTATTGTCAAACGTAAAAATGCGCGGTGGAGTAGGAGAGGTACAATTACAAATGTTGCTTGAACAAATGTTAGCTCCTTCGCAATTTGAAGCGAACGTAAGAACGAAAAGAGGAAGCGCTGATCTAGTAGAGTTTGCCATCAAACTTCCTGGAAAGGATGAAGGAACGGATTTCGTATATCTCCCTATCGATGCGAAGTTTCCTAAAGAGGTTTATGAGCAATTAGTAGATGCGTATGATGGAGCTGATGCAGCAGCGATTGAATCTGCGAATAAGAATTTGGAGAACACCGTGAAGAAAATGGCCAAAGACATCAGCGAAAAGTACATTGATCCGCCAGCTACAACGGACTTTGCTGTACTCTTCTTACCGTTTGAAGGCATTTATGCTGAAGTAATTCGCCGATCTAGCTTGATCGAACAATTGCAACGCGATTACAAAGTCATCGTCACCGGTCCAACTACTCTTGCTGCCATTTTGAATAGCCTTCAAATGGGATTTAGAACATTGGCCATTCAAAAGAGAAGTGGTGAGGTTTGGACCATTCTCGGTCAGGTAAAAACGGAATTTGAGAAGTTTGGAGGTATGCTCGAAAAAGCGAAGAAGAACATAGATACAGCAGGTAATACAATAGAAGAACTTATGGGCAGAAGAAGCAATGCTATCGAACGCCGATTGAAGAATATCGAGGCATTACCCGAAACTAATGCCGACGGTGATAAGCTTGCGCTGGGGGATGAATAAAAGTATTCAAAGGCTCTCTCAATGCTCGGAAAGCCAGGTATATCCTGGCTTTCTTTTTTATTCCACTATAAAAACAGAATGTTCATTACTGCCTTCTACACTCAATATATACAATCCAGCAGCCCATCGATTGAGATCGATTTGATTCCGTCCATTTTGTAGGAATCCTCCAGCTACGCGTTGTCCTGTTTGATTAAAGACTGTATAATTTCCAACAGAAGCACTCTCGACGTTCAATTGATTGGATGCGGGATTGGGGTATAAACGAAGACTTTTTTGTGACACCTCCTCGACGCCAACGGCCAATGGATTGGGATGAGACCATTTTCTTAAAAACAACCATGTCTCGATCATCTGTGTGATATCATTTAATGGTTGGTAGAGGTAAATGTGATCCGCACCATTCAGTCGCCACAATTCCAAGGCTCCTTCGGTGGAACAATTGTCATAAACAAATCGATCAATGGTGATATTATCCGCTGCTGTATTTTCAATGGCGATGGGCGTAGGATCGGCATCACAAGCGTGCACTGCTTGCCAGAAATCCATGGTTTGATCAACGAGGCTTAAACTCGGAAGGGGAGTTCCATCATAGGGAACTGTTCCATCTGCCGTTCCATGCATGTGAATTACTGGAGTTGCATAGTCAGGATCGCAAGCGGCGATATCCGAAGTAGCCATGGTTCCAGCCAAACATCCAACGGCGGCAATACGATTGTTCATCGCGCAGGCCAAATGATAAGACATGATAGATCCCATGGAGAAACCGGACATATAAATGCGTTCTGGAGCCACATTGTATTCGGTAATGTAATTGTCAAACAATGCATTCATGAACCCAATGTCATCGGCGGAAGAAGCGAGAAAAGTACCATTGTTCCATGCGCTTATGTTAAAACTGTTGTTTAGAGCTTGAGGATACAAAGCGATAACTCGCGCCGTATCCGCTACATCATTAAACCCTCCAGCTACCATTTGATCGCTAGTTCCTCCGATGCCATGCAAGATCACCAGCAGACTATATTCTTCATTAGAAGGATCAAAGTTTACAGGTAAATATTCCAGATATGTTCTGTTTTCATTGCCGACGGTTACGTTTTTAGATGTCAATTGTGCATGACTGCATACAGACAACAACGCCGAGGCCAAAGTCAAGATGTACATTTTCTTCATAAAGCGAATGTAGCAAAGGATTGAATTGATTGTTCACTTGGTTTAACAAATCCCTCGGTACTCCAGAAGGAAGAAATTAAATAAGGACGATCAATCTCTTAACACTAGAATAAATCCGATTTTCTCAACGATTTCAATCCCCTGCACTGCTTTGAATTTATAGCTATACACTCCATCAGGTACAAAGTAGCTGCCTCCTAGATGATTTCCAATCCATGGCTGTAGAATGTCCGAGGATTCGAATACTTTCTCACCCCAGCGATTAAAAATTTGCAGCAAGAAGACATCGGTGACAGGTCCTATTATTTTGAAAACATCATTTGTTCCATCTCCATTTGGAGTAAACGCGTTAGGAGCATAGAAGAGCATTTCTACTGGAGCAATAGGAACTGTTTCATCCGGATTTTCTGGATCAACAGGAAGTGGATCAATGGGGTCGATAGGGTCGACGGGATCCTCTTCTTCTGGGTCGTTACAAATGCTAATGGTGGCATTTGCCTCTTGCGAGCAATGGCCTATCATTCTTACAATGCTATAATTGCCCGGTTGAGAAACTTCAATGGTTGGGGATATTGCCCCAGTACTCCAATTGTAATTTGCACCAGGAGCCGCGGCACTGAGGACTACGGGTCCATTACAAAGATCAGCATCGTTGAGAATCAGAGCAGGTATTGGTGACACAGAGACCATATCGATGTACATGTATGGAAAAGGCTGGGTACCTACATTCTCAAAACCAGCGAGTACCAAAATACTTTCCCCACCCTGAGCGACGAAAGTTCCAGAAATGATGGTCCAGGAGAAAGGATCGAATTCAATGGGTCCTTGCACATGCGCGGCGAGTCCCAATTCGAAAGGGCTGTCCAAAAGAGGCTCGTTGGAGAAATAAGCACCAAGGCTAGGTGCCACTTCCGGTGACTCAGCAGTTACCGATGCGTAGAATGAAACACAGTACGAAGTTCCAGCCACAAGCGGTTGCAGCAGGTCCACTTGAATGTATTCAGGATTTCCTGTGCTGCACTCCAAGTTGAGGTATTGGTCACCGTCTACCGCATTGATGGTAGACGGGGGAAAAAAAACAGCCCCTTCATATCCTAGGTCAGGAGTATTGAAAGGGTCAAGGTCGAGGTATTCAGACCAATGATCCGCGCAAATGATATCCGGGTTGAACATGGGGCAATCAATCCAGTCTTCGAAGCTTGGATTGGGAACCAAATTTTGTCCGAAAGAAGAAGACTTCGAGAGAGCAAGTGCGAGCAAAGTAATTAGAAAAAAATTCGGTCTCATGATGTTTAGACTTCAAAATGGCAGAAAAGGTTCGATGTACGAAACCGAGGATGACGGGAATGGGAACGGGAACGGGAACGGGAATGGGAAGGGGAAGGGGAACGGGGTGCTCGTTGTTAAATGAGTCACTAGTATCTGGGCACTAAAATCTGAAACAAATTAAATCCGACTATCAAAACCCTATGAAAACCATAGCGTCTTCCATGCTACAAAATCTTCGCATTCCTCGTCCTTTGCGCTGCCCTTGTGGGAAGCACCAAGAGAAAAGAGGGAGCGGATTTATTTTCGAATGAAATAATCCGTATATTTAATTCATCATCTCAACCACTAACAATGAAAACCATTCACTTACTTATCGTTTTTATTTTCTGTAGTTTAATTGGGGCCAGTCAAAGCATCAGTCAATTGGGAATTTGGCTTAACAACGCAAACTTCGTGATCAAGTATCATGAAGACATAGTGATCACTAGCACTACTTCAGGGATATTGTTTATTGATGTTTCGGACCCGACAGATCCTTCGACAGTAGCATCCATTGGCAGTCCAGGTAGTTTTCCGATGGCAATAGAGGTGAGTGGAGATTACGCATACTTTGGTGGAGGCATGACTGGTTACTTCATGGTTGCAGATATTTCTAACATGAATTTCCCTGTGCAGGTTGGTATAACCTATGATATTGAAGGAACAGCCTATCAAATTAGCGTGTCCGACGGTTACGCCTATATGGCTACCAATATGAATATGTTTTATGTTATTTCTATATCAGATCCCGCCAATCCTACAGTAGTTTCTAGTCTCGATTTGGGAACATTTGCTTGTGGTATAGAAGCTTGGGAAAACTATGTTTATGTTGGAACAACAGCGGGTCTCAAAGTGATTGACGTGAGTGATCCATCAAGTCCAGATGTTGTTTCCAATTTTGGAAGTGGTTATTGGTACATGGATGCGGATTTTAATAACGATCGACTTTTTATATCAAAATCCGGAGGATTTGATGTGATAGACATTTCAAATCCTAGTAATCCTGTTGGATTGTTTCAGGGTTTATCAGCTACTGGGGGAGGAGTGATCTGTTATCAAGATAATAAAGTTTTTTTGATAGAACAAAGCAGTGTCAAGGCATACGGTGTAGATGAGGATTCCTCGAATTTAATAGACTCTTATAATTCCACGATAACAGGTCAAGTAGTAGGACTCGATGTTAAAGACACTGTTTTTTATGTTTCTACGGTGAATGCTTTTCATGTTTTGAAGCTTGGAGTTGAAAGCAGTACCTCAATTATAGAAGCAGACGCAGAGGATGATGTTAGAGTCTATCCCAATCCGTTCAATGATATTTTGGTTTTAGAGCAGTCCAGTAGTGAGTCTGAGATGAATGTTCGTCTGTTTGATTCAGTTGGAAAGTTGGTTTATAGGGAGCGGTTCTATGGCAATAGAATAGAGCTCGATTTTTCAGGCAAAGAGGCAGGTCTTTATCATCTCCAAATAGACCATGACAAGAAGTCCATATCGCGAACAGTTGTAAAGCAATAATGGGGATGGGAACGGGATTAGATTATAAAAAAAGGAACCCAACTCTTCTACGTCTTTTATTTCAATAATTTAGAACTTTCAATTCGCCATAGAAACCTTGGAAGTAACCAAGCAACCCAATAGGGGGACTTGACTGAACTTCTTGTGATTCATTCAAGTAGTAAGAAGATAATGAACCATATTAAATTTTAGATTCATTTATTTTAAAAAAAAATGGATTTATATTCAGCTTCTATTCGCTCAACTTCTTTTTGTGAGAGCTGGCTAAATTCTTTTTCTTTTGCTCTTTTTGATAATACTCCTAGATTTTGTTCAAGGAATCTTACTAGTACTGAAACCAGTTTATCCGGCATTTCAAATTCTTCATCCATGAAATTTTTGAAGGCATCATAATTTGCCAGGTAATTGATTTCATGGGGTATAATATTCTCAATGGTATCCTTAACACAGTCAAATAAAAACTCAGCCTGCTTTGTAGCATCAAAGAATCGGTAATAATCCTTCGTTTGATTGATTACCTGAACATTGTGGTTTGGTGTTTCATTCCATTCAATGAAATCTAGAAGGGGCTTCGAATAGGATTCTAAAACCGATCTATAGTCATTGATGTGGTCTAGTATGGAAGAGGAAACCGGAAAGATGATACCTTGATCCGAAAACTTCTTTTTTGCAAGCATATGATGGATGAGGTAACGATGAATTCTTCCATTACCGTCTTCAAATGGATGAATAAAAACAAATCCAAAGGCAATAATAGCAGCAGCTAGCACTGCATTGAAATCATCCTTTATTAGAATCTGATTGGCTTCAATCAAACCCGCAATTAAATCCCCAATATCCTCATGCCTCGCTGAGATATGTTCAGGTACCGGTTCTCCGGTATTTCGATCATGCTCGCCTACAAATCCACCTTGCGTTCTGAATCCCATTTTGATAAATCGACTATTCTCAATAACCAATTGTTGCAGTCGAATTAACTCTGCCTCTGTCAATTCATTCACTCCAGCTTGACCAATAGCCACACCCCATCTCGCCGCTCGCTTACTTTTAGGGCTTTCTCCTTCAATAGTAAAAGAAGCCTTTGAATCTTTGAGCAGTAAAAATGCCGAGGCACGTTGAATGATATCTTTTCTTATGCCAGTCAGTTGTTTTTTATTGATATCAACGTAGTTACTAGACAGATGATTATCCAGGCTCTTTGTTCTTGAGATTAACGCACAAAATTGGTTTGTACCCGGCAAGTTATTTATCACTAAATGTCGTGGAGATTTAATACCCTTTACTGCAAACTGTAACTTTTCATCAATTGCGGTGACATAGCTTTTCTTGGTGATGTCACTTTTACCTTCAATTTGTTTTCCCGATACCCATTCCAACAAAAACCATATTCTTCTGGAATACTGCCCTAAATGCTCAATATTTACCAATTCTAAAATCTCCTCATTAGATAAGATCTCGTTCAACTTTGCAAACACTAAAAGATTCACGCCTTCATATTTCAGTGCAAAGACTAAATGATTGTAGAGTGCTTCAATTTTCGAGTTTTTCTTACTGTCTTCTGGTAGATATCTTAATGGAAAGACTCTCCAACTTTCTGTTTCAAGACTCTGGTTCTTCTCTGAAACCATTGCTATCCTAGAAGGATACGGTATTTGCAATTTCAGTTTTTCAATTATAGCAACATATCCTACAATCCATCCTTGATAGGGTTTTACTTCCCCATGAATTATGGGCGCACTGTTTGAAAAATGGGCGCTATCGATCATAAATCGTGATTTATAGGCGCAATGTACAAGAAATTTAGGCGTAAAGCAAGAAAAATGGGCGCAATTTGATTGTTTAAATTCAAAATGAGCGCAAGAAAATCCCTGATTTGAAAGCTCTACTTTGAAATGCGCACAGGTTCATTCGTCCACATTGATATTCAAACAATACTCCGTGATCAAACCTGCTAAAACAAAGAATCCGCACGGATTACACGCGGATTTAGCGGAGAGTGATCCCATAGGGACCGGACCTAAGAAAGATTGAGAGATTAGGACTTCGAGACAATCAGCCTTCCAATTTCTCAGTATCTCATTCTTTCATTCTTTTTTCCCTTTTGGGACCGCAAAAAAAATCCCCACCAAAAGTGAGGATGATTTCTTTATTTCTCTCGAAGCGGAGAG
>JAIXWX010000011.1 GCA_027491075.1 Flavobacteriales bacterium
AATAACGCTTCCGATAACTACCCTGTGGGAACAACTACAGTGGAATACACAGTAACTGATATCCACGGTAATGTTTCTACTTGTACCTTCACGGTAACGGTCATCGATGATGAAGCGCCTGCGTTCTCATGCAATGGTACTATCACCGCAAATAGCTCAGTTGGAGCCTGCGAAACATTTGTCGAAGTTCAAACACCCAATGCAACAGATAACTGTGGAATGCTGTCCATTACTAACTCATATACCAACAACGAAGACGCATCAGCCATTTACCCAGTAGGCATTACTGCCGTAACCTGGACATTCACCGACATACATGGCAATGTATCCAACTGCTCTCATGATGTTGTAGTGATTGACAACGAAACACCTCAAATCAATTGTCCCGCACCTATTACGGTAATAAACGAGTCAGGCCTTTGTAACGCCAACGTCACAATTCCAGCACCTAGTGTAAGCGATAATTGTGGAATACTTTCAGTTCTCAACGATTACAATGGCACCGCAGACGCAAGCGATACCTATCCAGTTGGAACAACTATAGTAGAATGGACAGTAACTGATCTAAGTGGAAATACAACCACTTGCACTGTTATAGTAAACGTTCAAGATACAGAAGAACCTGTAGTTATTTGCAACGCCAACATTAACCAAGTCAACGACCAAGGTCAATGCAGTGCATTTGTAACTATTCTTCCACCATCCACCGCAGACAATTGCGGCGTATCAGAAATAGTTAATGACTTTAATGGTACATCCAACGCAAGTGACACTTATCCATTAGGTACAACGATTGTAACTTGGACAGTAACAGATTTAGCGGGAAATACGACCACTTGTTCCTTCGAGGTAACAATCGTTGACGAAGAATCCCCTCTGATGAACTGCGGAGTCACGCAAACATTTGCATCCGATCCTGGGCAATGCGGAGCTATTGTGAACTATACCATTCCAACGGCAGTCGATAATTGTGGCACAGCAAACGTATCACTCTTATCGGGTCCTGCTGTTGGTGGCTTCTTCCCTATAGGAAGCACCATAGTTACGTACAGTGCAGTTGATGAATTCGGAAACACCTCTAGCTGTTCATTTGAAGTTATCGTTGAAGACTCTGAACTTCCAGTAATTACTTGTACTGAACCTATCACAATCAATGCTGATCCGGATCAGTGTGGAGCAATTGTCAACTATATAGAACCAAGCTACACCGACAATTGTACAACAGCAACACCCGTGCGGATTGAAGGTCCTGCACCTGGCTCTTTCTTCCCTGTTGGAATCACTCAAGTGAGTTACGAAACAATTGATGAAAGCGGAAATGTTACTATATGTACATTCACAATAACCGTGTTAGACTCACAAGCTCCAATTAACTTGAATTGTCCAGAAGATATCAATCAAGAAGACGCAATAGCAAACTATGCTCTTCCAACCTTCTCCGACAATTGTTCCTATGAGCTAGTGTTGATAGCGGGTCCAGAGTCTGGAGAGGTATTCCCACACGGAATTACAGAGGTAGTATATCAGGCAATAGATCCTTCTGGAAATATTGCAACCTGTAGTTTCTTCGTAACGATTAATACAGCACCTGTTGCAGAAGACGATGTTGTCAATTACTTCGAGGAAGATGAATCTATAGACATTGACGTAATCGACAACGACTTTGACGCAGATGACGATGACCTCACTGTAACTTCCGTCACCTCCTCTAACGGCACAGCAGTGATTAATCCAGATGGTACCATCGGCTATTCTGTAGACCCATCAGTATTCTGCGGAGTGGACACACTAACTTATGTTGTGTGCGATCCATTTGGAGGCTGCGACTCTGCTCAAATATTCATCAATGTGGAGTGCTTCATTGGACTAATCATTCCACAAGGATTCTCTCCGAATGGAGACCGAGTGAATGACTTCTTTGAAATAATCGGTATAGAAGACTTCCCAGATAATACCATTGCTATATTCAATAGAAATGGACATAAAGTATTTGAGGCAGAAGGCTATCAGAATGACTGGGATGGTACCTCTCAATCACCATTGACCATAGGTTCTGGCATACTACCAAAAGGAACGTACTTCTACGTGCTCGACTTGGGCAATGGCGAAAAACTACTTAAAGGATTCATTTACATAAATAGATAAGAAAAATGAAAACAGTCATTCAACGTATAATACTTATCGCTATTTCAGTGCAGCTTGCGGTGTCAACTTTTGCGCAGCAAGAACCAATGAATGCGCAATATGTAATGAATAAACTCTTCATAAACCCAGCTTATGCTGGCTATAAAGAATCCACCAACTTCGTAGCAATGCACCGCAGTCAATGGATAGGATTCAAGGGTGCGCCGATGACCCAAGTGCTCACCTTTGACATGCCCCTGAAAAAGAACGAATTTGCCATGGGCGCTACGTTGTTGCATGACAGAATTGGTCCAAGCACAAGAATCGGATTGAGTTTAGACTTCGCCTACCGTGCACGACTTACCAATAAAGCTACACTAGCGTTTGGTTTAAAGGGAACCGTTGAAATGTACCAAGCCAATCTCACAGATCTGACGCTTGCAAGCGATTACTATGGTTTGAACGATGAAGCGTTTATGACCAACACTGAAGGACTCGTAATTCCTAATGCTGGATTCGGTATCTACTATTATAAAAGAGATCATTTCTTTGGTTTATCCATTCCGCGGATGATACGTCCTGAGCTTGAGAGAAGAGGCAGTGTGGCGTTTGATTTACTTGACGGCAGACATGAACCACAAATACACTTAATGGCAGGGAAGCTTTGGAAAATTAATAGACAAGTAAAACTCCAGCCCAATATTATTATGCGTACTGTTGTAAATGCCCCAGTAAGTTTATCCATTTTCAGCAATGTTATTCTTATGGATCAGTTTACAATAGGTCTATTCTACGGAATCAAGGAGAATTTAGGCGCATTGTTTCAATGGCAAGTTGACAAGTCACTTCGCTTTGGATATAGTGTAGATTTCCCTGCTAACAGGTTAATCAGGACCAATTTTGGTAGCCATGAAATAACTGTGGGATACGCCATCCCATCAAAGAGAAAGAGAATTGTTTATCCCCGATACTTCTAATTTTATGAAGAAAGAATTCTATTTAAAAAACATCATGGTCTTCATTATCCTTTGGATGATACATAGCCATGAATGCTCTGCTCAAAGTGGATTAGAAATTGACAAAGGTGATAAGGCCTTTGATGAAATGCTCTACGATGAAGCGCTCTATAACTACGAACAGGCTTTCGATCAAAGTCCAAATGAACCGAGCATATCCAGACGAATTGCTAAAGTATATCGCAGAATAGGCTTACCGAATCTTTCTGCTGAATGGTTTAAGAAAACGATTGATCTTGGTAGCAATGATGCAATGGATCTACTTTATTACGCAGAAGCTCTTAAGGCACTTGGGCAATATGATGAAGCGGTAAATTGGTATAAGAAATTTGCTGAAAAAACCCCCGCAGATAAAAGAGCTCAAAGTCATGTTAGGGATGAATTGTACTTTAAAGATCTTTATGCGGATACCGCAAAATATGAATCACGAAAGTTAAAAATCAATAATCCGGAGCCCGTTATTGGTGTAACTCCTTTCGAAAAAGGCAAACTACTCATTTCAGCAGTGAATCTCGAACAGAAGATGATCGATTCTACAAAGCTCGAAATGACGAATTACTTGGATATCTACCAAATAACTCAGCTCACTGATTTCGAATTGACAAAGCCAGTAAAGCTTGGCGCAAATGTGAACACCAAGTATCACGACGGTCCTGCTTCATATTGTTCATGGGACAACTCTTTATTCATCACAAGAAATAACGTGAAAAAAAATAAAGGCGTGATTGACAAAACAGGAAGTGTGAATACTAAAATATATCAAAGCAAGCTAAATAACGGAAGCTGGGCACCTGCCATTGAACTACCATTCAATGGAGATGATTACTCCAATGCACATCCATCCGTATCTAGTGACGGTCAGTATTTGTACTTTATGTCAAACAGACCTGGAGGCTTTGGAGGAACGGATATCTACGTTTGTCAACGCTCTGGGCATTCTTGGGGTGCTCCAAAAAATCTCGGACCTTCCATCAATACAGAGGGAAATGAGATGTTTCCCTACATCTCCAATATTGGAACACTTTACTTCGCCAGCGATGGACATGCTGGCCTCGGTGGACTGGATATTTTCTTCTCAGAAGAAAACAAAGGAAATTGGCTACCACCTCTAAATATGGGCGCACCGATCAATGGCACCTCTGACGATTTTTCGCTTTACTATGATGATACGGCGGATAGAGGATACTTCTGTTCAAATAGAGCGGGTAGAGGAAATGACGATATCTACTTCTTCCAGTTCAAAACATTGAAGGAAATGATTCTCGCAGGCAACATTAAACTCAACGATCCAGACATCTCTCTAGAAGGCGAAAATGTGAGAATAGAATCTGTAAACAGAGGAGATATATCCGAAAGAAGACTAGACGAAAAAGGATCTTTTCAATATGTAGCGCAACCTGGAGATAAAGTGGAAGTAAGACTCACAGATACTAAGTACATTTTGGACGATGGCCCAATTTTCACCTATCAAGTGCCAGAGATCATCACAGATCCATATTTAAATATTGGAAAGAAAGAGGTAAACTTAAAATACCCTCTTAACTATAAAGGTAAACTCTCAGACTTCAAGAATCCCGAACTAAAAACTGGAAGCACTACCCTTGAATCAAAGAGCATTTCAAAAGAAACTTTGAATTCCAAAAATGAAACTGCCGTACAAAAGCAAAAGGAAAACTCTGAGAAGTTTGATAACTTAATTAAAGAAGGAGATGAACTTGCTTCACAGGAGAAGCACGAAGAGGCCATCACCAAATACAAAGACGCTCTTCTCATTTATCCTACAAAAGAATTCGTGAAGAAAAAAGTGAAAGATCAAGAAAGGTTGTTTGAACAGAAAAACGGAAAAAAACCGAGAACTGAATATGAAAAAGCCACCTCTCTTATTGATCTAGAAACGCTTAATATCGACAACATTCTATTCGATTATAACAAGGCGTTCATCAGAGATACCGACAAAGTCAATTTGGATAAAATTGCCGACATCATGAAAAATGATCCGGATCTTAAAGTGCTGATAAAAGCCTTTTGTGACTCAAGAGGTTCCATTACTTATAACCAACAACTATCGATGAATCGTGCTATGGCTGTTCAAGGCTACCTCATGAGAAAAGGAATTTCTAGAGATCGAATACAAACTGAATGGTTTGGAGAAAGCATGCCTCTCAATACGTGCGGAGACGGTGTTCCGTGCAGTGAACAAGAATATGAAGTAAACAGAAGAGCAGAATTCAAACTGGTTCGGAAATAAAAAAAATTGAGCAAGGTTAAACCTTGCTCAATTTAATCATATTGGTCATGCCTTTTTCGAAAATAGGCATAGATGCAATGTTTATTATGAACTCCCCTTCCCGTATGTACTCATGCTTTCTTAAAAAATAACGAATGTCAGCTATGGTTTGATCGGTTGAAACCATTTTATCATAATAAAACGCTTTCACACCCCAAACCAAGTTCAGTTGTGTTAGAATTTTCTTATTCCCTGTGAAAACAAATATGTTCGACTTTGGTCTCCAACTCGCAATTTTATAGCCTGTATAACCGCTGAAGCTATTGGTAACGATGGCTGCCGCGTGTACTCTCTTTGCTAATCTACATGCGCTGAAGCAAACACTGTCCGTCACGAAACGGCTTTCGTCTGCAGCCAACGGAGCTTCTTCTTTATAATACAAACCCTCATACATCTCTGCCTGACCGATAATGCTGTTCATCATGCGGATTGCTTCAACGGGATACTTGCCTACCGAAGTTTCTCCACTCAACATGACGGCGTCTGCTCCATCCAAAACGGCATTGGCCACATCGGTTACTTCAGCGCGCGTTGGAGTCATATTGATAACCATACTTTCCATCATCTGAGTGGCCACAATAACAGGACGACCGTGTTCCACGCATTTGTTTACAATCATCTTTTGTACAAGAGGAACATTTTGCAAAGGAATTTCCACTCCCAAATCACCTCTTGCCACCATCACCGCATCCGTAGATGCAATGATTCCATCTATCTCTTCTACCGCTTCAGGTTTTTCAATTTTTGCTACAATCTTCGCATGCTTTTCTGTGGAATCGATGATTTCTCTCAATTCACTCACATCTTTCGCTGTTCGAACAAAAGAAAGACCAATCCAATCCACATTCTCGCCCAAGGCAAAATGCAAATCACTCAAATCTTTCTCCGAAAGCGAGGGCAAGGAAACTTTGGTATTTGGCAAGTTCAAACCTTTCTTTGAAGACAAAGGACCGCCTTGAATAATTACACACTCTACATTATCCTTTCCATTGGTAGAGAGAATCTCCATTACAATTTTACCATCGTCTAAAAGTACCCTTTCCCCTGCTTTCACGTCTTGTGCAAACTCTTTATAATTGGTATAAAGCACAGAAGATGTGCCGATCTGCTTGACGGTAGAAATCTGAATCTTCTGCCCAACTATAAGCTCCACACTGCCGTTCTCCATCTCACCAACTCTCAACTTTGGTCCTTGAAGATCCGCAAGTAAACTCGTATTGGTTCCTAGTTCCGCATCTATTTCCCTCACAAAATCAATCACTTTCTTATGATCTTCATGTGCACCATGAGAGAAATTGAGCCTTACTACATCCAGCCCTTCTATAATCATCGAACGAAGTACTTCCTTGGAAGACGATGCAGGACCGATGGTGGCCACAATTTTCGTCTTCTTCATCTCACTCAAAATTTTCTTATGCATAACTTATTCTATAAGCAAATTGTATTTCGACTTTACACTCATTACTGAAAGCTCCATTAAGGTAATGATAAATGGGATTTTCCTTAGTGTTTGCTTCAGCTCCTTTACCTCCAAAAACTCCCTGCCACTTACCAGCAAGAAAAAATCAAATCCTCCATATTCCGGAAGCAATTTTCCCCCATTCCCATTATTAGAAAGCAAAGTGTATGTCAAGCATTCGTTTTCATCAACATAGGTATACCGCTCAAAAACCTGCCTTCTACCCTTTTCTAACACCACGTGATCTCGGTCATATAAAAGATTCCATCCAAAATGCACATTTAATGACCATACCAGGCGATAATCCTTCTCATGACAGGAAATAGCTATCACTTCAAAATCAAAGTCGGGTTCTATGTCTATGATTTGCGTGCCCAATGTACGATGCTTAGTGTATAAAATACACTTTTATTCCTTAAAAAGTGTTTGCGCAGTAAAAATCATTCTTTATCAGTTCATTTCTCTAAGAAAAAAAGGAACTTCTCAAACTCCCCATGTCAATTGTGCCCGCCCTTTTTCTACCTCTAAGCGGACCATTTGGCCATGATAAAATGCTCTATTATCGCTCAAATGCCCGGCGGGTAAACCATCGATCACGGGAATATTTAGTCGTCTTGTTATATCCACAATGGCCTCTAACGATGTCTGACCCCATGGATTATCACTTGGAAAACCGCAAGCGATCGTATTGTCTCTCATTTTTGAAAATCCACCCAGAACTATCGCTTTTATATGTTCTAAGGCTCCTGCCCTCAGCAGTCCCGTCGTCATTCGGTGGATGTGATAGACCATTTCATCCACATCTTCTAAAAAAAGAATAGCAGGACCCTTAGGGTAGCTCGAAGAACCCAACAAGCTGTATAAAACTGATAGATTTCCACCCACCAAAGGAGCAACGATGTTTGCGCTTCCATGCATGGATGTCTTCCATTCAACATGATCAAGACTTCCACTCAAAGCCTGACAAAGCTGTTCTAAAGCAATTTCTGTGGCGTCGTGAAAACTGACTGGCATGGTGCTATGAATAGAACTTACCCCATGGCTATAGCACTCACAAAGCAAAGCCGTGACATCACTATAACCACAAATCCAACTTGGCTTATTCAGCCAGTTTCCCCAATCAAGGCTGTCCAAAATCTCCACAGTACCATAGCCTCCACGTCCAACTATTATTGCGGAAAGCTCCGAATCATCCAGCATTTTTTGAAAACAAGATCGACGTCTTTCGGCATTACCCGCCAATTGAAAATGATGCTCAAAGACGTTATCCGCCAACTTAACGTTCCAACCGTAACGATGAAACAACTCTATTGCTCTATCCACATGGGCTTGTTCTATCCACCGCGCTGTAGCCGCAATACCAATCGTATCGCCAGGCTTCAAAAAATCAGGTCTTTTAATTAACATACTTGGGTCTATCTTTGTCCGCAGTAAGCGTTTTGATTTTATGACAAAGGAACCAAAAAGATATCTAGTTACCTCCGCCTTGCCATATGCAAATGGTCCTCTTCATATTGGACACATTGCAGGGGCCTATCTACCTGCCGATATTTACGTACGGTACTTACGCGCCAAAGGTAAGGATGTAGCATTCATCTGTGGTTCTGATGAACACGGAGCAGCAATCACATTGCGCGCAAAAAAAGAAAATAAGCACCCCAAAGAAATAGTTGATTACTACCACCTCCTTATGGGCGGTGCATTCAAAGATTTCGGAATTTCATTCGACGAATATTACCGCACCAGCAGTGAAGAACACCGTCAAATGAGCTCGGATATTTTTTTAAAGCTAAACAGCAAAGGTGTTTTTGATAAGCAAACTTCTCGTCAATACTATGACGAGGAACAAAACCAGTTTCTTGCAGATCGCTATATCATGGGAACTTGCCCCAACTGCGGCAATGATAAAGCGTATGGAGATCAATGCGAAAAATGCGGAACAGCTTTGAGTCCTCTCGATTTGATTGATCCAAAAAGTACCATCAGCGGCTCTAAACCCGTACTTAAAGAAACCTCTCATTGGTATCTGCCGATGTCACATCATCAAAGCTGGATCGGCGACTTCATTCAAAATGGATCATTAAATGGAAAATTTCATCATGACCCTAAAGAATGGAAGGCCCATGTAGTCGGTCAATGCATGAGTTGGATAGATGGAGGATTGCACAGCAGAGCCATGACTCGCGACTTGGATTGGGGAGTACCCGTGCCTCTTGAAGATGCTGAAGGAAAAGTCTTGTACGTCTGGTTGGACGCCCCCATTGGATATATTACCAATACCAAAGTATGGGCGGATAAAAATGGAAAAAACTGGGAGGATTATTGGAAAAGCGAGGATTGTCAGCTGATCCATTTTATCGGAAAAGACAATATCGTATTTCACTGTATCATCTTCCCGATTATTCTTAAAGCACATGGAGAATTCATTCTTCCCTCCAATGTGCCTGCCAATGAATTCATGAACTTAGAAGGTGACAAAATCTCCACTTCTCGCAATTGGGCTGTCTGGCTTCATGAGTATCTACAAGAGTTTCCCGGAAAACAAGACGAAATGCGCTATGTACTTGGCTCGATAATGCCTGAGCAAAAAGACAGCGAATTTACATGGGTCGACTTCAAAGATCGTGTCAATAATGAATTAGCCGATATTCTAGGAAACTTCGTCAATCGGGTATTCGTGCTCACGCAAAAATATTACGAAGGAAAAGCACCAGGAACATTCGATGCTTTGCCCGTGGACGAACAAATCATGGCTGCCGTGACGGATGCATTTCAAACTACTGGTAGCAAGATTGAACAATTCCGCTTTCGTGAAGCACTCGCTGAGGCAATGAACATTGCACGACTCGGCAACAAATACCTCACAGAAACAGAACCCTGGAAACTTCTAAAATCCGAGCCCAATCGTACCGCTACCATACTTCACAATTGCTTAAATATTGTAGCAACGCTATCTGTAGCTATTCGTCCCTTTCTTCCATTTACTTCAGCCAAACTTCAACAGGGACTGAATATTGAAGACCAACCATGGTCTGATGATGCCTCCAATGTTATCAAAAAAGAACATGTTATAGGAAACCTTCCTATCCTTTTCGAGAAAATAACAGACGAAATTGTTGCTGCTCAAATGGCAAAACTTTCAGCATCTAAAGAAGATATCAATACAAGCGCCGCTGAGCCCTTAAAAGAAAATATTGCATTTGACGAATTTCAAAAAATGGATATTCGTGTGGGCATCATTAAAGCTGCAGAAAAAATCGCAAAGACTAAAAAGCTTTTGAAACTACTCGTAGATACAGGAGTGGATGAAAGAACTATTGTAAGCGGTATTGCTGAGTTCTACGAGCCAGAACATTGTATCGGTAAAAAAGTGATTCTACTCGCCAATCTAGCACCTCGTGAAATTAAAGGAGTAATGAGTCAAGGTATGATTTTGATGGCAGAAAATAATTCGGGAGAACTTTCATTTATTAGTCCCGAAAAAGACTTTTTAGCTGGGGCCACTGTTAGATAACCGAATATTTATTCGGTTACATGGCAGATAATCCGTCATAGCAAATTTTCGAAACATCTGCAATTACTTCCGGCAAAAGCATGGAGTTCTTTCCTTTAGTCATCACCACTATGGCATAGGGATTTCCCTTTAAATAAACAATTCCACCTTCGTGAAAATTAAACCCGTTATCGGAAGGACGCTCTCCAAACTTGTGCGCTACACTCACTCCTGCGGGCAAAGCTTTAGTGAGCCCTCCTTTAAAATTCGTTCTTGATAGCAACTCCAAAGCATACAAACTTTTCTCTCTATTCAAATACGAGGTATTGTATAAAACTCTCAAGTAACGATTGTATTCCATTACACTGAGTGCATAGTTTGGATCTGAAATATCTGGTGTGCGACCGCTGATATCCCCCATCACCCTTGAGAATAGCTCTTTGTCGATGTAATCAATAAGTAATTGAGTAGCATCATTATCGCTATTGACGATCATTTCTTCGATAAGTCTTTCAACAGAATAATTCTTGTTGAGCTCCAAAGGTGCACTTGTTCTTATTTGATTAAGCCCAGTGTTTTGACCGAACGAACTTGTCAACTTCAATTCTCTTTTCAAAAAAGCTGGATCCTGCTCCGACTTCTTCAAATAAGTCATCAGGATCGCTATCTTCATCATTGAACCAGGCTCATACTGTTGAGTTCCGTTCACCTCAAACCACAAGCCTGTGCGGAGCGATTTAACATAAACGGATGCTTGATCAATGGCTCCAGACTTCTTTCTATCGTTGATTACATCAGAAACTTTTCTTTTTAAACTATCCAGCTCCGGTGAAGAACAGGTAACATCAGCGAACAACAATGGCCCAATCAACTCACTGGAACTATTAGGAATTCGGACCAATTCAATAGGACAATTAGGAGTTGTAACTGCTTTCATTGCCTTCTTATCTTTGTATGCAACGGGCTTTGGAGAAAATTCCTGGGTAAATAAATACGTCAACAAAGAACTCACTATAGCGGTAGCTACAAGTGAACCGATAAATACCGATTTTTTCATTTGGTTCAAAATTCCGAGGTGCTACAAAGAAAATCAATATTTCCCTACAAGAGGTTGGTTAAATTTGCCCTATGAATGTTCCTAACGAAAAAGAAGTCGCAGATTTCTACAATCAATACGCTGATTCTCAAAAGAGAATAGGCGTAAATATTCGCCACCGACATATTTTAAAGAAGATGTCTTCTTTGGGCCTGAACGCCCAATCCAAGGTCATGGAAATCGGTTGTGGAATCGGTACCCTAACCTCTCTTCTCGCTACAAAATCACAGAACATAACCGCTATTGATATTAGTCCCAGTAGCGTCGAAATGGCAACCACTAGACTTTCTAAATACAAGAGCATTCGTTGGATCGTGTCTGACATGAAGGGACTTGATCTTTCTGAGAAGTATGACTTCATCGTTCTTCCCGATGTTTTAGAACACATCCCAATAGAAGCTCATGAGAACTTATTTCAAGTAATTAAAGCGCACCTCGCAGAAAACGGTCAGGTCTGTATTCACATCCCCGACCCTTACGCTCTAGAGTGGATTCGAAAAAACCAACCACATCTGCTTCAAATAATTGATCAAAGCTTATATACGAATCTACTTATAGAAAACATTTATAACAGCGGTTTAATTCTTCACCGCCTGGAAAGATATACACTTCAAAAAACACAGCCCGACTACCAGTGGATCGAGTTACGCCATCGCCCAAGTTATACTTCTCTAGACAACAAAAAATATCACAATCGATTTATCGATGAGGTCAAATCTAGGCTATGAACGTAGAATACCCTTTGCAATCAGGTGTTCTGCGATTTGAATTGCATTGGTAGCAGCGCCTTTGCGCAAATTGTCGCTTACCACCCAGCAGTTGATCGTATTCTCTTGACTCTCGTCAAGACGAATGCGCCCTACAAATACCTCATCGCTGTCTTGCGCATGTATCAGGGGCATTGGATATTCAAAATCCGCTACATTGTCGACTACAGTTACGCCAGCGCACCTCGATAATGCGCTTCGAATTTCTTTAAGATCGGGCGTTCTTTCAAACTCTATATTGATAGATTCTGAGTGCCCTCCCATTACAGGCGCTCTCACGGTCGTTGCCGTAACTTTTATTCTATCGTCACCCATAATTTTCTTGGTTTCATTAATCATCTTCATTTCCTCTTTAGTATAACCGTTTTCTAAGAAAACATCGATCTGAGGAATCAAATTCAAATCAATAGGATACTTATAGGCCATTTCCCCATCAATACCCGCGCGCTCATTCATCAGTTGCGCCACCGCCTTGGCTCCCGTTCCTGTAACACTCTGGTAGGTACTCACCACTGCTCGGCGAATCGTGTACAAATCATGCAATGGTTTAAAAACCATTACCATTTGAATCGTGCTGCAATTGGGATTGGCAATAATAAAATCCTCACTGCTTAATGAGTCCCCATTAATTTCAGGCACAACTAGCTTCTTGGTAGCGTCCATGCGCCAAGCAGAAGAATTGTCTATGACTCTGCAGCCCACTGCCGCAAATTGAGGCGCCCATTCTAAACTAGTAGCTCCCCCTGCAGAGAATAACGCCACATCTGGCCTTCTCGAAATGGCCTCGCTCATGCCTATCACTGCGTATTCCTTACCCTTCCATGTTATCTTCTTTCCTACCGACTTATCTGAGGCTACCGGTAATAGATCTGTTACCGGAAAGTTACGCTCTCCCAATATCTCTAACATTTTCGTCCCCACCAGTCCAGTGGCTCCAACTACTGCTACTTTCATTCTTTAAATTTTGGTTTCAAAACTATCATGAATTTTCCATTATGCCTTAACTTGTCCGGGTTTTTGATTCATCTATGAAAAAAATTAGGAATTTTATTACTCTTGTTTTTTTGCTGTGGTCATTCACAGCTTTTTCTCAACTCTCTGATAACTTCAGCGACGGTGATTTTCTTACGAATCCGACTTGGACAGGATCTGAATCATTATTTGCGATAAACTCTCTAGGACAATTGCAAACGGTAGGTACAACTGCTGGTCAGGCATACTTGAATACATCGTTTTCCCAAACTTCTTTAGACAACAAAGAATGGAATCTCTTTGTCAGACAAACATTTTCAGGAAGTGACAACAACCAATCTAGAATATACATCTCGTCGAATGGCCCCATTACTGCCTACACGGGAAATGGGACGGCAGGAGTTCAAGGTTATTTTTTAAAATTAGGAGAAGGGGGTTCAACGGATGCCATTCGTTTATTTCTTGACAACGGGGTGGACAATCCAGTGGAACTCGCTTCTTGCACTTCGGGAGCTATAGCCTCTTCTTTTTCAGCAAGAATAAAAATCACGCGGTCTGCCGCTGACCTGTGGTCTATTGCTGTCGATTATACTGGAGGCTTCAATTTCATTGAAGAGGCGTCGTTCACCGAAAACTCCTACACCACCTCTTCATCATTGGGATTGATATGTTCTTACACTGTGTCCAATGCGGACAATTTCTTTTTCGATGACTTTTATTTTGGAGAAATTATAGTAGACACAACACCTCCATCTGTTCTATCCGTAGCGGCTACTTCCACTACCGTTGTGGAGGTACTTTTCAATGAACCTGTTTCAGAAAACAGTGGCGAAAATCCTGCGAACTATGCTCTGAACGGAACTCAAGCGCCTATCTCAGCAATCCGAGATAATGCTAATAATGCATTGGTCACGCTTACCTTTAATCCTGCATTTGCTGGTAACACGGACCAAGAACTATCTATTTCTAATATTCAGGATTTAGAGGCAAATACCATGGCCGCCTTTAACACCACTTTTCAATTTTTCATTCCTGCCGCACCCGAGTTTCGCTCTGTAGTATTCAACGAGGTGCTTGCGGACCCCTCGCCTTCTGCAGGATTGCCGGAGTTTGAGTTCGTAGAAATTTTCAATGCTTCACAAGAAACCTTTTTACTTGAAAATTGGCAATTTGTAAACTCAACTACATCCAAGTTACTGCCAGCAGTGACTATGTCACCAGGTCAGTATTATATTCTTTGCGATGTAACGGCCGCTCCTAATTTTTCAAACGCTATCCCTATTAGTTCTTTCACAGCTCTTACAAATGCTGGGGATAGCTTGACTTTGATTGACAATAATGGAAACATTATTGATTTACTTGTATACTCTGACGACTGGTTTGCCACCGCAGAAAAACTGAATGGAGGCTGGACTTTGGAACAAAAGAATCCATTCTTTCCTTGTGCGAGTTCAGCAAACTGGTCGGAAAGCAATGCACCTCAGGGTGGAACGCCTGCTAGTCAAAACTCGGTTTACATTGACGTTCCAGACACCACTCCTCCTGCATTAGTCCAATCATCAGCCACAGCCAATAGTATAATCCTTGCTTTTAATGAAACAATGGAAGATGATGATCCATCGAGTTTCAATATTACAATCACACCAACGGTGCCGATTCAAAATATTCAGTGGATCAATAATTTGAGCGCTTTACTTATATCTTTAAATGGATCCTTGGAAACCGGTGTATCATACAGCTTAAACATAACAGGGCCGAATGATTGTTCGGGTAATGGCAATGATCCATATAATGCTACGATTGTGCTTGGCTTTACTCCTCAAATTAACGATTTAAAAATTAACGAAATACTTGCAGACCCCGATCCTCCCGTTTCAGGAGCACCTCAGCTCGCAGAATTCATCGAAATCTATAATCGATCTGAGAAAGTACTCGATCTTACAGGGCTTAAAGTAAATAGTGGAACGCTCGTTGGTTCGCTGCTCATGTACCCCGATGAATATTTGATTCTTACTTCTACTTCCAATATCGACTTGTTTACCTCATTCAATAATGCCGCTGCGGTTACAAGTTTTCCAGGCCTAACCAATACTGGAACCACGGTGAACATATCTCATCCTGAATCAGGAATTATTGACGAAGTAACATATTCCTCGATTTGGTATAATGATGAAGAAAAAGAAGATGGAGGCTACTCGTTGGAGTTGATTAACCCAGATTTTCCTTGTGCTTCTGTTTTTAACTGGTCTGCCAGTCAATCTTCCCTTGGCACAACAGCCGGTGCGGTAAACAGTGTATATAGCAACACCCTTGATAACACAGCACCAACTGTAGCAGGAATTTTTGCACCAGCCACTGGTACATTTATAATCGTCTTTAATGAAACCATGTCCTCGGACATTCCATCTTCCGATAATATACTCATTTCACCAGATCTCGGGATTGTCAATTCAACTTGGCTTCCTGGAGGAAATGGTCTACAGTTGTTTCTAAATCAAAGCTGGCAGTCTGGAATTACTTATTCCCTCTCTTTTAATGATCTCACTGATTGTTCGGGCAATTTCTTAAATGATACGATTATTGATTTTGTAAAAGGCTTTCAACCGCAACAAGGAGATCTTATCATCAATGAAATCATGGCAGCGCCAAGTCAGACCATAAACACTTATAGAGCCGAGTTTTTCGAAATCTATAATAAATCTGACAAGCTGATTGATTTGAGTTTCATTCTTGTAAATGATATACCTCTTGGTTTAAGCGCGTCTATTGGCCCTGGAGAATACCGTGTTGTGGCAGATGATGCATCAGAATCACTTCTATCGTCCATCGATGAAGCCCTATTCATGACGTCCTTTCCATCATTGACAAATTCAGGAGACACCATTCGTCTTTCGCATCCAGATACGGGACTACTAGACATTGTCGGCTACACAGATCAATGGTATAGAGACAACTCAAAAAATGATGGAGGCTGGTCTATAGAACTCGTAAACCCTCTTGATCCTTGCAGTACAGCTGACAATTGGAGAGCATCCGTGTCTATCGAAGGCGCCACTCCTGGGTCCGTGAACTCTGTGCTGAACTTAGCCCCAGACACACAAGGTCCAGCTCTTTTAGCTGTTTATTCCGGTATATTCTCTCCAGTAACCCTTGTATTTAATGAACCCGTTTCTGAAGAATCTTTATCGGAGTTTTCATGGACTGTGAATGGACAATCTTCTACACCTGTTTTTATTGAGTTCGGAAATGCTGACCGAACAATTATTCGGGTAACAACTTCTGGAGTCATATCTGGTCAAGTGTATAACTTTACCATATCAAGTATTGAAGACTGTTGGGGCAATATTTCTTCGAATGTAACGGGGGTTTATTCGGGAGCAGAAGATGCCACACCAGGAGACCTCATCATCAATGAAGTATTATCCAATCCATTTGAAGACGGTTTTGATTTTGTAGAGATCTACAATCGCTCACAAAAAATTATATCCCTTTCCTCTTGGCTGATTGCAACAGAAACCGATGGTGCGATAAGCAATTCTGAAATTATTACAGATTTTGGATACAATCTCCTGCCCGGACAATACCTGGTGCTAACAGAAGATGGCACTGAGTTGCAGACTTATTATCCCTTTACCGAAAATTCTCGCATTCTTCAAGTCGCAGACTTGCCGTCTTATAACAATACAGAAGGCATCGTTGTTTTACAATTGCCCAATACGGAGGTGTCCGATCGATTTGAGTACA
The DNA here is from genome assembly GCA_027491075.1 of Flavobacteriales bacterium. Lineage (GTDB taxonomy): Bacteria > Bacteroidota > Bacteroidia > Flavobacteriales_D > Sanyastnellaceae > JAIXWP01. Next base: position 16,959 of record JAIXWX010000011.1, read on the forward strand.
AAGAGTCCATGCATTTCCCTCTCATTGAGGATCTCGACGGTGTTTCATTAGAGCGCATTGACCCTAAACGCCCAGCTTCGGATGATACCAATTGGAGTTCTGCGGCTGCTTCTCAAGGCTATGCTACGCCAGGATATCAAAATTCTCAAGCACTCGCTGCAGTTTTCGGTGATGATGACATTACTATTTCTCCAGAGATCTTTTCACCTGACAACGATGGTTTCAATGATGTAGTAACCATCACTTACCAAAACCTAGACCCCAGCCTTATCGCCAACATCTTTATTTATGATGGAGCTGGAAGACCTGTTAAACACCTGACAAAATCAGAACTCCTTGGTGTGAATGGAGCCATTAGTTGGAACGGTACCAATGAGGACAACCTATTAGCCTCAATAGGTGTCTATATTGTTTATTTCGAGGTCTTCTCACAAGATGGAAAAACCTCTAGATTTAAAAAAACGGTTGTCCTAGCCCAAAGATTAGACTAATGTATTTTGTAAAAACTCCAGAAATGCTGCAGCCGTTGGTTTCCGACTTGCTCTGGAGTGTTCATACATTTGATAAAGAAATATTTCTAACATTCGACGATGGCCCCATTCCCGATGTTACAGAACAAGTATTAGACATTTTAAAATCCTATAATGCCAAAGCCACGTTCTTTTGCATCGGTAAGAATGTAAAGAAGCATCCTGAGATTTATCGCAGAATTTCCGCGGAAGGTCATAGTATCGGTAACCATACACAAGATCACCTCAATGGCGTTAAAACAAAACAATACCGATATCTAAAAAATGTAGTGGGTGCTGCAGAAGTCATAGACAGTAGACTCTTCAGACCCCCTTATGGTCGAATCACACCTGCTCAAATAAGCGCTCTCAAGTCGAGGTTTACCATTGTAATGTGGGATATTATTACCGGAGACTTTGATAAAACCAACGGTGTGGAAAAAGTCGTCAGAAATGTCCTAGATCATGTTCGGGAAGGAAGCATTATCGTATTTCATGATAGTATCAAGGCCGCACCGCGAATGATTCCTGCGTTGAAAATTGTAATGGAAGAACTTTCCAAGGCTGGATACAAATTCTCCGCACTTCCTCAAAATTAAAACTACCTTAGCAGCATGTACGTACGGCCTAAAAAGCACCTTGGTCAACACTTCTTAAAAAACCCAGAGATATGCCAGCAAATTGCAGAAGCCCTCACTGGTTTTCAAGGCTACAAACAAATCATTGAAATTGGCCCTGGAACAGGCGCACTCACTTCATTTCTCTTAAAAAGAAAAGAATTTGATTTATTTCTCTCTGAAATAGACACAGAAAGTATTGAATATCTGAAAGCCTACTTTCCTGAAGTCAGACAAAAAATCATCGATCGTGACTTTCTATCGCTACCCTTAAATGAAATTTTTCAAGAGTCTTTTGCCGTTGTTGGGAACTTTCCTTACAACATATCATCACAAATCTTATTCAAGGTATTAGACTTTAAAGAACAAATTCCTGAAGTGGTGGGTATGTTTCAAAAAGAAGTAGCAGAAAGAGTCGCCGGAAAACCCGGTAACAAAGACTATGGAATTCTTTCGGTGCTCATCCAGGCATATTATCAAACAGAATATCTTTTTACTGTTAGTGAACTAGAATTTGATCCACCACCAAAAGTAAAAAGTGGAGTTATTCGATTACAAAGAATCCCAGAGCAATCATTCGGTTGTGATGAAGTGAAGTTCAAACTTGTGGTAAAGACCGCTTTTAATCAAAGAAGAAAGACACTTAGAAATTCGGTCAAATCCCTCACCTCCATTGAAGTAGACACCTCACTTCCTGTTTTCAATCAAAGACCAGAACAATTGAGTGTAGCCGAATTTAAATCGCTGACCAATTTGTTGTTTCCGTGATGAGTACAATCAATCGTTTTAATATTCGTGCTTATTTCTTGCTCTTAAACGATGACAATGAGCTATTGGTTAGTGATGAAATAATCGCAGGAAAGCAGTATACAAAGCTCCCTGGCGGAGGAGTAGAATTCGGAGAAGGAATTGAAGATGCAGTAAAAAGAGAGGCGTTAGAAGAACTCGGACAAGAAGTTGAAATAGTAAAGCACGTTTACACCACCGGCTTTTTTATACAAAGCGCTTTCAAACCTACTGATCAGGTCATTTCGGTTTACTACCAAGTCCGATTACTGGAATTACCAAAGTTTAAAATTGCCTCCCGTCGCTTTGATTTTGACCTCGAAAATCACCAAACCGAGAGTTTCCGATGGGTGCATATCGGAGAAATCAATCTCAAAGAATTTGCATTTCCCGCGGATCGCTTCATTCTAGAGCGTATTGCTACCGATACCCCCCTTTAAGACACGAGTAAATCTTATATTTGGGCCATGATCAGTCGTGCCACCATTGACCGAATTTATGCTGCCGCCATTATCGAAGATGTAATTGGCGACTTTGTGCATTTAAAAAAGTCTGGCTCATCATGGAAAGGACTCTCTCCTTTCTCTAAAGAAAGAACCCCTAGTTTTTTTGTTGTTCCCGCTAAAGGAATCTACAAGGACTTCTCTTCTGGTAAGGGAGGAAATGTGATCGACTTTCTCATGGAACACGAAAAGTTCTCCTATCCTGAAGCACTTCGATGGCTGGCGAATCGTTACAATATTGAAATCGAAGAAGAGCAACAATCCACAGAACAGCTTCAAGAAAAAACCGAACGAGAGCAACTATCTATTGTTACTGAATGGGCGGCAAAGTGGTTTCAGCAACAAATGATAGAAACAGAGGAAGGACAAGCCATCGGATTAAGTTATTTTCAAGAAAGAGGATTTAGACCGGAAACCATTCGCACTTTTCAACTCGGTTATTCTCCAGATAGATGGGACGCTCTCATCAAAGCAGCTACTGAAGCTGGATACAATACTGAATATCTCATAAAGACAGGACTTGTAAAAGAAAAAGAAGATAAACTTTTTGATTTCTTTAAGGGCAGAGTCATGTTTCCCATACACAATATCAGCGGGAAAGTAATTGCCTTTGGAGGAAGAACGCTTCGAAGCGATAAGAACATCGCCAAATATTTCAATTCACCTGAAAGCGAATTGTATGTAAAAAGCAATGTACTGTTTGGCCTCCACCTTGCTAAAAATGCAATCGTTAGAGAAGATGTCTGCTTTCTGGTGGAAGGATACACCGACGTAATTTCACTTCATCAGGCCGGTGTAGAAAATGTAGTCGCATCCAGCGGAACTTCTCTTACAGAAGGCCAAATTAGACTTATTAAACGCTACACCCCGAATATTACTATTCTCTATGACGGTGACAGCGCAGGAATCAGAGCCAGTTTCAGGGGAATTGATATGATCTTGAAAGAAGGTTTGAATGTTAAAGTTCTTCTTTTTCCAGACGGCGATGACCCCGACAGCTTTGCACGAAAAAATAGCAGTGAAGCTATCCAAGAATTCATATCGAAGAACGCTCAAGATTTCATCACTTTCAAAACCTCGCTTCTACTGAGCGAAACTGGAGGAGATCCAGTAAAAAAAGCAGCCTTGATCAGAGGCATTGTAGATAGTATCGCACTCATTCCCGATGCAATCACTCGATCCGTTTACACTCAAGAATGCAGCCGTTTGCTTCAAATTAGCGAACAAGTGCTATTAACAGAGCTCAATAAATCCATTCTTCAAAAATTAAAAAAAGATAAAGAGGAGCCTCTTCCCATTCTTGACGAACCTGAAAAATCCGGTATTCCTGAAAACGATTATGTTCAAGATGAAATCAACTTACATCATCAAGAAAGAGAGCTCATTCGTATTTTGCTTTCCTACGGAGAATATCCAATAACGATAGTCGCTAAAAACGAGCTCGATGAATTGGAACCCATGACCATTAGCGTATCAGAGTTTCTAATAACAGGTCTCCAACAGGATGAAATTACGTTAGAGCATGAAACCTATAGACGAATTTTATTCGAGTATATCGAGTTTATCGGGAGGGAAGAGTTCCCAGAGGTAAGAGCCTTTACCCTGCACCCTGATCAGGAAATATCCGGAGAAACATCTCGCATTGTTACTAGTCAACATCAACTAAGTAGCAATTGGAAAATAAAGCACAACATAAACACAGAAACAGAAGATCTCATTCTGAAGAAATCCGCTACTGCTTCTTTATTCCGATTGAAATTGAGAAAAGTAATTCAAGAAATTCAAAGGATCGAAGCAGAAATTAAATCAACCGAAGACCCTGCTTCTGTTGACGCCCTTTTACAAGAAAAAATACTCCTCGATAAAGTTAAGGCACGTATTGCATCACATTTTGGAACCGTGATTATATAAACAATTGCAATCCGAAAGAAAATATATTCATGAATATACAAGCTCACTTCATCAAGTGCTCGCTTCTACTGTATTATTCTTTCGGGAGAATATCAAAAACGAGAGTATTCCTTTTACTGATTTATTCGAAGAATTTCTTTCTGCCATATCGTCAAATACTTCCTTTAAACAAGCGTTTGTTGCCGAGTTAGAAAGTTTACTGAATCGCCCTGGATTCAATCTAGCCATTGAAAATAAAGGCATCAGCAATCACACCTCTTTTTGGCAAGAACTTACGGCAAGAATAAGACACTCATTAATTCCTGAACTGAAGGGCAACAACCTGTTCTTGCTAAGACTCTCCAAGATAATCAATGCCGAATTAGATCATCTTTGGATAAAACAAATTCATCCCGAACACATTACCGCCCTGCAACAGCGATTGGGAAAAGTAGAATATCCCATTGAAAAATTCGCCACGAGTATACAGATATTGACCATTCGAACTTCTAATATAGGATTTGACTACCGAATGAATATTCGGGATAGAGAAGAAAAACATTTATCTTTATTCTTAGAACTTCAAAAAAATAGTGGTGCTTTCATTAATGCTATAACCAGTAACACAAGGAAAGAAGAAACCAAGGATGAGCTGCGTTTTTCTATAGAAAAGTGTCGAATGCACTTTAAAGACATCATTGATGCTTCCGAACGATTCGGAGCCAATGTAGATGTCATATTTACTATTTCGAAAGCCTTGGACATGTTGAGGCGCATTGAAGACCTCATCAATATTTGTCAGCCCGGCAATCAATCATCAGCACATGCCACATTCTCTATTTTTTCGAGTATTGTGAATGCTGAGAAAAATTCAAAGGGCTTTAGTCATTTTATGAAAAAGAACTTAAAGGTTCTTTCCCTCCGAATAAGCGAACATTCAAGCAATACCGGCGAGCATTACATCGCTGCGGATTTTCGCGACTATTCTGCATTCCTTGGGGCAGCGGCAGGCGCAGGCCTGATAGTATCGGTCCTGGTGTTCTTCAAAGCTTGGCTTCATGAAGCAAGTTTACCCGTATTCTGGGAAGCATTGGTCTATTCGATCAACTATGTTTTAGGCTTTGTACTTATCAATTCCTTTCACTTCACCTTGGCTACCAAACAACCTGCAATGACGGCCTCCACCATTGCAAAATCGTTAGGAAATAATATAGAAAAAGCTAATATCCCAGAATTAGGAATTACGATTGCAAAAGTATTCCATACCCAGACCATCAGCTTTATCGGGAATTTGATTATCGTTTTTCCATTGCCTTTCCTGTTTGCTTGGATGTTGCACTGGGGATTTGACTATAAACTATTTGGTACCGAACAATCATTCGGTGTGATGGACGCTCAGCATCCGTGGCGCAGTGGTGCATTATGGTTTGCCGCCATCACTGGGGTATTTCTATTTATGAGCGGGCTTATAGCAGGATATACCGACAATCGAATCATCTACAGCCGAATCCCAGAAAGAATACGCGAAATGAAAGGTCTCCATCGCATTTTGGGAATGAAACGCGTTACTAAAATTTCTACATTCCTTTCCGCTAATGCAGGTTCGTTGGCGGGAAATATTTCATTGGGCTTCCTGTTAGGAACCGCGACCTTTATTGGCTATATCACAGGACTTCCTTACGATATCAGACACATCACCTTTGCGGCAGGTACGTTCAGTGCCGCACTCTATTGTTCTGATGGGCTATTTTCACTCGTTGATGTCGTGGTTACAGTGATCGGAATACTGATGATCGGTGCCATAAACTTTTCCGTTTCATTCGGTCTTGCGTTTTATACGGCTTGTAAAAGCCGTGATATCGGCCTGTCCGAGCTCAGAGAATTATGGATATTCTTGAAAATATACATCAGAAAGTATCCCTTGGATTTCATTCGCGCACCTTTGACACCGCGAAAAGTGTCAGATATTCTGAAAAGCTGATCATTTTCACTCAATTTCACATCTTCGTTTGGTTTCAATACCTTAAACATGGTATTTTTGCATCCCTTATTCAATTTAGAAGCGTTCCAAATAATTCCTGAAACGCTGAACATATAGGGGTTATAATTGGTTTTTACATAAATCAGATACTCATGATAAAAGTAAATGATAGTGCGAAAGAGCAGGTTACCAAACTTTTAGTGGATGAGAAGCATCCCCAAGGCGCATTTGTGCGTGTAGGAGTAGAAGGTGGAGGTTGTTCTGGTCTAATGTATCAGCTCACCTTTGATACAGAAATGAAGGAAGGTGATCAAGTATTCGAAGACAACGGTGTCAAGGTAGTGGTCGACAGAAAGTCGTTTCTATACCTTGTGGGCACCGAATTAGAGTATACCGGCGGACTCAACGGCAAAGGCTTTGTTTTCAAAAATCCCAACGCATCAAGAACATGCGGATGCGGTGAAAGTTTTTCCATTTAACCCGATTAACAATGGCTTACGAAGGAGATGAAATACTGGATTCAGTTACTTCCAAAGAGTACGAATTCGGCTTTACAACCAATATTGAAACAGATAAGGCACCAGCAGGGCTAAATGAAGATATCATCCGATTGATTTCTTCGAAAAAAGAAGAACCCGAATGGCTCTTAGAATGGAGACTCGATGCGTTTCGTCAATGGCTTAAAATGACAGAACCAGAGTGGGCGCACGTGCACTATACCAAGCCTGATTTTCAAGCGATTTCCTATTATGCTGCTCCCAAAAAAAGACCGAAATACAATAGCATCGATGAGATAGATCCAGAGCTCCGAAGAACGATGGAAAAACTAGGGATTTCTTTGGAAGAACAAAAAAGACTATCAGGAGTGGCGGTAGACTTCGTGTTAGACTCCGTCTCTGTGGCCACCTCTTTCAAAGAAAAGCTAGCAGAATTGGGAATCATCTTTTGCTCTATGAGCGAAGCCGTTCATGAACACCCAGATCTTGTTAGAAAGTATATTGGAACGGTAGTTCCCAAGAGCGATAATTTCTATGCAGCGTTAAATAGTGCCGTCTTTACAGATGGTTCTTTTTGCTATATACCCAAAGGGGTAAGATGTCCGATGGAATTAAGTACTTACTTCAGAATTAATGAAGCGGGAACTGGACAATTTGAAAGAACACTGGTTATTGCCGATGAAGGCGCCTATGTTAGCTACTTAGAAGGCTGCACTGCTCCTCAAAGAGACGAAAACCAACTGCATGCCGCCGTAGTAGAACTTGTGGCACTTGACAATGCTGAAATAAAATACAGTACTGTTCAAAACTGGTATCCTGGCGACAAAGACGGGAAGGGCGGCGTGTTCAATTTCGTTACCAAGAGAGGTTTGTGCGAAGGCATTAACAGTAAGATTTCTTGGACGCAAGTTGAAACGGGAAGTGCGATTACGTGGAAGTATCCCAGTTGTGTGCTTAAAGGAGACAATAGTATCGGTGAATTTTACTCCGTGGCTGTTACCAATAATGCCCAACAAGCAGATACTGGAACAAAGATGATTCACATTGGGAAGAATACCAGCAGCACTATAATATCCAAAGGAATTAGCGCGGGATCAAGCCAAAACTCCTACAGAGGTTTGGTTCAAATAAATCCCTCCGCGGATCATGCTCGCAATTTCTCACAGTGTGACTCCTTGCTTATGACCGATCACTGCGGTGCACACACCTTTCCATATATCGAGGTAAAAAACAAAACCGCCAAAGTAGAACACGAGGCCACTACTTCAAAGATCGGTGAAGATCAAATATTCTATTGTTTACAAAGAGGATTGAGTGAAGAAAAAGCAATTTCTCTTATTGTAAATGGATATGCAAAAGAAGTACTCAATCAACTTCCCATGGAATTTGCAGTGGAGGCTCAAAAACTTCTTTCTATTTCATTGGAAGGAAGTGTTGGATAAATAGACTAGTTACAATCACAGATAAACATCATGTTGACGATTAAAAATTTGCAGGCCAGAGTAGAAGAAAAAGAAATTCTTAAAGGCTTAAATTTCGAAGTAAAGCCTGGGGAGGTTCATGCTATCATGGGACCCAATGGTTCTGGAAAATCTACCCTTGCATCAGTGCTTGCTGGAAAAGAAGATTATGAAATAACCGGCGGAGAGATAATCTTCAAAGAAAAAAATCTTCTGGAAATGAGCCCTGAAGTTCGCGCAAGAGAAGGTCTATTCTTGGCGTTTCAATACCCAGTTGAAATACCAGGAGTGAGCAATATCAACTTTCTAAAAGCTGCGCTTTCTGAGATAAGAGCATACAGAGGACTGCCTCCATTGACGGCTAAAGAATTCCTTCAACTGGTAAATGAAAAATCAAAGTTGGTGGAATTGGATGGTCAACTAACCAATCGCTCTTTGAACGAAGGATTTAGTGGTGGAGAAAAGAAAAGAAATGAGATCTTTCAAATGGCAATGCTGGATCCTACTCTTGCCATTTTGGATGAAACAGACTCTGGTCTTGATATCGACGCTTTGAGAATTGTTGCCAATGGCGTGAATGCCATGCGTAGTCCTGAAAAATCATTTGTAGTGATTACCCACTATCAAAGACTCCTCGACTTTATCGTTCCCGACTTTGTTCACGTACTCTACAAAGGAAAAATCGTGAAGTCTGGAACAAAAGAACTAGCCCTCGAATTAGAAGAACGAGGATACGATTGGATTAAAGAAGAAGTAGAAGCGCAAGCCTAATCATGGAAACAACCATCGTCAACCATAAAAGCAAGTTTCTGGCAATAGCTGAACAAACAAAATCAAGTTTGATTAGTGCACTGCCGCTTGTAGTCTCTGAAGCTCAAACAGCATTAGAGAACCTTGACATTCCCACTTCCCGTCATGAAGAATGGAAGTATACTCGTACAACAAAGCTCCAGAATGAGCGCTTCTCCATTCAGAAGTCCTCGACTGCTTCAATTGATTACAGACCTTTTGAAGCGCTTCGCTTGGTTTTTGTCAATGGTGTTTACAATGCTTCTCTTAGTGATCATGAGAAAATAGATGGACTTTCCATTCGGTTCGATGAAGAAATAAAAGAGCAAACCTTAATCGGTTTTGATATCGCTTCTTCTTCCAACTTCTTCGAGGCACTTCAGAGAGCAACAAGTACCTCGGCACTTCATATCCAGGCAGAAAAAGGAGCCGTCATCGAAAAACCAATCCACATCGTTCATCTAATCGATGCCGCTCAAACACTTGCTACGCCTAGCATTTTCGTGAAAGTACATCAAAGCGCATCCTTGGAAATCAATGAAAGTTTCATTTCCAGCGACGCAACTGCATCTGGTCTTACGATTCGCCAATTATGGGCTCAAGTAGACAAAAATGCTCGTCTTGAATACAATAAAATGCAAGATGAAAATGATCTTTCTTATCAAATGTGTTTGGAAGATATTCAACTTGCTGATGACGCTTATTCCAATTTCAATACACTCACTCTGAATGGAGGTTGGGTGCGCAATGACCTGCGCATTGCACTCAACGGAAAGAATATTGAAAGTAACTTAAGCGGTTTTTATTTACCTCGAAACAAACAACTCATCGATAACCATACTAAAGTAGATCATCGTTATCCGCACTGTGTAAGCAATGAGTTGTATAAAGGCATTCTCTTCGACCAAAGCACTGGCGTATTCAATGGTAAAGTATATGTAAGAAAAGACGCACAGAAAACCAATGCGTATCAGAATAACGCTAATATAATAGCAGGCGATCAAGCGGTAATGAATACCAAGCCAGAGTTAGAAATTTATGCCGACGATGTAAAATGTAGTCATGGAACTACTACTGGTCAACTCGACGAAAGTGCCATGTGGTATCTGCGATCTAGAGGTATTGGAGTAGATGCGGCTAGAAGACTTCTCACTTCTGCTTTCATCAATGATGTTATTTCTAAAATTTCAAATCAGCAGGTGGCAGAATTCGTGATTGCAGATTTAACCGAAAAGAATTTATTATACGTTTAATCATGGATGATGTGGTAAGCATTGGAGCAGTTGAAAAAATCAGAAAACACTTTCCGATTCTCCAACAAGAGGTCAATGGAAAACCTTTGATTTACTTCGACAACGCCGCCACCTCGCAAAAGCCGCTTTCTGTTATTGAAAGCATCACAGAATACTACCAAGAATACAATTCCAATATACACAGGGGTGTACATCATTTGGCCAATATCGCCACTGGAAAATTTGAAAGTACACGACAAAAAGTAGCAGATTTCTTAGGCACTGATGACTTAGGTGAAATAATCTTTACCTCTGGAACTACCGACTCCATTAATCTGGTCGCACAGGCTTGGGGCAGATTGAATATTCATTCGGGAGATGAAATTCTTGTTAGTGAGCTAGAACATCACAGCAATATTGTTCCGTGGCAAATTTTGGCTCAAGAAAAAAATGCCATCATCAAGGTAATACCCGTTACAGATAAGGGTGAATGGGATCTGAGCAATCTGGAAGAGCTACTCTCTGAGCGCACTAAAATAGTCGCTGTAAACCATGTGTCAAATGCGCTAGGGACTATCAATCCCATTGAAATAATCATCAACCGCAGCAGGCAAGTAGGAGCGAAAATTTTAATAGATGGCGCTCAAAGTGTAGTGCATTTCGAAGTGAATGTAAAATCCATTGATTGTGATTTTTATTGCTTCAGTGCTCACAAACTATATGGACCAACTGGCGTTGGTGTGCTCTATGGTAAAAGAGAAGTACTCGAATCCATGGCTCCATACAGAGGTGGAGGCGAAATGATCAAGACAGTATCATTCAAAGGCACCACGTATAACGAATTACCTCACAAATTCGAAGCTGGAACACCCAACATTGAAGGCATCATTGCCTTTGGCTCGGCAATCGATTTTGCTACGTCGCTGGATAAGGACTGGGTACAATTTCATGAAAAACAGCTTTTAGATACTGCAACAACATTCCTTCAAGAAATAGAAGGCATGAAGATTTATGGAACATCCGCGCAAAAGGTTTCTGTTGTTTCCTTCCTCGTGGATGGAATACACCCTTATGATTTAGGAACCTTGCTCGATCAACAAGGGATCGCGGTGCGGACGGGGCATCATTGCACTCAACCGCTGATGGAACGATTTAAAATTCCAGGAACAGTGCGCGCATCATTTGCCATTTATAATTCTATTGAAGAAGTAAATATCTTCGCAGACGCCTTGAGAAAATCAGTAAAAATGCTCCGATAAACTATGGAAACCATAGAAGACAGACAGAAAGAAATAATCCAAGAATTTGGAATGTTTGATGATTGGATGCAGAAATACGAATACATCATTGAGCTTGGGAAAGACCTACCCGTAATCGAACAAGAGTTTAAAACAGAAGATCATCTCATTAAAGGATGTCAATCCAAAGTGTGGCTACACGCTGATTTCGGAGCAGACGGAATGGTTCGATTCACCGCTGACAGTGATGCAATTATTACAAAAGGATTGGTATCTCTTGTGATTCGAGTATTAGATGGAATGAATGGACAAGATATCGCACAAAGTGACCTTCACTTTGTTAATGACATAGGTTTAACTAGTCATCTGAGTCCAACCCGAAGCAATGGCCTAGCTTCCATGATTAAACAAATGAAAATTTATGGAATGCTAGCAGCAAATCAGCAACCTCAACCATGAAGACAGAACTTCAAAACAAGATAATAGAAGTACTCAAGACCATTTATGATCCTGAGATACCCGTAGATATTTATGAGCTGGGTTTGGTATATGCTATTGATATTGACGAAGCACAATTCGCAACTATCACCATGACGCTTACCTCCCCGTCTTGCCCAGTAGCAGAAACACTTCCACCCGATGTAGAAAATAAGGTAGCGTCCGTTGAAGGCATCACTGGGTGCAAGGTAGAAATTACTTGGGAACCACCATGGGATAAGAGCATGATGAGCCAGGAAGCGATGTTAGAACTAGGATTTCTTTAGTACCTTTCAACTCTTTATGAAAAGAATAGCCATCCTCGGTTCTACCGGCTCTATAGGAACACAAGCACTTGATGTTATCGCGTCGCATCCGGAAACCTTCGCAGTGGAAACACTTTGTGCTGGTTCTAATGCAGATCTACTTATTCAACAAGCCATCCAATTCAAGCCAAATGCAGTGGTAATTGGTGATGAGAGTAAGTACGAATACGTTAAAGAAGCGCTGTGGAACCATGATATAAAAGTCTATGCAGGATCAGAGGCTTTAGAACAAATCGTAGAATCAGGAGAAATCGATTTGGTGTTAACTGCACTGGTCGGTGCTGCTGGACTAAAGCCTACCCTCCGTGCTATTGAAGCAGGTAAAACCATTGCGCTTGCAAACAAAGAAACACTTGTTGTTGCAGGTGACTTAGTCACTCGCTTGGCTAAAGAAAAAGCAGTAAACATTTACCCCGTAGATAGTGAGCACAGTGCTATTTTCCAATGCCTCGCAGGAGAATGGAATAATACAATAGAGAAAATTATCTTAACCGCAAGCGGTGGTCCATTTCGCGGTAAGAAAAAAGAAGAACTTTCTGAGGTAACCAAAGCTCAAGCACTCAAGCACCCCAATTGGAGCATGGGTGCAAAAATTACCATCGATAGCGCATCGTTGATGAACAAAGGTTTAGAGGTCATTGAAGCGAAATGGCTTTTCGGATTGAAACCAGAACAAATCGAGGTAATTGTACATCCGCAAAGTATTATACATAGCATCGTACAATTTGAAGATGGCAGCATGAAGGCACAAATGGGGCTACCCGATATGAAACTGCCGATTCAATATGCAATGGCCTATCCCGATCGTTTGTCCTCTGATTTTCCTCGTTTCGATTTTACAAAATATCCTCAGTTGACATTTGAAGCTCCCGACCTCGATACATTCCGTTGTTTAGGACTGGCGTTTGAGGCTTTGAAAATGGGAGGAAACATGCCTTGTGTTTTAAACGCTGCAAACGAGGTAGCGGTAGCGCGTTTCTTAAAGGATGAAATAAAGTTTCTTCAGATCGCCGATGTCGTTGAAAATGCAATGCAAAATGCCACCTTCATCGCTCAGCCAACATTAGAGGACTATCTTCACTCTGATCAGTTGGCGCGTGAAATAGCGCAGTGAGTGAGGTACATTTAAGATCTCAAAACCTTTTGGACTCAATTCCATTAACTCACGGATAATCTGTAATGATACCGTCTACTCCAACTTTTAATAGCTCAGCTACTATTGCAGAATCATTAACCGTCCAAGGAATAATTCGAAGACCGCGTTCATGACAGAATTGAACAACGGAATCGGTCACGAGCAAATAATTCGGACTATATATTTCTGGAATATATCCCAAAACTTCGATCACTTTCGTAGGACTTACTTCCTCCTCCACCAATACCGCGGTAGATATATCTTGGTTTATTTTTTTTACTTCTTGCAAAGCTTTCACATCAAAAGATTGAACTACGGAACGATCAAGGACATCGCATTTCTCCAAAACTTGAATCAAAAGTTGAGCAAAGACATCCTGTGTGGGATGAAAACTATGCGCCCCATCCACAATAGACTTAATTTCAATATTATAAAAAGGCTTAGATCTGTTCAACTCTGTTGCTCTTTGCTCCGAAAATTTTATGACCTCTTCGAGCGTGGGTATTTTCACTTCCAACTTCTTTTGATCTGGAAATCTTGGATTCGCAATTTGCCCACAACTATACAACTGAACCTCCTTTAGACTCAAACTAAAAATAGCAATCGGCTGCTCGACGTCACAAAGACTTGGCAGAATCTCTAGATCGTGACAAACGACAACAACGCTATCCCTCGTAACAACGCAATCCATTTCCAAGGTTGTAACTCCGAGCTCGAGGGCCCTATTAAACCCTGGTATACTGTTTTCAGGCATAAGACCACGACAACCTCTGTGTCCTTGTAGATCAAATGCTCCTTTCAGACGCACACGATAAATGAAGACATACTCTACAATTTTGCTGCGTTTATAAACAGGAAACTTCTCTATCAACTGAAATTGCAAAAAATCCTCATTCTTTTCAGGATCTTGAAAGAAATGTGAAGTTGTTATATAAAAATGCCAGTCATTGACAGAAGGACTTTGTTTCTGTTCATTTATAAAAGAAAAATGATGCAGGGCATTTAAAGAACCAATACCAAAATAATCCACATCATTTGGCTCTGCAACATAGTGAGCTATATGCGCTCCCGGAAACCACTTGGAAAACAAAACCTGTGCATTCTTCTTTACCAAACCCTCTTCCTCTGCCCTTTCACGAATTCCTTTAAAATATATTCCTATATCCTCCCATCCGTACATGTCTAGGGTAAAATCGAATCTACCAAGTCTATTTTGTAATGTGTTTTGGTGATCAAAAGAAATAGTATTTACAGCTATAGGACCAATAAAAAGAACAAACACTGAGAGAAAAAAAGCAGATATAATAATGTATATCCTTTTAGCAAAAATCACCCCTGCTGGAAGAAGTAATAAGGTATAGGCTGGAGCACTCCAGTGAGGAAGTGTTTCATGCTGAAAAGAAAGAAATAAAAAAACTATTATTACTGGCAATGTTGTACATAGAATTAGTCTGTCCAGCTTTCTGGTAAGTACTCTTCTCCTAAATAACCAGAAGAGAGTGATAACAATGAGTACAAATACGATTGGATTATTATAGGCTATACTGCCTCCCAATTCTTTGAAAAACCAGTCCCAATGCCAATTTTGGCCACTTGAAACTCGATTTCCTTGAAATACGAATGACACAAAATCATTTTGTGCATTCCAAATAATAACCGGCAGAGTTAACATACCAGTCACTAGTGCCCCTGCATAGATATGGGGAGATAAGAACCACTTTCTTTGAAAAAAAATGGCGTACACACCTATTCCAAACCACAAGAAAAGAACATGAATTTTGGAAAGAAAACCTAGTCCGCAAAAAAGACCTAAAAGAAACCAACGCAGATATGAATACTCCCCTTTTATAACGATTCGAATCAACTGATAGAATGCCAATAACAAAAAAAACAACATTCCTGTATCCGGCATGATAAATAAACCTGCAATGACTGATAAATAGAATGAGGAGCAACTTAGTAATGCTGCAGCAACAGCCGCTCTTCTTTCCGAAAACAATAGAACACTTCGATAGATAATCACAATATTGAGTGTACCTAGAATAATCGGGAAAAGACGGATAAAAAATTCCTGATGAAAGGTATTACCTGCTGTCCCCAGCCAGATTAGCCATCCCACCATCGGAGGGTGATCAAAAAAACTTAGCTGCGGAAACTTAGAATAAAAAGTATAATATACCTCATCATTTCCCAGTTCTAGGAAGCAAGCTCCTACGATTCGCAACACTACGAACAGCGCGACGATATGATAAATCGCCCAAGGATTTACCATCCAATTTTCTAGAGATCTTCTCATTTCGTCTGACGAAGATAAAAATCCAAGTAAACCCTACTATGAAGATAATGATAAATCGATAAATTGCCGTTTTTAATGGGTTCACCACAGCGCCTTGTGAACTTTTCAATACTTCGCTACCGCCTCTTACTATTGGATTGGTGTATAACACTCTGCCGTCGGTTGTTACTAATTCAAATCTGGCATAAGAATAATCTCCTGGAAGTCGAAAGGATAAGTCCTTTACGTCGGAATAACGTCTTAAGGTGTCACTGTGATCACCAATTATCATAACCGACTTGAAGCTAACCAACGACTCAAGAATAATGGTGTCTACCCTCACAGAAATCGAATGCAAGGGACTTTCCTTTGTCACCTCAGTTCTTTTAGTGTTACAATCTGAATTCGTAGCCTCAAGGAATTCTACTGCTATGGTTCTACCACTCTTCAATGCATGACCAAGCAACAGCGGATTTGGATTCTGAGAAAAAACAAAGGTCCCACATCGACCAATATCTCGTGGTTTTCGGATATCATGACAATCATCACTACCCACAATGGGAAGATATTTTCCTCTTGTCAATACTTCATCCCATAACCACTTCGACTTTCTAAGCTTATTTATAACCTCAAAGCAGTGCGCTCCGTCCAAAGAAGCAATATCCTCAGCGGAGTATGCCTCTCTTAAAGATGGATGGGCAAGCACAATTACACCTTTGGGATTCTTATCTCTCAACTTGTATAGAATGGTTTGTTTTTGGTGGACATTCTGAAAAAAAGGAAAATCCAACCATTCAATTTGACTCCCACCTATCACTAGTTGATGAGTTTTACTTATGCCCCAACCATGCTCATAGGTGTGTAAACCCGATGTTGATGAGTGTGAAAGCTTATGATAATTTGAAACTTCATAAAGATCATATCCTAAATTCTTGTAAGTGTCCATTACCTGTTGCTCGGTTCCATATCCATTCAACATGCCACCCCAACAGTCCGAATGGGCATGAAAGTTAGACATGAAACCTCTGGATAAATCTACGTTCTCATAAGGATTAAACAAGATCTCACCATGAAAAGGACTTGAAGGTGTCAAGTCAAACCAAAAGCACTGGGTATATAAAAGAACAGCAACGCTGAGTAACCCGAGCAAACTCAAACCTAAAATTCGAGCAAAATTCCGAAACCTCATTACCCATCGTGCACAATTCATATTCAAATTTCTACTCTCGCAGTTAATTTTCTATTGAATAGAAGTCAGTAATCCATTAAAATAATGGCATTCTCTGGTATCCTTTTACATTACTGAAACTTCATCCTAACAAAAGCGAACGAATCATTTAACACGTCTGATATGTGTTAACTTCGTACCAGTAAATTCTATTGAGTAATGGAGCCTATTTCATCTCGATCTAAACTTGAAAACCTTTTTGAGAGTGCCCTGGTGCATGAGCTTTTTGAGTTTGGAGAAACTCAAAATTTCAAAGAAGGCGATGTCATTATGGACTACGGAAAATATGTTCGAATGATGCCGGTCATACTAAGTGGTACTGTAAAAGTGCTTCGTCAAGACGACGAAGGAAACGAAATTCTCTTATACTATCTCTCCGACAGTGAGAGTTGCTCAATGGCCTACGGCTGTTGTATTTCATCTAAAAAAAGCGAGATAAAAGCAGTCGCTGAAGAAGATGGGCAATTGCTCGCTATACCCTACCCCAAACTTTCCGAATGGCTTTGTAAATATGAAAGCTGGAGAAACTATATTTTCAATGGCTTTAATGATCGATTTGGAGAGCTGCTTGCTTCGATTGATATTATCGCATTTGGCAATATGGAACAACGCCTGCGGCAATATTTATTAGAAAAATCTAAAATTGCTGAAAGCTCCTTAATCAAAGTTTCACATCACAAGATTGCGGAAGAACTAGCCACTACTCGAGTTGTCATATCCAGAATTTTAAAGCAGTATGAGAATCACAATAAATTGATCCTTTATCGCAACGAGATAAAGCTTTTAAAGTCTTTTTATGAGTAAAACGTTAGTTCAGATTATAATCCCTTATATCGAAAAGCAGTCGCATCAGTGATTCAAACTGGATCTGTTCTTTGGATATCCCCATGGCATTGAACTCATGGAGTATAGCAGAAGTCTTGTTATCCAACTCTTTGTATAGAAAAATATTCAAGCTATTTTGAAGCAACGGAGCATCTCGCAACGCCCCCTCAAAATACTCTTCATAATCACCCAATACATCGACCACTGTAGCAAAAACGCCCCCCTCATTGAAACACTCTAAAAGCTCTTCCCAAGTCTTTACTACATTCACCTCTACTGGCGTTATCATTCGATTAGAAATAAGCCCGATCTCACTCTGCAAACCAGAGATAAGCCAATCCTCCTCTGAGAGAATTACCAATCTTCGCTTCATAAGAACACTTTAGATTAAGATTCGGGCACGAATAAAGAACCATTTTAAGAAAAACCCAATCAGGAACTTGAGTAAATCTTCACTTCTTAACTCTTAGAATAGCTACGACTGGTCTCTTGTTTCTACTTCCGATCCGAAAAGGGATACACTGACATTTTCTACTTGCCCTCCCATAGGAGCATTAATCTTAACGATTTCAACCCACTGATCCGAGCTGTTGGGAAAGGTGGTTCTTAACCTTTGAATGATCCGCAGTGCTACAGCTTCAATGAGTTTTGAAGGTATCGCCATCTCTTGGTAAACAATCTCTTTTACCAAAACATAATCAACTGTTTTGCTTAAATCATCACTTTTGGCGGCTTCGGAAAAATCAAAATCAATGGATACATTTACAATGTAATCACCTCCAATAACAGTTTCCTCTGGCCAACATCCATGATTAGCCCGAACGTTTATTCGGTTGAGACGAATATTCATTCGATCTATCCTAGTTTTGAAATAGCACTATTAATACGCGATTGTGACTCCTCTCTTCCAATCAGAGCCGCTACCTCGCTACTCGCAGGACCAGTAAGGACTCCTGTCAAGCACAATCTGAATAAAGGCATCACTGCTCCCATTCCTAAGGATTTCTCAGTAATGAAATCTTTGAAGGCCTGTTCTATCACGTCAGATTTAAAGTCTTGAATACTGCTTAATCGTTCAGACCATTCCGCCATTAAAGCGGCACTCTCCGAGGGTTTCCACTTTTTAGAAACCGCATCTCTATCGAATTCCTTAGGCGCTTCGAATAAAAAAGGACCGTCCAGCAAATCTTGAATAAATATCGCTCGCTCCTTCATTAGTGCGCAAACTCCTGCGGCATATTCCTTCGTAACGTTCCAGCCTTTTTCTTGCGCGAGCGGAAGAATCAAATCTGCCAACTCTTCGTTGCTCTTTGCTCTTAGATACTGTTGATTGAACCATTTGGTTTTTTCGGGATCAAACTTGGACCCACTCTTTCCGATTCGTTCAATAGTAAAGGCTTCAATCATTTCTTGCTCCGTGAAAATTTCTTGGTTATTGCTTGGAGCCCAACCGAGCAGAAGAAGCATGTTGACAAATGCCTTTGGAAAATAGCCACGTTCGCGGTATCCGGAACTTTGCTCTCCAGTAGTAGGATCTGACCAGTTCAAAGGGAATACAGGGAATCCTAAACGATCGCCGTCTCTCTTACTAAGTTTACCATTGCCATCGGGTTTCAAAATCAATGGCAAGTGAGCAAACTGCGGTGCTTCCCATTCAAACGCTTTGTACATCATCACGTGCAGAGGCGCCGAAGGCAACCACTCTTCCCCGCGAATAACGTGCGTAATCTCCATGGTGTGATCGTCTACAATATTCGCCAAATGATAAGTAGGCATGCCATCACTTTTGAAAAGCACTTTATCATCCAATTCATTGGTATTGAAAACCACCCAGCCGCGTATAATATCGTGAAAACGGACCTCTTCATTTCGTGGCATTTTGAAACGAATCACATATGCCTCACCATTCGAAATGCGTTGCGCCACCTCATCTGCAGGAAGAGTTAGCGAGTTTTTCATCGTATTTCTACTGATGCTATTGTATTGCCAATTGGGCATTTTGGCAAGCTCCGCTTGTTTGCGAATATGATCCAATTCCTCCGATGAATCAAAAGCATAGTACGCCCATCCTTTCGCCACCAATTCTTCAGCGTATTGTCTATACATGGGCTTGCGCTCACTTTGGCGATATGGTGCATGCGGACCACCATAGCCGACACCTTCGTTGGGCTCAATACCACACCAACGCAAAGCTTCTAGAATATACTCTTCAGCACCAGGAACAAATCTTCCCTGATCGGTATCTTCAATGCGCAACAAAAAATCACCTCCGTGTTTTTTTGCAAAAAGATAATTATAAAGCGCAGTACGCACACCGCCCATGTGTAATGGACCTGTTGGGCTAGGGGCAAAACGCACCCTTACACGTTTGTCGGACATGAATTAAAATTATATAGTCATGATGTCCTTGTCCTTTGCGGCAAGCACCTCTTCTACTTTCTTATTGAATTTGTCTGTCAGTTCTTGAACCTTGGTCTCGCCACCTTTCGCTTCATCTTCAGGAAGTCCGTCTTTCTGCGATTGCTTGATGAAATCAAGTGCTTCTTTTCTAGCAGTGCGAATGCTCACTCTTGCATGTTCACCTTCTGCATGGGCACGCTTGCTGAGATCCTTGCGGCGCTCTTCGGTAAGCATCGGCACTGAGATAATTACTATTTCCCCGTTATTCTGTGGGTTCAAGCCGAGATTGGCTTCTAGAATACCTTTGCATATTGGCTCTAACATACTCTTCTCCCAAGCTTGCACGGTGATGGTGCGGGCATCAGGAGTATTCACATTTGCCACATTTTTCAAAGGGGTTGGTACGCCGTAATAATCCACCTTCACGCTATCGAGCATGGATGGACTAGCCTTTCCCGCCCGAATTTTATTGAGCTCAAACTCCAGGTGATCAATGGCTTTGTTCATTGCATCAGTGGCTTCATCTAGAGCCATTTTAACTTCATCTGACATACACTGAATTATATTTAGTTCTATAATTATGTTTCTTATTCAAAATCTACCAAGGTACCTACTTTTTCTCCTTGAATCAGCTTAAGTAGATTTCCTTCTTTGTT
The DNA here is from genome assembly GCA_027491075.1 of Flavobacteriales bacterium. Classification (GTDB taxonomy): domain Bacteria; phylum Bacteroidota; class Bacteroidia; order Flavobacteriales_D; family Sanyastnellaceae; genus JAIXWP01. The sequence goes on from JAIXWX010000011.1 coordinate 37,783, forward strand.
CATATCAAAAACAATGATAGGCAATTTGTTCTCATTGCAGAGGGTAAAAGCCGTCATATCCATTACGTTAAGATTCTTTTTATACACTTCTACAAAAGAAACCCGATCGTACTTGACTGCAGTTGGGTCTTTTTCTGGATCAGCGGTATAGATACCATCCACGCGTGTCCCCTTTAAAATAACATCAGCCTCCACTTCTATGGCTCTCAGAGAAGCTGCAGTATCTGTTGTAAAAAAAGGATTTCCAGTACCCGCACCAAAAATGACGACACGGCCTTTTTCCAAATGCCTGACAGCTCTGCGCTTGATAAACGGTTCAGCTATGGTTTTCATCTCAATAGCCGATTGCAAGCGGGTTTGTACACCCATGGTTTCTAAAGCACTTTGAAGTGCCATAGAATTGATCATCGTAGCCAACATCCCCATGTAGTCGCCTTGGGTACGTTCCATTCCACCTTGTTCTGCTTGAACTCCACGAAAAATATTCCCTCCACCAATGACTATGGCTACTTGAACTCCTGCCTGCCATGCAGCACGAATTTCTTCTGCATACTTTAATAAACGAATATTATCGATACCAAACTGCTTGTCACCCATAAGGGCTTCACCGCTGAGCTTGAGAAGAATGCGCTTGTATTTCATAAGGTCATAAAGGAATATGCCGCAAAGATAACCAAACTGACCTTCTTTTTCCGTCCTGCAAATGCCCCACAAAAGCGTGGTTTATTTTTGACTTAACTTTATCCTCTCTAAAAGAAACCAATGGACATTCCAAACCTCATATCCAGACAACGTCAATTCTTTAAATCCCATGTTACTTTAGCTATTTCGTACCGTAAAAATGCTTTACACAAATTGAAGGCACTTTTACAATCGCAAGAAGAACACTTGCAGAAAGCCATTTATACTGACTTTGGAAAATCGGCTTTTGACAGCTACGCTACTGAACTGGGAATTCTCTATAAAGAAATTGACTTTTACCTTCGGAAAATCGATGGCCTCAGCGCTCCTCAGCGTGTAAAAACCAACTTAGCAAATCTCCCCGGTAGCAGCTATATCTATCCAGAACCATACGGTTGCACATTGGTAATTGGCGCATGGAATTATCCTTATCAACTTTCCTTTGGGCCTGCTATTGCCGCCATTGCAGCAGGAAATACGTGCGTCATCAAACCTAGCGAATTGCCAAAGAACACAATGATGCTTATGGCGGATTTAATCAATAAAAATTTTCCTTCAGAATTCTTACACGTCGTTGTTGGCGGTGTAGAAGAAACCACCCTATTACTAAAAGAAAAGTTCGATAAGATATTTTTTACAGGCAGTACAAGAGTAGGAAAAATTGTCTACGAGGCCGCAGCAAAACACCTTACTCCAGTAACGCTTGAATTGGGTGGCAAGTCGCCTGTTATCGTCACACGATCTGCAAACTTGGAGTCAGCGGTGAAACGTATTGTTTGGGGAAAATTTCTCAATTGCGGACAAACATGTATCGCACCGGATTACATCCTTGTAGAAGAAAAGATTAAAGCACAGTTCGTTGACCTTCTTCTGAAAAAAATTCAATCTTCGAACTATACGGAAGGTGCATCGCATTATACGCGCATAATCAATGAAAGAAACTTTGATCGATTGGTAAAAATGATCGATCATAAAAAAGTGATTTTCGGTGGTGACTTCAAAAAAGAAACGCTGCATATTTCACCCACAGTTATGACGGATATTTCTTGGGATGATCTTGTCATGCAAGATGAAATCTTTGGTCCTATTCTTCCAATCATTTCATTCAAAACTTACGATGAGGCAATACAGGCTATCTTGGAAAAAGAGAAACCCCTTTCGGCCTATTTATTCAGTGAAGACGATAAAGAAAAAGCACAGTTCACCCAAGAACTTTCATTCGGCGGTGGCTGCATCAACGATGTAATCATACACATTGCCAATGAGCATTTGCCCTTTGGTGGAGTTGGAGGTTCGGGGATAGGCAGCTATCACGGCAAATATGGTTTCGACTGCTTTTCGCATTCTAAATCTATTTTAAAAAAACCGACGTGGGGAGAACCCTCTCTAAAATATCCACCCTATAACTCCTCTAAACTTGCTTGGATTAAGCGATTGCTTGGATGATACTTGAAGAGATTATACGACCAACAAAAATTCGCAGGAAATTACCCATTGGACCTATTCTGAAATGCAAAGTGCATCTCGCATTTCTCCTGAATAGTGCGCATGCTTTAGTGCTTACACTGGGGCCATTGGGTAGAGTCCGCTATTGAATGACATTTACTAATCTTCTATTTCAGGCACCTCACCAACTACAATTAACTTTCCCGCTGTCTTGGCGACAATTTCATCTACACTCACTCCTGGCGCACGTTCTAGCAGGTGAAACGCACCGTCTTTTACCTCTAATACAGCCAAGTCTGTCACAATTTTTTTAACACATTTAACTCCGGTCAATGGCAAACTACATGACGACAAAAGCTTTGAGTTGCCCGCTTTATCGCAATGTTGCATGGCCACGATAATATTTTTTGCACTGGCCACCAAATCCATCGCTCCTCCCATTCCTTTTACCATTTTTCCTGGTACTTTCCAGTTGGCGATATCTCCATTTTCACTTACTTCCATTGCACCAAGAATAGTCAAATCCACTTTTCGAGCGCGGATCATTCCAAAACTCATTGCACTATCAAAGAACACAGAGCCGGGCAGTGTGGTGATGGTTTGCTTCCCTGCATTGATGAGATCGGCGTCTTCTTCTCCCGAAATAGGAAACGGACCCATTCCCAATAATCCGTTTTCCGATTGTAGCATCACTTCTATTCCTTGGGGAATAAAATTCGCTACAAGTGTTGGAATACCTATTCCCAAATTCACATACATTCCGTCCGTTACTTCTTTCGCAATGCGTTTTGCGATTCCATTCTTATCTAGCATTTTTTCTTCTAATATTATTGTCTGACGGTTCTTTGTTCAATTCTCTTTTCGTAGTGCTCTCCCTTGAAAATGCGGTGCACATAAATACCAGGAGTATGAATTTCATTGGGATCTAAGTCCCCTGGCTCAACGAGTTCCTCTACTTCTGCTATGGTAATTTTTCCAGCCATGGCCATCAATGGATTGAAATTTCTTGCTGTGGCTCTAAAGACCAAATTGCCCATGGTGTCGCCCTTACACGCCTTTACGATTGCAAAATCTGCGTCAAAGGCCATTTCCAATAAATAGTCTCTTCCGTGGAAATTTCTAACCTCCTTCCCTTCTGCTACCTCAGTACCGACACCGGCTGGAGTGAAAACCGCTGGCATTCCGTAGCCTGCTGCCAAACAGCGCGTTGCGAGTGTCCCTTGTGGAATCAATTCAACTTCCAACTCACCACTGAGCATTTGTCTTTCGAATTCAGCGTTTTCTCCAACGTAGGAAGAAATCATCTTCTTCACCTGACGTTGGTGAAGCAATAGACCTAAACCAAAATCATCCACTCCTGCGTTGTTGGAAATACACGTGAGCCCTTTCACCCCTTGGCGAACGAGTTCAGCAATACAATTTTCTGGAATGCCGCAAAGACCGAATCCTCCCAGCATCAAAGTCATATTGTCTTGTATATCTGCACATGCTTCCTGTGCGTTCTTCACTACTTTGTTCAACGGCATATTGTCTACTTTATCGAGAGCAAATTAATCATTAATTGAATCAGTCGGGAGCTTTCCAGATTCATCACCAATACCCTCTGGAGTTTCCTGCGGCGGACCTGTCTGAATCGGTCCACCATCACTGTCCCAGTCGAAATCTTCAAGTGATGCGCCCTCATTGATATTCAAGCTCGCCTGGGTTTCTCGAAACCCTTCTGGCATTTTAAAGTCTCCCTTCGAAATTTTTATATCTGGGTCAGCATATACTTTTTTCATAAAGTATCCATAGATCGGCAGCCCCGTGTTTGCACCTTGACCGAGAGCAGTGCTAGCAAAGCGCACCGTCGGGTCCTGTGCTCCTACCCAAACACCGGTCACTAAATCGGGAGTCAATCCCATAAACCATCCGTCGGTGTTATTTTGCGTAGTTCCCGTCTTGCCCGCGGTTGGATAAGAAATACCGCCGTATGCTTTGCCACCACGAAGTCGCACCCCCGTTCCACTTCCGCAAGATCCATCTACTACCGACTTCATCATACTGATCATTTGATAAGCCACCGAAGGATCCAACGCTTGATCAATAATTGGATCACTTTCGTAAATCACGCTTCCGTTTTTATCCTCAATTCGTAAGATAAAAGTTGGTTCAATGTACACGCCATTATTGGCAAAAGTGGATGTCGCACCTACCATTTCATACAACGGCAATTCCGCAACTCCTAAAGACAAGGAAGGCACTCTCGGCAAGGGTGTTTTTATCCCCATTTTCTTTGCAAGATGTACGACGTTGTCTACTCCATAATCGTTCATTAGTCGCGCACTGACCGTATTGACAGAATTGGCCAATGCACATTTCATAGAATAATCACCATAACCACCGCCGCTATTATCTGGACACCAATTTCCAATGCAAATGCGAGCTGCACTCACCATATCAGAGGGTCGCTTGCCCATCCGAAGCGCCGTGGCATATACCAATGGTTTGAATGTTGACCCCACTTGACGACGCGACTGATACACATTATCAAACTTGAAATACTTGAAATCAATTCCTCCGACCCATGCTTTCACATGACCTGTAGAAGGCTCCACCGCCATCAAACTCGCATGCAGAATTGCCTTATGGTATTTGATGCTATCCATCGGGCTGAGCAAGGTATCTTTATACCCCTTATGACTATACACCTTCATTTTGACTGGAGTAGACATCACTTGAACGATGGCCTCATCCGATAGCTGCTCCCATTCTTCTCCGCATCCACCTTTATCCTCGGCACACGTGAAGTAAGATTTCCCATCTCTTCTAATGATACTGATGTAAGACTTAGGACGCTTGCATTCCGGACATAACTTTCCCGTTAATACCTGATGGCGCTCACTTTCGTCAATGGCTTGTTGCAAAATACGATCGCGATCCTTTGAGGCAATACCATTGTAAAACGGATAATTCTCTTTTTTTCTTCGACTCAAGTCTTTTGAGAATGCAGCTTGAAGTTCCTTGCTCAAATGTTCTTCAACAGCCCATTCAGCATGAGACTGCATGCGACTATCGATACTTGTATAGACCTTTAAACCATCTTGGTATAAATTGAAAGCAGTGCCGTCGGCCTTTTTACGAATCAGTTGACCATTCTCGTCTTTTTCTCCTAAGATGTCTTCAATCTTGCTGCGGAGTACCTCTCTGAAATATGGAGCAGGTCCTTCATCATGACTCACTCTCTGGAAGTCGATGCCGCGAGGCTTTTGTCTGTATGAATTATAATCATCTTCACTAAGAAAGCCGTACTTGGTCATTTGGCTCAACACCACTTCTCTGCGTTTAAGCACCAGCGTGGTATCTTTTCTCATGGGGTTCCATCTTGATGGATTCTGAAGCATTCCAACAAGCATCGCACTTTGTTCGATATTCAAAGAGTCTGGAATGGTATTGAAATACACTCGTGCTGCGCTTTTCACCCCAACAGCTTGGTATAGAAAGTCAACTTGATTTAAGTAAAGCGCGATAATTTCATCTTTCGTGTAGGTTCGCTCAATGCGCGCTGCAATAATCATTTCTCTGATTTTCTGCCACACACGTCGAAATATCGACACATTTTCGTACTCTTTGGTAAATTGTAATTTCGCCAATTGCTGGGTCAGGGTGGAAGCTCCTCCATCGCTACCCAATTTCAACACTGCTCTCAATAGTCCCTTGAAATCAATACCGCTGTGCTCTCTGAACCTTGCATCCTCCGTTGCAATCAACGCATTCACCATGTGCGTAGGGATGTTCTCAAACCGAACGTCCGATCGGTTTTCTTTGTAATACGATCCCAGTACCTTACCATCAGAGGAAATGATCTCCGTAGCCAAGTTGATCTTTGGATTTGCTAAAGCCTCTACATTCGGCAAGCCGCTCATGAATGCAGTGAGCATCAACAAGGTTACAAGAATGAGTGGTGATAATCCTATCCACCAAAGTCTCTTGGCGTAATTGGGTTTGGTTGATTTTTGAGCTGACATATTGTGGCGAACGGTTGAGTAGCAAATTTATTCAGACCTGGTCGCCTTTTTCGATTTCCTTTGAAAAATAATCAAAAACCAATCGTGCAATTTTCTTATTGACCACTCCCTCCAATTCTTCCAGGGTCGCCTCTTTGACCTTTTTTACCGTTTTGAAATGAAACAATAGCTGTTGAACGGTTCGAAAACCCACCCCTGGAATCTCAGTAAGTTCACTGCGCAGGGCGTCTTTACTCCTCCGATCGCGGTGGTGGGAAAGTCCAAATCTGTGGGCCTCATCCCGGAGTTGTTGAATTAACTTGAGCGATTCACTTCGTTTATCTAGATAGATGGGTAAACTATCTCCTGGAAAGTATATTTCTTCCAATCTTTTTGCAATGCCAATCACCGCGATTTTACCTCTAAGACCCAGTAATTCCAGACTTTCTAAAGCAGCTCCCAACTGACCCTTTCCTCCATCAATGATGATCAAGTGAGGAAGTGCTTCCCCCTCATCAAGAAGTCGGCTATAACGGCGGAACACCGCCTCCCTCATTGTATCGAAATCATTCGGACCTTCTACACTTTTAACATTAAACTTTCTATAATCATTTTTACTTGGACGGGCATTCTTAAAAACCACACAAGCACTCACCGGATGCGTTCCTTGAATATTAGAGTTGTCAAAACATTCAATATGACGGGGAAACTCAGCAAGATGCAAATCGTTCTTCATCGTTTCCAAAATCCGATTGATGTGTCGGTCTGGATCTACTATCTCTTGTTGCTTCTGCATATCGAGCATGTAGTGTAAACTATTTCTCGCAGAGAGTTCCAACAATTTTTTCTTATCTCCTTTCTGAGGAACGCCCCATCTTACATTGGGAATTTCTAATTCAATATCAAACGGCACAATCAATTCACGGCTTCGCGATTGAAGTCGCTCTCTTATTTCAATAATCGCATATTCCAATAACTCTTGGTCGCTCTCCTCCATCTTTTTCTTCACCTCCGCGGTATAGCCTTGAACAATCACCCCGTTATTTACCTTCATAAAGTTCACATAGCCAGAATGCGTGTCGGACGCAATGCTGTATACCTCCACATCATGAATCGTTGGACTCACAATGGTACTTCGTGCCTGGAAGTTTTCCAGTGTTTCAATTTTCTCCTTAAACTGTTGTGCTTCTTCAAAGCGGTACTCCTCCGCACTCTTTGCCATGAGTGCCTTCAACTCTTTTAACGCCTCAGAAAAATCGCCTTTAATAATTCTTCTGATTTGCTCGACATTGGCCTCGTAATCGTCCAATGCCTGCTTTCCTTCACATGGGCCCTTGCAATTTCCCAAATGATACTCCAAACATACCTTGAACTTTCCGGCCTGAATATTCGCTGCCGTCAGAGGTAGCGTACAACTTCGAATGGGATAAAGCTTTCGAATCAGATCCAAAACTGTGTGCATCACCTTTACCGATGCGTATGGTCCGTGGTACTCGCTTCCGTCCTTTATCAGTTGACGTGTGGAAAAAATCCTTGGAAATGGTTCTTTTTTTATAACGATGCTTGGATAACTTTTATCGTCCTTCCATACTATGTTATATCGTGGCTTATGCTTTTTGATTAAAGAATTCTCTAACAACAGCGCATCTATCTCGCTCTCTACGACGATATACTTGATATCCGCAATTTTTCTTACCAAGACAGCCGTCTTGCCATTTTCATATTGCTGTTTGTTAAAATAACTGCTCACACGATTCTTCAGGCTCTTTGCCTTCCCTACATAAATGATCTGACCAGAGGAATCAAAATACTGATACACTCCGGGCTGATGAGGCAATACCTTCAAAATCGATTCTATGTGTGAGGACTTCTCCACCTACCCCCAAAAAAAATTATTGAATCTTTGCGCGGCCGCTTTTAAAAAATGCTGCACCGTCGCGAATGGATTGTTCTACGCTACTAAACTGCATGCCCAAATCATTTACAATTTTATCAGAAGAATAATAAAATCGAACCGAGGCATTCTTCACTGATTCCCTAGTAACGAGTGCTTTGTTACCAAAAAACAACTGCTTCATCCACTCCCAAATTCGCGCTGCTTCAAGCATCCATTGTTTTGCTTCTCTATACGGAGCTGGCTTATCCAAGGCCAAACTTATTGAGCTGAATAAATCCTTCATCGACATATTTTCCGCAACTGCAATATACCTTTCACCGCATACTCCTCTTTCGCGGAGTATCACCGCTGCGTGAGCAACATCTTGCACACCCACAACTCCTGTTCCACCAGGGGGGTAAAAAGAAAACCCTTCGTTGAGTTTGCTAAAAAGACTCGAGCTACTTCTTGTAAAATCTCCCGGCCCCACTATCAATCCTGGATTTAAGACTACAGCATCCAAACCCTCAACAATGGCGCGATGCACTTCCATCTCTGCTAAATGTTTGGTAATACCGTAATGTGTATTTACTGGATCGTCTGCCCATTCACCTCTTTCATCAATAGGTTCAGCAGCATTCTTCCTTCGTAGTGCTGCAATAGAGCTAACATGTACGAATCTCTTAACAGACAATTCCAATGCAACGTTCAAAACATTTGCCGTTCCTTCAACATTGATCTTATACATCCCATTGCGGTCACTTTGGTGATAAGAAACAATCGCTGCACAATGATAAACCGCTGTTACACCCTGCATTGCATCCAGCAATGAATCAACATCCAATACATCGCCCCTGTGCCATTCTATGCGATCATAGGCTGATGCTTTGCCATAGAAAGAAAATAGACTTTTCACCCACGCTTGCCCCTCTGAGGTTCTATAAAATGCTCGCACTGGCTTGTTTCCATCCAATAACTCGAGCATAATGTGCGCTCCTAAAAATCCTGTTGCTCCGGTGATAAAATTCATTTCTGTAAATTCTCAGAGGTTTCTTCACTCATTCGCTGCAAGCGTTGTAAGACGCTATCCTCGGCTTCCTCCATGAGTTTGGGTTCGAGTTGATACATGACAAATGCATCTTCGAATTGTTTTCTAGAAATCTGATGTTTTTGAAAAACTTGGGCATAATACTCTTGCAATGCCCCTGCGCTGGAATCGATGCTCTGATACTTTACCGTATAAGCACCTTCCAATAGTCGAACATCGGTCAATACCTCAATAAATTTATCCTTTGGCATCGCCTCCAATGCCTTGCTACTCTTTGATTCATTGCAAGAAAATAGCACTGCAAGAATCCCTATTAGCACAATTATTCTCATCGATTAAAATTCAATCTCATTCCTTTTACACTTTCGTCAAACTTACCCTGATCATACACTAAACGCCCGTTTACAAAAGTTTTCTCCACAGAGGAATGAAATGTAGTGCCTTCAAAGGGCGACCAACCGCACTTATATAGAAGATTCTCTTTTGAAACAGTCCAAGGCTTATTTAAGTCAACTAAAACAAGATCTGCATAATACCCTTCGCGAATAAATCCACGACGATCAATTTCAAACATGTCAGCCACGTTATGCGCCATTTTTTGCACCACTTTCTCAATGGATATTTTTCCTCTTCTCGAAAGTTCTAACATCGCTACCAAAGCATGCTGAACCAGCGGACCTCCAGAAGGAGCTTTGAAATAAGATTGTGACTTTTCCTCCAACGTGTGCGGTGCATGATCGGTAGCTATGACATCAATTTTATCATCCACAACTGCTTGCAGAATGGCATCGCGGTCAGCAGCCGTTTTAACAGCGGGATTCCATTTGATGAAAGATCCTTTCGTGTCATAGTCTTCTTGAGCAAACCACAAATGATGAACACAAGCCTCTGAAGTAATGTGTTTCTCTTTCATTGGAATATCGTTGCGGAATAATTCCAATTCCTTCGCTGTGCTAATGTGCAAAATATGCAATCGCGTATTGTACTTCTTAGCCAGACTGCAAGCAAAAGCACTTGACTTATAACATGCCTCCTCGCTGCGAATGAGCGGATGATACTTCATTGGCAAGTCCTCACCAAACTTCTGACGGTACTCTGCAGCAGTTTTTTTAATCATGGGATCATCCTCACAATGTGTGGTAATGATTGTTTTTACCTTGGAAAAAACGGCATCGAGAGCATCAGGATCATCCACCAACATATCGCCCGTCGAACTGCCCATGAATATTTTCACGCCACAATGTATCTTTGGATCTACCCTTAAAAGCTCGTTGATATTCGTATTGGTCGTTCCCATGTAAAAGGAATAATTCGCCAAACTCACCTCAGACGCACGGGTATATTTTTCCTCAAGTAATTCCAGTGTTACTGCGGAGGGAACCGTATTTGGCATTTCCATAAATGAAGTAATTCCCCCAGCTACAGCAGCTTTTGGCTCAGTGTATAGATCTCCTTTTTGGGTTAGACCTGGCTCGCGAAAATGCACTTGATCGTCAATGCATCCAGGAAGTAAATGTTTTCCTGTACCATCAATGACTTGAACCGATCCCTCTGTAGAAATACTGAAAGGCTCACGAATGGCTTCAATCTGCTCATTATGGATAAGTACGTCTGCTAATCTGGACTCACCCTCATTCACCAGTGTAATATTTTGTAAAAGATATTTCATTTTAAACCCGTTAAATTCCGTAATTAATATCTATCGCCCCCCCTTGCTTGTATGCTAAATAAATCAATATAGCTACAACTACAATGATCGAAATCATAAGATAGTTGAGTACCCAAGCGATCATTGGATACAAAACATTCTTCCAACTTGATTTAAAGTTCACTAACTGAGAAAACACCACTGCTGAATATCCAAAGGAAATGGCAGCAGACAATAACGAACCGAACAACTGAAGTTTTGCGCCTCCAACTGTAGTAGTGATCAAAGAAATTAAAGAGAGCCAATTGAGATGTCCTAAGGTGAAACACAATACCGTGAAAATCTCTATGTAGTTCAAAAACTTTCTTATAAAAATCCAACTAATCAGAGCTTGCAGTGGAAGCAGGGCAAGGTTTATAGCATTAAAAAACTTCCCTTGGTATTTCTGATATTGTTGAAGTAAAGCCTGGGTAGCTTCGTCCCTCGCAAAAGCAGAATCTACTCCAACATTGGAATAGATAAGCCCTGCAATGGTTCCTGTAATGAGCAGATACATCAGTGGTCTAAAATGATTGACTCTCTTACCATTCAGAAATTCGCGAATGGTGCTAGCAGGCCGAACCGACAATTCTTTAATGGTAAAAAAGATTCCTTTGTCGAGATGCAAAATGGAATGCGGTAAATCATGCCAGAGATAATGCCAATCCAAGCGGTGTATATCCGCCTTTTGCCCACATGAAGAACAGTACTTGCCTTCTAATGTGGTATTGCAATTCAAACAATGATTTTCTTTCATAGAAGTTTTCTTGTTAGATGTCTCTGCTAAACCGCATTTTCAACACCCCCAAAAAAGCTTCTTTAAAAATGTTCATACTCATCTTGCTCACTCCATAGAGTCTATCAGCAAAGCGAATGGGAACCTCTACAATTTTAAACCCTGCTTTCTTGGATTTGTATTTCATCTCAATTTGGAAGGCATAACCAATAAATTTAATGCCATCTAAATTCAATTTTTCTAATACTCTTCTCCTATAGCAAACGAAACCAGCTGTAGCGTCTTTCACACCTAAACCCAAAACGAGACTAACATATATGCCAGCACCTCTGGATATCAATAGCCGATGAAACGGCCAATTATCGACGGAACCTCCCTTCACATATCTTGAACCAACTGCCACATCGCCCTTATTGGTGCATGCTTCGTGCAATTCGACAAGTTTCTCAGGTGGGTGTGAAAAATCACAATCCATTTCGAAGATATACTCATAACTTCCTTGAAGTGCCCATTTGAAGCCAGCTATGTAAGCAGTTCCTAATCCTAATTTTCCTTTTCTCTCTAGAATAAAAAGTCGGCCCTTAAACTCCTCCATCAACTCCTTCACCTTGTTCGCTGTACCGTCCGGACTACCGTCGTCTACAATCAATAAATGAAAGGGGAGCGCCAATGAGAACACTTTACGAATCATCGGTTCGATGTTCTCGATTTCATTGTAGGTCGGTATAATTACCAGAGAGTCGCTCACAAAAGGGATTTATTGGTCCAAAGATAGCATTTTGCCCTTTAGAACCTAGGTGTGTAAATCAAAGCCTGGTCAAATATTCTCTGCAGCAATCAACTCCAACACTTTACCCACCATGTTTTTACTTCCAATAATAAGCGGAGTGCGTTGATGCAAATCTTTCGGTTTAATATCCATGATGCGTTGTTGACCATCTGTAGCAGAGCCTCCGGCTTGTTCAACAATAAATGCCAATGGATTTGCTTCGTACATCAATCGCAGCTTTCCTTGGGGAGAGGATTTTGTACCGGGATATAAATAAATTCCTCCTTTGATGAGATTGCGATGAAAATCCGCCACCAACGACCCGATGTATCTCCCACTATAAGGGCGACCACTCTTTTTATCTGTTTGCTTACACCAATCAATGTACTCGCGAACACCGCTGCTGCATGCGTATAAATTTCCTTCATTGACAGAGAATATTTTTCCATCCGCTGGAATTTGCATATTCTCATGCGACAAGCAAAACTCACCTATGCTTGGCTCAAGGGTAAAACCATTAACGCCGTGACCTGTCGTATAAACCAACATCGTTGAAGAACCATAGATGACGTATCCGGCAGCTACTTGCTCGGCTCCTGATTGTAAAAAATCATTCACATTGGCCAAATCTCCAATACTCGACTTTCTTCGAAAAATAGAAAAAATAGTACCTATTGAAACATTGACATCAATATTGGAGCTACCATCCAATGGATCGAAGAGTATAACATACTTCGACTTTCTATGCACCTCAGAGTCGAAAGCAAAATAGCGATCGTTCTCCTCGCTTCCAATGCCACAAACCTGCCCGCCCCATTTGATGGCGTTGATGAGTGCATTGTCTGCGAAGACATCTAACTTCATTTGCGTCTCCCCTTGGATGTTTGTTGTGCCCACCGCACCGAGAATGTCTTGCAGCCCTGCCTTATTGACCTTGTGATTGATGATCTTTGATGCAATACCGATATCGGCCAGCAGTCTCGATAAATCTCCAGAAGCGTAGGGGAAATCCGCCTGACGCTCCATAATAAACTCACTGAGTGTTACAATACTCATTTTAGGATGTATTTGCGCAATGGAATCATTGTCACATTGCTGTTTAAAAACACTACACTACAATATTCACGATCCGCTTCGGCACGACGATCACCTTCTTAGGTGTCTTCCCTTCAAGCCACTGAATCGCCTTCTCGTGCGACAAAGCCGCCACTTCAACTTCTTGAACACTGGCACCGACTGGCATAGTTACAAAAAATCGAGTCTTCCCATTGAAGGAAACCGGATACTCGAACGCATCGTCCTGCAAATGCTCTTCTTTCCATTCGGGCCAAGGTTGTGTAGTCACAGAATCTTCATGGCCTAAACGCTCCCATAACTCCTCCGCGATGTGCGGAGCATAAGGAGAAATCAAGATCGCCAACGGTTCGAGTATAGAACGCTTGTTGCATTTCAAATCGGTGAGCTCATTGACCGCTATCATACAGGTGGAAACCACGGTGTTCCATGAAAACCTTTGAAGATCATCGTTGATCTTCTTGATGGTCTTATGAAGCACTTTCAACTCCGCTTTAGATGCCGCTTCCTCTGATATAGAAATGGTATTCTCTGCGTTATGGTATAGTCTCCATAGCTTTCTCAAGAAATTGTGTACTCCATTGATCCCTTTGGTATCCCATGGCTTACTCTGTTCTACAGGACCTAAAAACATCTCATAGCAACGCAACGTATCTGCTCCGAATTTCTCCACAAGTTCATCGGGAGTTTGAACGTTGTACTTTGACTTAGACATTTTTTCCACCTCTGTTCCACAGAGATATTTCCCTTCGCTATTGAGGACAAACGTTGCGTCTTTAAACTCTGGTCGCCACTGCTTAAATGCTTCTATATCCAACACATCGTTGTCGACCATGGAAATATCTACGTGCAGTTGCTGTGTTTGGTATTCGCCTTTCAAATCTGAAGAAACAAAAGTTTGAGAATCCTTTATTCGATATACGAAACTACTTCTCCCGAGGATCATTCCTTGATTAATCATCTTCTTAAAGGGCTCATCAAACGGAACAAATCCTAAGTCATGCAATATTTTTGTCCAGAAACGCGCATACAGCAAGTGACCTGTTCCATGTTCTGATCCTCCCATGTATAAGTCAACCTGCCCCCAATAATTTACTTTTTCTTTAGAAACAAACTCCTTCTCATTATGAGCATCCATGTACCTTAAAAAGTACCATGAGCTTCCTGCCCATCCCGGCATGGTGTTCCATTCGTAGCGTTGGCCATTGTAATTCCAATTAGAAGCACGCGCCAAAGGAGGTTCTCCATCCTCGGTTGGCAGGTACTTATCAACCTCAGGCAAAACAACGGGCAATTCATCATCGTTTAATACCGCCGGAATTTCTTCTTTATACACTATTGGAAAAGGTTCTCCCCAATAGCGTTGACGACTAAATACAGCATCTCGAAGTCGGTAATTTATCTTTCCTTTACCACACGCTGCCTTCTCTATTTCCTCAATGATCTTCCCTGTGGCTTCTTCATAGTTCAATCCATTGAGGAAAGAAGAATTAATAAAGCGTATTTCTTTTCCAACCTCTGCTTTCTCCGTGATATCGACTCCTTCAAAAATATTGGGTATAGGTAAATCAAATTTTTTGGCAAAATCGAAGTCCCGTTGATCTCCTGCAGGAACCGCCATCACAGCACCTGTTCCATAACCCGCAAGTACATACTCTCCTATCCATATTGGAATTTTCTCTCCAGAAAAAGGATGCAAAGCAAAAGCTCCAGTGAACTGTCCGCTCACATTTTTTACATCGCTCTGACGATCTCTTTCTGTCTTGAGCTTGGCTCCAGCAATATATTGTTCCACTGCATCACGATATTCGTCTGTAGTAATGCTTTGAACCAACGGGTGTTCAGGAGCGAGTGTTAGAAAAGAAACTCCAAAAATGGTATCCGGTCTTGTCGTGAAAACCTCTATTTCTTGATTTGATTTTTCTAGAGAAAAACGAACGGAAGCACCTGAAGAACGTCCAATCCAATTGCGCTGTACCTCTTTGATGCTATCGCTCCAATCGATATGATCAAGGCCATCCAGTAATCGTTGGGCATAAGCAGTAATGCGCATACTCCATTGGCGCATTTTCATTTGAACTACCGCATGTCCGCCTCTTTCGCTCACTCCGTCCTTGATCTCATCGTTGGCCAAAACAGTACCCAATGCAGGACACCAATTAACTACTGAGTCTGCTAAATATGTTAATCGATAATGCATGAGCAAGAGCTCCTTTTGCTTATCGCTCATGCTTTTCCAATCGGTTGCGCTAAAATCACCTTGCCAATTTTCCCCGAAGAAAAATGCTTCTGCAGGAATTTGCTTGAACCAATCTTCGTCTTGTGCAGCATTGACGTTGTAATTCCCGTTTTGCTCGAATTTCTCAATGAGTGTAGCGATGGGCTCTGCCTTATTCGAATCTTGGTTGTACCAAGCATTATATATGCATTTAAAAATCCACTGCGTCCATTTATAATAGGATGGGTCGCTCGTTCTTACCTCACGCTCCCAGTCATAAGAGAATCCAATTTTATCCAATTGCTCTCGGTATCGGGCAATATTCTTTTCTGTAGTAATGGCAGGATGTTGCCCAGTTTGAATGGCATATTGCTCTGCTGGAAGTCCAAAACTATCATACCCCATCGGATGCAACACATTGTATCCCTTATGGCGCAAGAATCGAGCATAAATATCACTGGCGATATATCCAAGAGGGTGACCAACGTGCAGACCTGCTCCACTGGGGTAGGGAAACATATCCAATACATAGAACTTAGGTCGTTCGGATGTTTCAGTTACCTTGTAGGTTTTACTCGCTTGCCAGCGAGCACGCCATTTCTCTTCAATCGATCGAAAATCGTATTCCATAATGCAAGGAAAAAATTCTTCGCCGCGAAGATACTCGCGATTTCAGCCTAATTTTACCCACACACACGAAATCAAACTATTTTTCGTTGTGGACTGCCTTTGGAATCCAAATCGCTTGCATGAAACGACTTTGCCTCACTCTATTTTGTATTGCCCATTCACTTTTGAATACGGCTCAAACAGAACTTCCTCTTGGCTCCTGGAAGGATCATCTTTCCTATTCGCAATTGCTTTATTTGGCCGAGGGCGAAAACGAAATGATCTACGCGGCAGGGAATTCGGGCATGATAGCTTTCAACAAGATTGAAAACTCATTCGAGCGTATTTCTAAGATAAATCGATTGACCGATGTGGGTATTTCAGCGCTCCAATACGACTTCATTAATCACTTCCTCATCGTGGGATATGAGAATGGAAACCTTGACTTACTTCGACCAGACGGCACAACTATCAATATTGTAGACATCAAAATCAGCAGTATTATTGGAGACAAGCGCATTTATTCCATCTTACCTTACAACGATCGAATTTACCTGGCCACAGGTCTAGGTATTGTTGTTATTGATCCTATTCGGCTGGAGGTAAAAGAAACGTATATCATTGGAGTGAACGGCTCAAGGGCGAAGGTTTCCGATATTCTTATCCATGACAATATCATTTATGCAGCACTGCCAGATGGTGTCTTGCAAACCTCATTAAGCAATACCGTGCTTGCAGACTATAGCAATTGGTCCTATATGAACGGATTTCCGAATGCTGGGGATGGCGTTTCCTCCTTGGCATTGGTAGACAACAAACTGGTGGCGGAAATTGAATTTGAAAATCGCGACGATCTCTACTACTCTACCTTGGGCAGCGACACATGGACTCCATTTTTGTCTTTTGACGGTTTAAAGATCAATCAAATTCATACATTCAATAATCAACTCTGGTGCGCTGGAATTTATAGCACGATCGTTTATGATGAAAATCTCAGCAATCCACAAGAAACCTTTTCCTTTCAAAACGTTCCGGTTCGTCCATGGGATGTTTGGCTAGACAGTGATGGTGAACAATGGATTACCGATGATAGCAGAGGTTTGCTGCGCAAAAATACTTCCAACGGAGAGTCTGTTATTCTTCCCAACGGACCTCGTTCCAATTTAAATCGACGAATCACTGCCTACAACAACAACCTATGGCTCGCTCCTGGAGGCGTAACTTCATTTTTTGGAAACTCTTTTAGAAATCAACCAGCCGAATACAATCTGGATGGAACATGGAATACTATGACAAGCACCAATGGTGAAAATTCACTGGAAGGCATTCTGGATGTCTTAAGCATTGCTGTCGATCCCCAAGATAACTCCAAAGTATATGCTGCGTCTTTTGAGGAAGGATTAATTGAAATATCGGGAAATCAGATTGCTGAAATATTCAACGCAGGGAATAGTACCTTGCGAAATGCCCCATTCCCTTGGATTGATGACTGGGTGGGAGTTTCAGGAGTCAGTTTTGATCAAGATGCTAATCTTTGGATATCCAATGCCAACACTCCGTTCGCATTGCATGTAAAGGAAAAAGAATCTGGACAATTCTTTGGATACAATCTGAGTCCAGCACTTACTTCAGATGATGTCGTGATCGACGTGTATGCAGCTAGAAGTGGCTTCGTTTGGCTAATGGTTGAAGGAAGGGGTTTGATTGGCTATAATCCCAATGGAACGCTAAACGCATCCAGTGATGATACTTTTCGTTTACTCATTGATGAGGAAGGCAGTGGAAATTTACCAGGAAAAGACGTTTACTGTGTTGCTGAAGATCTTGAAGGAGAACTTTGGATCGGTGGACTTCAAGGCCTCACAGTACTTTACAATCAAGATGCTGTTTTCAACAGTGAGAATTTCGATGCAGAAACGATAAAAATTCAACAAGGAGGAAATACACAAGAATTGCTCGCTACAGAGGCCATCACATCCATAGAAATTGATGGTGGGAATCGCAAATGGATCTCCACACAGAACAGCGGAGTTTTCCTTTTCAGCCCGGATGGTCAACAGGAGATTTTACACTTTACTTCAGAAAACAGTCCTTTGTATTCCAACAACGTTTTAGACATTGCCATTAATCAAGCAAACGGAGAGGTATTCTTTGTGACCGACCAAGGAATGCAGAGTTATTTCGGCGATGCGACGAATTTCGACAATGAAATGAAAGACGTATTTGCCTACCCCAACCCAGTGCAAGCGGACTTTACAGGAGACATCGTGATTCAAGGACTAGCGTATAATTCCATTGTTAAAATCACCGATCTGCGAGGAAATCTGGTTAGTGAGTTTCCTAGTGAAGGAGGCAGAGCCATTTGGAACGGTAAAAATCTCGCCGGTGAAAAACCAGCGACAGGAGTCTATTTGATTTTCTCCGCTAGTGAAGATGGCTCAGCGGATCACGTTGGAAAGATTGCCTTCATCCGCTAACTTTGTTGGGATTATGAACTATGAGGACGTTATAGAATACCTTTTTCAGGCTCTTCCCATGTTTCATCGTGTAGGACCCGCCGCCTACAAGCCTGATTTATCGAACACCGTTGCCCTTTGTAATATTCTTGGCAATCCTCAACGAGAACTAAAATACGTTCATGTAGCGGGTACCAATGGTAAAGGGTCCACTTCTCATTTAATGGCCTCTGTGCTTCAAGAAGCAGGTTATAGAACCGGCCTTTGCACATCCCCTCATCTCATCGACTTTCGAGAGCGCATTAAGGTCAATGGACACATGATACCGAAAGAAGATGTCGTTGAATTTGTAACTACCTACAAAGATCAATGGGAGACAATCGCTCCGAGTTTTTTTGAAATGAGCATTGCGATGGCTTTTTGGTATTTTCAGAAAGTAAAATGCGACATAGTAATCCTAGAAACAGGCTTAGGTGGAAGACTAGACTCCACGAATATAATTACTCCTGAAGTAGCAGTAATCACCAATGTCAGTTGGGATCACATGAATCTGTTGGGAGATACTCTAGAAAAAATAGCCACTGAAAAAGCTGGAATCATCAAGAAAGACATTCCATTAGTTTTGGGAGAAATGCTACCGAATGTTCGTTCGGTCATTACCGAATATACACTTGGTATGAATGTAAATGTTTTCCATGCCGAAATAGAAGATGATGCACCACAGACCGAGTTGGCCGGTTATTATCAAGAACAGAATCGCCGTACCGCCTATGTTGCACTCAAAGTATTATCCAATAAGGGATTCAACATAAATAGAAACCATATCGAACAAGGGTTTCAACACGTGGTTCGCAACACCAGTTTGCAAGGGCGTTGGCAGCAACTTTCCGAACATCCGCTCATAGTTGCCGATGTGGCCCATAACACGGATGGGATACACCATCTAATGAAACAAGTACAAGATCAAAAATACGATCGGCTGCACATCGTACTTGGAATGGTAAATGATAAAGATCTGACCACAGTATTAAAGCTTCTTCCTAAAGAAGCTATTTATTATTTCTGCAAAGCCAATATACCGCGAGGGCTTCCTGCCGAAGAACTCAGGGAAAGGGCGCTACAACAAGGATTACTAGGTAAAACATACAACTCCGTCCGTGATGCCTTTGAGAGTGCAAAAGAAGAAGCCTCCGAAAAGGACATGATCCTAGTTGGAGGCTCGGTATTTACTGTTGCGGAAGTCCTTTAAATCAATTTGAAATTGATGGTCACGGTACCTTGCTGGTTGCCAACTCCATCCTTTGGGGTAAACACCGCTGACTTTGCTGCCTTTTCTGCTAAGGCATAAAGTTTTGTTGCGCCACTTGCAGAAACGGTTGACTTACTGCTGTTTGCTCTAGCTGATATCACTGTGCCATTCTTATCTACTACTATATCCACCACAACAGTTCCACTTTCAGTAGGCTTTTCATCTAAGCTCGGATTCTTTGACATTCCTCTGCCGGATAAGGCCCAAGACCCGCTTCCGCCACCTCCACTAAAAATACCTTTACCGTTGATGCTTCCATCCGGACGACCCTCATTGCCTGTTCCCGTTGAAGTGCCGCTACTGCCGCCATTTCCAGGTTTCCCCAATGCATTTAAAGCATTGTTGGTCGCAGTAGTGGTAGTAGGAGCTGGTTTAGGATTGGGTGTTGGACTTGGATTGGGATTGGGCGTAGGGGTTGGATTAGGCGTGGGTTTTGGTGCAGTCACTGGAGCATCGTCTTGAGTAGCTACACTTTCCTCCTGAACTGGCTCTGAGGGAGCTGTGGCTGATTCAGCCGCTGGAGGTTGGGGTTCTCCTTGACCTTGATCAGAGTCGCCCAAAGCAGCCACGTTGAGCGACATATATTCCACTCCATCGCCACCTCCACCTTCGCAGTCGTGCATCATTAATAGTAAGAGCATGGCTAAAACTAAATGCACTCCGAAACTGCCCACGGCAGATACAATTCTTTCGTTTGATGTTGTTGTTTCTTGCATTATTCTTCACTTTTGGTTCTGGTGGCAACCACCGGATTGCATCGCAGTACCTTTAAAGTCGAAAAAAGTTCAATGGTCTCCCCCGTAGGAACATCACGGTCAACATTCAAGATAACAGTGCGCTTGCCATCTTCCTTGCCAGCCATCAACACAGTGAGTTTATCTTTTATTTGATCCTTTGTCACCACTTCATTATTGACCATGTATTGCAAATCCTTCGTGATGGTTACCGAAGCTGAGCCAGCAACCGATTCTCCCGTGCTTGTCTTCGGCAAGTTTACCATTTCTCCGTTTACCGCCATGGTAGACATGATGATAAAGAAGATCAACAATAGAAATACCAAATCCGAAATGGAAGACATGTTTGCCTCGGCGGATACTTTATTTCTTCTACCAAAATCCATAATTGGTTGGTGTTAGTTGGTTGGTGTTTCGAGAATATCAATGAATTCAACAGCGCGTGCCTCCATTTTATGAATTACCTTGCCGATGCGGGCCACCAACGTATTGTATGCCACATAAGCAATGATACCAACAATCAACCCGACAACTGTAGTGATCATGGCAAGCATCATATCTCCACCCATGGACGTAAGATCAGGGCCGTTTTTCTTGATGGAATTAAACACCCCAACCATTCCGATAACAGTACCTAAGAATCCAAGCATTGGAGCAGCTCCTGAGGCCGTGGCCAAGAAGGATACATTTTTCTCTAGGTTGTAAATCTCCAGTTTTCCTACGTTCTCAATCGCTGCCTTGATATCTCCCATGTCCTTTCCGATACGAGAAATCCCTTTTTCAATCATTCGCGCTACAGGTGTTTTTGTAGTAGAACAAAGATTGCGGGCACTGTCCAATTTGCCTTGATTGATGTATTCCTTAATTTGACTCATGAAATTCCCCTCTTCCTTCATCGCTTTGTTGATAGCCTGAGTTCTTTCAAAGAAAATGTAAACGGAGATAATACTTAAAATGATTTGAGGAATATAGATATACGAACCTTTGATGAATTCAGCCATGATGTCTATTCCTTCTTCTTGGGCATCAGGTAGATTCACACCTCCTGGGGTTCCTCCTACAGTGAGATTGTCTTGAACGAAGAAAATCAAATCAAAAAATTCCATAGTTGTCATATTTAGGTCGCAAATTGTCGATTTTGTGGCAAACTAAATGGCATACTTGCCTTTTGATTTCACCATCCGCCCGTGAATAACTCAGCTTTGAAAATGAATATTGTGTATTCGAAAGATTCGTCTACCTTTGATTCCTCAAGTATGATTTTCTCACTTCATGCATCCTAATCTTAAGAAAGTTAGTGCCGCCGGAATGTTGGTGACACTCGGCATCGTATTCGGCGACATTGGCACCTCCCCGCTTTACGTATTAAAAGCCATTATCGGTGATAAACAGATCACGGAACAACTGGTACTCGGAGGAATCTCCTGTGTATTTTGGACGTTGACGCTTCAAACCACACTGAAGTATATTATTCTCACCCTTCAAGCAGACAACAACGGTGAAGGCGGAATCTTTTCTCTGTATGCGTTAGTAAGGAGAAGAGGAAAATGGCTCTTCATACCGGCGATCATTGGGGCAGGTACTCTTCTAGGGGATGGTATCATTACACCTCCCATTTCCGTAGCCAGTGCCATTGAAGGATTGGAAAAGATTTACCACGGTATTCCCGTTGTGCAAATTGTAATAGCCATCATCACTGTTCTCTTCGTTTTTCAGCGATTCGGAACAAAAGTCGTTGGTGCCACCTTCGGGCCTATCATGCTATTGTGGTTTTCAATGCTGTTTATTTTGGGAATTGTTCAAGTGTCGCACTTTCCAGATGTGCTCCGAGCAATCAATCCCATGTATGCCTACGATTTATTGGTTAACTATCCTCATGGTTTCTGGTTGTTGGGTGCCGTTTTCCTCTGCACTACTGGAGCGGAAGCCTTGTACTCCGACCTTGGGCATTGTGGCAAAAAGAATATTCAAGCAAGCTGGATCCTTGTAAAACTATGTTTGATCACAAACTATATGGGTCAAGCTGCATGGCTGCTTCATTCTGATATTTCTTACATCGGCGACATGAATCCATTTTATGAAATCATGCCACGATGGTTCCTTTTCACCGGGATCATCATTGCTACAGCAGCAGCTATTATCGCATCACAAGCTTTGATCACGGGATCCTTTACTTTGATATCTGAAGCTGTTTCTTTGAACTTTTGGCCCCGCATCACCATCAAATATCCGAGCGATGTACGCGGTCAAATTTACATTCCAAGCATCAACTGGATATTGTGGGCAGGTTGCGTGGCGGTAATGCTTTATTTCAAAGAATCCTCTAAAATGGAAGCTGCTTATGGTCTGTTTATCACCGTGACCATGTTGATGACCACCATTCTTGTTTCTCGCTACCTTATTTGGAAAAGACATTGGAGACCTTACGCTGTCTATCCTCTTATTTCCGTATTCGTGATCGTGGAATTATCCTTTTTGATTGCTAACCTCTCTAAGCTTTCTCAAATATGGCTTTTCCTAGGATTGGGATTGGCAGCCATCTTCGTGATGTATGTTTGGTTTAGAGCTAGAAAGATAAACAATAAGCTCCTGAGTTTTGTCAAGCTAGAAGATCAAATCGATCTGCTCACTGACCTTAGCCAAGATACCACTGTATCCAAGTTTGCTACACATTGCATTTATCTTACAAAAGCAGATAATCCTACAGAAGTAGAGCAGAAAATTATTTATTCCATTTTCTCTCATACGCCCAAACGTGCAGACATTTATTGGTTCATACACATCGACCGCACCGACGATCCTTATCACGTCAGCTATTCTGTTCGCGAGCTAGAAAATGACAAAGTCATCCGTGTTGAATTCAAGCTAGGATTCCGCGTTCAGCCTCGAATTGGTATGCTCTTCCGCAAAGTGGTGGATGAGATGGTGGCCAATGGAGAATTGGATATTCAAAGTAAATATCCTTCCTTAAAGAAGTACAACCTCGCTGCAGATTTCAAATTCGTGATTCTCGAGAAATTCATTAGCTACGAAAATGAAATTTCTATCAAGAACAACTGGGTATTGAACGTGTATTTCGCGATCAAAGATTTAGCTCAAGCCAATGAAAAGGCTTTTGGATTAGATCCTAGTGAAACACATATTGAGATGATCCCAATGGTGATTGATCCTGTGGAAGACGTGGAGATGAAGCGAGACGCCTGCCGTTAAAACAAGGTTTTCTCCGCAATAAATACCAAAGCCCCGGCAATATATCCTATAAGTGCCCAAAGGCTGATATTGCGCAGGTACCATATGAAGCTTATCTTTTCTAATCCCATGACAGCTACTCCGGCTGCGCTTCCAATGATTAGAATGCTGCCTCCTGTTCCCGCGCAATAGGCAAGAAAATGCCAAAAAGTTCCATCTTGAACAAAAGAATCCGTCCAAGTATCACCTGTGGCTGCGGCGCTTATCTCATACATGTTCATACTCGCTGCAACGAGAGGCACGTTGTCAATCACTGCAGAGAGCAAGCCTATCGCGATGTTGATGGAATAAACATTTCCTAATTGATCCCTGAGCGCGATGGCCATTGTTTTTAAATGACCGACTTCTTGTAAAGCTGCAACTGCAAGCAATATTCCTAGAAAAAACAACACCGAAGGCATATCAATTTTTCGCAAGGCATGCAATGCGCTGAATTTAGATTTTTGTGCTTCCGCCTTTTTTCCATGCATTAATTCCGTTGCAAACCAAACCACACCAAGGCTAAACATTATTCCCATGAATGGAGGAAGATGAGTTAGTCCTTTAAAAACTGGTACAAAAAGCAATCCTCCCACTCCAAGGGCGAATGCAGTAAATCGTTCTGATGCTGAAATCATCAATGCATGATCTTCCGAACGATTTGGCCGTTCCACTTTTCCTTTCAAGACAAAGCTCAAAACTATCAGTGGCGCAAGGAGATTGAAGAGGCTTGCGAGAAAAACCTCTTTCATGATGCTTGCTGAAGTTATTTGCTTGCCTATCCATAACATCGTTGTGGTGACATCCCCAATTGGAGACCATGCTCCACCGGCATTAGCAGCAATCACGATCAAACCTCCAAAAAACCAACGTGTCTTTTGATCCGCAACAAGCTTCCGAGTCAAGCTCACCATCACTATGGCTGTAGTCAGATTGTCCAGAGCAGCAGATAAGAAAAAAGTAAGAATGGTGATGACCCAGAGCAGACGTACTTTCGAAGTGGACTGAATGCGATCTGTGATGATGCGAAATCCTTCATGAGCATCTACAATTTCCACGATCGTCATTGCCCCCATTAGGAATAAAAGTATTCCCGCAATTTCTTGTAAGTGCTCCAGTAACCGATGATCGAAAAATTCACTGAGTGCTAGTTCGTTCTTGTTTCCTAAAACAAGCAATGCATTATAATCTCCCAATAAATGCGGAGGAATTGCATTGGCTCCTACTACGAGAATGGCCCAGCATAAAACTCCTGTGAGCAGTGCAGTGGCAGCTTTATCGACGTGAATATTGTGCTCGAAGGCAATAGCGAGATAGCCGATGATGAATACGGCTAGGATGGCAAATTCCATAACGATTAATTATTGGGGTTGACCTGTTTTGATGTACATCTTCATATTGTGGCGCGCACCCATTTCCATTACATCCACCAAATCCTGAACAGAAAGAGTTCGATCAATATTGATGGCACAAGCAATTTCAGGATTCTTCTTCACTAATGCTTCCAGTCGAATCTCCAATTGTTCGCGGCTCAAAAGCTCAGCATCTATATAATAATTCTTCGATGCATCAACGGTGAGTTGCACATTCTTCTTGGCTTCCTTCTCTTTGTTATCAGAGGCTTCTGGCAAAAGAACCTTAATCACATTGGGATTTGCCATGGTAGATAGAATTAGAAAAAAAAGCAACAAGAAAAACATGATATCATTCAACGAATGAGTGCTCACCTCTGCTTTATTTCTATTTCGACGTGTCAGTTTCATGTATTACTTTTTGGAGCTAACACGTATTAGAAGCGATTCCTCCTGCATCTTCGCAATGAACTGATCTATTCTATTCTGAAATAATTGATGTGCTGTAAATGCAATGATTCCAACAAAAAGACCCGCTGCGGAGGTGACCATTTTTTGATACAACCCTTCCGTGATGGAGGAAATTGAAATGTCTTGCGTAGTAGAGATACTATAAAAAATAGTGATCACACCAGCGATCGTACCAATGAAACCCAATAATGGAGCAAGCCCCGCAATCATGGAGAGATAATTCAAGTTCTTCTCCAGTCTGCTGATCTCAACTGCTGCAGCATCCTCCATCACCTTATCCATTTCTGCTCCAGACATTTGACCAGATATAGTTGCGTAAACAAACACTCTTCCCCAGCTTGTTTTTTCAGCGGATGCTATTTGCTCTGCTTCTTGATTTTTTCCTTGTGAAAATGCAGTGGCGAATTTCTCAAAAGTCTTCTTTGATGTTTTTAGATTTTGACTAAAAAACATCAAGCGCTCGATGATGATGATGAGTGCTATAACTGATAAAAACAATAGAGGTATCATAACGACACCGCCTTTCATCAGCAAAGGGATTAACTTGATTGAAGTGTCGGCCACTTCTGCTTGAAGAATCACTGGGTTCATAGTACACAAATATAAGTGCTACCTATGTACGCCAGTTTTTTAGAAGAAATTGTTACAAAATAAGATTTGTTGATAGCCTTAGCTCACCAATCTGCGAAGGGAAATTTCAAAAGCTGTTTTTGTCAATTCCGTTTTTTCCTTTCGACGTTCATGCACCTGTATCAATGCATTCTTGATGGTTTGTGAGGTATCATTAAAAATACCTGCGTCACTTAAATCTACGTCTCCACTACTCATGAGATAAGCAAAAACGCGTGCCATTCCGCAATTGGCTATGAAATCTGGAATTAAAGATACCTTTTCATCCGCGAGCTCTGCAATCGGGCCATAAAAGATTTGAGGGTCTGCAAATGGCACGTTTGCACCACAAGCTATCACTTCAAGTCCTCCCGCGATTAACCGTTCCACCTGTTCAAGCGTCACCAATCTGGATGCTGCGCATGGAAGAAACACCTCCGCTTTCAGATCCCAAATTCTTGCATTGACCTCGTCAAAAGTCAACATATTTTCTGCCTGAAGGGTATTGCCTTTTCTACTAACGAAGAGGGTTCGAATTTCTTCCAAGTCGAATCCATTCTCGTTGATGAGTCCGCCAAATCGATCAATGATCCCAACTACTTTAGCACCTTGAGATGCGGCATAGTAAGCGGCAGCGGCACCAACATTGCCCCAGCCCTGCACTATTACACGTTTGCCGCTGGCTTGTCCTCCCCACAAAGCATAATAATGACGAACGCTTTCCGCTACACCAAAACCGGTGATCATATCTGCCACCTTATACTTCATTAAAACCGAAGGAGAATAAGCTGGATCTTCTAGAACCTTTACCACGCCGAGGCGCAAATTACCGATTCGCTTTACCTTTTGTGCTTCTGTGGGATGAAAATGACCATTAAAAACACCTTCCTGAGGGTGCCAAACGCCACAATTTTCGGTCATAGGAATGACCTCATGAATTTCGTCTACGTTCAAATCGCCACCTGTTCCATAGTAATGCTTTAACAACGGAGCAACTGCCGCATACCACCTTTCTAAAACTTCCTTTTTTCTTGGATCGCGAGGGTCAAAATTGATTCCGCTTTTCGCACCACCAATTTGTGGACCGCTCACAGTGAACTTTATTTCCATCGTTTTGGCAAGCGACTCTACTTCACGCTTATCCAAACCCAACCTCATACGCGTTCCTCCTCCTGCAGCACCGCCGCGCAAAGAGTTGATAACCACCCACCCTTCGGCTTCGGAAAATGGATCTTTCCATTCAAAAACCACCTCCGGTTTTTTGGATTCGTATTTGGCTAAAAGTTCTTTCATGGGTGTGCAGGAATTTCTTCGTCAAACCTCCATGTATTATTTGAATCCTGCAAGTTATTTGGCGTGAAAATTTGGAATTCTATCGAAACATTCTAGGAATACCACAATCCTCCTGCAATGTGATCTTCGCTCGCACCTGTTACAGAACTCCAAACATTGATCTGATGATTGACTCTTAAATATCCTAAGAGCGCAAAAATTATGGCTTCTTTATAGAAGATCATCTCCTTACCTGGCAATTCGATTATTGTGCGTGTATTCTTTTTCAACTCGCTTATCAATGCGCCATTCAATGCGCCTCCTCCGGTGATCAATACATTTCTTACGCTGTATTTTTCCAAAATCACCCCCAAAATGGTTGAGATGTGCTGCGATGCGGTAGCCATAAGATCTTCAGGCTTGGAATTCTCCTGTTTCAAATCTTGTCTATAGATTCGCTCAAAATCCTCTCGCCCGAGTGATTTGCCAGCGTCAAGAGAATTTAACACCTCTTGATTCCACTTGCCAAGAATAGGAGAATCGATCTTACCCATGGTCGCCATCTGGCCGTTCTCATCGTACTCAAGCCCTTTTAATGAAGCGATTTCATTCAAAAGCATATTGCAAACACTAATATCAAAAGCTATTCTTTTTCCATCTCTATTCATGGAAACGTTTGCAAATCCCCCCAGATTAAGGCATGCGTCGTATTCATGAAACAAGAGTTCGTCTCCCACTGGAACCAGCGGAGCTCCTTGTCCTCCTCGGGCCACGTCACCACTTCTAAAATCAGCAATAACGGGATGTTGTGCAATGGCAGCAATATGCGCCGGACTTCCGATTTGCAAGGTCATCCGATTTTCAGGCCGATGAAAAATTGTCTGACCGTGAGATGAAATATAGTCTGCCCGAATATTCAATCGGTTTAAGAATTCCTTGGATTGAGTTCCGAAATAAATTCCAAGATCCGTATTCAACTGAGCAAGGTAGCTTCCACTTTCTTCAAAAGCGCCTTCGATTTTTTTCTTGAAATCAGAGGAATAGGGTATGGTTTCAGCTTGAATCAACTTATACTTCAATACCCCATCCAATCTCCAAAACTCACACAGGGCTAGATCTAACCCATCGAGTGACGTCCCACTCATGAGTCCTAGAATGATCATTCGGTTTTGATCGTAATTAGGCATTGATGGAATGACCTTCGTACATGGTTGCACGCAATTCTTTAATGCTCTTATCCGCAAGGTAGTCGTCATAAGACATGCGTTTGTCTATGACTCCTTTAGGGGTTATCTCAATAATGCGATTGGCAACCGTTTGCACGAATTCGTGGTCATGAGAAGAGAACAAAGCAACGTGCTTCCAATCTTTCATTGCGTTGTTGAAGGCAGTAATTGATTCTAGATCCAAGTGATTGGTTGGCTCATCCAATAGCAGGCAGTTGGCATTGCTCAGCATCATTCTAGATAGCATACAACGCACTTTCTCTCCACCACTCAACACATTGCACTGCTTCAGTACTTCTTCTCCACTAAACAACATCTTTCCTAAGAAACCGCGCACGTATGTCTCATCTTTGTCTTTAGAATATTGACGAAGCCAATCCACTAGATTATCATTGCTCTTGAAAAACTCATCGTTGTTATTGGGCAAGTATGCGCTAGTAATGGTTGTTCCCCATTCTACAACTCCGCTATCTGCTTCCATGTTGCCGGTGATAATTTCATAAAAAGAAGTGATGGCTTGTTGTTCTTTAGAAAGAATAGTCACTTTGTCTCCTTTTAGAAGATTAAAAGTAATATCAGCAAATAGCAACTGACCTTCCGGACTGGTCTTACTGAGGTTTTGAACGTTCAATATTTGATCGCCGCATTCTCTGTCGGGTCTGAAAATGATACCGGGATACTTTCTACTGGAAGGTTGAATGTTGTCAATTACCAATTTATCAAGGAGTTTTTTACGACTCGTTGCCTGGCGTGACTTAGAAGCATTCGCACTGAATCGCTCAACGAATTCTTGCAATTCTTTGCGTTTGTCTTCAATCTTTTTATTCTGATCTGCTCTTTGTCGAAGAGCTAGTTGACTCGACTCGTACCAGAAAGTATAGTTTCCAGTATACAATTGTATTTTGCTAAAATCGATGTCCACTATGTGAGTACACACTGCATCCAAGAAGTGACGGTCGTGCGATACGACGATCACTGTATTCTGAAATTCCGCTAAAAAGTCTTCCAACCAGCCGATGGTTTCCACATCGAGGTCGTTGGTAGGCTCGTCGAGTAATAGGATATCCGGGTTTCCAAACAAAGCTTGTGCGAGTAAGACACGTACTTTCTCCTTTCCGCTCAAGTCGCGCATGAGGCGTTGATGATCCGCTTCCTTAATTCCGAGTCCACTAAGCATGTTTGCGGCATCGCTCTCTGCGTTCCATCCGTCCATTTCTGCGAAAACGGTTTCCAATTCCGCGGCCTTCTCCCCGTCTTTATCAGAAAAATCAGCCTTTGCGTAAAGGGCATCCTTCGCTACCATCACATCCCATAGCTTCTTATTTCCCATCAGCACGGCTTGCAAGACTGGTACATCGTCGAATTCGAAGTGATTTTGTTTCAAAACACTCATTCGCTCTCCAGGTGAAATGATGACCTCCCCTCCGGTTGGATCTATGACACCCGAAAGAATCTTTAAAAAGGTGGACTTTCCGGCACCATTTGCACCGATTACACCATAGCAATTGCCTGGAGTAAACTTGAGATTAACTTCTTCAAAAAGAGTCCTCTTGCCATAGCGAAGAGATAGATTCGATACTGCTAACATGGTCAAAAAAAAATTGCGGCGCAAAGATAGGCATTCAAGAGGGTCAACCGTTGTTTGTCCATGAGGTTTGTTGCTATATTCGCCGACCAAACCAAACAAACATGCTTTTCGAATTAAGTGAAGAACATAAAGCCGTTCAGGCGGCTGCGAGAGATTTTGCTCAAAACGTGCTAAAGCCAGGCGTTATCGAGAGAGATGAGCACCAAAAATTCCCTGCCGATGAGATCAAGCAATTGGCCGAGCTAGGCTTTATGGGAATGATGGTTGATCCGAAGTATGGCGGAAGCGGCATGGACACGCTCAGCTATGCCATTGCCATGGAGGAAATTTCTAAAGTAGACGCTTCCACTTCGGTGTGTATGTCGGTGAACAACTCACTGGTGTGTTATGGGCTAGAAGCTTATGGTTCAGAGGAACAGAAGCAGAAATACTTGGTTCCACTCGCGAAGGGAGAAAAGATCGGTGCGTTTTGTTTGTCAGAGCCGGAGGCAGGATCGGACGCCACTTCACAGAGAACCACCGCCATCGACATGGGCGATCACTATCTTTTGAATGGAACAAAAAACTGGATCACCAACGGCAGTAGCGCTTCTACGTACTTGGTTATCGCTCAAACCGACGCGGCCAAAGGTCACAAAGGAATCAACTGCCTCATCGTAGAGCGCGGAATGGAAGGTTTTATCGTGGGCGCTAAAGAGAATAAATTAGGTATTCGCGGTAGTGATACGCACACCTTGATGTTTCAAGATGTGAAAGTGCCCAAAGCCAATCGCATTGGCGAAGATGGATTTGGGTTCAAGTTTGCGATGAAAACGCTCAGCGGTGGTCGTATCGGTATCGCAGCCCAAGCGTTGGGAATCGCTGCAGGAGCGTATGAACTGGCGCTTGCTTACTCTAAAGAAAGAAAAGCATTCGGAAAACCCATTTCAGAGCACCAAGCCATTGCTTTCAAGTTGGCCGACATGGCTACCGATATCGAAGCCGCTCGATTGTTGGTGTACAAAGCCGCATGGATGAAAGATCAAGGCATGAATTACGATCAAGCCAGCGCCATGGCAAAACTGTATGCTTCACAGGTAGCAATGAAACACACTGTGGAAGCAGTGCAGGTGCATGGAGGATATGGTTTCGTAAAAGAATACCACGTAGAGCGATTGATGCGTGATGCTAAAATCACCCAGATCTACGAAGGAACAAGCGAAGTTCAAAAGATCGTTATTTCCCGCGGTGTATTGAATGCATAAACACACATTCATTTGTGTAGAAAGTAATAGAACACCCTCGCCATGGCGAGGGTGTTTTTTTTTATTTCGCATATATGAAACGTTTCTTTCTCTATTCCTTCTTGATAGCTGCAATCGGACTGATTGTGTGGACTGTCTTTCAATTAAAGAATAGACACATTGAGCCCTATCCTATTTCTCAAATGATCCCTAGAGAGGTGGATATGATTATGGAAATCCGAAATGCTCAAGCTGCGCACGAGTTACTCATGTCCTTACCCGGAGCAAAGCAAACACATTGGAATGATGGCTTTGAAACTTTTTTCGAATATCTCCAACAGGAAGAAAACAATATCCAAGGAAATTCTTATTTCTGCATCAAACAAGCCGGGGCGCAATGGATGGCCATCATGGCAAGAACTTCACCACCAAAGGAACTAAGTGGGGAAGCCACTTCGTACAAAGGATATTCTATCGTTCAAGTAAATGAAATCTATTGTTTGCAAGAAAACGAATACACTATAATGTCAAATGCTTTGGCACTGGTGCAATCTGCCGTTGATACGGAAAGGGTACATCCCCTTCTTCTCAAAATAGCAAATGATGCTGCTGGAGACGTCGCATTCTCGGTCTATTCCTCTTGGGAAAATGGAGATCAAATGCTCATTGAGCCGCAACGAATAGGAAATGAAAGAATGCTTAGTGGTGTGATAATTCCATCTGACTCTTCTCTTTCGCGATGGAAAGGATTTCCTGTTCGTCCCTTTCCTTCTGGCATTCTGGAAATACCTGCATCTGCCAAATCTCTTGAAGTACGTGACTATTCTAACGCAAGCGATATAGTACAACACATTGATGCGCAAAGAAAAAATACCAACGAAGACTATTTTTGGAATCAGTCCTGGAACGCTATTTCGGACAGTTGCCAATGCAGTGTTTACGAAATAGCTGTTTCTTGGCAAGGGCCGCAAAGGGCTGGATTCGTTGTTGGGACAGATAGCACTGACGCTGTTGTATCGGCTTTTTCTATTGCCGACAGTGTGCAACTATCGGAGTTGTTTGCTCCAGTAATGGCGCCACTGGGAAACATAAACAAAGTGAATTATCCTGAAGTATTTCGAAGGTATCAAGATGATCTGTTTCTGTGCAACTATTCTTATGCTTGGTATTCTTCTAAAGCTGTTTACTTTTCTGACTCGCCTGAAGCGCTCGAAAAGGTAAGAGCAGAACTTACTACTAACAGTACTTTTCAATACCAAGGCTTCAGAGGAGAAGAAATGGGAGGCATTACTTTGTTTGGCGGACGATACCTGACTGCTCTTTTTCCTGAAGCACTCACTTGGCTGTTCATGAATTCAGAAAAAGGATACGGAACCATAAAGCGCACAGATACGGAGCATTATTTATTTCAATGGTATCTGAGTAATTTGAATACATCCATTCCCGATCTTCCTGTTTCGGAACCTCAAGCGGATTCATCAAACACTTCTGCGTCTGAAACGATGGAGTCCAATGATGTTCGTTCTTGGCTTTTGACTAACCACATTGATGGTAAAAAGGAGCGACTTGAGCTATCAGAGAATACGCTTTCTCAAATCAACGAAGGAGGACAGAAAAACTGGAGTGTCGAGCTCAACCATCCTATTATTGGCGAGATTCAACAAGTAGATCTCTTCAAGAATGGAAAACTTCAATATGCTTTTACCACCAGAGAGGCTTTTTATATTATTGATCGGAATGGAAAAAATGTGAAAGGTTTTCCCATTCAATATAAATCAGAGATAACCTCCGGCTTGTGCATTGCAGATTATGACAACAACAAGAATTACCGTTTCTTTATCGCCACTTCAGATGGAAAGATCTATAATTTGACCAATGAAGGTCAATCCACACCTGGGTGGCAGTATTCACCGAGTGAGGTAGTAACAGAAGTGCAAGTAAGAAGAGAACAAAATCAATCGCATCTCGTGGTCCGCTACAAAAATGGAGGCGAGAAGAAATTAAAGCGCAATGGAACACCTTGGTAAAGCCGCATATCTTGTTCGGTATGGCGCGGCCGAAACTGCATTCGAGTGGCGAGATCGCACCGTGGGCTCACCAGAGAGTGGTGAAATCAAAATTGCGGTTCAAGCTTTTGGACTCAACTTCGCAGATGTACTCGCAAGAAATGGCCTTTATCGCGAAGCACCACCTCTTCCTGCCGTCTTGGGATATGATATCGTTGGAAGAGTAATAGAAACGGGAGCGGGTGTAGATCCAAATTGGATTGGTAAAAGAGTGGTCGCCCTCACCCGATTCGGTGGATATGCCACGCATGTATGTACTCCTCTTGTTGGAGTTGCAGAAGTTCCAGAAGAAATGCCAGAACATGCAGCTTGTGCCTTAGGTGCTCAATACGCAACAGCTTTATATGCCTCAAATTATCTTCAACAAGTACGTGCTGGAGAAAATGTATTGATACACGCTGCTGCAGGAGGTGTGGGCACAGCACTCGTTCAACTGCTAAAGAACAAACAATGTAACCTATTTGCCACAGCCGGAAGCGATGAAAAAGTAAATGCGTTAAAAGCAGAAGGCATAAAAGCTTTTAACTACAATACAGAGGACTACGAGAAAGAAATTGCAACCCTCTTGGGAAAAGATAAATTGGATGTTAGTTTCAACTCCATAGCGGGGAGTACGTTTAAAAAAGACATGCGTCTTCTTGGCGCCAATGGAAGATTGGTACTTTATGGTTTCGCAGAAAGATCAGGAAAGTCGGGCGGAATATTCGCTACTCTATCGCTTCTGTGGAAGATGGGATTCTTGCTCCCGATTATGCTGCTAGCAAAAAGTAAAAGCATTCTAGGAGTGAACATGCTCAAGATCGCTGACCAAAAACCACATATTATAAAAACGTGCCTAGAAGAGTTGGTTGAACTATGGAAGGATGGAAAAATCCGTCCAATCGACGGTGGAAGTTATAATCAGGAGGATCTTGCGAAGGCACACGCAGCGCTTGAGTACAGAAAATCAACGGGAAAAATAATTGTAACAATCCGATAAATACGAACCGTATTCCTTTCATGGTAAATTCACTACCGTTCGTTCAATCGCTTTAGTAAAGCCGCAGAAAATCATCAACTTTATTCTACCTATTTACAGCACGTTTTTTTCTAAACTCCTAAAACCTGTTGCTATGTCGAATAAAGCCTCTGACCATTTGCACAAGCTGATTAAAAGCATGAGCAAGCCCGAAAAGCGTTATTTCAAAGTGTTCTCTTCTCGTCATATCATTGGAGAAGAGAATAACTACCAAGCCCTTTTTGATGCCATAGACAAACAAGAAGACTATGACGAAGAAAAACTGCTGAAGAAATTCAAGGATAGAGTTTTCGTGCAGCGATTTTCTATAGCAAAGAATAGGTTATACAATGCGCTATTAAAAAGTCTGGATTCATTTCACGCAAACAGTAGCGTAGAGGCGCAACTGCACAGGCAAGTGCATTCTGCTGAAATTCTCTACAATAAATCATTGTATGATCAAAGCTTAAAAGTACTTCTCAGTGCCAAAAAAGTAGCTGAAAAACATGAGCTGTATAGCGTATTGGCGGAAATTTTCAAGTGGGAAAAGCGAATAATCGAAAAGAGCAACTACGACGTCATCAATAACGAGCAAGAACTCTTAGACATCTACTCCAAAGATGCGGAAGTATTCGAAAAACTCCAGATCAACTCGCGATTGTGGCATGTAAAAAGCAGGCTTTTCACACAATTGTACCGTCAAGGAAAAGCCCGTAGTCATGAGGAAACTGCATCCTTTCAAGCACTTCTCGAAGAAATAGCCACTCAATTAAAAGACAAACAGATCGGAATTGAAAATGAGTACATGCTTCGACATATTTTCTCTGCCTATCATTTCGCTTTAGGAGAATACGAGAACTGTTATCCTTACTTGATGGAAAATATTTCTATCATAGAAAGCAATGGCCATTTCTTCGACGAAGAACCTGGAATTTTTCTCTCTGTTTTAACCAATGCAATTTATGTAGGAACCCGCACGCGCAACTGGGAAGAGGCCTTTATGCTCACCGAAAAACTCAAGCACTATTCGCTGACTTTGCAAGAACGGATGAATGAGGATCTACAATTTCGATTGTTCTCTTTGGGTAAAAGTTGTGAGCTCACCTTATATGCGCAAAGTGGTGAATTTGAAAAGGGGCTAGAGCTCATACCCGAAATCAAGCTTGGACTTGCCGCATTTGACGAGCACTTAAGTAATGTTAGAAAAGCACATTTCTATTTTAATATTTCTGTGATTTATTTCGGACTTGAACAATATCATGAGTCACTTAAGTGGATCAATAAGCTTCTCAATAACGTGGACATTGATAAAAGCAAAGACATTCATTGCATTGCACAGATTTTAAATTTGATAGTACATCTCGAATTGGGAAATAAAGACCTACTTCCCTACGCTTTGCGCTCGACGCAACGATTTCTAGCGACAAGAAACAAAGTGTACCGCTTTGAAACCTTGATGCTTGATTTTGTCAATGAAATGCTCAAAAAGAGAACCGCTCACACCAATGCTGAACTGTACGAACAACTCGTTCATACCCTCGAGGAGCTGCACCAAAATCCGTTCGAACGATTTGTTTTTGAGTATTTCGATTTCCTGATTTGGGCCAAATCGAAGAAGGAAGGAAAGAAATTTCGCGAGCAGTTGGCAGCCTAAAGAATGTACCCGACATTTGCGGCATGGATAACCGCACCGAATTGGAACAACTGGGTGAGTTTGGTTTAATCAAACACCTCACTCAATATTTCCCGATAGAACATAAAACAACGATAAAAGCCGTTGGCGACGATGCCGCTATCGTTGAAATACCCGAGGGAGAGCATTTAGTCATCACGACAGATATGCTCGTGGAAGGAGTACATTTCGATTTGATGTACACCCCATTGAAGCACTTAGGTTATAAAAGCGTTGTAGTCAACCTGAGTGACGTCTTCGCCATGAATGCCATTCCCTCACAGATTACGGTATCAATGGCGGTGAGCAATCGATTTTCTCTGGAGGCGCTAGAAGAACTATATGCTGGAATTAAAAAGGCATGTGAATTCTACAAAGTTGATTTGGTAGGAGGGGACACCACTTCCTCGAAAAGTGGATTGGTATTATCCATCACTGCTTTGGGAATGGCTGCTAAGGAAAAGATCGTGACAAGAGCCGGTGCCCGCGAAAGCGACCTGTTGGTGGTGAGCGGTGATTTAGGTGGGGCCTATATGGGACTTCAAGTTTTGGAAAGAGAAAAAGAAGTCTTCAAATCGGCTCCGGGTGCTCAACCTGATTTAAGCGGTTACGACTATATCTTGGAGCGACAACTTAAACCTGAAGCACGCAAAGACATCGTGGAGTTGTTGTCAAGTATGAACATCCAACCTACCTCAATGATTGATATTTCGGATGGACTCGCTTCTGAAATCATGCATATCGCGGATCAAAGTTTTGTAGGATGCGATTTGTACGAAGAAAAAATTCCTGTCGCACCTGAAACGATTCAGGCTGCCAAAGAGTTTAATATCGATCATACCACGGCCGCGTTGAATGGTGGTGAAGACTACGAATTACTTTTTACCATCAAGCCTTCCGACTATGAAAAGCTAAAGGGCAATCCTTCATTTAGCGTTATTGGGCATATTACAAATGAAGCACAAGGATGCAGATTAGTTACCCGTGGAGGAGGCATCGTGGCATTGAGCGCTCAAGGCTGGGATGCTTTGCGCGCTGGCATTTAATTGCTGAGTCGAATATCTTTTATTAGCATCTGCAGCGACTTTTGTCCGTTCCACTCGTTTTCCTCTAGTGTGAACAAGACATCTATTGGAACGTTGTTCAGGATTACCGGTGCCCACGATCCCAGGTCAAAACCGATTCCATCTAAGCGATGTTCTTTATTAAAACCTTGAGACAATGTCGTTTTTAGATGCGCTTGACCTTCCCCTACCCCGCGCGTGACTCCGCTACCGTATAGATTGCGAACCAAGAATACAGGCTTCATATTTTCTGGTCCAAAAGGAGCAAACCGAGCGAGTATTCGGTAAAATTTTTCATTGATATCGGATAGTTTGAGCTCCAAATCGTACTCGATATACGGAACCGGAAGTTTGCTATCCAACTTTCCCTTAACGATCTCATCAAATTTCTCTCGGAACAAAAAATAATTATCTGCCTTTAAAGACAGGCCTGCAGCCATCGCGTGACCCCCAAATTGTTCGAGCACATCCGAACAATGACCCAATACCTCATATAAATCGATCCCCGGAATACTTCGCGCGCTTCCCGAGAGCTTCCCTTCGATTTCTGTGAGCACAATGGCGGGTTTGTAAAACTCCTCCACCAGTCTCGACGCAACAATACCTACAACTCCTTTGTGCCATCCCTCGTTTTTCACAACACTAGTGAAACTGTTCATGTAGAAAGGATCATCATGAATCATTTGTTTCGCTTGGAGGGTGATTTCCTTGTCCCTTTCCCGCCTTGTCTTATTGTCATTTTCAATGCTGGTAGATATTTCTTGAGCCTGTTCTAATGATGCAGCTAGAAGAAGTTCAACCGCCTTTTTTCCACTGGAAATTCTTCCCGCGGCATTGATTCGCGGAGCCAAAATGAATACGACATCGGTGATCGTCAATTCTTTCCTTTTGAAAGCCGCTTTTTCCAACATTGCCACAATTGCCGGCCTTCTGGCTTTGCTAATGATATCCAAGCCAAACGTAGCGAGTACACGATTCTCATCTGTCAATGGAACAATGTCTGCTCCGATGGAAATGGTGAGAAGGTCCAATTGAGAAAAGAGGAAGTCTTCGAGCTCAGGGGCATAACGTTGCGTCCAACCTTGAAGGAGTTTGAAGCCCACTCCACATCCACTCAACCCTTTGTAAGGGTATCCGCAATCTTCTCTTTTAGGATCCAATACAGCAATGGCATCTGGTAAAGTTCCAGGCAAGTGGTGGTCACAGACGATGACGTCC
The DNA here is from genome assembly GCA_027491075.1 of Flavobacteriales bacterium. Taxonomy (GTDB): domain Bacteria; phylum Bacteroidota; class Bacteroidia; order Flavobacteriales_D; family Sanyastnellaceae; genus JAIXWP01. The sequence continues at coordinate 76,398 of JAIXWX010000011.1, forward strand.
AACCCCAATTCTTTTGCCCGATCAATTCGCGCGGCGTCTTTGATCCCGCAATCAAGGGTGATGATGAGTTGAAAATTCTCTTGAGCTGCCCATTCTACGGCTTTGTTCGAAAACCCATACCCCTCTTCATAGCGATCGGGAATATAAAATTCGCATTCCGCTCCGCACTTTTTTAGAAAAGAAAAAACCAAGGCAACGGAAGTAGTGCCGTCTACATCGTAATCCCCATACACCAGAATTTTTTGCTTTTCTATTAAAGCCTTTTGAAGGCGTTCCACCCCTATTTCCATATCCTTCATTAAAAAAGGATCATGAAGTTGGGTCAAGGCAGGGTAAAAAAAGTCTTTGGCACTCTCCAAGCCCAGGATTCCCCTTTGAGCGAGCAACTGACACAGCGGCTCCGCTAATTTGAGCTCCGAAACCAAACCTTCAATAATTTGTTTTTCAGACTCTTGTTTTCGTATCCAGCGCTTAGGGATCATGGTACAATCTTATGAAAGTTTCCGTGCTAAAGACCCATTGTTAACAGATACATATTCACAGAATATGCAACCAAATGCAATGAATAATCGTCTTTATAACTATATTCGGACCGCTAAAAGAAGTAACCAATGAAAAACCGCAGTTATTTAATAGTATTTATCGCTGCTTTTGCAGCCTCTTTTTTGCTTGGAGGTTGCCTGAATGAGGAAAATAAGATCCCACCAAACTGTTATGACGGATTGCTCAACAATGCTGAAGAACAAATCGATTGTGGAGGTCCTATTTGTGAGGAGTGCGATCCATGTACCAACGGAAGAAAAGACGAGGGAGAAGTTTGGGTCGATTGCGGCGGAGAATGTGACGTGTGTCCACCCTGCGCCAATGGCGTTTTGGATATTGGAGAAGTAGCCATTGACTGCGGACCCGATTGTGGGCCTTGCGCCAACCTTTGCGGGGATGGTTTATTAAACGGGGATGAGGAAGAGCTTGATTGTGGTGGTAATCCACTTTATTGCGCGGCTTGTCCCACCTGCGAAGATGAATTAATGAATGGTACTGAAGTAGGTATCGATTGTGGAGGAACAGAGTGCGATCCTTGTCCAGTGGACGGAAGCTGTACCAATAGCTTTATGGAGGCCTATGAGTATTGGACCGACTGTGGCGGGCCCACTTGTCCTGGTTGCGATACACTCTTCCAATGGAAAGTAGGAACCGCAGACAACGTAGTGTTACCATTGGGCGCTACAGGAGTTATTACTGGCACCACGCTTACATTGAACGGCACCAGTGTAACGGGTAATACGATCAATGTAAACATTACAAATGCTGGGACGTGGGTACCAGGTACTAACTTTATTGCCAACCCCAATAACTTCCCTAACATTTCTATTTCGTATCAGACTGCTGTACAAACGTATTCATCGGAGTTTACGGGATCCAACGTCACCTTTACTCTACAGCGCTACATTCCGACGGTGAACTTTGTGAGGGTTTCGTTCTCTGGAGTAATCAAGAATGCAGACAATACCGCGACAGTGAATTTACAGAACGGAATATTCATGCAAGATCTTTAATAAGAAAATAGGATTTGATCCAACGGAGGTTGTCTAGCGAAAGCTAGGCAACCTTTTTTTTTGATTGAATATCAAAGTTGAATTCGGTAATTACAATTCGTGGAACGAATCAGAAGATTTCGTATAAAAATACCTTACGTTTTCTATGGAAAACTTCCATAGAATGCAAGAAATATTGTCGAGGCCACTCATTTGTAGATTTTTGAAAATGAGGTTAGTAAAGCAACCAAGATCATTCAGTGATTAGTTATTTAATTTATTTAACAATTACTCAAATAACTGTTATTCCGTGAGTTCATTATTCTTGTATTAGGAAATGAACGAATGAAAACTATCTTACTTTTAATATTGATTTTAAACTTTGGAATTTGTTGCGTTGCACAATCAAACCAACAGTTACCTATCTCGCTATCTACAAAAGACTGCAAGAGGCTCCATTCAAGAATAAACAAGCGCTTCGAAAAAGCAACAAGTCATCTGAAAAGCGTCAACGATAAGCATCTTCGAGCGTTTTGGAAACTAGAGGAAAGTATAATCACAGAGCTATGCGCAGTCAATGAGTTACAGGCTGAGAGTCAATTCAAAAGCTCACTTCAATCCTATAGAAGATATCAAGAACGTTTGGAGATGAGCTCTGGCAGAGGTTTGAAAAATCACTACCCTGGTTTTGATAGTCTTAGTTGTGCTCTGACGTATTTCGAAAGCACATATGCCAAAGGATCCGAACCCTCTAAGTCATCAGATTGTTCTTGCTCAGACGCTCATCATGTCAAGTCATCTCAAAACTTACTGCGAGCGGAGATTATGCGTAGTGAAGTTATTCAAGAGTATATAAGAGATAGGACGCAATACTTAAGTAGAATTGCGAATTCGAGTCAGGTACCATCTGGCGCATTGAAAAAACTAATTCAAAGCAATTATTATTTAGGTGAATCTATTTCTAATAGAATATCAATTCTTAATAAACGGAGTAAGATTGAAAACAGAATTTTTAGGCTTCTAAACACTAATCAAGGTTTCAAGGATTTCGTTAACTCTAATGGTCAGTTAGCCTCCTTAAATAACTCTTCCCTCCCCTCAAATGAGATTCATTCCAAAATCAAGATAGAAGATCTACTTGCAAATGCTCAAAAGAGTGCTTCTACTACCATAGCAAGAGAAAACGAAAAAATGAAGTCATTGCTTAATTCTCAGAAAGAGAAATCGAATATTGCTCTTTCCTATATCGACACCTTGAGGAATTTGGAGAAAGATACAACAGTGCAAAAGATATGGAAGCCGAATCCATATAAATCAAAAAGATTTATCCAACGACTCCAATATGGTATAGACTTCCAAGCAACCCAGAGAACAAATTTCGTTCCTTCAGCAGGAGTAATATCGGGATCAATAAGTTATAATTTTTCGCAAAATGTTTCATTGGGGATAAACACAGGTCTCATCACTTCTATTCAGTCTTTAAATTTCAGCAGAGAGTTTACAGCTCCAACTGTCTCCAATGACGGGATAACTTTAGGCCTATTGGTTGACAGCAGATTGAGAAATCGCATTTTCATAACTGGCGGAGCAGAAGTTAACAATCGAAACCTAACTAACCAAGAAGAAACAAGTACCGCTTCTGCAGTCCAGTTTAAAGAAACATATTGGAACCTATCTGCATTAACTGGAATAAAATTAAAGCTCCCGTCCGGAAGAAATAAAGAGCAAACATTGTCTATCGTATATGATTTCTTGCACACTAGAAGTGGTCTTCCTCCTGTATCCATAAGGATGGGAATGAATTTTTTACCGAAACATTAGATTGAAAAACATGAAAAAGTATCTACTCAAACTTTACTTATTTGCATTATTCTGCGGAATTTCTATTCACCATTATTCCCAAGTAAGCAATTCTGCACTTTCTCCATCTGATCAAGCACAGTCTACAAGAAAGTATGCGGAAACTCCTGTAAACCGCTCCATAGGTGCACCTCAGATTTCTTTCCCCGTTGCACAATTGCAGGCGAAGGAAATGTTATGTCCTTTTCCATCGTCTATGATGCCTCAGGCAGAAAAGTTAACGAATTAGCTTCGAGTTGCGGATGGGGTTGGAGTATGTTCGGCGGAGGCCAAATAACGCGAATAATTAAGGGAAGACAAGATGAGTATGGCCCATGTATTAGTCATGGATATGGAAATCCAGGAGATGACTTCCCTTTCACTGAACTAATTCATTGGAATTGGCAATTTCAGCGAGAGCCAAATGAAGGAGGACCTTTTGTTCCTCCGTTTGTCGAAATAAACGCCAACTTCACGGCCGATCCAGAAGATAACTCGTACTCAGACGAGCAAAATAACTTTCAACCTGATGAGTACTATTTTTCTTTTAATGGCCGATCAGGAATGTTTGTTATTAATAGCAATGGAGATCCTGTATGTATTCCTCACCAAGACCTAAAGATAACTTACCAAGAATGCTTAAAGTGGTTTGAAATAGAAGATGAGGATGGATGGAAATATAGATATTCTGAGGTAGAAGAGACCGAGTTTGGAATGGTCACACACCTAGGCCTTAAAAGGACACATCAAGCAGCAACCACTTGGCACTTAACAGGAATAACAAACAACAAAGGACAAACAGAATTTAATTTAACATACAACCTTGATGGTTGGGACTATGAAGAATCAACTTCTATTCTAGCTATTTCATTTGAAGGGGATAGTGACTGCCCCAATGAACAAACCTCAGTGACAACAACCTATAACAAACATCAAAGAAAGACTTTAGCTTCTGTAGAAGCTCCTTTAACAGGCAATTCAATTTCATTTATTTACACAAATACAAGGGAGGATATCACAAGTTTAAAATCACTAGATGAAATAGTTGTTTTAAATGAGAACGGGATAGAAACATCAAGATATAGACTGATTTATGGATATTTTTTAAATGAACTACAAAATCCTGAGAGGCTCAAGTTGCAAAATATTGAAAACATCAATCAAAACGGACAGAGCAAAACCCTTGTTTCTTTTATTTATGATGAATCACTACCTATTTTATCTAATGAGAACCTTGCCGGCACGGATCATTGGGGATATTTCAATGGACTAGACTTTAACGGCATAGAAAACTTACACGTAAATGGCGGAGGGAAAAGAGTCAACCCTGACCAAAATCAACGCGGAATTCTAAAGGAGTTAATATACTCTAGCGGTCAAAAAACTTCATTTGAGTACGAAACCAATACCTATTCCAACTCGCCCAATGGTGAGGTTCAACCCCAAAATTATCAAGAGTCAATAAACATTTCCGGAAGTATTACAATAGAGAGCGACGACTATTATAATTAGGAAGCACCTTTATTTGGCACGGGGTCAATGATATTCGATTCTGGAAACAACTCTGGTTTCGTATTCTCACATCAAAGTCCTAACAACATTTTTGATAACCTCGACAATCATTGCGAAGTTGGATACACTTTCTTCGATCCAGATAATTTAGGAGTCAGCAATCCTGAGCAAAACTCCGATGGAATGTTTCTCTTGTCTGATATGGATGATGTAGACCACCCTCAAAACCTCAATAATCAAAATGTGTATGGCCACGAACAGGTCATAGTACCTTCTCGCAGGATCAAAAGACTTACCAAGTCGTTCACGATTGATAATAGTCAAACTGTAGTAATCAGTGGATCAATAGCTCCAACTTGGTGTGGGGAAGAAAATTCATATGTCAAAATTGTGGGTAGCTCATTAGTCTGGACCAAAGAGGGCGAAGTTGGAAGTACTACGCCCTTTTCCGAAAACGTTGAGTTAAGTCCAGGCAACTACACAGTTGAATACGCAGTGATATATCCCTATTTCGACGGCATTAACGATGATTATATCCCAAGAATTAGTATAAATGAAGTCCTCAACACACAGTTTAGTTTTTCATTTTCACCGCTTGTAATTCCCCAACCAAATCCTAATTCTCGATACTGCGGTGGCCTCAGGATAAAAGGAATTTCATATAGTGATGTTTCAGATGAAAACATTGAACCTATAACGACCAGATTTTATTACGACTATTTCGAAGGCAACGAAAAATCAAGTGGGTATCTCTATTCTGAACCCACAGATATTGCAGTATTTGCCGACTATCACAAACAACAAAGGAAAACTGGTATTTCATGTACAGGTGGATTAGCGACTTGCCATGAGTGTGATATGATTATGATATCGAGTAATGGTATTCAACCATTAATAATGGCAAATGGATCATTTTTAGTTTATCAAAATGTAAGGACTGAAGTTGGTGATGGATCTCAAGGTTGGACTGAAACAGAGTTTACAGTAGAGATTCCAGAGACTATAGATTTGAAATTCCCGACCCAAAAACCTTTCAAGTATTGGAGGTCTGGCTTACCAATAAGAAATAGAGTTTACTCAGGAGATGGAGTAAAGATTCACGAAGAAGAAAACACCTACATCCAGATTATTCCTAATCCCGTCAAAGTTAAAGGACTAAGTGTCGCTGTTAACTCTAAACTGGGAATATCTAGAAACAAGGCGAATTGCGAAATAAATGTGGACAATTGTGATAGTTATATCACGTACAGCCATTTGAACTACAATTACATTTCCGAATTAGTTGTATTAGCCAGCACAACTAGTAGAATTTATGATCAAATAGAAATAAACAAATTCACAACAAAATCTATAAATTATTCTTATGACACCGAATACTTTACGGCACTAAGGAGTCAAACTAATATCACTGAAGACCCAGATTTACCAATAACTCAAACACGATTCAAATATGTTTTTGACTACATCCCCTCCTCCTCTGGGGATGAAATGAATAACGTAATTCATCGATTAAAAAATATATCACAGTTCGGAAAAACTATGCCGATAGAAATTATCCAGTTAGCTGGTACCTCTGAAATGAACTTAAATATTTACTCGGGTTCCTTAACAGAAATGAAGTTGGACGAGAATAATCACATATTAATAAGTACTAATTACGACCTAATTCTAGAGTCCCCAATAAGCTTAAATCAATTTGAATGGAGTAGCATCGAGCAAGGTAGTTTCATTTTTAATGAAAATTATAGAAAACGAGAAGATCAAATATTATATGATCAGCATGACCGTATCGTGAGTATAAAACCGAATGGTGATGTTTCAACATCCAAAATACGAAACTCCAAAGGAGCTGTAATAGCAGAGATTATTAACTCTACTCCTGAAAAATGTAGTTATGATAGTTTCGAAGAATCAGAAATAACGACATGGAACTTTAATTCGTCCAATATAATTGAAGAGCCAAACAACGTACTTGGACTAGAACTCAAAAAAAGTAAAACAGGTAGTAGAAGCTTGAGACTTAGTCAAAATATTTCGAAATCATTGATGCCTGGGAAATATATAATTAGTTTATGGGCGAATTCGAATTCTTTCAATCTTTTCGTGAATGGAATGATTGCAAATAGAACCATATCAGAGGAAGGTCTTGATCTACAAGGATGGGAATATTACGAATATCTAATTGATGTTTCGAATGCAACGGTGGTACTGATAACTGGAACCTCAAGCATTCTCATAGATGAGCTTCGAGTATTCCCATGGGATGCACAAATGCACTCTGTCTCATACAATTTAGACGGTACGATTCGAAACAAATGTGATATAAACAATTTTGTAAGCACCACTCTTTATGATGAGTGGAGAAGACCGCAATGGCAACTTGACGATAGACTACAAATTCTAAGTAAAGCTGTATATCATGAAAGAGATTTAAGCAATGCGTCGGACAAAAGTTGGTCCAGCGAAATTGTTGTTCTCGAAGAAGGAATGAGCGCATCGGAAATAGAAAACGCCTCAATGTCCGATACTAGACTGCGAATTGTAAAAAATTACTTCGACAGTTTTGGTAGAACAACTCAAACTGTTGCCATTCGCCAAAGTGGAAGCTCATCAAAAGATCTAGTTTCATTTCACGAATATGATGAATTCGGTAGAGAGGTTAAGTCATACTTGCCATTTGCAAGCATGCAAGCTAATAATGGTAATTTCATCCCTGATCCGACTTCTGCCCAAGCTCAGTTTTACCTTACAACACCTCGAGTCGCCGAAACAGAATTTGCATATTCAGAAACTATATTTGAAAACAGTCCACTCAACCGTGTCGTAGAACTTGGAAATGTTGGTGAAGATTGGCAAATTGGAAATGGTCACACTACTCGGATATCTCACTCGCTAAATGGTTCTAATGAAGTATTAAACTGGACTGCGACTATAGATGGTTGTTCAGCTATGAGTAATGGAGTTCCCGTATACTACCCAGAAAATAGCTTATTTGAAAAACATGTCATTGATGAGAACGGTGCTTCTTTCTGGGAGTTTACAGATCACTTTGGAAGGGTCATTTGTAGAAGAACTTTTTCACTAATGACTGGTCCATCAAATGCTCCAGTATCCAGAAGTGTTGGGAGTGGAAGGTTGTCAGATAATCAAACAGTCGCTATACCTGGCGCTACTCCTACTATTACAAAACTTGATATGTACTTCGTTTATGATCAATTTGGCAATTTATTATATGAAATACCGGCTATAGCAATAATTGCAATGAACGGAAATTATCAATTATCTACAAATAATAGTGGAGTCAATCATAGTATTTTAAACGGGTATGTAACGGCAAGTCGATATGATAAGTACGGGAACACTGTAGAAAAGAAAAAGCCTGGAGAGGATTGGAGTCTTTACGTCTACAACAAGTTAAACCAAGTCATTTTATCAAAAACCCCTAGTCAAAGCCCAGACAATAACCAATGGAATTACGTTAAATATGATGATTTAAAACGACCCATTCAAACAGGTCTTTTCTCAACTACTCTAAGTCGAATACAACTGCAAGAACTTGCCATCTTCGGTGCTTCTTATACTATGGTTTCAGAAGATCGAACAGGAACATCCTCCGCAGTTTATACGAACATTTGTTTTCCGAATACAGATCTTGAAGTATTAACGGAAACGTATTACGATAACTATGATTTCGATCTTAATGATTTCTCATATTCGAACGGCAATGAACCACCAGTTGCACAAACCAAACGTACAAGAGGAGTAACTACTGGTTCCCGCGTAGCTGTACTTAATGGATCGAGCGATCAACTTGTTAGCGTTAACTACTATGATGCATACGGAAGATCTGCTGTTTGTTTCAACGAGAATATCCTCGGCGGATTTGATAAAATAACAAATATTTATGACTATACAGGATCATTGAAAGAAACTAGGCGTTACTTCAAAAGAAATAATGGCTCAAGTGATATCATAAATATCATAAACAAATTTGAATATGATCATGCTGGAAGACCCACAATAACAAAACAGCGAATAAATAATGATGTGGAAGTAACTATAAGTAAACTAATCTATAATGAATTAGGTCAACTCGTTAAAAAACATTTACATATAGCAGGTTCTGCTAATATCGGAATGCAGATTGTTGACTATCGATACAATGAAAGAGGTTGGTTGAAGAAAATCAATAACGCCGATTTATCCAACGATGGGGACAACCTAGAAAGCTGGGATGTATTTGGACAAGAGATTATTTATAATGACATTCAAAATTATTACAGCTCTACAATGCAAGTAAATGCAGAATATGGAGGTAACATTTCTGCAATTAAATGGAAAACCAATGTTTCAGAAGAAAATCCAAATCATATTGGTGGTCACAGTTATGTTTTTCGATATGATGACTTAGGCCAAATGACTAGTGCATTTTATGCTGCCAGTACCGATGAATTCATTGATAATTACAATTCCAGAATGAATTTTTGGGATGAGCGAGTCGGCTATGACACAAATGGTAATGTTATTAGCATGTATCGCTCAAGGGGCAAGAACGAGGAAGGAATTCCTCTTCCTGATTCAGAATTGAATCCAATAATAATGGATGCTATGTCATATCAATATTATGAGCATTCAAATAAATTGAAGTCAATTACGGATGCAGCGAGTATAGGATGGGTTGCTAATAGTTATTCCAATCCATATCCACATTTTGTGGACGGAAACATTTCCAGTATTGATTATCAATATGACTCAGAAGGTCGCTTGATTGAGGACACAAACAAGGGAATAGAGTTCATTTACAATCATCTTGATCTTGTGCTAAAGGCTAAGCAAGGCTCTGAAGAAGTAAATTTCATTTGGGATGCTACTGGTGTGAAATTGGCAAAACAAGTAGGCAATAATACAATTTATTACTTCGGAGGAATCGAATATAACGGCAACACAATTTCCAGTATTGCAACATCCGAAGGAATCGCTCGCCCGTCAAGCGGCCAAGCAAATAGCCCGAATTGGCATTACGACTATTACCTAAAAGATCATCTGGGAAATGTTCGAGCAGTTATTACTGAAGAAAACAGTGAATTAGAAGCCGAGTCTGTTACCCTGGAAATCGCCCGAAGGTTAATTGAAGATGAAAGTTTCGACAATGTTTCAACAACTGAAAAAGATAAGCCCTATCTTTATCCATACGATCCAGCCGATCCTAATAACAAGAAAGTAAGTGAACTTAGCAGGCTCAGCGGCAAGGCAATAGGACCGGCTAAGGTCATTGCTGTCAGGAGAGGCGAAAAGGTTGACGTTAGTACAAAATTCTGGTACACCGAAGCACCAGGAACGCCCTTGACCGATCTAACGGAAATTCTTGCAGGCACTTTGTTTAACTTAGGAACTGCTAGTGTCGGCATTATACCCAGCGGACCCGAAAGAGGAATGGCGCTACTTAACAATGTTACAGGGCAGCAGTTTGGAAGTTTGAGCAGTTTCCTTTCCAACTCCTTTAACAATGTAAACTTAACGCGACCGCAGGCATATATCGTCTTTATGAGTTTTGATAAGAACATGATGTTAGACCCCCAAAACAGCGGAAAAATTCAAGTAACAGACGCCAATACCCTTGGGCAACTTACAAGAAATGATATCGTTTTTCGTAATGATGGATTTTTCTATGTTTATGTTACCAATCAAAGCGATTCACATGTAAATTTTGATAACCTGGTAATTCGCCGTTGGAAACCGCAAGTGCGAGTCACCTACGACTATTATCCATTCGGATTGGCTTGGGAAAATCCCAAACTACCAGATACCGAAGAAGGATTGCATGATCATACCTATCAAGACAAAGAGTATCAATTCGCTGAATTCACAGAT
>JAIXWX010000006.1 GCA_027491075.1 Flavobacteriales bacterium
GGTGGATGGTTCCACTACAGTGGAAGCTTCTTTGATAGCGCTTCTAGCAATGAGCCTAGCACCCTAACAGGTGGCGGCGACTTTGCCTTCGTATTGGATTGCTGTCCTGACTATTCAGTGGTGCGTTGTTGGACCGCTATGGACTGTTCAGGAAGCATTACAGAATACTGTCAAACCATTAGCTTCGAAGGTTCAGATGTAATTAGTCCAGATCAAAGTTCAAGCAACAACGATCAAACGGCTGTAGCTATGAAAGAAGAGGCTGATCTATCAGTTTATCCTAACCCTGCTTCCAACATGACCAACTTCTCGTTTACTGCAAAAGAAAACGGAAAGGCCATGATCGAAATTTTCGATTTAGCTGGAGCACATGTGGCTACGGTTTATACGACTGAAGTAAAAGCAGGCAATGAGTACAAGACTACGGTCGACGTCAACAACTTGGCAACGGGCATGTACATGTTCCGATTGACCAATGGTGGTAGCGTAGACATGGGAAGAATCATTATCAAGCGATAATTGACTATCTAATAATTGAAGGTGCCCCGCCCATGGCGGGGCACTTTTTTTTACCTTCACCTCAAAAAAAGTCATGAATGAAATTCATCTTCACCTACTCACGAATCATTTGCCGATCATAGGAGTTTTAATTGCTACGATTATTTTAATTTCTGGTCTCCTTTTAAAGAAAAAGGACATTACTTCTACTGGAGTTTTTACACTTTTATTTTCAGGTATTTCAGCGTACATCGCCCACGTGACAGGAGAAAAAGCAGAACACATTGCTGAGAATATTCCTGGTGTAACTGAAGCCCTTATTGAACATCATGAAGAGTCATCGCAACCGTTTTTTATCCTAATGCTAATCGTTGCTGCCGTGGCCTTGATCTGTATTTTTCTAAAGAATAGAAATCAAAATCTCTATAAGTATGGGACGTATTTATTAGCTATACTTGGAGTTGCGTCTATTGGGTTTTCCTATAAAGCAGGAAAAAGCGGCGGTGAAATCCGGCACGAAGAAATTCGCGAAGGATATGTTGTACCCTCCGCGAATGAAATAGAAAGCGATTCACATTAAAAATTAATGACAGTGGTGAGTTTTACTGCTACGTTTTCTTTAAAAGTTGGAAGCGCGTAATGACCATAGCGGTAAAAGAATCCAATTCCCAAAGTTGAAAATCCAGACTCAACTAAATTATCCAACTGGACGCCACTTTCAACAAATAGTTTCTCTGTCGGAATAACAGGAATCGTGAAGTTACCTGCATTAACCACATTACCAATCATCATGTTATGCACCAACACCACAAATGGCGCAAAAGACGGATGTCTAAATAGAAGATCTTTAAAATTGTGACGATACTGCAAGGCTGCGAATTGAGAATTTTGAAACTCGTTTGTCCTCATGGTCTCAAAAGCATCGGGGGTGAAGACTCCAAATCGTCGATAGCTACCTCTCGCATTATAAAGCAGTGAATATGCAGGAACTGCATCGATATATCCTGCCGATATACGTACAGAACTTTCTCCTATTAACTTTATCAAGAACTTCTTTTCGATGGTAGCATCAACACGATTGAATTCAAAGTCACCATCAAGTATATCATCGAAACCCCTTGTGTACTTAACATGTATTACAGGCCAACGTCCTCCTAATCTAACCTCTCTATTCTTCATTCGAACAAGCTTTTCTCCTGGTGCCCATCGAATCAATGCGCCTGATTCGAAGGTCGCGAAACTGGATTCAGTAAGTTCAACCGCAGACTCCGATTGGTCAGCAACAAGTGTTCTAAAACCAATATTCTCAAAAGGCTTTACGTAGGTTTGAGCAGCAAATGCGGTGACAGAAATGTTGCGATAAACACGTCCATTAAACTCCGCCATGAATCGTTCATATTGATCCATGCGGCTAACAAACAGTGGATAAATTCCAGCATTGAGCAGCCCACGAGAGGGAGGAATTAGTTGGTTTCCCGCCGTTTCACGAACATCTCTTTGACCCGACAATCGCAACCATACAGCTCTTTTCTTATTGAAATGTACTGTGCCTTCTCCTCCAAATTTCTGGCGTTTATCTTGAAAACCATAAGCCCAATAACCACCTACTGAAAAAACTTTAGACACTTTATCGTTGGTGTGAATACCACCCCCCAAGCGAAAGCCTTCATACTCGTTAAACGCTGCTATTTTAGTTAAATCTATGTCTATAAATCCAATCGGCAATCGACCCGTGAACAATGAGTTCATGAAATTTAGCCTTCGATCAAAGTTCTCCGCTTCACCAATACTATCTATCACATGATAGGTTTTTTGTTCCTTCAAGTCTAATTCACGAGATCTATATTTAGTCCAGATGCTATCGGGTTGACTTAACGCCTCTTTATCCATCATCAATGTTACAGGACTAAACTCTTTTCTTTCAAGATTAGCGTTGAGCTCAATATTTTTCATGTAGCTTCTTGCCTCGCCGAGTGCATCAAACCCATCCATTTGGATGCTTGTAAGTTCCATAAATGATAACAACTGTACTGGAAACCATGCCTTATTTTCTACCTTCTCGTACTTCTGTTGAATTCGTATATTCAATCCCTCTTGTTTGCGATCGGGCTCTGCCAAAACATTTTGCAAAGCATACCCATCTGTATTGATAAACAACTGTCCTTTCATGCCATCGAAATTTGTTCCTTTTCGTGGCTTGAAACTCAAAGTAAACACAGTGTCCTGATTGATAAGTGTGGTGTCTTCAATGATAAAAAGATACTTATTGTAAGATCTTTCACTCAAAGGACTCAAGTATTTGACTGATAGTATTTCTACAAAATCACCATAAAAACTAAAACTCTGCATCTGCGTACCCAGCAAGGCGAAATCGGGATTTTGAAGTCCTGATACTTTGGTTGCAATGATGGTCTCTTCTGAGGATGAAGGCGGCAAGTACTTTCGTTTACTGATTGTTTCTACTAAAAATAAATGCATACTTTCCATTTCATCCTTCATCTGCTTTGCCGAGTCAGGATCGAGTTTTCTATACGCCAGGGATCCAGTATCAGCCACTATGTCAAAATTCAATTTATTATATGATTCATATCGAAAAGCGATACTCTTTTCCGGATTGTTCTTCTCTCTATTTTCAATAGCACGCTTGACAATCCTTTCAGCTGGATTCGCTCCAGGGCGAATTACTACTTCTGAAAGATCGGCTGTCATCTCCTCCATTACCACGTTCCAAGGATTTTCGCTATTCCATGTAAGCCTTCGCTTTTTATAACCTACCAAGTGAAAAACGATGATGTCTCCTGATTTTACATTACCCAAATTAAAATAACCATCCACATCCGAATAGGATGCGTTCTGTGTTCCCTCGATACCTAATGCAACGAAAGCAAGTGGTTCGCCAGTGCGAGAGTCCTTCACTCTCCCCCCCACATTACTTTGAGAAACAACAATAAAGGCTTGAAATAGAAAAAGTAGAGAGTATAAATACTTCATTGAATTTGGTGTTTGGTTGATAATGGTCTGACGATTATACGTGAAAAAAATTACAGAAGAAGTTCAATTTTTTAAATTTGGCAGAAATCGCAGAAATAATTTTGCCAAAATATCAAGAATACCGCAATCTGCTTAAGAAGTGGACTTTCTTCAAATTGTATCAAGCCCTCTTGCTTGGAGTTTCCTATATACTTGCTCGGTATTTCAAGATTATCAAACCCTGGGGACTACCTCTAACCTTAAGTATAGAACCCACCACTGCCTGCAATCTTGGATGTCCTGAATGTCCTTCAGGCCTGAAGTCCTTTTCCCGACCTACCGGGAACTTAAAGAAGAGCTCGTACTACTCATGGGTCGATTCCTTTTCTAAACACGTGCACTACATAAATTTTTACTTTCAGGGAGAACCATTCATTCATACGGAATTATTGGATTTTGTGAAGTATGCTTCGAATAAAGGTATATATACCTCTACAAGCACCAATGCTCATTTTCTTAACCAAAGAACTGCAGAAGCTGTTGTTCTTAGCGGTCTTGATCGAATAGTAATATCTATCGACGGCACGGACCAAGCTACCTATGAGCAATACCGCATAAACGGTAATTTATCAAAGGTAATTGATGGTACTCAAGCACTCATGGACGCTAAAAAAAAACTGAATTCATCCAGTCCATTTGTAATCTTCCAATTTCTTGTTGTAAAACCCAATGAGCATCAAATTGAAGACGTGCTGAAATTAGGTGAATCAATGGGAGTGGATGAGGTCAGGCTCAAAACAGCCCAAATCTACAACCCCACCGATGAGCACCATTTGATACCAACAGTCGAAAAATATAGCAGATACAAGAGAGATTCCGATGGAACGTATCGTCTTAAAAACGCATACAGAAATGAATGTCTCCGCATGTGGTTAGGAGCAGTGATCACTTGGGATGGAAAGGTCGTGCCTTGCTGTTTTGATAAAGATGCGAAACACCAAATGGGTGATTTGAATCAAGCAACATTGGCGGATATATGGAAAAACAATGATTATCAGAGTTTTCGAAAAAAAGTGTTTACACAACGTAAACAAATTGATATCTGCTCGAATTGTTCGGAAGGCACGAAAGTCTGGGCCTAAAGCATTTCTTTACTACCTTGCGCACAATGGAATTTTGGGAATTCATAAAAAGCCTCACCAACCCCGAAACGATAATTCACTACGGCGGGTTGGCCCTATTACTCACGATCATTTTTGCAGAAAACGGAATCCTTTTTGGATTTTTCCTTCCAGGCGATAGCCTTATTTTTCTTGCTGGATTAATTTGTTCTACACAACCTGAACTGCTCGGTGTAGACATTGTGAGTTTAACCTCACTTATGTTTATCGCTGCAGTAGCGGGAAGTCTATTCGGTTATGGCTTTGGTATAAAAGTCGGCCCTCCAGTATTCGAACGAAGTGAAAGTATCTTTTTTAAAAAGAAATATGTTGATGTCACCCGTTCTTTCTATGAGAAACATGGTGGCAAAACCTTAATACTTGGGCGTTTTCTTCCTATCATTCGAACCTTTGCCCCTATACTCGCGGGTGTCATTAAAGTCAACTTTAAAACCTTCATGTTGTTTAATATCATTGGGGGTGCTCTTTGGATTTGTTCATTGAGTTTGATTGGCTATTTTCTAGGTGAGAACTTTCCGCAGATCAAACACTATGTAGAATACATCATTCTTGGATTCATCCTAGTTACCTCGGTTATTGTAGTACGAACATATATCAAGCATAAACAAGAGCTTAAAAGAAAGCAACAACAATCATGAAATTCGGAACCAAGGCCATTCATGCCGGACAACAACCCGACCCGTCGACTGGAGCAATAATGACTCCAATTTATCAAACATCTACCTACGTTCAAGAGTCACCAGGAGTGCACAAGGGCTACGCATATGCGCGTGGAAAGAACCCAACTAGAACAGCTCTTGAACATTGCCTTGCTGCTTTAGAAAACGCAAAGCATGGGCTTTGCTTTTCAAGCGGAATGGGCGCTGCAGACGCTGTCATTAAACTTCTTCGCCCTGGAGATGAAGTAATCGCTACCGATGATTTATATGGCGGCACATATAGAATGTTCACCAAGATCTTTGCACACTATGGAATCGTGTTTCATTTCATAGACATGCACGATCTCCAAAAAGTAGAATCACTGGTGAATTCAAAAACCAAAATGCTTTGGCTAGAAACCCCTACTAATCCGATGATGAAAATCATCGATATCGTTTCTCTAGTGGGAATTGCTAAAAAGCATCAACTGTTAACAATGGTTGACAACACGTTTGCATCTCCATACCTCCAGAATCCATTAGATATGGGTGCTGATATTGTCATGCATTCCGCTACGAAGTATTTAGGTGGGCACAGTGACGTGGTTATGGGAGCGTTGATGGTAAATGATGACAAGTTGTTTGAACAGCTTGCATTTATCGCTAATTCATGCGGCGCAACACCAGGTCCTATGGACAGTTTTCTTGTGCTTAGAGGTCTGAAAACCTTGCATCTTCGAATGAAAGCTCATTGTGAAAACGGTAAAGCCGTCGCTGAGTTTTTGCTTTCTCATCCGAAAGTAGGAAAAGTATATTGGCCAGGTTTTCCAAATCATCCAAATCATGAAGTTGCTAAAAAGCAAATGCGCGACTTTGGAGGGATGATTTCATTCACGCTTAAATCGGACTCCTTTGAAGAGGCGTCGAAATTGGCTCAAGCATTAAAAGTATTCTCTCTCGCTGAATCACTGGGTGGGGTAGAATCCCTTGTTGGTCATCCAGCTTCCATGACACATGCATCTATTCCGAAAGAAGAAAGAGAAAAAACAGGTTTAGTGGATAGCCTGCTAAGGTTAAGTGTTGGAGTAGAAGACAAAGAGGATCTCGTGAGTGATATAAAACAAGCTTTAGATAAAATTTAATAAATGAAACCCCAAAACATTGCCATTGTTGGCGCCGGATTAGTAGGAAGTTTATGGGCAGTTTATCTGGCTAAAAAAGGCCATAAGGTTTCTGTTTTTGACCGCCGATCGGATATTCGAAAGGTCAAAATCATTCAAGGGAAAAGTATCAACTTGGCTTTGAGTGACAGAGGCTGGAGAGGCCTCATCAATGCTGGTTTGGAAGAAGATATTCGAAAAGTGGCGCTTCCAATGAATGGCCGTATGATGCACTACACTTCTGGAGATCTCACATATCAACAATACGGGAAAGAAGGACAAGCTATCTATAGTGTCTCCAGAGGACTATTGAATCAAACCTTAGTGAATTGCGCAGCAAGACATGAAAATGTAGAGGTTTTCTTTAATCATCAATGCAAAGACATCCAACTCGACACGAACACAGTACAATTTTTCGATACCGAAAACAACGAAAGCAAACACCTCACTTTTGATCGTGTTTTTGGAACCGACGGAGCTTTTTCCGCAGTAAGGAATCGACTGCAACGACTCGAACGATACGACTATTCTCAGGAGTATTTAAATCATGGATATAAAGAGCTAGAGATTCCTCCTGGACCTGATGGAAAGCATCAATTAGATGTAACATCGTTACATATTTGGCCAAGAGGAGAATTCATGATGATTGGCCTACCCAACGTCGATGGCAGTATAACGTGCACGCTATTCATGGCTTACGAAGGAAAGGATGCTTTTGAAAACTTGAAGGACGAAAAAACCATACGCGCTTTCTTCGAGCAACACTTTCCAGATGCCGCTCCACTCATGCCTGAATTAGTAGAAGATTTCAATAACAATCCCACCGGCAGTCTAGTAATGATCAAATGCAACCCATGGCATTATCAAGATAAAATTTGCATCATGGGAGACGCTGCGCATGCTATAGTGCCATTCTATGGTCAAGGTATGAATTGCGGATTCGAAGATTGTTTTGTTCTTTTTGAACTCATGGAAAAACATGGAGACGATTGGGCTACCATGTTCAGTGAATTTACAAGACTAAGAAAACCTAACGGAGATGCCATCCTTGAACTTGCATTAAGAAACTACATTGAAATGCGAGACAAAACGGCTGATCCAATGTTCTTACTTCAGAAAAAAATAGAAGCACGTTTCAATGAGAAATATCCACATCTGTGGACTCCACTTTATTCAATGGTTTCTTTCTCGCATATACCTTATAAGGACGCATTAATGAAAGGTGATCAGCAAGATGCAATAATGAAGAAAGTAATGGATCGCGCTGATATTTTTGAAATGTGGGATAGTGATGAAGTAGAAAATCACATTTTGGAATTGGTTCAAAATGTCAATGAGACGTTGTTATCAACTCAATAAATCATGGCTTCAAACGTTGAAGGGAAGTAACGAAATTACAGCCTATGAAATACTTGCTTTTCTTCTTCCTAGTTTTTATGGGTCTGGCTGGTTGGTGTCAAAATGGCCGCCAAAAATCAAAGTTATACGGTAGCAACTCTTATCAAAACAAGGGTTGGTTTTTTGCCCCAGGTATCACACTTTCTCCAGGAGTATCAGGAGATCGATTTGAAACCTTGCGCGGTTCTGGAGACCTTAGCAATGATACCATATACTCTGGTCGATTTGATCCTAAGAGTAGAATTGGTTTCTATGCCGAAGTGGGTAGACATCACTTTATAGAAAACATCTATCTGATCAATCACATCGACTACGGTGCGCATTTCAAAATGCTGAGAGGTACTGAAAGATTTGTTGGAAAAGTAAATACTGGCTCATCCTTAATAGAAACATCCAATAACGCCGCTTTTTCAGAAAGCTTTGCAGGAGCATTTTTCAATGCATCCAATATTATTCAATTAACTGACCACGGCTGGTTGCATAATTCTATCGGCGTTAATGCAGAATACAGAGTAATCGAATCAAGAAATGCATCTGGATTTTACGGAGGAATACCTCAAACTTTTCCAGCAGATCTGGTAGCTCAAGTGCATTATAAACTTGGATTTGGAATTAAGCTCGATAATGGATTATATGTCCTCCCAGCAATAGAAACTCCAATTCTAAATCTCTATACATTTAACAGAGGAAAGTCGACGCTTCCCTACTTCAGTAGTGAATATAGGCCTCTCATTATTTCTCTTCGGGTCATGTTTTTGGATAAAACTGCTGATAGAAAATGCGTTGGAAAAGATGCTTCTAAAAATAAACCGAAGCTATGGGGCGATGACATGAAAAAATATAACAAATGAGTTTGAAAAGAATAGAACACATCGGAATTGCAGTTAAAGACATTGAAGCCTCCAACAAAATTTTCAATGATGTATTAGGCACTGGTGCGTATAAGTCTGAAATAGTTGAAAGCGAAGGTGTATTGACCTCATTCTTTCAAGTGGGGCCAAATAAGATTGAACTCTTGCAGGCAACACATGCTGCTAGCCCCATTGCGAAGTTCTTAGAAAAGAATAAAGAAGGCATTCATCATATCGCCTTTGAAGTGGAGAATATTCAAGATGAAATAAATCGTCTCATCCAACTTGGTTATACTATGATCCATGAAAAGCCAAAAGATGGCGCAGACAATAAAATCATCGCTTTTTTACATCCCAAAGACAGCAACGGCGTATTGGTTGAACTCTGTCAAGAAAAACCTACAATGGGTGTATAGATTGAATTGACCTTTGAACCAACTTTATCTGATCTAGATTAAAAGTAACTAGGTCATCAGATTGAGTGAAATAGTTTGAGTTTGGTCCTTTGATCATTCTAGAAAAATAATAGCTCACATGGGTCCCATCAGACAATCGACGATGGGCCAAAACAAAAAGACTATCTGACTCTACTATTTCATATTCGAAAACATCAGTAGAAACTAGTTCGCTCGTGATACTCTTCATTGTCCTAATCTCCTGAGTGACTTTAAATGAAAACTCCGTGCCTAAAGAAACTATTAGCTCCCCTGTGCTCTCCTTGAATACTATCATCGGCAAGTTGTGTTGAATCAATTTTTTCGGAAGTAAAACACTAAAGTTGAATGGGCCTTGTCTTACCAAAAACAAACTATCGGATGTGGAATTAAAAGAAATGTCCCTGTCTTCTGAAGTTTGACCTGATTGATGGCATGCTAGAACGGAAATCGAAACAACTGCAAATAGTATTATAAGTCTTTTCATACTTTTAAGTTAGTCACTTTTTTTACGTAACAGACCTTCTAAAGGTTTCAATCCGACATCATCAACGCTAATTTGTGATCGTCAAATAAGGATTCTGGAACTCGGTGTTATAAAGCGTAAGCGCAAAATTCGTCGGTCCTCTAACAATTGATCCATCCTGAATCAACCATTGACTTCCAGAACAGGGATCTTCTAAAATAATTCCATCTTCAGTGACCTCTACCCTGCAGTTGTCTTCTACATTGTAGGGACTATGACGTTCTATGGCCACAAACTCATCTTGCCCAGCTCTATACACAATTATTCCTTGCGATCCACCAATGATATACACGTATCCACTGGGAACAGAAATATCAAAATACTGGGGTTCATTAATGTTAATGACAATATTTACACCCACTAAAGGAACTTGTGAATTGCGATCTCTGCAGGCACCTAGCACTAATAAGACAAGGCTGAAGAATATTAAGAAACGCTTCATATCATCAAAGATAACTAAAGCAACGTTTTGGTAGAAACTCCGGCAACAAAGTCTTTCAAATAATAAGGCTCATAATAGGCTAAATCCTCATATTCCTTGGACTCGTGCTTGATAAATGATGCAGCTACCATCATTGTAGCTGAGGGGAATACGTCGTATACGATCGAATAATTTTTTGGAAGAAGTGGAACAAGCTTTTCTACACCTTCTCCAAAAATCAATACATGTTCCTTTTGATAATGAAAAAAATCTTTATCCACGACTACCGCGCTCGTTTCTTCTAATCTTTTTCCGTCTTTGTTAAACGTGCAGGTATATATTTCCATTCTCCTAGCGTCGATGACGGGAATATAAACATCTCCGACATGCAACCTGGATACATTTTCATATAAAAAGTCCAGTGTATTTATCGAAATAAGCGGAATGGATAAAGAGAAGCACAGCCCTTTTGCGGCTGCTACCCCGATTCTTAAACCGGTGTATGATCCTGGACCAGCGCTAACAGCAACCGATTTCAGGTCTTTCAAATCCACCGCGTTTCTGCGCAACAATTCCAGTATGTTCGCGTGCAGCTTCTCTGCATGTGAATAGCCCATACCGCGTTCTTCTATACAGTCTAATAGAGTACCGCCTATGCCAAGCGCCACACTGCAGTTATGCGATGTTGTTTCTATGCATAGTATCATTTATCTTCTTCTTCCAATCGTATTCTATCCTTATTACTAAGCTTCTTACTTACCTCTTCATAAGGACCAGTAATAACCTCATCTCCTTCATTCAGTCCTTCAGAAACATAAATAAACTCATCGTCTTGTATGCCTGTTTTCACTACTCGCAGCTCCGCTTCATTGTTCGCGTTCTTCACAAAGACCACAATAAATGGGTCGGTTTTCAAAGATTCCTCTTTTTCTTTCTCAACGGATGCCGTGTCCTCTCTTGAGGTCACTGATTTAATTGGTACCGTGAGCACATTGAATACTTGCTCTGTTCGAATTTCTACGGTGGCGCTCATTCCTGGTTTAAAGGGGGAATAACCCTCTTCCTGACCTACCAACAAATCTTGGTAACTCTCCGGAAGCACGCGCACTTTCACACTAAAATTGGTGACTTCTGAAGACGAGATAGCCGAAGCACCGAGCGTATTCAAAGCCGTATTTCCTATTTCCGTAACTATTCCTTTGAACTTCTTATCACTAAATGCATCAATTTCCACCTCAGCGGTATCACCCGCATTAACACGAACAATATCGCTTTCATTCACCTCAACATTTACCTCCATAGAGTTCAATGCAGAAATTTTCATGATGATATCGCCGCTCATCATGCTATTGCCTAGGACGTTTTCACCTACCTCTTTGGTCAGGGCTGTTACGGTGCCGCGCATGGGAGAAAGAATGGTAGTTCTCTTCAAATTGTCCGTAGCTTCATTTCTTGTAGCCATAGCACTTTCAATGGAAAACTCCGCACTATTGATGCTTTCTTGAGCAGCAATCACTTCTGCTTTTGCGGTGAGGTATTGGCTTTCGGCATTATCAAACTCAGCCTTTGAGATGGCTTTTTCACTAAAAAGTTTCTTTTGTCTTTCAAAGTTGAGCTCTTGAGCCCGGAATTGTGCCTCTGCTTGCGCCTCACGCGCCTTGGCTCCCGCCAACGCTGCTTTCGCACTATTGAGCGCGGCCTCAGATCTGTTGACCGCCGCGATGTATAGATCGGGATTGATTTTTACGAGTAGCTGACCCTTTTCTACAATATCCCCTTCTTTAACAGGCAATTCAATGATTTGGCCACTGACTTCCATTTGGATCTTCACCTCCGACTCCGGTTGAAGCTTTCCACTGGCCGAAACGCGTTCTTCAAGACTACGGATTGAAGCCTTCTCGGTTGTTACCAATACTCCCTTTTTTCCACCCGACATGAGGGAAATGAGAACTATAACCAGCACTACTCCGCCGATTATAAACCACCATACTTTAGAACGTCTTTTCATCATCTTATGTTTATTGGTTGCCCCATATAGAAATCTAAAATCTTTAATCGAAAAAGATAATCGTATTTGCTTCTCAATAGAGTCGCTCTTGCATTATCCAGACGAGCTCTTGAGTCGTTGTATTCAACAACGTTTGACACTCCTTGCTCAAATCGTTTCTCGGCCCACTGCATCGCCTGTTCGGATGCGCTTAAACTCGTGCGTGCGGCGTTGTAATTTGCAAGTGCTGCGCGAGCATCAGCAAAAGCCCTTTCCACATTTTGTGTTAGTGTAAGCTTCGCTTGATCAAGTTGATACTGGGCATTCAAAGAATTAATCTTCGCTCTTTGAATGTTTCCTCGAGAAGAAAAACCATTAAATAAAGGCACGGTCAAAGTAAAGAATAAACTCTGATTGACATTGTCGCGAAGCTGGCTTTCAAATGGTTTAATAGAATAATCATCAGCAGCGAAAACTGGTTGAGGTAAAGAAAACACCACTTGATTGCTTCCGAAAACTTGACCAATTGGAAAACTCAATGTGTCGGGTGATCCGCTCAAAACGCGGGCTGCACCGGAATATCCAGAGCCGTAACTATAGCTGGCATTGAGCTGTGGCATCGCTCCTGCCTTCGCAATTTTATAATTCAAGTCTGCGGCAACAATTCCTGCCTCGGCACTTTTTATTTCGGGAAAATTTCTCAATGCCATGTCACGTATAACGTTAACATTTTCCATGGCCTTCATGGATTCAATGTTATCGATCACTGGCACCTCTATGTCAAACTGAGCTCGTTCCTCATCACTAAGTTGCAAAAGCTGAATCAAAGAAAGTATAGCAAGATTCAAGTTGTTCTCGGCAGCCACTCTGCTCGCTTCATCACTTGTTCGTGTTGCAAGCACATCATTCAAATTGCCTTCTGCCAATTGTCCAGCATTTACCAACTTCGACAATCGGTCGACTTGTCTATCCGTATTCGCCAAATTTGTTTCCGCAATGGCCAATACTTCTCTATTCACCACCACATTCAAAAAAGCGCTCGCTACATTTAGCGCTATATCATTTCGCATCTGCTCCAAATTCAACTTCGATATTTCTTTGTTCACCGCCGCACGTTTGATAGTGTTCCATTGAGAGAACCCAGAGAAAAGATTTACAGAGGTGGCAATTCCGAAGTTATTACTTTGAATTCTTTCAGTAGCAAATTGATTGGTGAAAGGGTCGATTCGCTGACCCCAGTTGTATCCATGTCCACCTTGAGCATTCAAGCTGGGAAGCAATCCCCCATAAGCGACCATTTGGTCGATCTCGGCAAGAGAGATGTTCAACTCCGATTGCTTCACTGAAATATTATGATTCAGCGCATAGCGAACGCAGCTGTCCAGACTCCAACGATCTTGAGCGACCGATACAAAGGGAAAGAATAGAATTATCAGAACGGCAATGCTCCTCATGACTGTTTGCTTTTATTCAAAACAAACATATCACTTTCCCCATCGAATTGAAGCTTTAATTAGCTAGGAGGTAAAAGAAAATGACGAAAGGAATGAATCGAGGATAGTTATAATCCGATAACTTCGATTTCTACTCGTCTATTGGCCTGTGTTTCCCAGTCCGTTGTTGGGTTTGGGAAGAGCATTTCTTTGTTTCCCGCCCCTTTGGTTACCAACCTTGTGGGATCGATGCCATGAGAAATGAGATAATCTCTCACGCTTTCTGCTCTTTTTTCAGAAGCTTTTCTATAGAACGCATCGCCTCTCTTTTCAGAGTCTGGTCCATTTGCATGGCCAATTACTCTAATTTTAACATTAGGATTTACGGTAAGAAACTCGATCAATTCTTCTAAAGCAGGCGCTGACTTAAAATAGATTTCTGTTTGATCCCCTAAGAAAGTAATATCCTCAATTGATGTCTTAAGACCAACGGAAAGTGGCTTAAGAATTACCCACTCCTCGTGCATTTCCTTCTCATCGGGCCAAAACTTATGTGCGAAATACATGTATCCTTTTTTGACAACAGACACCGTGTATAATCGATAGCTTTTTAAAATAAGGGTTGTATCTGAAACGCTTTTGAGGACAACCGGTTTTCTTGGGTTAAGGCCTTTAATAACAACATCAGCACTAGTAGGTGATTTGCTGATACCATCAATTATCTTGATAATCATTCGCTGGTCTTCGAATTCCAAACGCGTAGAATCGATAGCCTTTTCCGTAACGAATTGAGCAGAGAGCACTGAACTCGCAACAAAAAAAACGAGAGAAAAAACAGTCGAAAGTGCAGACTTCATTTCCAAAACGGATTAATAATTAAGATTTAAGTCTGCAAATTACAACAGTTAGGCCAAAATTACAAATTCAGACCAAAACTTAAGATTTAAAGAACGCAGCTATCCTTTTTCTAAAAAAAACTATTCCGACCGTCAAAATGAGCAGATAAGGTATTCCCATAAGATAGAGAATTCCAGAGTTCAACCCCTCTCCAATGCCTTTATCCACATTCTCAGTGGCACTTTCGGCGCTCGCTCTGCACATGGCGCATTGCGAATGAGCAACAGTTGTATTGAACCAAAAAAGGAACGCTATTAGGATCGAAAAAACTCTTTTCATAGATTAAAAATAAGTGATTAACTATAATAAGGACTAATCATTAGGTAAACAATCACTCCTGTCACCGCAACATAAAACCACACGGGCCATGTCCAACGGGCCAATTTTTTATGTTGAGCATACTCTCCAATCAAAGCTCTGTAAGCGGTGAATAGAATAAATGGAAGTATCAAACCCGCCAGCACAATATGAGATGCTAAAATTATGAGATACAGTGTGCGGTATGGTGAGTCCACTGGAAATTTCGTCTCCTCGGTGAGAATATGATAGGCAATATAACACACCAAGAAAAGGACTGAAAGTACAATGGCTGAGAACATTAGTCGACGATGCATTACCCATTTGCCTTGCTTTACTGCCACTAAGCCATACACAAGCAACACGGCCACTGTTCCATTGATGGATGCATTCGCAGTGGAAAGCAAATGAACGTTGAATCCCAAATCAACATCGAGTTTCAAGTATTTAAGGGCAACAACAGCTGCAAACACCACAACGGATGCAAGAAAAATCAAGAAATTGGCTTTCTTATCATTCTTAACCAACATGGGTTTTAGGTTAAATAAATGCTGCATATTCTACTTCTCCCTATTTAATTGTTTAATGTCTTCAAACAACTGATCTACACTCTTTGTTGACGTTCCATCATAAATTCCGCGAAGTCGCATATGCTTATCCACTAGTGCGATTTTGTCACTATGAAAAAATCCGCCATCCGCGCTATCACTGGGAAATGCGGTGAGCATATATCCATTCTCTGCTTGATAATAAATATCTTCCGCTTCTCCTGTTACAAAATTCCAATTACCTAGGTCTGCTCCCATTTTTGACGCATAAGCTTTTAAGGTATCCGGGTTATCTCTGACGGGATCCACTGTATGGGAGAGGAACTTTACTTGCTCCTTCAACCCAGCTTCAGTTACCATGCCCTGTAAACGCAGCATTTGTGCACTCATCATGGGGCAAATACTCGGGCAATGTGTAAAAAAGAAATCTGCCACAAAGATTTTTCCCAAATAGTCCCTATGCGAAATCTCTTGGCCATCTTGATTGATAAATGAAAACCTCGGAATGGTATAGTAGACGGTGTCCGCCACCATGGTTTCATCTTCTCGTCTATTAAATTCAACCTCATGGTCCCCAAGAAATGGCAGTGCCTTACTCTCCTCGGATGCATGATCTTTATTAGCACATGCAAATAGAACAATACTGCAGCCAAGTGCAATGATTGCCTTATTGAACCCCTTCGCTTGCCTTCTTTTCATTGTACTTTTTTAAATCCATTTCTTTCTTCAACAAAGCAATGTCTTCTTTTGCATCTTTCAAATGATATTCTGTATTGCCATACAGCCCTCTAATCTTCGCATCAGGACCAATTAATCTAAAGATTGGTTCATTTTTTAAGTCTACGATACCAAACCCGTTTCGAAGGTAGCTCTGCATAGCTCCTTGATCCCCAGTGAGGTAAATCCACTTTCCAGGAAATTGATTGTATCGTACATTTTGCTCGATATACGGTTTTGTAATGACGGGAGTATCGTGAGCACAATCTGTACTGAACGAAACGATTACAATATCTGGTTCATTTCTGTACCTAAAGTTGATATCCAATAGTCTTTGAGTAATGTTAGAAACGAACGGATCATTCAACGAATAAAAAGCCGCTACCCATACTTTCCCTTGGAGTGAGTCCAATGCAAAAGCATGCCCATTCTGATCCTTGAAGACAAATGGAGGCAGATTGTAATCTGAATACTCCAAAGGAGATAAACTGCCAGGTTCAAAATACGGACAGGTTTTGAAATTATGCTTGCCTCCTACTCCGAAAAACAACAACCAGACTAGAGGAAACAAAAAAAGTATACCGGCTAAGCCAATATACTTTTTCCATTTATTTGAATTTGACATTCTTCTTTCTTAACGAAATGTATTTTGCATGTTGAGAGTTGCAATTCCCTCTGTTAGTCCGATGAAAATTAAATACAGGATAAATAATGCATATGGTAACAATATCACGTACTTTAAGTTTCGACGTTCATCCCCTAAGTGCATAAAAATTAACACAATGTAGGCTGCTTTAACCAGGGTTAACACTATAAAGCTCAACTTTATCGCTTCCCACTCAAAAGTACCATTGCGTTTGAAAATCACACCCATAAATACTTCAACCACCGTAATAGCGGTTAACAGCAGGGTCACAGTATACAATTTCTTACGAATCTTCTTTCCATCCTCTTCTGAGTGACGGGCATTCACAGCATAGCTGTCGTTTACAATTAAATCATCTCTTTCCATGGTCTTTGCTGTTTAGAAAATTAAACTAGATAGAAGAAGGTAAATACGAAAACCCACACAAGATCTACGAAGTGCCAATACAAACCTATTTTCTCAATCATCTCATAATGACCTCTTCTCTCGAAAACTCCTCGAATAGCCATTAACCAAACGATGATATTAATAACTACTCCTGAGAATACATGGAATCCGTGGAATCCGGTCACAAAGAAAAAGAAGTTAGCGTATTGCTGCTGAACCGCATATTCATTTTTGCTGAGGTTAGCCCCAAAAACAACGGTATTTTGTGCCTTTGCATCCCAAAGCTTTTTCGCATCCTCTCCTTGGACTTTCATTTTGAAAATGTCCTTATCGCCTTCACGCACAAGGGTGTATTTATTTATAATAAGCGCCTCAGGAACCAATGTTGAAGCATCGGTGTGTGCATGATCCGCATCAGCATGACCGTGTTCTCCATGAGCCTCTCCAGCGTGCGCTGCATGGCCTTCCAAAGCATGCTCATATGCGTGGCCAAATTCTGACTCCATGTGCACCCAAGTGCCCGCAGCAAGATTCATCTGCATGCCTTGACCCTTAGAGTCTATTGCGGTAACTGTTACAGGAGCGCTTAATTGAAAACCGCCACCTGAGCCGTGAATGAAGTGAGACCACTCCCACGCCTGGCTTCCCAAGAAAAAGAAACCTCCCAATACGGTATATCCTAACCACTTTACCACCCCTTTCTTATCATTACGATGACCCGCCTCCACAGCCAATACCATGGTTACGGAAGAGATGATCAGGATGAAAGTCATCAAGGCTACGTACATCAATGGATAAGATCCATGGAGCCCTGGTAGAGCTTCAAAAACCTGTTCACCAACGGGCCATGGATCAGTACTTCCATGTCTGATTACGCCATAGGCCACTAATAAACCTCCGAATGTCAGTGCGTCTGACACAAGGAAGTACCACATCATCATTTTTCCGTAAGTGATGCTGAAGGGAGATTGACCACCGCCCCACAACTCATCCTTACTCATCGGTTTTGCATGTCCTGCCATAACGGATCTAAAATTTGACCGCAAGTTTAGTTTAGAAAATGCAAAAGATAAAGGTATTCCATAAAAAAATTGCCAACTTATGTTTCATAAGTTGGCAAGTTATTCTCATTATCAATATTTTGGTCTCTTATGCCAAATAGAAGAGGAACGCAAAAAGGTACAACCAGAGTATTCCCATAAAGTGCCAGTACATCCCTCCAGAATACAGACTGATCCAATTATCTTTATTGATGACTCCCTTGTGCACGCGTATGGTATTGACTACCATATAAATCAGACCAAACACCAAGTGAATGATGTGCACATAGATCAAAACACTAAGCATTGCTCCAGAGGCATTGAACGTTTTCATCACTTCCCGAGTCTTGGGATCTAACAAACCCACATCGGAAGTTAAATAATACTCGCCGTTCACTTTTTGAAGTCTTTCGCCTTTATACTCAATGTAGTAATCTTCACCATAAGTACCGCTGAGTCTGTCTAAGGCATTCCAGCGATAACTCTTCAAGCCTTGATCGTTTTGCGTAATGGTGTATCCCATTCCGATGCCGGCTAGCTCGTTCCAGGCCGTGTTTTGTGTAAATGTGAAAGCAAAGCCCAATATTGCTGTAACAGCAGTTAACATGAAAGCTTTTTTCTGTTCACCCTTCTTCACTGCCCGCAACGCCATCACAAGGGTAATACTTGACAAAATTACCAAGGCATTGGAAATCCAAAGTGCAGTTGGAGGTATGATTCTCACCCAAGCTAACTTCCCATACAACACAATCATTGCAGAAGTAATCCCCGCAAAAAGCATAACGATTGCGAAAATGATTAACCACATCATCATTTTCTTGGTTCTGACCTTCACTTCAGGATCACGACCCTCGAATACATCCACTTTACCGATGGTGCCTCCAACGGTATTTTCCATAGCTATCTCTTCGCTCATAAATTAGAGTTTATCTATTACATAAAACAGCTGCACAATTGGCAGATAAAAGAAGGAAGCAAACATGAGCCTCCTTGCCTCTTTAACATCGCAAGAGCGATAAAGTTTATATGCATACCAAGCCATTACCGCGCCGCAAAGAAATGCAACTACTGCCGCTAAATTCCCTACTAGCGGCCTGTCAGGTGGAATGGCCCATGGTAAGAGACTCACAGGAATCAAAAACAAACTATATATAAATATCTGAAATGCGCTTTTTCTTGTTCGACCTTGATTAAAGGGAAGTAATTTATATCCGCCGCGCTCATAGTCCTCATGGGCAACCCATGCAATGGCCCAAAAGTGGGGAAACTGCCACATAAACTGCATCGCGAAAAGAAGTCCTGCCTCAATTCCAAAATCATTAGTAGCTGCAACATAGCCCAACATGGGCGGAATGGCTCCTGGGAATGCACCAACAAATACTGCCAAACTGCTCACTCTTTTCAATGGGGTGTATAAAAATACATAGCTGAAAAATGCAAACAACCCGAGAATACCCGAGGCTGGATTAATACAAATCCAAAGCAATGCAATACCAGAGATACCCGCTAGCGACGATATAACAATGGCTTGTAAGGGAGTCATCCTGCCTTTGGGAATCGGACGATTTTGAGTACGGAACATCAACTTGTCCCATTCTTTTTCCCATACTTGGTTCAAACCATTGCTTCCTCCAGTTAATAAAAAACCTCCCAAACAAAGTGTAAGCAAGCGAAAATCGCTAACACCATTGGTCCCCATAAAGAAACCCAATACTGCAGAGACGACTACTAAAAGTGTGAGTCGGACTTTAAAAAGAACCGCCACATCCTTTATGCGTGACATGAAGGAGGTCGATTCTTGGGATATGATATCTGTGGTCTTCAGAAGGTGTTGAAATTGGCGGCAAAAATAAGTTAAGTAAGGACTAAAAAAATCTAGAAATTTCCAATAATCCTTTTGTCCTGATTCCAAACTGAACAAAGACCTCGTTGTTCGAGCCTGCTAGACTTTTTTCTGATACGAGCAATGCTCTTCCAAAAAACTCAAACTTCTTCCATCCCGTTGGTGTAAACGCACTTTGCCATTCTACGAAAACACGATTTGTCCTGTTTCCTTGAAACATGGAATTATTGAAATCACGAAAAGGTCCAGCATACGATCTCAGAATATCGCCTCCGAGATTGTCGATTGAGCCATTTGCGTCAACGTCAAAATCGCGACCTACTACGGCATAAATACCCGTCATCTGATGAGAAAGTCGATTTTTCGAATACCTGAAACGAATCAATCCCTCTAGAAAGTTAGCGCCTAAAGGGTGTGCCAACGGCTGATACAAGTGTGTCCAGCTTTGCAGAGGGCTTCCATGACTATATGTAAATGGTCTAACGCTATTCACTTCGCTTTGAAAACTCCAACCTTTACTTAAATCTTGAATCTTCACACCCAGTTGCCCACCAAACTTATTGCCCCACCAACCGTTGCGTGCTCTTATTTGAGACAAGAGAAATTCATCCAAAATAAACTGACCATATAATTCTGTTTTTCTGGTGATCGCCCACTTGAAACCTGCCCCCAGCAATACATTATCTGCTGACCCCTGAGCGTACTCCACGGGTCTATAAAAAACCAAAGGATGCAAATAGTGAAGTTCTAAATTGCGATTGTTAAGTGAATCCCGTTGTTGCCATACAACCATCTCAAAAAATGTGATTTGCCAACGCTTACTGGGATTGATGCTTACACCATGCGCAGCGAAGAACTTGTTTCCTTCATTCTGCCAGGCCATGCCGTACAAAGAATTAAACTTCAATCTCCAAACGTCGACCTGAGCTCGAATATAAGGATAGCTTGAGGCGTTTTCGCTTAGGATAAGTGATCGAAAACCATCTCCCCAGAAATTCTTGCCAAATCCTGCTTCCAACTGAAGAAATTTACTGCTGCTAAATACCACTCTACCAAATGGGTTGTGAGCAAAAAAAAGAGAATCTCCTAGATCAAAACTTCGACCAACACCCGCTAGTACCCCTCGATCTACTGACAAAGCAGTAAGATAGGATGGGCCTCTTTGTAGGACTCCGGTATATCCAGCACTGAAACTCCATTTGTTATTGGTAGATCTCCATCGAGTAATCGCTCCTATTGAAGTATATCCGCCCAAGCCGATTTGATTGCTCATTCCACCAGATACGTCAACAATGGGAACTACCCTCGACTCACTGAGGCCTGCAACTACTTGTGAACTTCCAAATTGGTAATAGTCCGATTGAGAATAAGGCTTAAATGCGGAGTGAAATAATTGCTTGTTCCTGCCGGCCACCATTCCCGAGCTATCGCTGCTGACTTGCTTGAATGCCTGAAAATTTAGATTTACAGCCTCTGGCAACAACCAAAAATCGTTGGGAAACTGCGCCAATAGTGGAAATGGGACAAATAAAATAAATATAAACCAGTAATGTAGACGCTGCCGCATAGAGCACAAAGATTTGAAAAAAGAATCCAAATCCAACTTTTCAAATGAATTAGCTGTTTAATTTGTAGTCCTATCTATGCAAAAACCCATCATTAATCAAGAAGAAGAAAAACGAGAAATTCTTCGAAGATATCGAGGACTGTTGCGCGTTTGTCATCGCTCAAAATCGAGAAGTGAAAGAGCTAAAATTCGCAAAGCATTCGAACTTGCAGTCGAAGCGCACAAAGACATGCGAAGAAAAAGTGGTGAACCCTACATCTACCACCCCCTTGCGGTTGCAAAAATATGTGCCGAAGAACTAGGTTTGGGTACAACAGCAATCGTATGCGCACTATTGCATGACACAGTAGAAGATACGGATATCACACTGGACGACATTGAAACGCTTTTCGGTAAAAAAGAAAGAACCATTATTGATGGACTTACCAAGATAAGCGGCGTCAGTGATTATAGCAATACAAGCGATCAAGCGGAAAATTTCCGTAAAATGCTCTTAACCCTGAGCGACGACGTGCGAGTGATTCTCATAAAGCTCGCGGATCGACTGCACAACATGCGCACTCTAGATCACATGTTGAGAGAAAAACAGCTCAAAATAGCCAGTGAAACCTTGTTCTTGTATGCCCCTCTTGCTCACCGTTTGGGGCTGTATAACATCAAAACAGAATTGGAAGATTTGAGCTTGAAGTTCAAAAATCCCGAAGATTACGATGATATAGTTAATCGTCTACAAAAAACACAAGCCGTAAGAACCCGTTTTATCAACGCTTTCACCTTGCCCATTCGACGTGAGCTAGACAAGCAGCACTTGAAATATGAAATAAAGAGCAGGACCAAATCTGTCTATTCTATTTGGAATAAAATTCACAAAAAGGGTGTTCCATTTGAAGAAATCTATGACGTCTTTGCAATTCGAATTATTCTAAATAGCGGGCCAGAAAGCGAAAAGGCCGATTGTTGGAGAGTATATTCTATTGTAACCGATTTCTATCAGCCAAGCCCTGAGCGGCTTCGCGATTGGATATCCATCCCCAAGTCTAGCGGCTACGAATCATTGCACACCACTGTAATGTCGCCTACGGGCAAATGGGTAGAAGTACAAATTCGCTCTGAGCGAATGGATGAAATGGCTGAAAAAGGATATGCCGCCCACTGGAAATACAAAGAAGGACCTGAGACTCCAGAAAGCAAAATGGACCGATGGCTAGAACAAGTGCGGGAGGTGTTGGAAAGTCCTAGTGAAAACGCTATTGAATTTATAGACAACTTCAAGCTTTCTCTTTTTTCTGAAGAAATTTATGTCTTCACCCCTGAAGGCGATTTAAAAACACTTCCTGTAGGCTCCACCACATTAGATTTTGCATTTCACATTCATAGCCAAATAGGATATCACTGCATTGGGGCGAAAGTGAACTATAAACTCGTCCCATTGAGCCACAAACTCCGTAGTGGAGATCAAGTAGAAATTCTAACTAGTAAAAAGCAGCGTCCGAAAGAAGACTGGCTATCCATTGTGGTCACCCCTAGTGCAAGGCAAAAGATTAAAATAGCGCTAAAGGAAGAAAAAAAGCAAATTGCAGAAGAAGGAAAAGAAATGCTAAAAAGGAGGTTTCACAACCTCAAAATCAATTGGCACAGCTCCAATATCGATGAGTTGGTAAGGTATTATGAAACCTATAGCGCCCTCGAGCTCTACTATAGAATTGCCAAAGGAAGCATTGACTTGAAAAAAATGAAAGGCTTCCAAATGGAAGGCGGGAAGATCTTCTTTGAAAAAAATCTGCCGGTCCAAAATCTTTCTGAACAAAAAATAGTTACCACTGCTCCAGCAAAAGGCGAGACGCTACTCATCGGTGATGAAAAACAAAAAGTTGACTACTCTCTCGCCCCTTGCTGCAACCCCATCCCCGGCGATGAGGTGTTTGGGTTCATCACGGTGAATGAAGGAATTAAAATACATCGCACGAGCTGTCCCAATGCGCAAGAACTTATGAGTAAATATGCCTATCGGGTCATTAAGGCGCGTTGGAGCAATAAAGAACTTGTACAATTTGAGGTTGGACTGAAATTTAGCGGAATCGATGATGTTGGGTTGGTACAAAAAATCACGAACATCATCTCTACCGATATGAACGTGAATATGAAAGCCATCTCCTTTGAGGCTAACAATGGTATCTTTCAAGGTAGAGTGATTGTACTTGTTCATGACACTAATCACCTCAGTGCTTTGATTGATCAGCTTAAAGCAGTAGAAGGTGTGCTTACTGTAGACCGTATTGAGAGCGAATTCGCATAACTTTGTTTTTATGGTTTCACAAGAAATTCAAGAAAAAGTAAAAAGCATTTTCACCGCGTACTTGGAGCAAAACAAGCATCGTAAAACCCCTGAAAGGTATGCTATTCTCAATGAGATTTATAGTCATCCAGGGCATTTCGACATTGAGTCCATGTATACCAACATGAAAAACAAAAAATACCGAGTATCGAGAGCTACATTGTACAACACTATTGAACTTCTTCTAGCTTGTAATTTGGTGAGGAAACATCAGTTTGGTCAAAACACCGCACATTTTGAGAAAGCCTTTCAAAACCAACAACACGATCATATTATCCTAACCGACTCAGGAGACGTTCTTGAATTCTGTGACCCCCGTATTCAGAATATAAAATCCACTCTCGAGGAGATTTTTAATATCGAAATTGAGCACCATAGTCTTCATTTCTACGGCAAGCGGAAATCAACAACGGGGGAAAACTTCGGGAAAAAGTAATTTCATTTTTTACGCTCCTAGACCTACATTTGCGCTTTAATACAGAGCATGTACACTAAAGCGGACATTCTCCTCGGACTTCAGTGGGGAGACGAAGGAAAAGGCAAAATTGTAGACGTCATTACTCCTTCATACGATATCGTAGCTCGATTTCAAGGAGGACCAAATGCTGGTCACACCCTTGAGTTCGACGGAATCAAGCACGTTTTGCACACCATACCGTCGGGAATATTTCACCCTCACGTCCAAAATCTTATTGGCAACGGAGTGGTCATCGATCCTATCGTTTTCGCAAAAGAAATAAAAGGTCTTACTGATAGAGGTATTGATGTGAGGGAAAGACTTTTAATCTCTAAAAAGGCACACCTCATTCTACCAACGCACAGAATACTTGATGCGGCATCTGAGGCCGAAAAAGGAAAGGCAAAAATCGGATCTACCCTGAAAGGCATTGGCCCGACATACATGGATAAGACGGGCAGAAATGGACTCCGTGTCGGTGATATTTTAGAACCTGAATTCGAAGCACGATACGAAAGTCTTGTAAACAAGCATAAAAAAATGCTATCCAACTACGACTTCCAATACGATATTTCAGAATTGGAAACTGAATGGATGGCAGGCGTTAACTTGCTGAAATCTTTGCGCATAATTGACAGCGAGCACTACATCAATGACGCCTTGAAAAATCAAAAAAAGGTCCTAGCAGAGGGCGCACAAGGCTCGCTTTTAGACATTGACTTCGGGTCATATCCTTTTGTCACATCTTCCAATACTGTTGCGGCTGGAGCTTGCACAGGTCTAGGATTGGCTCCAGGAAGAATTGGAGAAGTTCTTGGCATCTTCAAAGCATACTGTACTAGAGTCGGCAGCGGCCCTTTTCCTACGGAACTAGAAGACGAAACAGGAGAAAAAATGAGACAAATCGGAAGGGAATTCGGAAGCACTACTGGAAGACCTAGAAGATGCGGCTGGCTCGACATCCCTGCTCTAAAATATGCCTGTATGATCAATGGCGTTACTGAATTGATCATGATGAAAACTGATGTACTCAGTGGATTCGAGACTTTAAAAATTTGCACGCACTACAAATTAGGGGATCAAATACTAGACTATATGCCCTATGACATTCAAGACAACAAGGTGATTCCACAGTACATCGAAATGAAAGGCTGGAATCAAGACCTAACATCCGCTAGAACATTAGACGAACTACCCGAGGAATTATTGGCATACATTTCGTTTATAGAAAAGGAAATTGGCATTCAAATCACTTATATTTCTGTGGGACCCGATAGAACCCAAACGATATTAAA
Organism: Flavobacteriales bacterium; assembly: GCA_027491075.1. Taxonomy (GTDB): domain Bacteria; phylum Bacteroidota; class Bacteroidia; order Flavobacteriales_D; family Sanyastnellaceae; genus JAIXWP01. Next base: position 25,527 of record JAIXWX010000006.1, read on the forward strand.
AGAAAAAGTGAGTGCATAAAAAAGGTGAATGAAGTTACATAATAACCACATATTAAAAAACCGAATGAATCATCATTCGGTTTTTTCATTGGTTGTTTTTGTGCTCTTATTATTTTCTGAATTCTGCTCCATAGCTCAGGGAGAGAGAAAAGTAGTGAAACTAGTAAGATCGGATGTAAGTGAATACGATAAGTCAATTATCGATGCCCAGCGCGTTAAAGGCAACGTGATGTTCATTTATGAAGGAACACAATTCTTCTGCGATAGCGCACACATTTTCTCCAATAAAGATTTCAATGCATACGGCAATATTCGCATTATCAAACCAGGAGAATTCAATGTTACCGCTGGTTGGATGAAGGTCGATCAGAAGAAAAAGATTGCCACTTTAGGTGAAAACGTTGTTCTCAAAGACAATCAAATGACTCTCACATCACCTTCTCTTTTCTACGCTATAGATTCAGAAGTTGCGAGCTACAACGCGGGAGGTAAAATTGTATCTAATGCCAATAAAAACATCCTTACCAGCAAAGAAGGATCCTACCATACCAAAACAGAAACTTTCTTTTTTAGAAAAAATGTCGTTTTAAAAAATCCTGACTACACCGTTAATTCGGATACCCTTCGCTATCATGACCGTACGGAAGTGGCCTACTTTTTTGGGCCATCCACACTTAAGGGTAAAGACAGTGATATTTATTGTGAGAATGGTTGGTATGACACTAAAAAGGAAATTTGTCAATTCAATAAAAATGCTCTTGTTCGCTCTGAAAAAACGATATTAAAAGGAGACAGTATTTATTATAACGGTGAAAAAGGTTTTGGAGAAGTTTTCAAAAACGCAGTCATTAGAGATACCACCACCAACTTTTTTATATCAGGAGAATACGGTTATCATTTAGAAAGTTCCAAGCTTAGTTTAATAACGGATCATGCGCTTCTCACGCAAATTTTCGAAGATGGAGACTCCTTGTTTTTGCATGCAGACACACTTAGATCACAGCCAGACTCGAGCGATAAGGACGTTTTGTATGCCTATCGAGGAGTGCGTTTTTTTAAAACAGATATGCAAGGAGTTTGCGACAGTATGAAATACGCCATTTCAGACAGCACATTGGTTCTTTTTTCCAAACCCGTAATGTGGAGCGATGAAAATCAAATAACAGGCGATACCATCATTGTCACAACTTCAAAAAATAAAATAGACCGAATGTTCGTTCGGTACAATGGTTTTATCATCTCACAATCGGATACCGCTCATTTTAACCAAATCAAAGGAAGAAACATCGACTCAAAGTTTGTAGATAATGAGCTGAGAAGTGTTTACATCGAGGGCAATGGTCAGTTGATTTACTTCCCTGAAGAAGAATCTTCTGATTCTTTACCTTCGAAAATAATAGGAATGAATCAAGGAGAATGCTCCAATATTCATTTAAGCATCGAAGACAATGCTATTAATAGAATTCGCCTCGAAAGAGAAGCCAATAGTAAGTTTCAGCCTATGAAACTTACCGATCCAAAGACCTTTCTATTGGATGGATTCAAATGGACGGAAAACGCCCGTCCAAAAAACAAAAAAGATGTTTTTTTAAAACCCGATTAAACTTCTGTGCTGAATAAAGCGAAAGAGTTCATCAATTCATTCACCTCGCCTTTTACCTGATTTAGTACACCTTCATTTCCCAAATTCATCAACACGCGATCAATTAGATTAGCTACAATACTCATGTGCTCTTCTTTAAGACCTCTTGTGGTTATTGCAGGTGTTCCAATTCTAATTCCAGATGTCACAAACGGTGATTTATCGTCGAAGGGAACCATGTTCTTATTAACGGTTATATCAGCGGTTACGAGCCCATTTTCTGCATCTTTTCCTGTCAATCCTTTGCTTCTGAGATCCACCAGAAAACAGTGATTATCGGTTCCTCCGCTTACAATTCCATACCCTTTATCCAGAAGCTGCCCTGCCAGTGCAGATGCGTTTTTCATTACTTGAGCTCCATAAGATTTAAAACTTGGAGACAAAGCTTCTCTAAAGGCGACCGCTTTTGCAGCAATGACGTGTTCTAATGGCCCTCCTTGCATCCCTGGAAAAACTCCCGAGTCTAGCAAAGACGACATCATTCTCCACTCGCCCTTGGGTGTTTTCATACCAAAGGGATTTTCAAAGTCTTTTCCCATCATGATAATACCGCCTCTTGGCCCTCGAAGTGTTTTGTGTGTGGTAGAGGTTACAATATGACAATGAGGCATTGGGTCGTTTAAAAGGTTGGCCGCGATCAATCCAGCAGGATGAGAAATGTCAGCCATTAATAGCGCCCCGACTTTATCCGCAATATCTCTGAAGCGGGCATAGTCCCAGTCTCGACTATACGCAGATGCGCCACAAATAAGAAGCTTTGGTTTTTCTAACAAGGCGATTCTCTCTACCTCATCCATATTAATAAGACCCGTGGTTTTATCTACACCATAAAACACCGGCTGATAAAGCTTTCCGCTGTAGTTCACGGGGGAACCATGGGTCAGGTGACCTCCTTGCGCAAGGTCCAATCCCATGATTTTATCGCCTGGCTTTAGTACAGCCAACATCACTGCGCTGTTTGCATTAGCGCCGCTGTGTGGCTGAACGTTTGCCCATGCTGCACCGAACAACTCTTTTAACCTATCAATTGCTAATTGCTCTACTTGATCAACAATTTGGCAGCCACCATAATAACGCTTACCAGGAAGTCCTTCGGCGTACTTGTTGGTCAAAACAGATCCCATTGCCTGCATTACTTCATCGCTCACAAAGTTTTCAGAAGCAATTAATTCAATGCCGTGAAGCTGTCGTTGATTCTCTTTTTCTATTAAGGAGAAAATTTCTTGATCGCGCATGTTCTTATGGAATAAAGCGCGAAAGTAGGGCGTAAAAATTGCAACATCAACAATCTTTCGTGAATTAAGTATTTGCACCTATCCTATAGTATTGAACATCCGCAATAAGTTTGTAGAATGAAGAATTTAGTGTGCCTTGTTTTTCTTTTATCGTGCATTTTGGCTCCCGCTCAAATCATTGACAATAGACGCGGGAATGCCTTTGAGGAAGAAATGTTCTTCAATCAAGAATTTTTATGGCAGAATAAAATAAAAACGATCACTGGAATAACCAGTATCAAAAGACCTCAGCGACCAATAGAGCAAAGACCCGATGTGTGTGTTTACAAGTTTAACTCAGTAGGACTGCTAGAGGAACTCAATAAAGTAACGAGTATACTGCACCTTGTGGATAGCATGACGATTCAGTTCAAAAGAAACGACCTGGGTGAAGTCGAACTGCGAACGGAAAATGGAAGTCGCGGTTTTTACACCAAAAAGTTTATCTATAACAAAGAAGGTTTAATTGAAAGAACCGATTTCGGAAAGAGTGAAAACACCTCTACCACCAAAGGCGTGCTTACCGCAGGTCAGTCTATCGTAATCAATAGTGAATCCTTTGAATACAACCGACTCGATCCTTTAACGCTCCGCAAAAACTGTTTTAACAATTACGGTCTTCTGTACTCTAGTATTACTTATAAGAAAAATGACTTAGGCTACATGACTTCCGAAATAGAAGAAACCGTCATGTCTGGAAGATCAACAACAAAAACATATACTTATAATGAGAAAGGTTGGATAAGTGCTATTGTATTTGACAATGGTAGTTTGGAAAACCAACCAAAACATATATTTACTTACGATCCACTGGGTAACTTGCTGAAGCTTGAAAAATTCAAAGGTGCGACCCTCATTCAAGAAATTGAAATACTCTATACTCCAACTATGCTCATTGAAGCTGTATTGGACCACGACCTTCAAAGTAGAGACATTCTCATAACGAAGTACAGCTATGAATATCATCCTTAGATTATCCATATTTCTGATTTTATGGACTATTGGCGCAACAGATAACGTTTTGCACGCTCAAAGGAGACCTAAAAAATCAGATGGGGCTGGCATTAGTAGAGAAGATGCTATTGAACAGAAGAAAAAACAAAGGGCAGCCAAAGTTGCCGAATATGAAATCAAAAAGAAACACTTACAGGAGATTCAGAGCAAGTCGACCCAAAAGAGGATGAAGAAAAGTCTCAAAAGGGCTCAAAAACTTTCAAAGGGGACAAACATCCCACTTCACAAACGTATATTTAGAAGGAGAAAAGTAGCTTAGTACTTTGCATCTCACTAAATAAGCACCGCTCCTAATGATTTAAAACCGCTTATCAGACCTGTATAGATTTCAAAGTTTGTGTTAATCTTGAATTTTAACATTGACATCCGGTTAACGTATTTTTGAGAAAAATTTAATGATTTGTGAAGAAGCGATGCCCAAAAAATGAATAATTCTAAGAAAATACGCTCTCAAAAACACTGATCCTCAGCCCGTTTCAAGTGATTTTGAGAAAGTCATATAAAACAACGAAGATTTCATATTTTAGCGCCCGTTTCTAATAAACGCAGCAAAGAATTACCTTAACCTGTCTGTTATGCAGAGAAAAATTTACTTACTTATTGTACTTGCCTGCCTCGCTGTCACTGGAGCTTTTGCTCAAGGGAACAGTGGAACCTTAAAGGGTAAAGTCATCGATAAGGACACCAAAGAACCGCTAGCACTCGCTAACGTGGTGGTATTTCTAAATGGTAACCTTGTTACAGGTGGCCAAACGGATTTTGATGGGGAATACACCATCAAGCCTATAGATCCAGGAACGTACGACATCGAATTCAGAATGGTGGGTTATACCGCCCAAACTCTAAAGGGAATCCCTGTATCTTCTGGTCAAATTCGTTTCGTTAACGCAGAGCTTTCTTCTGGATCTGAGTTGGAAGGAGTAGAAATCATTGATTACAAGGTTCCACTTATTGATAAAGATGGTGGTGCATCTGGTGGAACAGTAACACGTGAAGAAATCGCTAAAATGCCTAGTCGTGACGCTTTGGGATTGGCCCAAACAGTTGCTGGGGTAAATAGCGCTGGAACCGGCGGCGGTATTTCTATTCGTGGTGCACGTACAGGATCCACTTGGGTATACATTGACGGTATTAAAGTAAGAGGTTCAACTGCTCTACCCAAATCTGCTATCGAGGAAGTTGCCGTAATTACTGGAGGTATTCCTGCAAACATCGGGGATGCTACAGGTGGTGTAATCAATATTGCGCTTCGAAGCGCATCCGCTAAATACACTGGTGGCATTGAAGTCATTAGTTCTGGTTTTAAGAGCGGTGAAGGAGCAGTTGGCTTGGATAGATTCGGCTACAATCTTATCGAAGGATCTCTATCAGGTCCTCTTGTGTTTAAAAAGAACGACAAAGGCGAGAAAGTGCGTCCTATTTTAGGATTCTTCTTATCTGGAAACTATACTGACTTGGTTGACCCCAACCCCGCTTTCGGTGGAAATTTCCGAATGAAGGAAGAGTTCAGACAAGATCTTATCACTAATCCTTTAAGAAGAAACCCATCTGGTATCGGGGTGTTATACAACGCTGACTTCTTAACTGGAAATGCTTTTGAAAGAGTTAGAACTAACCTAAATAGCCGACAGCGCTCCGCGAACTTGGTTGCAAAAATAGACTTCAATATTTCTGAAAATAGCACGCTTACTTTAGGTGCTACTGGAGCGTATGGAAGGGGACATCAGTTCAGTTATGCTAACATGCTTATGAACTGGGAAAACAACCAACTGGCTACAGACCTTGACTGGAGAGGATATGCTCGTTTCTCTCACAGAGTCAAGAACAGTGAGGAAGCGAAGGCCAATAATTTGAAGAATGTTTTCTTCACAATTATGACTGACTTCAGCCAAACATTCCGAAGAAGAGAGGATGATACACACCGCGATAACATTATGCGCTACGGTCACGTAGGTTATTTTGATTTTGTTCGTGGAACTTCCTATGACTTTACAGGATCCTACTTCCGTCAAAACGCAAGTCAGGTGTTCATGAATACTTTCTTCACCCCTTCAGAATATAATCCTGAGGCTGCAGCAATAACGAATCAATATTTCTCATTGCCTGTTAATCCCGCAGTGCTTGACCTTATTACCGATGCAAACGGCAATATTATTCGCGATCCAAAGGATATCTTCCTTTCCACACCTGGTATTGTGCCTTTTGTTAGTTCTCAGCCTTACGCTTCAGTTGAAAATATTCTTCTTGGCAACGGTCTGATTAATGGTCTGGTACCCGATGCTACCTACAACATGTGGTCCTATCTTGGAACTCAAAACAACAACTTCTCAAAAAGCAATACGAATCAATTCCGTGTTTCTGGTGCATTCTCAGGTGACTTAGGTAACCATGCACTTCAACTAGGTTTCGAATTTGAACAGCGTCGTGACGTGGGGTACTTCCTAGCGCCTATCGGACTTTGGGATGCAGCTCGTCTGTTTACCAACGCTCATATTTCCGAGTTAGACAACGCTCCTGGCTCTGGCTATGATTCTACTACAGTTACTGTTAATGGTCAGAACTATGTTTACTTCAATCAATTGGTTGGTAACAACCAATTTGAATTCGACTATAACCTCCGCGAATCTTTAGGACTCGATCCCAATGGTACAGACTGGGTTAACGTGTTAAACATCGATCCAGACGATTTGGATGTTTCAATGTTTGGCGCTGATGACCTTCTAAATCAGGGTCAGAACTACGTAACTTATTTTGGATATGATCACACAGGAAGAAGACTAAGAGGTCGTCCTTCAATTGACGATTTCTTCCAAGATCAAAAAACAGTTGGAGGTAGAGACTATTTCACGCGTCCTATTGGAGCCTTTGAACCGAACTATTTCGCACTTTACTTGATGGATAAGTTTGCATTTGATGACTTGATCTTCAATGTAGGGGTGCGTCTAGATCGTTTTGATGCCAACCAACCGGTTCTAAAAGATCCATATGTTGTTGGTGTAGGCACCACTGTTGGTGAAACCGATTTTAGCAACTTTATTGGAACCACGGCAGCACCATCTAACATTGGAAGCGACTACGTAGTTTACGTTAATGACGTTAATAACCCAACAACAGTCAAGGGTTATAGAAATGGAGACAACTGGTATAACGCAAGCGGCCAGCTTGTTACCGACCCATTCACTTCAGTTGCAGAAGGAGGACGTTTGAATCCTCTGCTACAAGGAGATCCAGATGAACTCACCTCTGAAGCTTTCAGAGACTATGATCCTGCAGTAAACATTATGCCTCGTATCGCATTCTCTTTCCCAATTTCGGACGAAGCATTGTTCTTTGCTCACTATGACATCTTAACTCAGAGACCTACTGAAGCGAATCGTTTCAATCCAGTGGATTACTTGTTCGTAGGAACTGGTCGTAACGTTTTGATGAACAATCCAAATTTGCGTCCTGAGAGAACGGTAGACTATGCGTTAGGATTCCAGCAAATTCTCAGCAGAACATCTTCATTAAAAGTTGAAGCCTTCTACCGTGAATTGAGAGATATGATTCAGGTGAGAAACTTCGTTGGAGCTTATCCTCTCACATACCGTACCTTCGACAATCTCGACTTTGGTACTGTTAAAGGGTTGACTCTTTCTTATGACCTCAGAAGAACAGGTAATGTTTGGATGAAGACCTCTTACACCCTTCAGTTTGCTGATGGAACTGGATCAACTACTCAAACAGCACTTGCATTGATCAATAATGGATTGCCCAACCTACGTAACGTAAATCCATTCAACTATGACCAGCGCCACCGTATCGTAACGACCATCGACTACCGTTACGGAGAGGGAGCCGAATACAATGGTCCAGTATGGTTTGGTAAGCAAGTATTTAAGAACACTGGTGCTAACCTCATCGTAAACTTAGGAAGTGGTACACCTTATACTGCTTCTCAATTTGCTACTCCAATCACTGGAGAACTTGCTCCTGCAACACGCGGAAGTCTCAATGGAGCTCGCCTTCCTTGGCAGTTCAACGTTGATGCTCAAATCGACCGTAACATCACTCTGAAGTTTGGAAAGACTTCAGGAGAAGGAGCAGACGCCAAGAGAGAGAAAGTTGCAAACTTGAACGTTTACCTATGGGTTCTAAACTTATTGAACACTCGCAATATTCAAGGCGTGTATCGCTTCACCGGCACACCCGATGATGATGGATACCTTGCCTCTGCGCAGTTCCAGCCACTGATAGAGCAGCAGGTAGATCCGACTGCCTACAGAAACTACTACACCATGTTTATGAATAACCCTTACAACCTCGCGGCACCTCGCCAAATTCGTTTGGGTATTCGTCTAGATTTTTAAGTAAGAACAAGAAGATTAAAACAGCCGAGAAATGATAAAAATCATTAGAAACATCAGTTTACTGGCACTCGCAATTGCATTGGCGACTGACGCTTCATCCATGCGCTATATGGGATCTGGAAATTCCAATGGCAATGGTGGTGGCAATGGCACCAATTCCAATACCGATCCTCGTCTAACGCAGGAAGAGGAATATACCCGTGCAGCGGCCTGTGCGCCTGCTAACGCACTAACCAACCTAGAGCTCAACAACGTCCGTGCTCGTATAGAAACGGGTGGATCGATGTGGCAAGACCGCGCTGTAAGCCGCGCCTTCTACGAAGTTCCAAAAGACGGTGGCGTTAGTTCTATTTATTCCGGAGCACTTTGGATGGGTGGTCTTTCTCCTGATGCTCAATTGAAGCTCGCAGCGGTTACGTTCAGAGCAGATGGTAACGATTACTGGCCGGGGCCTTTAACTAATGACGGAACGGCCACTGTTACAGAAGACATTTGTACGCAATATGACCGTTTCTTCATGAGCTTTCGTCAAGATGCGCAAGCCCATCGTGCTTATTGGGATTGTACTACTTCAGGTGGTGATGATTGTGCGGATTACAGCATGCCTGCATACTTTGCCGAATACCCAGCGGAAGGAGACCCCAATTTGCAGCAAGACTTTTATCTAGCACCATTTTATGATTACAACGATGATGGATTTTATAATCCTCAAGAAGGTGACTATCCTTGGTATGATTTCTTAAAAGAAATTGACTGCCGAACAAGGAATCGTGAAAGTGTGGTTCCGCTTTTCGGTGACCAAACGTATTACTGGATTTTCAATGACCGTGGTAACATTCACACCGAATCACAAGGTCAGCCTATTGGTATGGAAATCCGCGCGCAAGCGTTTGCATTCACTACGAATGATGAGATCAACAATATGACGTTCTACAACTATGTGTTGATCAACCAAGGATCTCAAACACTTACTGAAACATATTTTGGTTCATGGGTGGACGCAGATCTAGGCTTCGCAGCAGACGATTACGTAGGTTGTGACGTGCAACGCGGTTTAGGTTATTGCTATAACGGTGATAATACAGATGAGGCTGGATCAGGATCTAACGGATATGGTGCGAATCCTCCAGCAGTAGGTGTTGACTTCTTTGAAGGTCCATATCAGGACTATGATGAGGTAGATAATCCATTGACCGATGATGTTGCGTTGGCTATTTCTCAAAAAGGTATTCCTTACAAAGGTTTGGGTATAGGTTATGGTGATGGTGTGGTGGACAACGAGCGCTTCGGAATGCGTCGTTTCGTTTACTATAACATTGGTTCAAATCCTATCAACGGTGACCCAGACGTTGCTCCAGACTACTACAACTACATGAGAGGTTTCTGGAAAAATGGAGACCGTATGCAGTATGGTGGTAATGGTATCCCCGGTGAAAGTGGCGTTACTGAAATTGCCGCAGGTTACATGTTCCCAAAGGATACAGACCCCTTGCATTGGGGTACTGAAGGTGTTGAAATGCCATTTTGGAGTGAAGAGGTTACTCTTGCTGCTCAAGATAACCAACCCGGTGACCGTCGTTTTATTCAGTCAGCTGGTCCTTTCACGCTCTTGCCTGGAGACTATAACAACATTACAGTTGGGGTGGTTTGGGCTAGAAGTGGTGGTGGTGGTGCTCTTGCTTCTGTAGCACTAATGAAAGATGCCGATGACAAAGCTCAAGCTCTATTTGATAACTGCTTTGAGTTAGTGTCGGGTCCTGATGCTCCAGACGTTACCGTTAGAGAACTGGAAAACGAGATCATCCTCATGCTTTCGAATGAGAATACTATCAGCAATAATTTCCAAGAAAACTATTTGGAATTTGATGCTTCCATTCCAGAAGAAATCGAATCGCTTGGATTGACTTACACTCCAGAGCAAAGATCATATACTTTCGAAGGTTACATGGTATACCAATTAGCGAATGCCACTGTAGGTCCTGATGAACTCAGTGATGTATCTAAAGCTCGCTTGATTTTCCAAACGGATGTAGAAAATGATATCACCTCTATTGTCAATTATGAATTTGACTCAGACAATGATTTGATTATCCCAACACTCAAAGTAAATGGAGCCAACGAAGGAATTTCAAGATCGTTCCGTATTACCCAGGATGCATTCGCTCAAGGTGTTAACACCCTTGTTAACCACAAGACCTATTATTTCATGGCGATCGCATATGGATACAACAATTACCTTGATTACAACACAGAAACTCGTCAAGGTCAATCTAGAGTATTCATCAGCTCAAGAAAAGCGGCCATTGGAGAAATCCAAGTGATCCCGGCTATACCACATACACCTTCTCCAGCAGCGGAGGGGACTATTCAAAACTCAGTATATGGTCAAGGTATTGCTCTAACCCGTCTCGAGGGAAGAGGAGCTGGCACGAGAGATCTATTATTCGATCCTGCTTCTGAAAATGAAATCCTTCAAAATGGATTCTCCGCGGCAGTTACGTATGCTCCGGGCGCAGGACCTGTGGATGTTCGCGTTATAGATCCTTTGAAAGTTCAAAGCGCAGATTTCGAACTACGCCTCGCTGGTCCTGAAGATGTAGAAGAGGACAACCCCGATTCTTTGAGGTGGGAATTAGTGAATCTTGAAACGGGAGAGGTAGTTCCTCACTACAAGAGTTTCAAAGTGGCGAGTGAGGATGTGCTCATTGACTATGGTATATCCATTAACTGGGGCAATTATATCATTCCTAATCCGATTGAGGAAGAACCTAATTACCTGGTACCAGAGTTTTTGAGCGGAACGATAACTTACGCTAATCCTGCACAACGTTGGTTAGGTGGAATTCCTGATCAAGAAGGACAAGACCCATTGAACTGGATTCGTTCTGGTTCAGACTTGGAAGTAACGGATAATGGCACGGTAGCCGAAAATATTTATGCCGACTATGGCATCGATATCACAACCACTTTCGCTCAGGCGTCTGTCGATGGACAAGGTATTTATGAAGGTGTACTTGGAGGAACTTGGGCTCCCTATTCTTTAGTTTCCTACTCTCAACTAGATAATGGAAACTACTTGAACAACTTTGCTCCTACCTATGGTTTATTGAGTATGGCAACCTTCAATGGCACCACACCAGAGGTTGCTCCAATGACAAACACCTCGCAGACTTCCTTCTTGGAGTTGATTGGTAGAATTACCAATTTACCTTCAGTAGATATCGTCTTGACTAGTGACAAATCTAAATGGACACGATGTGCAGTTCTTGAAATGCAGTCCAACCCTTTCCTTGCTCAAGGATTCTTTGGAGAAAATTATTCTAAAAACCGCATGCGCAAAGCGCCTTCTGTAGACAAGAATGGTCGTAAAGTTGGCGATGAAGGATACAACGATGCTGAAGGCACATTGGGCGGAGCTCAACCAACAGGAATGAGTTGGTTCCCTGGTTACGCTATTGATATGACTACAGGTGAACGCTTGAATATGGCTTTTGGTGAAGACTCTTGGCTCAATGGTGAGAATGGGCGCGATATGATCTGGAATCCAACCGAGAACTTGTTTAACTCAAACGGTACACAAATCGTTGGAGGTGGTCAACATTGGATTTACGTTTTCCGCAATGTGGAGAATGAAGACTTTGGTGGATCATTTGCCAGAATGCCGAGATACGATTCTTGCCAGTATGTTTATTCTGTATTGAATACTACACCTTGGCCGAATCCAACTAGCCCTGCTTCTACACAATTCAATAACTGGAGAAGAATCTTCGCCGCTACTGCCTGGGTAGGTTCTGCGCTACTGACTGGCGAAGCGCCATTATTAAGTGTTGAACAAGGTTTGATCCCGACAGAAACAAGAATCTCGTTGAGAGTAGGTACTGCGTACACAAGGTACAATCCTAACACACCTGAGTTGGATGATCCAGAAGATAATGGAGCTCAAAATGGATGGAGAAATCTATATAGATTCTCTACCAGAGGTCTTGCTCCAATTTTCAATGATGAGTCCACTTTAACAACCGCTTTAGATATCATCAATATTGTCCCAAACCCTTACTATGCATTCAGCCAGTATGAAACTAGTAAGTTGGACAACCGCGTTAAGATTACTAACCTACCTGAAGTATGCACAGTTAGTATCTATGATATGAACGGAACGCTCATTAGACAATTTAGAAAGGGTGATCCGCTTACTTCCTTGGATTGGGATTTGAAAAATGCTAACAACATTCCAATTGCTGGTGGTACCTATATCATCCATGTAGATGTGCCTGGTATTGGTGAAAAAATACTCAAATGGTTTGGTGTACTCAGACCGGTTGACCTTGACAGATTCTAATTTTTGAGACTACAATTGAAATAATGCTTATGAAAAAGCTTTTAATAATAGCAGTAGCAGCAACTATCGGATTGACTACCTACGCAGGAAATCCAGACCGTGCTGGGTCTTCGGGAGCCGGACACCTTTTGGTGAATCCTTGGGCCCGTACTTCAGGGAATGGCTCCGCAGGAATGGCCTCTATCCGTGGAATCGAAGCGCAATTCCTCAACGTTGCTGGATTAGCATTTACGCGAAAAACAGAATTGGTTTTCACGAATAACAATTATCTAGTTGGTACTGGAATTCGTGTCAATGCATTCGGTTTTGGTCAAAAAGTGGGCGAAACAGGTGCTTTAGGTCTTTCTGTAACCAATATGAACTTTGGAGATCTTGACATCACCACTGAAGAACTTCCAGAAGGTGGAATTGGTACTTTTAGTCCCAACTACACCAACATTGGACTTTCTTATGCGAAGGGATTCTCAAACAGCATCTATGGTGGAATTACCGTACGAATGATTTCAGAAGCCATATACAACGTGCGCTCACAAGGATTTTCATTCGACGCGGGAATTCGCTATGTGACCGGTCCTAAAGACAATCTTCGCTTTGGTATCGCACTTCGCAATGTTGGACCTCCCATGCGCTACAGAGGAGACGGTATGAGTATTAGCGCCGTCATTCCTTCCACTGGTAATGCCATTACAGTGGAACAGCGTTCTGAGCGTTTCGAATTGCCTTCTTTAGTCAATGTAGGTATTGCTTATGATTTTATTTTTAACGATAAAATGAAGCTGACTACCGATTTGCAATTCACTTCGAATTCTTTCACTAGAGACAATATTGCTATCGGAGGTGAATTCGGTTTTCGCGAGCGTTTCTTCGTTCGTGCAGGTTATGGAACCGAAATAGGAATAGAAGATGGCGAAGAGCGAATGAGCGTTTTCACGGGTCCGTCTGTCGGTGCGACAGTTCAGATTCCTGTTGGATCTGGAGAATCTAAAATTGGATTGGATTACGGATATCGTGTCACCAACCCATTTAATGGCGTTCACAGCATCGGAGTGCACATTACTCTATAATAAGAAAATTCTTATATTTGTACTATGAGAACCCCGATTGGGGTTCTCTCTTTTTTTAAGTTATTAATATCACTGCCATGGCAACACAAGTCGCGTACTATACAGCTGAAGGTTTGAAGAAGCTTAAAGATGATCTCCACCAATTGAAAACCGTGGAGCGCCCGCGCATCTCTCAACAAATTGCAGAAGCCCGCGACAAGGGAGATCTATCGGAAAACGCAGAATATGATGCTGCTAAGGAAGCACAAGGTCATCTAGAAGCTCGTATTGCTAAAATGGAAGATTTAGTAGCAAATGCACGACTTATCGATGAATCTCAACTCGATAATTCTAAAGTATTCATCTTGTCAAAAGTCAAGATAAAAAACCTCGCTAATAATCAAATAGCAGAATATACCCTCGTTGCAGAAAACGAGGCCAACCTAGCTGCAAAAAAAATATCCGTAGATTCCCCTATAGGCAAAGGTTTACTCGGAAAGAAATTAGGCGACGTCGCTGAGGTTACTGTACCAGCCGGAAAGATCAACTTTGAAATCATAGAGATTTCTAGATAATGGCTACGATTTTTACCAAAATAATAAACGGAGAAATTCCTTGCTATAAAGTAGGAGAAAACGACAAATTCCTCGCTTTTCTAGATATTCAGCCTGTTGTGAAAGGGCATACCTTGATTATTCCTAAAATAGAAATAGACTACTACTTCGATCTTCCAGACGATTACCTGAGTGAAATAAATTTGTTTGCTAAAGAAGTTGCTCGAAAAATAAAGACTATAGTGCCCTGCACGAAGGTTGGTGTTTCCGTCATAGGTTTGGAAGTACCTCATGCGCACCTGCATCTTATCCCTATGAATAGTGTTGGAGATATGAACTTTACAAAACAAAGAGCGCAACTAAGTGCTGAGGAGTTTCAGCAATTAGCACATGCCATCTCTAATGCCTAAGTCCTTCTAAAGCTCTATTGTTCTACTTTTTACAAGCTGAGCGTATTCTTTTGCGAAATAGGTTAAGATAACGTCCGCTCCTGCCCGTCGAATACTCAGAAGCATTTCAGGCATCGCTTTCTCATAATTTATCCATCCCTTCTCCCCTGCAGCTTTTAGCATGGCATACTCACCACTGACGTTGTAAGCACTTATTGGTAAAGTACTATTCTCTTTCAATAGATGAATTACATCCAGATAACATAACGCTGGTTTTACCATCAAAAAATCGGCACCTTCTTCCGTATCGAGCATAAGTTCTCTTAGCGCCTCTATTTTATTCGCCGGATCCATTTGATAGGTCTTCTTATCTCCAGACTTTGGGGCACTATCCAAAGCTTCTCTGAAAGGACCATAAAATGCACTCGCGTATTTCGCCGTATAACTCATTATGGAGGTATTCACAAAACCATTAGCATCGAGCGCTTCACGCATAAAACTAACTCGTCCATCCATCATATCCGATGGACCTAAAATATCAACACCAGCATCAGCTTGGGCCAACGCCATTTTGGATAAAATAGGTAGCGTTTTATCATTCACTATTTCACCATTCTCTACAAGACCGTCATGGCCATCGCTACTGTATGGATCCATGGCTACATCGCTCATAATGCAAGCTTCTGGAAACCTTGCCTTTATTTCCCGAATCGTCTTCAGATAGAAATTATCTGTGCGATAACTAATACTGGCTTCTCGGTCCTTCAAGCTTTCTTCGAAGGCAGGAAACAATACGAAACTCGTTAAACCCAATTGCAAGCATTCCTCTATCTCCGTCAACACAAGATCAGGAGACCATCGATAAATGCCTGGCATGGACTGAATCGGCGTCTTCTGTCCCTTTCCGTCTATTAGAAAAAGAGGGTACATTAAGCAAGTAAGGGAAACGTTTGTTTCCCTTACCATAGCTCTTACCGCCTCAGATTTTCGATTTCTTCTTGGGCGAATATTCATTACTGAATTGCAGTTTCAATTTCTGACTTCAACTCATTAAAAGACTCCTGATTGCCTTGAATGGCCTTTAGGATATCTTCATCCTTTGCATCCTTTCCAAAAGGATTTTCGATTCCCTTGGATAGATCTTCCAACGAAGGCAACATCTTGGAATTTGACATCCAATCAGCCAACTTAGATTTCATTCCTTCGACATCGCTATACTTTGATTTTAAGTCAGCATAGGCAGCCATCTTGGTAGAATCTGTTGCGAGCGTGCTGTCAGCGCTAAGTTCAGTAAGCTGCTTACCCAACTCTTCTAACTTTAAATCTAAGGTTGAATCCAAATTCGACTTGGCCTTAACCATTGTTTCTTGAATGGTACGAGCTTGAGTCAATTGTGCACTCTCGCCACCAGAACATGCTACGATAGAAGCTATCGCAAAAAAGAAAGCAAAAACAGAAATAGGTGTTTTCATTTATTTATTATTTGAAGGTTTCTTTTTAGGTACCGGATCATATCCAAATGTTCCCCAAGGATGGCATTTCGCTATTCTTTTTATTCCAAGCCAACTTCCTTTCATTACACCCCACTCATGAATAGCTTCAATTGTATAGTTGCTGCATGTAGGCTCATGACGGCAATTCTTTCCCAACCAAGGTGAAATCACCCACTGATAAATCCGAATGGGTATAACAGCCAATTTCTTAAACAGTTCACCCAATTTTCGACAAATTTAAAAGAAAAAAATGGATCATTGAACCAGATTAAAAACCAAATAGCCTGCTACCAATAAACAAGACCCCGCCAGAATCTTCTTTCGCAACTCCAATTTACGGATGATTTGATCTATTGCTAAAAATAATGCTAGTATAACCACCAAAACCATTACTTGTCCGAACTCTACTCCTAGATTAAAAAGAAACAAGTTCTTCATAGCATCTGTCCCTTCGTCAAACATCATCCTGAAATAAGAACTAAAACCTAAGCCATGTATCAAACCGAACGTGGCTACCATCCCATAAGAGGTGAAACTAACTTTATTTTCTCCATAAAAAAAACAATAGAGAGAAGTGAGCGCGATGGTAATTGGAATCAATAACTCTATCAGATCAGAATTAAACTTTACCAATTGGAATCCTGCTAAAGCGAGAGTGACGCTGTGCCCCAAAGTAAATGCTGTAGCCAACAGAATTAGACTCTTCCAGTCCTTCACGGTAAACGGCGCAGACATCGCCAATAAAAACAGCATGTGATCATATCCCCCAATATCCGTGATATGAAGCACGCCTTCACTGAAAGCATTCATTACTTATGCTTTTTAAACTTCTTCTTAGGTATAAACTTCTTGTGTTTGTTCTTACGATAGTTATCGTTATCGTAATCCTGAAACTTGTTTCCTTGAATAGTCTTTACTGCGTGGAGTTCTGTGATTCCTTCTAAACGAATCTTCCCTCCGCTGAGATAATTCAAATCCTTCAGAATGACATCATCGGTTACCGTGCTTCTATTCCAATTCAAAGAATTTTGTTTCATCAAATTAGCAATAGAAATAGAGAAAGCCCTTTTCTCTTCGCCTTCTTCCATGGCTATGCACTTTTCAATCATTCTTTCGACATATCTGCCATAGTGACCAAATCGAACATCCCCTTTGGGATAGGTCATGCGGGCGGGTGGAGCGTCTAGTTCTGAAGCATTGGGTACGGGATATGGACTATCTGCATTCAATTTAAAATCACTCATGATATGCAAGTGGTCCCAAAGCTTATGGTTGAAGTCTTCCATATCTCTTAAGTATGGGAACAATTGCCCCATCACTGAAAGTATAGCCCTCACGCATTTATTACGCTCTTCACGATCATCGATCGTCATCGCGTACTCGACCATTTTCTGTATGTTGCGTCCATACTCTGGGATAATTAAATCCGGACGCATGCTGTTATAAGGCTGAAAATTCAGGCTTTTATTGATCATCTCCGACATAGGAGCACTGTAATTTTAATGATTTACCTCTGCAACGAGGCCTTTGACTTTTTACAAATATATGCAAAGCTGAAAGATCTCAGCCCACTACTTTCAATTTCGCAAATTTTAGCAACACTTGTTTCTGTCCGGCCGCGGGGAAAAAGATAGTAGCCTTAATATCTGGGGCAATCCCTTCCATGGCGAGTACTTTTCCTTTTCCAAATTTATCATGGACCACTTCTGCCCCTACGGAAATTTCTGACGCCTCCGAAAAAGATTCCGTCGCACTAGTAGAAACGGAAGTGGAAACCTTCTTAAAATTCGGTGGTGGTGAAGCCGTCCTCACTGGTTCATCGTTTCTTGAAGCAACGGGAGAACCTGAGAATCCCGAACGCTCGGCTGCAAAGTCAATTCTCTTGACAACTGTTTTTCTTTCCACCACTGGAAAATCAAGATACGCCTCATCAATTTCCTCTATAAAGCGAGAAGGTTCGCAATAACTCAATTGACCCCAGCGGTACCTGCTCAATGCATAACTCAACGTAGCTTGTTTCTCAGCGCGTGTGATGGCTACATAAAACAACCTTCGCTCCTCCTCCATTTCTTCTCTACTATTCAAAGAAAGCTGAGATGGAAAAAGATTTTCTTCCATCCCGACAATATTCACATATGGAAACTCTAGTCCTTTTGATCCGTGAATGGTCATGAGACTCACAGAATTTCGATCGTCTTCATCCTCATTATCCGCATCAGTAAGCAGTGCAACGTCAATTAAGAAATCACTCAAGGTATTTACTGCATCCGGATTTTCTAGATTTTCTTTTTCAGAAAACTCCTTCATACCGTTGAGCAGCTCTTGTATGTTTTCATAACGCGCCACTCCCTCAGGGGTTCTGTCGCTGTAGAGATCCTTCAATAAACCACTGTGACTAGCAATATGATGCCCTAAATCATAGGCATTCTTCAGCTGAAGTTCTACCTGAAAAGAACGAATCATCAAAACAAATTCGGCGAGCTTTGAATAGGAGGCACCGGAAATTCCAACTTCAGAAGCTCTCTCTACCATTTCCCATATTCCTATTTGCCTTTCACTAGCGCCAACAACTAATTTATCAATGGTCGTTTTTCCAATTCCACGCGTGGGATAATTGATAATTCGTTTTAATGCCTCTTCATCATTCGGGTTGCATGTAAGCCGGAAATAAGCCAGAAGATCTTTGATCTCTTTCCGTTGATAAAAGCTTAATCCACCATAAATTTTATAGGGAATATTGAGCTTTCTCAAAGCCTCTTCAAACGCTCTGCTCTGTGCGTTGGTTCTGTATAGAATAGCAAAGTCGTGGTAGGTTCCTCCAACTTGTTGTTTGGTGGCATAGATTTGATTGGCGACAAAGTTTCCTTCATCATTGTCCGTCATCGCTTTGTGTACCTTTATGCGCTGCCCATCCTCGTTTGCGGTCCAAACCTTTTTCTGAATTTGATCTTTATTCTTTGAAATGATACTATTAGCGGCTTCTACAATGACCTTGGTACTCCTATAGTTCTGCTCAAGTTTATACATAGCAAACTCAGGATAGTCTCTTCGAAAGTTGAGGATATTCTGGATATTCGCTCCACGAAATGCATAGATACTCTGTGCATCGTCGCCCACTACACATACATTCTCGTGACGAGCTCCCAGTTGTTTAACAATTAAGTACTGGGCAAAATTGGTATCCTGATACTCGTCTACTAAAATGAATTGGAATTTATTCTGATAGCGATAAAGTACTTCGGGAAAATCACGCAGCAAGACGTTGGTTTTGAAAAGCAAGTCATCAAAGTCCATAGCACCCGCTTTGAACAGTCGCATGTCATATCGTGCGTAGATCTCTGACATCCTTGGTCTTCCCGACTGCCGATCTTCAGCTATTAAATCAACTTGTTGTGCGTAATCGGCTGAAGAAATCAGGTTGTTTTTGCAACTAGAAATTCGGTTATACACCATTCCAGGCTTGTACATTTTATCGTCTAAGCCCATCTCTTTAAGAATATCCTTAATCAAACTTTTTGCATCCGTCGTATCGTAGATGGTAAAGTCGCGCGGATAGTTGATTCTTTCAGATTCTATTCTCAGAATTCGGGCAAAGATGCTGTGGAATGTTCCCATCCATATATTTCGAGCATTGCTTTCTCCAACCAACGAAGCGATTCTTTCCTTCATCTCACGCGCCGCTTTATTGGTAAATGTGAGAGACAAAATATTGAAGGGATCTACCCCATTTTGTATCAGATGTGCAATTCTATACGATAAGACGCGTGTTTTACCAGAGCCTGCTCCGGCAATGACCATCATGGGCCCATTTATATGAGCAGCTGCGGCTCTTTGGGCTTCGTTCAACTGATTTAACAACTCCGAATTCACTGTGCGAAAGTACGTTGATTCGATAGCCTTTTCGTCGTTTGTTCATACTTTCGCAACAAAAGAAAAGGCATGCCAAAAATTCTTATCATTGACGATGAAGCCGCAATCCGTGGTGCATTAAAAGAAATTCTTGAATATGAATCTTTTACTGTTGAAGAAGCCGCTGACGGGGAAGCAGGTTTGAAGATGTCCGAAAAAGAGAATTTCGATCTCATCTTCTGTGATATCAAAATGCCCAGAATGGACGGCATGGAAGTGCTCGAAAAACTCAAGGAAAAAGGAATAGAAACACCTGTAATAATTATAACTGGTCATGGTACCATCGATACTGCCGTGGAGGCCTTGAAAAAAGGCGCTTACGATTTTATTCAAAAGCCGTTGGATCTAAATAGGGTTTTAGTTACTGTACGCAATGCCTCGAATCAAACAGCACTGATAAACGAAACAAAAACTCTTCGCAAAAAAGTCAATAAAGCACTCGGTTCTTCGATAATCGGAGAAAGCGCTCCGATTAAAGAAATAAAAAACATGATCGACACGGTAGCTCCTACGGAAGCGCGTGTGCTCATTACAGGTGGAAATGGTTCTGGAAAGGAATTGGTTGCTCGCCAACTTCATGAAAAATCTGAAAGAAACAATGGAGCTTTTATCGAAGTGAATTGTGCTGCGATTCCGAGCGAACTCATCGAAAGTGAATTATTTGGACACGAGAAAGGAGCCTTTACCAGCGCTATTAAAACAAGACAAGGTAAGTTCGAGCTTGCAGATGGGGGAACATTATTCTTAGATGAGATCGGGGATATGGCGCTCTCTGCGCAGGCAAAAGTTCTAAGGGCTTTACAAGAAAGTAAAATCACTAGAGTTGGAGGTGACAAAGACTTCAAAGTAAACGTTCGCATCTTCGCAGCAACAAACAAGGATCTTCGCAAAGAAATTGCCGCTGGAAACTTCAGAGAAGACTTGTATCACCGTCTTTCGGTAATAGTCATTCGAGTACCTTCTTTGAATGAACGAAAAGACGATATTCCTCTGTTAGCAGATCACTTTTTAAATCAAATAGCGGAAGAATACGGTCAACCTAAAAAAGAAATTACTGCTGGGGCCATAAAAGCACTTCAAAGTCTAGACTGGACCGGCAATATTCGGGAATTCCGAAATGTAATGGAACGTTTGGTTATTTTGAGTTCTAAATCAATAGATGAAAAAGCGGTTAAGGCTTATGCTACTCCGCACTTCGGGTAATACTACTTTTTCTTTCTGATTAGAAAAATACTATTGGCCGCTAGCACTGCAATGGAACCGACAATTAAAAAGCTCATATTCGGCGTTCTTGCAGGAGTAAGAAATGTGAGTGTGATCACGACAATTGTGTATCCATACAGCACACCACAGACTTGCCTGTGATTCAATCCCAAAGAAAGCAGCTTGTGGTGTATGTGATTCTTGTCTGCTGAAAAAGGCGATCTACCTTGACGCATCCGGATTATAAATACTCGCAAGGTGTCAATAAGCGGATAGGCTAAAATGGCCATGGCTAATACCGGTTTCGAAACTTCTTTCATCACCGTTGACATTTGCGCAGGAGGAAATTCAATCATTTTCATTACAAGAACGTACAGCACCACACCAATAATCAGTGATCCACTGTCGCCCATGAAAATTTTCGCAGGCTGCCAATTAAAGACTAAAAACCCAACCAGTGAACCTGCCAATCCCGTTCCCAGCAACGCAAGAGGAAGATCACCAGTTCGGTAAAACCAATAGGCAAAAACACCACTTGCAATACAGCCTATTCCTGCTGCCAAACCATCCACTCCATCAATTAAGTTGATCGCGTTTACGATTACGATATAAATAAAAAGGGATAGGGCTGCGCTTACAAAAAAAGGCAACTCATCCACATAAAATAAGCCCCAGAATTGTGTGAGACGGATATCTGCCATGAACACCAAGATGGATCCCACGATCACATGAACCATCAACTTCTTCCAAGGACTCACTCCGATGATATCATCTTTTAAGCCCAAAAAAAACAAAATAAACATGCACGCTACCAAATACTTGAATTCATTTAGCGCACCCAAAACATCATAATTGGTGCCCACTTGTCTGCTATAGCGAGAGGGAAACCACAAAGAATAAGAGATAATTGTTCCTGCGAAAATCATAATTCCACCAATAGTAGGAACACTCCTTCTATGAAGCTTTCGCTCATCTCCAGGCTCATCGACCAAGTGCTTGAGTTTTGCTACCTTAATGAGCACAGGCATTGCAATCAAGACAAGAAAAAAAGCAGTAAGAAATGACAATATCAACTCGACCAAGGCTCTCTTTGCGTTAAGGATTATTACATCCAAAGGTATTAAAAATCGAAGTACCTATTATGAAGGTTGGTGCGTATGGATATAAAATAAATCCATTCTGTATAGCCCAAATCTCTATGAATCACAGACAAGGATATTTGAGAGTTCGTCTTTGGGTTTACAAAATAACCCGCCTCCAATTCCATATGTCTTTGTAAATCACTTGATAGGTGGGTGTTCCACATCACAATCCTACTTCGAAAAATCAATCTTCTGAACCGGTAATCCAATAAACCGATCCATTCTTGATTTGTAGCAAAACTTGGATGACCCAATGGCTGATTGAAATGAGAAACAGATTGCAACATAGAGGATCCGGCGTACGCTTCACTTCCCAACTGGTTAAACTCCAATTGAAAATCCAAACCCTTGAACACCGCATCAAAAAGTTTTACTCCCATTTGATACCCTTGTGATTCTCCTTCCGTGTTGTTGACAAGCCATTGACTGTACAATACTATTCCGTCAAACGGTTCAAACCTCAGATTGATTCCAGCATAAGTATTATTCGCTCCCTGCCAGCCTTCTGTGGCAACAGAGGCCCCAATCAAAGGAACATAAGCATTCCAAGGCAGATTATAGGTTTGAAGGCTATCAACCCTTCTCCACATTGTAGCCTCAAACAATCCCAGTTCAAGCCTTTTACTAGGTTTAAAACTCAAATAATTAAAACTTGCGGTTTTCCTTTTAAATAAAGATTCTGGCACATCCCTTCTCGGCAATCTTTCCAGCGATTGCAAAGCGCTGTATGAAGTAAAATATTTCAATTTACCATCCATGAAAGACCACTCGCTTCTCAAAGATGGAAACGCAAAGGACGCATCGCTCCATAGCAGACTTCTGTAGCCAAAGCCTACGAATTGTTTGTCATATACTAAATCTAATTTCCAATTCTTCAAAACCTGATAACGCATGCCCGCAAAACTCATACTATGGTCATACCCATTTTGCCGATAATCTTTGACGCGGCCTAAGCCAGGAAATACACCCACAGAATCAATATAAACACTTTGATAGTAAGGTGTGACCCTTTGCATTTCGTAAAAACCGGTATAGAAAGTGAATTTTTTCCCAAGGTCTCCTGATGCCATTAGACCGCGCATATTGGTAAAAACGAATCGATTTTCGTTTCTATCGCTACGTTCGCTGAAATCTCGACCTGAGCTGAAATCATAAAGCACATCAAGAGCTAAGCGGTAGTCTTCCCGTTTAATCTGAGCGGTATGGTCCCGAAAAAGAGCGGCAGTGAGATCATAATAGTACTTAGCAGTGTCTTTACCAAAAAATCTCATTAGACTATCTGGCACTTCGTTCTTAAAAAAAGGCTTAACTGCTAAATGAACTTGAGTTCTTTGGTTGGTCTTTGATCTTTCTACTTCTTGCCAAACATCTCGATGCATTGGTAAAAAACTCTGACCGAATAATTGCTCGGTTGAATGCAATAAGCAAACTAAAAATATTAGTATGAACCGAACTTTCATTCGGTAGGTAAATTTAATTTCTTAAAAAGTTCATATACCGATTTAATACCCTCCTCCAATTGAATTCGATGTTTCCAACCGAAACTTTCAATTCTCGAAACGTCCATTAACTTGCGAGGTGTCCCATTTGGTTTATCGGTGTTCCACTCTACCTTTCCTTCAAATCCAACAATACGTTGTATCATTTGAGACAAATCTCGGATACTCAAATCCTCCCCTGTTCCTACATTTACAAAAAGCCTTTCATTGTAGCTCTCCATTAAAAACAGCGACGCTTCTGCAAGGTCATCTACATGTAGAAACTCTCTCAATGGACTTCCATCTCCCCAAAGTTCTACTTTCTCAAGGCCTTTTACTTTCGCGGTATGAAACTTTCGTATCATGGCCGGAAGTACATGCGAATTCATTAGATCATAATTATCATTCGGGCCATACAAGTTGGTCGGCATCGCACTGATGAAATTGGAGGCATATTGATCTCTATACGCCTCACATAACTTTATACCCGCAATTTTGGCAATGGCATAGGGTTCATTAGTCGCCTCTAATAAGCCGGTCAACAGCGCTTCCTCCTTCAATGGTTGCTGCGCCATTTTCGGGTATATACAAGAAGAACCCAAGAAAAGCAACTTTGAAACTTTGAACTCGTGCGCGGAGTGAATCACATTGGCTTCAATCATCAAGTTCTCGTAGATAAAGTCCGCGCGATAGGTATTATTTGCATAAATACCACCCACTTTCGCCGCCGCTAAAAAAACGAACTCTGGCTTTTCTAGCTCAAAAAACCTACGCACTGCAGCTTGATCTCTCAAATCTAGCTCAGACGAAGTGCGGGTAATCAATCGATTAAATCCTCTCTGCTGTAGCGCCCTTACAATGGCACTTCCTACCATGCCGCGATGCCCTGCGATATAAATTTTGGAGTCAAGATTCATGGTACAAACCTACCATATTACCCTTTAACATCCAAAGCATCTCTCAGACCATTGCCCACCATCATGAAACTCAAAACCAAAAACATAATCAAAAGTCCAGGTAAGATCGCCAAATACGCCATGTCCGTTGTGATGTATGCGTAGTGTTCACGAATAATGTTGCCCCAACTAGGAGTTGGAATCTTTGCTCCCAGACCCAAAAAACTCAAACCTGCCTCAATGAGTATGGCTGAGGCAAAATTTGCAGCAGCTATAACAATCACGGGGGACCATATATTGGGTAAAATTTCCTTGAACATAATTCTCCAATCAGAAGATCCCATCGCTCGAGCCGCTTCAATAAATTCTCTTTCTCTAATTGCCAGCACTTGACCTCTCACCAATCGCGCTACTTCCACCCACATTGTTAAACCAACAGCCAAAAAAATCTTCCAAAAACCTGTACCGAAAGTAAAGGTAATGGCCATCACCAAGAGTAAAGTGGGGACAGACCAAACCACATTGGTAAACCACATGAGCACTGCATCCACAGCACCTCGGTAATAGCCTGCAACAAGACCAATCAAAATGCCTATGATCAAAGAAATGAACACTGCCACCGCACCTACTGATAGCGACACTACTGTGCCCGCCATCAATCGAGAGAGCAGATCACGTCCATACTTGTCAGTACCAAGCCAGTAGGTTCTTTCCTTCACATTTTTCAAGTTGTTTAACGAAACAATCTTCCCACTCTCCATGGAGGTCGACTCCCAAAATTCTCCTTGCTTTACCGGAGGCCCAGAGAGTAAAATTTCTCTTTGCCCAAGACTATTTCCTCCCGCAGTCCAATAGCTCAACCTTGAAGTTGAAGCACTTTCTCCCTCTCTCATCACCCAAACCTTGAAACCTGGCGACTTGCCTCCAATTACCAAGTGCTGATTATTAGCATCGACTGTATCATCTGGTCGAATAATTGGACCAAGCAAGGAAACCAAAAAGCATAAAAAAATAAAGACTACCCCCAATAATGCGAGCCGATTCTTACAAAACTTTTTAATGGCCTTTTGCATAGTTAGTACTTTATGATTCTATTCTTCCAACTTGGTTTATAGAACACAGATGCCAAAGTTATAATGAATACATAAAAAGGATATAACAGCGCCAATAATACAACACGATTTACAGAAGTAGAGCGACTAAATCGCAGATTCATGTTCCAAATCAATGCCGCATCCCACAACGTTTTTAAAAGAAAAAAAAGCAAGAATTGGGCTGGATCAAACAACAAAAAAAAGAACCAGCCACATTGTAATATAAGAAGTAATGCTCCAAAAAACAATATGTATGAATCTCTGAGAAAAACCGTTTTACCTGCCCAACGCACTCGCTGTCTAAAAAAATTATTCCATCGTTTCTCTGTTTCGATTTCTATGATTAAACTCTGACTGAATGCATACTTCAATTGACCCTTTTCTTTCACCGCTTGTAGTAAAAACATATCATCTCCTGAGGATATATCCAGTCTTAATTTGTCAATATGCGCATAATAAAAATCTCGTTTAAAAAATAAATTTGCTCCATTACACATTAGTGCATTTCCGCTCATGGCGGAAGCACCTGTCACCGCGGTTAAAGATGAAAATTCCGTCTCTTGTAAGTTTCCAAAAAACGAATCATCGCTCTTAGCAAATACTGGCAAGATCACTAAATCCATGTTCGTGTTTTCTGAAATAGATATGACGCTTTCAAGCCAATGTTGAGGTAAAATAACATCCGCATCTAACGTAATCACGAAGGGAGATGAAACCAATTTCATCCCACTCCAAACGGTCATTTTCTTCCCTGGACCCTCAGTAGGAATGAGCACAATGTTCGCGTGATTTTTTACCACCTCGTTGATTTCCTCCAGAGTGCTATCCGTTGAGTGATCATTGACAAGAATTATCTTCAAATCAGGAAAATTCTTCGACTCTTCTATAAGTTGATTCAGTAATCTCAATAATCGAAAGGATTCATTTCGAAATGGAATGACCAGCGATAACGTCTCCCCTTTTCCGTTAATTCCATTTCTTAGATTCATCTTGGCTTTCTTCCAAAGCAAAATCCACCTGGTAAGAATTCCTAGATAAATTCCAAGAGCAACTAAAAAAAACACAATTAAGAATACCTTCAAGATGTACATTTACCGCAAATAACAGAAGAATCCGCGTGAGTGCAAAAGAAAGAATCATTCTAGGTATAGATCCTGGGACCAACATCCTTGGATACGGTATTATTAA
This sequence comes from Flavobacteriales bacterium, assembly GCA_027491075.1. Taxonomy (GTDB): domain Bacteria; phylum Bacteroidota; class Bacteroidia; order Flavobacteriales_D; family Sanyastnellaceae; genus JAIXWP01. Next base: position 52,534 of record JAIXWX010000006.1, read on the forward strand.
AGCGGAAGGAAAAAAAATGAGCTTGATTGCTCTCGGGGTTATTCACTTAGAGAAAATTGAAGACCATCATCTCAAACTTTCAAAAATTTTCGAGCGTTGCATTGAGTTGATTGAAGGTTTTCATCCTGACGAGTTGGCTATCGAAGCTCCTTTCTTTGGGAAGAATGTTCAATCCATGCTCAAATTGGGGCGGGCACAAGGCGTGGCCATCGCGGCCGCTTTGAGCAGGCAAATTCCAGTTGTAGAATATGCACCACGAAAAATCAAACAAAGTATTACAGGAAATGGCGCAGCCTCTAAAGAACAAGTGGCAGCAATGCTTCAACAAACTCTAAAAATACCTTCCTCGGATATGCCCTCAAAACTCGATGCTACGGATGGACTTGCTGCTGCTGTATGTCATTTTTATCAGAGCAATACTGCAATAGGGACAGGAAAGAGTTATTCGGGTTGGTCGTCTTTCTTAAAAGACAATCCTGGAAGAGTGAAGTAACTAGAAACTACTATCTAGTACCGCAGAAATCAATTCTGTTTTATTTATACCCACTACCGCTGCCTGTTGTGGAATAATTGAAGCCTCTGTAAATCCAGGAACTGTATTCACTTCCACTACAAAAATTTCTTCTTCTCTTATGAGAAAATCAACCCTTATCATTCCTCGGCAGTCCAGTCTTTTATAAATGTCTTCACATGACCTCTGAATTCTATCCCTCAGGGAATCATCTATCCTGGCCGGAGTAATTTCTTCAGAAGCACCTTGATACTTTGCTTCAAAGTCGAAAAACTCTTTCTTAGAAACTATTTCCGTTACTGGTAGAGCAGTTACTTTTCCTTGGTAAACAATGACTCCACAGGTTACTTCTGTACCCGCAATAAACTCCTCGATAATGACTTCTGTATCTTCTTTAAAAGCTTTGTCCAATGCCAAATGCATGTCCTCTGCTAGATTGACTCTGGAAGTCCCAATACTGCTACCTCCATTGTTGGGCTTTACAAAACAAGGCAATCCCAAATTTTGTATAATAAAGGATACGCTATAAGACTCTTGCTTCTTCAATACAATAGACTTTGCCACAGAATAGCCAAGCGTACCAAGAAGACGCGTGGTGGCTTTCTTGTTAAAAGTCGTTGCCATGTTTAGTACATCCCCAGTCGTATGCGGTATTCCGAGCATAGCAAAATATCCTTGAAGCAATCCATTTTCTCCAGGTGTTCCATGAACGATAATGAAAGCTCCTTCAAACTGGATTTTTAAACCATCTTTCATTACGGAAAAATCATTTTTATCCACGTCCACTTGCACCCCGTTCACTTCCGCGTACCATCCCGTCGTGGCAATGACAACTTTAATAGGATCGAATCTCTTACGATCGATATTATTCATGACCATTGCCGCGCTCTTCATCGAAACAGCGGCTTCTCCGCTATATCCTCCACATACTACTGCTATTCGCTTCATACCGTCTATTTTTTACGAAAATGAATATTAAAAGGGCTACTTTTCTTTTTTAAAGACCATACTTTAAACAACGAAGTGTTTATCCTCGTTATGAAATTCATTATACTTGCAACATGATGCGCTATACAAAGACCAAGGTCCTTTCGATTCTGTTTGTAGCTGGCAGTTTCTCTGTTTTTTCTCAAAGTCCTTACACCTTTACGGACATAACAAAAATTAATACTCTAGAAGTAGAAGACCAGTGCGCTACTGGAACTTGTTGGAGTTTTGCTACCAACTCTTTTTTGGAAGCCGAAGTATTTAGAATTGGAAAAACTCCAATAGATCTTTCTGAAATGTTCAATGTTCGAATGATTTACCCCAAAAAGGCTTCGAGCTTTATTCGTTTTGATGGCAAACAACAATTCGGGCCCGGGGGGCTTAGCCATGACGTAATATCTGTGGTTAAAAATCATGGAATAATGCCAGAAAGCGTATACTCAGGACTCCTCGATGGCGCAACCACACATCAACACGGCACCCTTGATGAACTTTTATCTACAATGGTAAAAACGGTCATCGACAAAAAATTACATCAAGAAAGCTCTCTCTGGATGGAATCTATAGAAGGCGTTCTGGACGCTTGCCTTGGTTCTGTACCAGATAAATTTCAAGTTGCAGGCAAAGAATTTACTCCTGCTTCTTACCGAGATTACTTAGGAATAAAAGCAGATGACTACATTAATCTATCCAGTTTCAGTCATCATCCCTTCTACAGCACATTCACGTTGGAGGTGCCTGATAATTGGGCTATCTCGCGTTATTATAACCTACCCCTTGACGAATTCCATTCGGTCATCGACAATGCCTTGGATCGCGGATACACCGTGGCATGGGATGCTGACGTTTCCGAAAAATATTTCTCCCATTCCAATGGAATAGCAATCGTTCCAGAGTCTTCCGTGACCAAAGAAGATATGTTTAAGAAAATTGTAGGTGAACAAACAGTTGATCAAGCTATGCGTCAAAAAGCATTTGATAGTGGTGAAACCACCGACGACCATCTCATGCACATTACGGGTAAATCTAAAGATCAAAACGGAGTCATTTATTACAAAACCAAAAACTCTTGGGGTAAATCCAATCCATTTGGAGGTTACCTACATGTGTCACCTTCTTATCTGAGATACAAAACCGTAGGTATTGTAGTTCACAAAGACGCTATTCCCGACGAAATAAAACAAAAACTTGGGTTAAAGTAATCATGGCGGAAAGCAAGTCCTCAAAACCACGTTCGGAGAAGACAAGTTGGGGAAAAAGAATCTGGCGATTTCTTTGGAAATTCACACTTTGGTTTTTTATAATCACCATCTCCTGGGTCATATTGTACCGTTGGGTAAACCCACCAACAACATACTTGCAATTAAGTGAACGCTGGTCTTGTCCTGAAGGAAAGGAATTTCATAAACAATGGGTAGATGCTGAAGACATTTCTATCAACATGAAATTAGCCGTAGTGGCGAGTGAAGACAACAACTTCATGAAACACAATGGTCTTGACTGGGGAGCTATTGAGAAAGCAAAAAAGTATAACGCTACACACAAAAAGAAAAGAGGAGCAAGCACTATCTCCCAACAAGTAGCGAAGAATGTATTTCTGTGGCCTGGACGTAATTGGATAAGAAAAGGTTTTGAAGTTTACTTCACCTATCTGATTGAATTTTTTTGGTCAAAAGAACGCATCATGGAAGTCTATCTCAATGTGATTGAAATGGGTCCATGCAAGTTTGGTGTTGGCGCAGCCGCTAAGGACTACTTTAAAACCACACCTGCAAAACTAAGCCGTGAACAAGCAGCACTCATCGCGGGCTGTCTTCCCAATCCTAAAAAATTCAACCCCGGAGCACCCTCTGCTTACTTACAAAAAAGGCAAGCTGCTATAGCTAGGCTCATGCGGTTGATCGGAGATAGTTATTTCGAACGCTATGAAAATGGAGTGCCTGAAGAAGAATTAGAAAAAGAAAAAGCAGATCTTGACGAGGAGTAGTCTAAAATCCAATGCTCACACCAGCACGAAACATTGGGTCTGGGAAAGGAGAAATCGGATCCCCAATTAGATCCCACATCAACATCATAAAAAAACCTCCGTTCTCAGTGCCGCTAAAATACCCTCCTCCTAAAAGAAACATCGGGAAATTATATTTTGCTTCGATCGTATTAAATCGTTCGCTTGCAAACACGTGAACATATTCCGCTTGCGCTACAAGAAAAGGAAGTGGTTTTGCTCTTACAAAAGCGCTCGGACCAAAAGTTTGAATATTCAATCCTGTTCTTCCAACAAAATTATAATCAAACCCAACGCCTGCTCCTAGGTGCTTGGTCATGCGCACTCCCACTTGAGGATTGGCATTTACTGCTGTTACATTTCCGAAACCCAAACCCAAACCGCCACCGTAAAAAAGATTCTCATGCCATAACCACTTAGGTTTTGAACTCACTTCCGGAGCTACGTACTGCGCAACCCCATCGAGCAATCCCAAAAAACAAAAAACGACGATGGCCAAAGCTTTCATTTTACTACAGGTATTACTTCCTCTACCCCATTCCAATTAAAGCGACAAAAATAATTTCCAGAAGGAAGGTTTAATCCAGCAAGAAGTATCTGGTGCCTTCCTGAAGATAATTTCTCATGAATCAACTGATGAATAAGTCTTCCGTTTATATCTATAAACGTTATATCAACTTCACCTTCTTGAGGAAGGCTGAATTCAACTATACTTTTATCAGAAAGAGGATTGGGATAACATGACAAACCGAATGAATCTTCGGTTTCAGCTACAGAGATTGGCGCAGAAAATCCTACATAAGTAATAGTACTATTTCCACTGTTTGGAATGGCCAAAGTATCAATACTTTGTGCATAGCATATATCCGCAGGAGATGAAATACCAGGTGCGGTAATAATCTGACTTACACTAAAATCACTGTTGAATTTTGTAATGCGCGTTGGAGACCAAGAGCTAACATAATAATTTCCGTAAGCATCGCTATCAATTCCATCACAGTTACCAAGATTGGTAGCAGTTACGGTTGTCATCGAATTGTCCGAAAGATCAACTGCCTTGATGCTCGCGTTACTTCCCCAATTAACAAAAAGCAATCTGTTGTTCAGACCGTCGAATACAATTCCATTTGGAGTACTTACTGTATTTGCCACTATTACCGTTTGAGATGGATTATTCAAATCAGCAACATTTACTTCATGAATTTTCTTGAGTGAAAAATCAGTTACCCACAATCTGCTATCCCCATCAGAGGCCATTCCATTGAGAAATGAAGCACCTGGAATTTGAAAGTTCATCAGTTGCGACCCGTCTCCAAGATTGTAGGCCTTGATTCGATTGTTGTCAATAACGAAAAGGGCTCCGTTCATTATTTCCATTCCATATTCTGCTTGAGCAGTGGTGCCAAAGAAAGCCACCTCATTGCCGTCTCCATCGACTTCTACAATACTGTTGCCGTTTGATGCGAGAAAACGCCCAGAAACTGCGTCATATTCTACTGACTCCACCTGTGATAAATTCTGAGCAAATGGTAGCTGTGCAATAAAAAGACAGAAGATCAAAAAGAGATTTTTCATGAATTGATTTTTTTCAAATATGCATCAAAGATTTCAGCTAGCACAATATACTACCTTTGCAACATGAGAAAATTTTACGGAAATTCATTCAAACTTGGAATCCTCGGTGGTGGGCAATTAGGCCGAATGTTTATTCAGGAGGCAGTAAACTATGATGTGCGCGTTTCTGTGCTTGATCCCTCACCAGATGCGCCTTGCTCCAAAATTTCTCATGAATTTATCTGTGGTGACTTTAAAGACTATGAATCTGTTTTACAATTTGGAAAAAACTGTGATTTACTGACTATAGAAATAGAAAATGTAAATGTTGAGGCGCTCAAGGAATTAGAATCCTTGGGAATCCCCGTTTTTCCTCAACCAAGGGTCCTTGAAGTTATAAAAGATAAAGGACTTCAAAAACAATTTTACCAGTCCAATCAAATTCCAACCGCTCCGTTTGAATTAGTCAATTCTAAAGAAGAGGCTATTTCGAAACTGAGCGAAGGACCGTGGATGATGAAACTTCGCACCGGTGGATACGACGGTCGAGGTGTTTGTCCTTTGCGCAACGAAGATGATCTTGAGAAAGTTTTCGACGCTCCTTCGGTGCTGGAAAAAATGATTGATTTCGAGAAAGAGATAGCTATAATGGTAGCGCGAAGTGAGTCAGGCCAGGTGTCCACATTTCCAGCAGTGGAAATGGAATTTAACCCTGAGGCGCATTTAGTCGAGTTTTTATTTTCTCCTGCAAACATAACATCTTCACAAGCTACAGAAGCCGAGAATATTGCGGTTAAAATCGCAGAAAAACTGGGAATCGTTGGCGTGCTCGCCGTAGAAATGTTCGTCACCAAACAAGGAGAGATTCTCGTCAATGAAATTGCTCCTCGACCTCATAATAGTGGACATCAAACCATAGAAGGAAATGTGTGTTCTCAATACGAACAACACTTGCGTGCAATTACCAATATGCCACTTGGAGACACCTCGTTGATCACTCCATCCGTCATGGTCAATATTCTCGGAGAAAAACGATACGAGGGCCCGGTGCACTATGAAGGACTGAAAGAAATTCTATCTATACCTGGGGTATTTGTGCACCTCTATGGAAAAACAGAAACCAAACCATTCCGTAAAATGGGCCATGTAACGGTGATCGATATGAATCTAGAAATGGCAAAAGCAAAGGCGAGGAAAGTTTTAAGCACCCTGAGAGTGATTTCAAAGTGATTGATAATATTCCTCTTTCATTTTTTCCACGATTTGAAAAGCTCGTTTTATACGGGTGTCGATACCTTTAGCGGAAGACACATAGTGCATCCAACCTCTTCGCTTTCCCGGTTTTATTTTAGAAAAAATTGCTTTGGCCTCTTCATCCTGCTCCAAAACCTCGTTTAATTCTTCTGGCATTGGAAAACCGAATTCACTCTCATCCTTCACTAAAAAAACAGTCACTTCCATTCCCTCCGTAATTCTCGCCTTTTTACTTTTCTCCTTGCTAAGCCCAATGAAAAAATCTCCTTCCTTGCCCAAAGGACGCAAGGCACAGGAAAATGAAATACCGTGGACTTCACAAATTACCCTGGTCATTTTCCCACCCGTGAGCTCCTTGACTGACCAACCAGGGATCACAACGTACAGCTGAAGGAAATCTTTATCCCAAAGCTGCACCCTGGTGTCTACCTGAATAAGGGATTCCTTTTTAGACATGTTGCAAAGCTAACTTATAAACAAGCTTTTCATGAATGAAATTGTCGTTGTAGTTTCGTAGCATCATGAAGCAATATCACGATTTATTAGAGCATTTATTACAGAATGGTACATTCAAAAATGACCGCACAGGTGTAGGAACCTATAGCGTTTTTGGATATCAAATGAGGTTCGATCTCGCAGAGGGATTTCCTTTACTCACAACTAAAAAACTCCATACCAAAAGCATTATTCATGAATTGCTCTGGTTTCTGAAAGGAGAAACAAATATTGCCTACCTAAAGGAAAACGGGGTAAGTATTTGGGACGAATGGGCGAACGAAGAGGGAAATCTTGGACCTGTCTATGGATATCAATGGAGATCTTGGCCCAATCCGGACGGAACACATACCGATCAAATATCCAAGCTTATCGAAGGACTTCAAAAAAATCCCAATTCGAGGCGACATATCGTTTCGGCATGGAATCCATCTTTCATTGAGCAAATGGCCTTGCCGCCTTGTCATTGCTTATTCCAGTTTTACGTTGCCGATGGAAAATTAAGCTGCCAATTGTATCAAAGAAGTTGCGATACTTTTCTCGGCGTGCCCTTCAATATCGCCAGTTATGCGCTGCTTACACTCATGGTAGCTCAAGTTTGTGATTTGTCGCCTGGAGAATTCGTATGGACGGGTGGAGATGTTCATTTATACAGCAATCACGTTGAACAAGCAAAGCTTCAGCTGTCAAGGGACATTCGTCCGTTACCGAGTTTGAAGATCAATCCTGACGTGAAGGATATTTTCTCGTTCCGATTTGAAGATTTTACCTTGGAAAATTACAATCCTCACCCACACATCAAAGCAGAAGTTGCCGTATAATGAAAATCAGCGCCATCGCGGCAATGGGCCGCAATCGAGAAATAGGAAAGAACAACGATTTGCTCTGGCACATCCCCAGGGACATGAAATTCTTCAAGGAAACGACGCGTCACAAGGTGGTTATAATGGGTAGAAAAAATTATGAAAGCATTCCTCCTAAGTTCCGACCATTGCCTGATCGAGTTAACATCATCATCTCGCGAAACCCAGAATTCCAAGCTCCAGAGTGCTACGTCTGTACCAGTCTTAAAGAAGCGATTTTACTTTGTGAAGAATTAGGAGAAGATGATGTATTCATTATCGGAGGCGCTCAAATCTATGCACTGGCTCTGGAAGAGCTTCCCATTAATACCCTTTACATCACTCATGTGGATGCGACCTACCCTGATGCGGAAGCATATTTCCCTGATTTTAATCAGTCCGAATGGAAAACGACAGAAGTGATGAACGTCGCAGGAGATGATTTACAGCCTCTTAACTTCAACATTTTGCGTTACGATAAATAATCCTTATTTAGACTCTTTTTAGATAAGAGCTGCGTGACAATGGCATGACATTCAACCTTTTTTCACTGCGGAATTTTGTAGACATACAAAAGAAACATCGCTTGTGAACGAACTTCGCGTCATAGCTATAACACATAAGAACTTCTCTCTGGACGAAATTGGGTTGTTTCATATAAACCCTGACCACAGAGCAGAAATTTTATCGAATCTTAAAAAACAATTTGGCTTTCAAGAGCTAATGTATTTGTCAACCTGCAATCGCGTTGAAATCATTTTTTCTCTCCCTCACTACGTCTGTCCAGGACTTACTACCCAGATTATACAAGCATTACAACCAAATTTAGAAAGCGAAGCACTGAGAAGTTTTGTTCACCGTGCAGAAAGATACAATGAACTCGAAGCGGCAGAGCATTTATTGAGAGTGGCCTCTGGACTTGAATCCCTCGTTATCGGCGAAAGAGAAATCATCACTCAATTGAGAAAGTCCTACGAGGATTGTTTGGCTATGCAATTGACAGGAGATCATTTGAGAATCATCATCAATCAATGTGTCAAGACAGCTAAAGAAATCTTCACAAGTACCGACTTAAGTAAAAAACCAGTTTCTGTTGTTTCTCTTGCGTGGCAGAAATTCTGTGATTTCGGTCTAAATCGAGATCAACACATTCTGCTTGTCGGTGCAGGACAAATCATTCGCAACTTTGCAAAGTTCCTTCTTGAAAACGATTATCACAACGTAACAATCGCAAATAGAACTACCTCTAATGCACAAGCAATTGCAGACACTTTTCCAAAGAACATAGAGGTCTTATCACTAGACAATTTGAGCAGAGCCCGTAACTTCGATGCTCTGATTTCATGCACTGCAAGTGAAAAAGCGGTAGTTGGATACGAAGACTTTCTTCGCATTACCCAATCATCTAGCTCTCGCAGACTGGTGATCGATTTAGCTGTACCAGCAGATGTGGAGCATTCAATTACTGAATTACCTTACGTTTCGTATGTGGATATGCATACTATTCAGCAAATAGCTGGAGAAAATATTCAATTTAGAAAGCAAGCCATCGAAGAGTGTGAAACAATCATTGAAAGTGGTATAAGAGAATTTGAAAGAAATTGTCATGAGCGCCGCATAGAGATGGCTATGCGCAGCATTCCCGATACTATTCGCGATATTAAAAACACCGCTCTAGGAAACGTTTTCGCGAAAGATCTTGAAAAATTAGATGATGAAAGTAAGCAACTCGTAGAGAAAATTCTTGGGTATATGGAGAAGAAGTATATTTCTGTTCCCATGAAAATGGCGCGTGAAGTATTACTGGATGTCGTAAATAAGAACTAAAATGGTCGAATAGACCTAGATATGTCAGGCAAGAAATTCATTATTGGTACCAGGGGTAGTGACTTGGCTCTTTGGCAAGCCCATCACGTAAAAGACAAACTTCAAAAAGCTGGATTTGAAAGTGAACTTTTGATCATCAAAACCAAGGGTGATGAGATTCAGCACCTCAGTTTGGATAAAATCGAAGGAAAGGGATTTTTCACCAAAGAAATTGAAGAGGCTCTCCTTAGTGAAACCATTGATATTGCTGTACATTCACACAAAGATCTCGAAACACAACAGCCAACTGGATTGTCCATTGCCGCGGTATCTCTTAGAGCAGATGCCAGAGAGATGCTCATTATCAGAAAAGAGTCATTTGACTCAACACAACAGCTATCCTTCAAATCGGGCGCAATCATTGGCACTTCCAGTAGCAGAAGAAAAGCTCAGATACTCCAATTAAGGCCCGATATAACCCTTGAAGACATTCGTGGTAATGTCCCAACTCGTGTAGACAAACTAAGGAGCGGTAAATACGACGCAATTCTACTTGCAAAAGCAGGTTTGGATCGACTCAACTTGAATCTTTCTGATGTCATTGCCATTCCTATTGATACTAGTTTACTCGTACCTGCTCCAGCGCAAGGAGCTCTCGCCATCCAGTGCAGATCAAACGATTTAGATGCAATCAAAGCATCTTCCGTGATGAATGATCATTTGACACAACAATGTATACAAATCGAACGGGGAGTACTCGCAGCTCTTAAAGGCGGTTGTCATCTTCCTCTTGGAGTGTATGCAACGTTTGAGGAAGGCGAATTTACTGTCGAAGTATCCTATGCTTCTGCTTGGGATCAGCCCAATCGAAAAATGACCTTTATCACCGACAACCCGGTTGATATAGTTGAAACAATCATTCGCGAAATAACGTCAGCATGAAAGAAATAATGCTGACGAAAGTAATTGGAAGTCCAACCGAACTTTCGTTCGGTTTGGAAAAAATAGGTCTCAAGCCAGTCATTGAAAGCTTCATCGATATAGAGTTTACAAAATGGGCTCCTCCGTTGCCAAGAATGAATTGGATTTTCTTCTCTTCTGCCAACGCAGTTAGGGGTACGCTGCAAAATCAATCGGACCTCTCCGCATACAAGATTGCTTGTATTGGTAGAGGAACCGCTGCCGCATTGCCCGCAGAATATTCCATTGATTTCATAGGTGAAAGTGCTGATACTTCAAAAGTTGCGACTAAGTTTGCTGAAATTGCTCAAAAAGAAACTGTACTTTTCCCTATCAGCAGCATCAGCAACCGAACCATTCAAAAACAATTGAAGGAAAGTCAAGTCCATGAAATAGTCGTCTATCAAACGTTACTAAAGCCTCGAAAAGTTGACTCAAGGCCGTTTCTTGTTTTCTCAAGCCCATCTCAATGGGATGGTTTTAAAATGAGTAACAAGACTGACGAGAATCAGAAGATTTTTGCCTTTGGAAAAACGACCGAAGCCGCTATCCGTGCCGCTGGAGCTAAGGTTGACGGCGTACTCAAAGACATTTCGGTAAATGGATTAATTTCCACAATAAAAGAACATGTTCGCAGTTAACGTCGGGCTTGCTTATTTTTAACCCGATGAAATGGTCCCTCCTCCTGCTGTCATTTGGTATCCTTGTACAAAATGCCACAGGTCAAAATACAGCTTCTGAATCTGACGCAACTCCCAAATACGTCAACGAGTTTTTAAACATTGGCGTTGGCGCTCGCGCCCTCGGAATGTCACTCTCACAAGTAGCCAGCGTAAATGATGTCACCGCAGGCTATTGGAATCCAGCAGGTCTGCTCGGAATTAAAAGTGATTTCCAAGCCGCGGCCATGCACAGTGAATATTTCGCAGGAATCGCTAATTACGATTACGCCGCAATTGGTAAAGGAATCGACTCTGTTTCTGCAGTAGGACTGTCATTTATTCGTTTCGGAGTTGATAATATTCCGAACACAACAGATCTTATAGATGCTGGAGGTAATTTAGATTACAACAGAATTACCACGTTCAGCGCGGCCGATTATGCGTTAATACTTTCTTATGCTCACCAAGGCCTTCCATTTCTCGACAAATCAAACAGTTCTTTTCAAAAGTTTCGCTGGGGATTAAATGCAAAGGTGCTTCATCGCCAAATAGGTGATTTTGCAAGATCTTGGGGCTTTGGGCTCGATGCAGGAGTACAATACATTTCCAAGCAATGGAGGTTTGGATTGAATGCTCGTGACATCACGGGAACTTTCAATGCCTGGTCTTTTTCTTTAGATGAAAGAACATTAGAGGTATTTGAACAAACCAATAACGATGTTCCAGAAAATGGCCTTGAAGTAGCATTACCTAGAGTAATCGCAGGATTTGGAAGACAATTCAATTTAAACAAAGTGACAATACTAGCGGAAGCGAATGCAAGTATAACTACCGACGGACAGCGAAATACATTAGTGAGCGCTAAACCTCTCAGTATCGACCCCTCATTTGGCTTTGAAGTAGGTTATCAGAATACCATCTTTTTGCGAGGTGGAATGGGCAATATTCAACGAGTAAGAGATTTTGATAACAGTGAGTCGCTTGTTATTCAGCCCAATATTGGAATTGGTCTCCGCATTCGTCAATTCTACATCGACTACGCTCTGTCGGACATTGGCAACGTGTCTGATGTTTTATACAGCAATGTATTCTCATTGCGTTTTGACTTCTTCAAGAAAAAGTAAGCTAGGATACTTTTTTTCTCCAAACATCTAAAACCAAATACCAGGCAAAGGCAAACCAAAGAATTGCCAAAAGTAAATGGATGGGTTGCAGCGGCGCCGGAACATTGGAATAAGCCAGAACCACTCCTACTAAAATTTCTAAAACAACAATTCCGACCACCCCTTTGAAAGAGTTTCGGGTTGCCAAGAGTGCTCTTCCTTTCCACCAAAGCAACAAAACCGACAGGGCAACTATAATAGAAAAACTGCGATGTATTTTAAAGATACTCGGTAGCATTTCTATCCAAAGACCTCTATCCGAGGTTTGCTTTGCTACAACATCGATCTCCTCTCTCACTTGTGTGCCGAGATAAACTTGTATCATCGATAATAAAAGAATAAAGAACACTAGACCTTTTATGGCCGTGGATATTGGCGTGCTGAAGCGAGTTCCATGTTGATGCTTACTAATAATCACCAAAAGCAAAGCAACAATGGCCATAGAACCGAACATATGCAACGTGATTTTCACAGGAGCCAGTTCAGCATCTACAACTGTTTTTCCCAACCACGCCTCAAAGCCCAACATGAACAGAGTCGCCGTGGCCAATAAAAAAGTAAAAAAGTCTTTTCGTTTTATCCAGCCCAAAAAAGAAAGGAAAAAAAGTAACAATACGGGAATTCCACTTAATGCTCCAAGTAACCTATTGATGTACTCGATCCAAGTGTGCACTGGATTAAAAATTGCATAATCATGTTTTGGATATTTCATCCATTGGGAACGAATGAGTACGTCGGAGGCGGTAACATTTTCATTGGCGACCCACAGGGTATCATTGTAAACCATCATTTTTCCTTTTGGAAAAATCTTTCCCTCTTGGTAAGTCAATTCTGAAATATCCGTAGGAGGAATATAATGACCAAAGCACTTCGGCCAGTCAGGACAGCCCATTCCGCTACCCGACATTCTCACCACACTGCCAGCGATGATAACCAGAAATACCAAAACCAATGAGGCTTTCGCTAAAAATAAAATTTTAGAAGAAGATTGCATAGGTGACAAAATTAACCCATGCATTCCTTGAAATGTTTAGAAAAAAGTGAAGATAAAAATCAATTACTGAATGAATCTACTCACTGATTGAACTAGATCTATAGCTTGAAACACCAATCCCCATTGAGAATTTTCCGCTCCGCTCTCCGCAGATCGACCACCAGACTGAAGACCTTTGTAATCCAGTATTTCAATAGTTTTTATGGTGTACATACCGTCGGCGATGGCATGAACACATTGAATCATTTCCTTTTCAGAAATGACCTCAGGATCAAACTCAACACTCACTACATTATGGCCTCTACCCTCCGCAAAATCCAAGTCCGTTGTTTTCACACCTTTGAGCGCTTGCAGCTCCTGTTGTATTTTTCCTCCACAACCAGCAGCACAAGTCATTCCTTCTATGGATAAATTCGCGACTGATTTGATTACCTCACTTTGAAGCGTTTTATGCGTTACCTGAACATCCACATTTGCTTCTGCTTGTGAACTTGGTCCTGAGCAAGCAGTTAAAAAAAGCACTGTTGCAACGGTCATAAAAGCAATGGACTTCTTCATGGTCTTATTTTTTTGTAAAGATAAAATTGTTGTATCTCTGCGGTTGTTTTTCAAACCAAAAAATTTCCTAAAACATTCTATTTGAAAACCGTATCTCCAATTCACCTGCTCGCACTCAGTATTTTGGCACTGACCTGGGGTAGCTCGTTTATATTAATGAAGTATGGACTAAAAACCAGTGAAGGTGTCGCGGTGTTCAGTCCCAATCAAGTTGCGGCAATGCGCTTGGGAATCGCGGGCCTCCTTCTCACTCCTATTAGTATTCCTTACCTCAAAAATCTTACAAAAGAGAATATCAAATGGCTTAGCGTTGTGGGTTTGGTGGGCAGTGGTATTCCTGCATTTCTATTTACTAACTCCCAAAAATATTTGGATAGCGGACATGCTGGAATTCTTAACTCGCTCACTCCCCTCTTCACTGTGCTAACAGGCGTTTGGTTCTTCAAAAAAGTTACAGAGCCTCGAAAAGTTGTTGGGGTACTCATCGGTTTGGGAGGAGCTGCCGCTCTTATCTCACTCAACGGATTCGAGGAATCCACCCGTTGGCGATACGGTTTGCTTATTGTCTTAGCAACATTTAGCTATGGACTAAGCGTTAACACCGTTCAATCTCATTTAAAGGGTATAAAATCCTTGCAAATAACTGCGACATCCCTGCTGATCGCAGGCGTGCCTTGCATGATCTATGCACTTGTATCAGGAGCTCCCGATGTATTGTTTTCTCATCCTCACGGGGGTAAATCATTTGCTGCCATTTTGACCCTTTCCATTTTTGGAACTGCGGGGGCCAATATGCTTTACTTTTGGCTGACACAGCAAACATCTGCCATCGTAGCGAGCAGCGTCACTTACCTTATGCCTTTGGTTGCAGTAGGTTGGGGTGTTCTTGACCATGAAGTACTCACCATCGGGCACTTGATCTGTGGCATTATTATTCTCAGCGCCATCCGCCTTATTACACGCTAAAGGACAGGTCTGCTCAACTTTTTTGGTGAATTAAAAGGAATGTAGTACATTTGCAGCCCTAAAAAGTTTTTTTAACCCATAAATCTCTAAGCCATGTACGCAATTGTTGAGATAGCAGGGCATCAGTACAAAGTACAAAAAGACCAGCAGATTTTCGTGAATCGTCTGCAGGGAGATGAAGGTTCGAAAGTAGAATTCGACCGAGTGCTCCTTATCGACGATAACGGAAAGGTAACTGTTGGCGCCCCCGCTATAGAAGGTAAAAAGGTGACCGCCAGCGTAGTGAAACACCTCAAGGGAGACAAAGTAATTGTCTTCAAAAAGAAACGCAGAAAAGGTTACATCAAGAAGAACGGTTTCCGTGCTTACTTGACTGAAATCAAAATTGACAAAATCGGATAATCAACACCTAAATAATACCAAAAGAAAATGGCACACAAGAAAGGTGAAGGTAAAGTAAAGAACGGCCGCGAATCGGAAAGCAAGCGACTCGGAGTTAAAATCTACGGTGGTCAAACTTGCATTGCAGGTAACATCATCGTTCGCCAACGTGGTACACGTCACAATGCCGGTGTAAACGTGGGTATCGGAAAAGATCACACGCTTTATGCTTTGATCGACGGTACTGTTGAATTCCGTAAGAAAAAAGATAACAAGTCATTCGTTTCGGTTATCCCTGCACAGGCATAATCGGGGGTATGACCTGAACAATATTTTAAAACTCCCGGCCTTTTGGCGCGGGAGTTTTTTATTTAAAATTATTGAGAAATGCTTCAAGTAGCCAACATCAGAGAAAACAAACAGCTCGTTCTAGATGGACTTGCCAAGAGAAACAAAGACTTCTCTATCACTGTAGATGAAATTCTTCAAATCGACGAAACGCGCAGAAAGACTCAAAAACAATTGGACGATCTGCTCGCTGAAGCTAATGTGCTATCGAAAGAAATAGGTGATCTCTTCAAATCCGGAAACAAGGAAGCCGCTGAACCTAAAAAACTCAGAACTACGGAAATCAAAGAGGAAACAAAAAAAATAGAAGTAACACTAGCGGAACTCGAAGAACAGCAAAAGCAACTGCTCTATCTTATTCCCAACGTGCCCCACAAGGATGTAGTGTTCGGAAAAACTGCAGATGAAAATGTTGAGGTCTACAAGTGGGGCGAGATACCTTCACTTTCTGAAGTAAAAAAACCACATTGGGACATTGCCGCGGAATATCAATTGATTGACTTTGAACTGGGCGTCAAAATCACTGGAGCTGGATTCCCTGTGTATTCTGGAGCTGGCGCCCGTCTGCAACGCGCACTGATCAATTTCTTCCTGGATGAGGCGCAAAAAGCAGGCTATACTGAATTCATTCCACCCCACGTGGTGAATGAGGACAGTGGTTACGGCACTGGGCAGCTTCCAGATAAAGAAGGCCAGATGTATTATATAGGTGCCGATGATCTTTATCTCATCCCAACGGCAGAAGTGCCTCTCACAAATCTTTACAGAGATGTTATTCTCAAAGAAGAGGAGCTACCGATCAAAATGACTGGGTATACACCTTGCTTTAGAAGAGAAGCAGGAAGCTATGGAAAAGATGTTAGAGGACTCAATCGACTTCATCAGTTCGATAAAGTAGAGATAGTACAGTTAGCGCATCCTTCCGAAAGCTATGCCATTCTGGAAAACATGGTGGACCACGTAAAAGGACTTCTACAAAAATTAGAACTACCATTCAGAATAATCCGCCTATGTGGTGGGGATATGGGATTCACCTCTGCCATGACCTATGATTTCGAAGTATTCTCCGCAGCACAGGAAAGATGGCTAGAAGTAAGCTCAACCTCTAACTTCGAAACTTTCCAAGCCAATCGACTGAAATGCCGTTTCAAAGGAAGCGATGGAAAAACACAGTTAGTGCATACCCTCAACGGATCTGCCCTTGCTCTTCCTAGAATTGTGGCTTCATTGCTCGAAAATCATCAAACTGCGGAAGGAATCAGAATTCCTAAAGCATTAATTCCTTATACCGGTTTTGAATTTATTCGCAAAAAATAAAGGCAGCATATTCCTTGACCGCCTAAATTAGCGTCAATGAGCAAAAGCAGTCACATAATACCAATCGCCATGCTTGTCGTGGCGATTGCTTTTTTCAATAGTGGATGTAAAGAGGAAAAAAACTTTCTCAAGGAAACCACAACTCTTGACTCCCTAAGTCAATTGCTTGCTAACCGTATCGATACCGTAAAGGTCATTCTTATGGATTCTTTGCCTTCATTTCAGGACTCGGTAAAATCCCACATAGCAGTTATACAAAGGGCCTACAGCGCTCAAATGCCAGAACAAACTGCTCAGCAAATTTCAAATTACTACCAAACATTAAGTCGATGTGAGCAGCCTACTGAAAATGCCTTGAACATGTTGCAAGAGCTGGCTGTTTGCCAAAATCAAGTAGATTCTCTTTATTCACTTATTGTAAGAAAAGCAGAACGAGATGGTATGGGAAACAGCATTACCCCCGCATACATAGAAGCTGCCATTCAGGCGGAAACCACACGTTCCAGTCGTATTCTTCAGACATCGCAACGTTTCATTTCTGACTATGGACTTGCGAAAGCAACATTTTTACAATATCGAGACACGATAAGCGATATCATTTCAAAATTGAACCAAAAATGACGACCACCTTTCCTCTAGCAAATTATCTCGCTCGCACCTTTTGGTTGTTGTTGTTTTTGTTGGTGTATTCTTTTGCCTACTCACAGCAAGACATTGAACTGGCCGATTACTATTATCAAAACGGTCAATTCGCAGAAGCGAAACTCTATTACGAACGCGTTTACAAAACGAATAAAACGAATAAAGTATACACCAATTACCTCAACACTTTGATTGCACTCAATGAATTTGAGGAAGCAGAAAAGATGGTGAAGAAAAAAATTAAATCCGAAAATGAAGACGGTGTAGCTTATGTACAGTTAGGTGAGTTATATAATAAATTCAATAAGAAATCAGAAGCCCAGCAAGAGTTTGATCGTGCAATTGATAAAGTAGTGCCCACACGAACGAACATCATGAGGCTGGCTTCAGAGTTCAGCAGAATCAATGAATATACCTACGCTCTTCAAGCGTACGAAAAGGGTAAAAAGAACGATAAAGAAGGCTATTCTTTTTCCTATGAAATAGCAACGATCAAAGGAAATCTAGGGCAGTATCCAGAGATGATTGAATCCTATCTTGACTTGATCAATGAATCGCCAAACTATATTCAAACTGTACAGAATTCCTTGGACAGAACCCTTCAGGTTCAAGAGAATGAAGCCAATATGGAGTTGTTGAAAACGGCACTTCTGAGAAGAACACAGAAGTCGCCAGAAAATGTACAATACATCGAAATGCTTACATGGCTTTTTCTTCAGAAAAAAGAATTTGGATTGGCATTGATTCAGACACAGGCGCTCGATAAGCGATTCGGTGAAAATGGTTATCGTGTGATGGATTTAGCAGAATTGGCCGCCTCCAATAAAGACTATGTCACGGCTACTAAAGCGTACCAATACATTATCGATAAAGGGCCAGCTACAGAATATTACTACATGGCACGCACTGAAAAACTTCAAGTGATGAGCCTAGAAATCGCTTCGCGTCCGGGCATCGATCGCGAAGCATACGCCACTTTAGCCAACGATTATGAAGCCACGCTTCAAATTTTAGGCAAATCAGCAGAGTCAGCGATAATGATGAAGGACTTAGCACACATTTATGCCTTCTTTCTTGGAAAAACAGAACTAGCCACTACTCTTCTCCAAGAAGCCATTGCACTACCAGGACTCTACGGAAAAACACAGGCCATTTGTAAGCTAGAATTAGCCGATGTGTACGTATTTCAAAACGAAGTATGGGACGCAAGTTTATTGTACAGTCAAGTGGAACTCGACTTCAAAGACGACCCACTTGGGGCGGAAGCTAAGTTCAGAAACGCTAGAGTATCTTACTATACAGGAGATTTTGAATGGGCTCAAGGACAGCTAGACGCATTGAAAGCTTCCACTACAAAACTTATCAGCAACGATGCCATTGATCTAAGTCTTTTGATTACTGATAATTTCAATCTAGATACCATTCTCGCTCCCATGCAAATGTTTGCTCGAGCAGACTTACTTTCTTTTCAAAATAAATTCAATGAAGCGAATGTCGTTTTAGACTCCATTTTGACGGACTATCCCACACATAGTCTTACGGATGAAATCCTGATGCTGAAAGCAGATATGCGAGCCAAAAGCAGCGACTATAAAGGCGCAGTAGAACTTTATAAAAAGATTGTTGAGCTTCATTTTAAGGATATCACTGCAGATGATGCTATTTGGAAATTAGCAGAAATCAGCGAGAAGATCGAAGGTGATACTGCAGGCGCGATGTCATATTATGAAAAAATCATCACCGAATATCCAGGCAGTTTATATGTAGTTGAAGCCCGCAAAAGATTTCGCGAGCTTCGAGGGAATTAGTGTAATTAAAAGTAAATGGCTAGTCCACATCAAGGTTTCCGAATGAGACGCTCACATTAATTTTCACAGTGCCATTGCCCATGACTCCTTCAATGCTTTCATCTGTATAATCTTTCCTATCTAGCGACTTTTTCAAACCAGAAGGAACTTTGATATTTCCAAAGGAACTACTAGCGACCAATTGATAACCAGAACTTTCTCCTAACTCTAGATCAATATTTCCATACTCTCCGTTAATGGTTAAGGACTTACAATCTGATCTTAGACCATAGAGATCGAGGTTTCCAAAAGCCACTTCCATGGTCGTTGTTGCACCTGCCTCATTTACCTTGACATTGCCGTAAGAACAATCAATAGTTCCTCCTCCAAACTGGGATATGTTGATGTTGCCAAACTCGACATTAATCTCATTTGCCGAATTAAACAGCTCGCCGATAGTAACATTTCCGTAGTCAACCTTAATATTCACTTGACCAATAAGACTCGATGCCGACCAATTACCAAATGAAACATCTGCTGCTATTCCACCGGTTTTTGGCATTCGCACTTCAACAAAAATATCAACCTCCTCCTTAACACCCCACTTGGTTCCAAAACTAGGCTCCACACGAATTTCAGGGCTAGTCGCGGATTCCCTCACCGAAGCAGAAGCAAATATTTTATCGGCACGTTCTTGGCTTTTTGTTTCCACATTCATTTTTATTATCACCTCCATCTCATTGGAGTCCCAAGTGGTAACTGTATAGTTTGAAAAACTACCATTGATGTGCAAATACACATTAGAGTTCACAGCGAAGCGCTTGTTGATCTCCTTATAGTAATCTTCTGCCTGAACCTGCAATGCCACCACGAGTAACATTGTAAAAAAAACGATGGACTTTGCTTTCATTGTATTAACCATTTTGTTGAATTGAACTGTTCTTTTTAACTTCGATATACGATTTGATTTTTTGCATAATGGTGAGCCTATATTGAAAATTCTCTACCATTCCTTTGATCAAAAGCTCATTGCTGATATTCACTCTGTAGAGAGAATCAAGTCGTTTATATTCAGACTCTAACTCCTGTAGCTGCTGTAAAAACCTCGTCACCGTTTCATCTTGATAGTCCATTCTTGTGACATCAATTGGAACATTCTGATGAAAATACTCAGATGCGTATGCTACCTCAGGTGCAGGAGAGTCTGGCATTTTCTGAGCAATTACTGACCCTGAATTCTCCATGAAAATCCAAACGCCTACACCTAGTATTGCACTTGCGGCCACGGCTAGCCATGTCTTCAGAGAAATGATCCTTCCTCTTCCATTTTCCCCATAGAGCCTTTTATTAAAGCGCTCTTGGTGTCCTTCGAATATTGGATGCTCTGCCGCTTCCAATTCGAGAGCCTTTTTGATTTGATCCTCCCAACTTTCCTGCTTCATGTTGTTAATGTTAAATTGTTTCGCAATTTCGCAAGAGCTCTGCTGTATTGGGTACGACAAGCAGCATGCTCTATTCCTAACTGCTCTGCTATTTCTATATGTGTCATCCCCTCCATCAAATGCAATTGAATAATCAACTGTGCACCTTCTGATAAGGTTTTGAGGCCTGTTCTAATCATATCTATTGTCACATCTTTCTGGTGATCATACTCGACCTCTACTAAGGCAGAATCAACAACAGGGGACAAAGTCAATAAAATGTTCTTCTTTTTTCGCACTCGATCCAACGCTTCACGAACACAAATGCTCTTTTGCCAACCGATAAACTTTCCAGAATCCTTAAGATCTGAGAGTTTCTTAAAACCTTTGATAAATCCCTCTTGCATCGCATCTTCTGCCTCTTCTTTATTTCTAAGAATAAGATAGACTGATGGATAAATTATACTCCAACACTTGTTGTACACTGTACTTTGGGCATTTTTATCCCCATTTCGGCAAGCATCAACTATATGGCGAAGGTCCATCAATCAGGCTGGGTTTATTCGATTTGATTATATGACGCCCCCGCTTTAAATGTGTGACATTATTTTTTTTCTATTGTGAAATAGACATTGATGATAATTCCATTATTAATTTGGTATACATCCTTGCCTTCTATGTTTCTTGCGTATTGTAGAATTTGGCTTAAGTAGCCTGCTTCGGCTCTTAAATTCTTTGAAAATCGATAGCCTATCAAGCCACCGAGTCGGTTCTGGTCAAAAATATTTGCTCCAACATTTTTCCCAAACCCAATGAACACCTCATTATAAATGGCAGCATAAAAGGTTTTATCTGTGATTTCGGTTTTACCTATTGGTGCTTGCACTCGGAACATATATCTCATGCGATTTAAGAAAGGAAACTCATTTTCTTTACTAACCTCACGAGAAGTGTAACGGCCTACGAAACGTTGCTCAAGCATAAATCTGTGGGAAAACTCCAAACGCGATTCTTTATGAGAAAGCTGCACCATTTCAAAAATGCGGTGCTCTGTGAAATCCCTTCCAAGTGAATTCAAGGGTATGTCTCCATAAGCAAAAGTCTCTATCCATGCGTAACCAGCCCTAAAAAGCACTCCTGGCTTTGCTTGGTAGTTTACTCCGACTCTCAATAAACTTTGTTGCCAATTGTTTACCCAGTCTACCCTCCGCCATTGATATTCCGAATGTATTCCCCACTTCGAATTCAACTTGAAGTTTCCGAAATAGTTGTACCAGCCAATTTGATGATGGGTAATGGTTCTTGTGTTTTGGGCTAAAAGTGATGAGGACGCCGTGACCAATGCAATGAGCAATGCCAGATTCAGTAGTAATGATTTCAAAACAAGTAAATTTTTGACCAATGTACCCGAGGAAGTGTAACTGAAATCCTAATTAACGTATTATTTGAGTTCGATCTAGGGTGAATTATCGATCGTTCCAACCTTTTCCTTTAAAGATGGTGTCGATGTATTTTTCGATTCGAGCAATACGCGTAGACGCATTTTTCGCAGAAGAAAAATAAATCAAATATCCTCTTTGTCTTCCAGGGGTTAAAGCCAAAAAAGCCTCCCTGAGGTTAGGGACTCTTTGCATCACCTCTTCTAACTCCTCCGGCCAATTTTCTTGTTCTGGTCTTGCTCGCTCAACCGTTGCTCCTGCTCGTTCCAGTTCAATTGCCTGTGAAATAAAAGAGACGATATGTGCAGCGTACTCTTCGATTTCGCTTGTAGAAGAAAATTTTAAAATTCTTGCGACCTCTGAATTCGGACCCGCTTTATGTAAAATACCCTCTGGATCGGAAAGTAAAGAGCCTTTAAAAAAGCTTAGAACACAAGCATCTTTCAACGCTCCAATCATTGTAATGTTCTTTCCATTGTCAGTGTAGCAAGGAAAGCCCCATTTAATGCATTCTGTCAAACCTGTGTGCATGATTAACTCCCTCAATAATGTTATTTCCTGACTCCAGCGCTTGGCTTTGCAATGCGGTGTCAAGCTCCATTCACAGCGGCCGCATCCTTCTTCGAAGAATTGTTGAATCGATGTTGTCATCTGACTGTGCTATATGCCCATGAGCGTTCCTTGTTTGGGCGTAGTTTCAAAAGTAAAAAAAAACCCCCTTTGCAGGGGGCTTTTCATATTAGGATAAATCAAATCAACCGCTACACATTTCACATCCGTCAGGATTGTCGAGCGAGCATGATATCGCCGATTGCTGACGCGCGATTTCCTCCGCCGAAAGCCCTGCTTGAGCTGACATGTTGGAAGGCGCTTGTACTTCAAACTGAGGAACAACTTCTTGCTCTTTCATCGCTGTAGTTTCAGTACCCGCAGGTATGGTAGTCTGCTGATACTTCTTGTCTACAGTAAACTTAATTGCATCTGTCGCTGCCTTGGTGCGCAAGTAATACATTCCAGTCTTCAAGCCTTTGTCCCAAGCATAGAAGTGCATGGAAGTTAGCTTTCCGAAGTTTGGATTTTCCATAAAGACATTCAAGCTTTGGCTTTGGCAGATATAGGCACCTCTGTCAGCGGCCATTTCAATGATCGCCTTTTGTGAAAGTTCCCACGCCGTTTTGTACAAAGCTTTTAAGTTGTCAGGAATTTCCTGAATGTTTTGCACTGAACCATTGGCAGCAATGAGTTTGTTCTTCAAATCTTCATTCCATAGACCCAGACTAACTAGATCTTTCAGCAAATGTTTGTTCACGATAATGTACTCGCCAGCCAACACTCTTCTGGTGTAGATGTTGCTCGTGTAAGGCTCGAAACACTCGTTGTTTCCAAGTATCTGCGCAGTAGAAGCCGTCGGCATTGGAGCCAAAAGCAAGGAATTGCGCATTCCATGGATCTTAATTTCTTCTTTCAAAATATCCCATTCCCAGCGATCCGTGGGAGTAACTCCCCACATGTCGAACTGTAACGTTCCGTGTGATGCAGGAGAGCCAGGGAACGTTTCATACGCTCCGTCTTTCATCGCCAAATCCTTTGAAGCAGTACATGCTGCATAGTAAATGGTTTCAAAGACTTCTTTATTCAGCTGTTTAGCTTCTTTGCTATCGAACGGAAAACGCATCAAAATAAACGCATCAGCAAGACCCTGAACTCCAATTCCAATCGGGCGATGGCGCATGTTGGATTTCTTAGTTTCTGGCACAGGATAATAATTTCCATCGATGATCACGTTCAAGTTCACCGTAAGTTGATAGGCTACTTCGAACAATTTGTGGTGATCAAATTGACCATCTCTTACAAACTTCGGTAATGCAATAGAGCCCAAATTACAAACAGCTATCTCATCTGGCGCTGTGTACTCAATGATTTCAGTACACAAGTTAGAACTTTTAATGGTTCCCAAATTCTTTTGGTTGCTCTTTGAGTTTGCAGCATCCTTGTACAACATATATGGAGTGCCTGTTTCGACTTGTGACTCCAAAATCTTAAACCACAAATCTTGTGCTTTAATGGTTTCGCGGCCCTTTCCTTCTGTTTCGTACTTGGTGTACAACGCTTCGAACTCTGCACCGTATGTATCAGAAAGCCCTGGACATTCGTTGGGACACATCAAAGTCCACATTCCATCATCCTTTACACGCTGCATGAATAAATCTGGAATCCATAGTGCATAGAACAGATCGCGCGCACGTGCTTCTTCTTTTCCGTGATTCTTTTTCAAATCAAGAAAATCAAAAACATCTGCATGCCAAGGCTCAAGATAAATAGCAAACGAACCCTTTCGCTTACCACCACCTTGATCCACATAACGAGCAGTGTCATTGAACACCTTTAACATCGGAACAATTCCATTGCTGGTTCCGTTCGTTCCCTTGATATAAGAACCTTTCGCTCTCACATTGTGAATGCTCAAGCCTATACCTCCAGCGCTTTGAGAAATCAATGCTGTTTGCTTGAGGGTATTGTAGATTCCATCAATGCTGTCACTTTGCATTTGTAACAAAAAGCAAGAGCTCATTTGAGGTTTCGGAGTTCCTGCATTGAACAAAGTAGGAGTAGCATGAGTAAACCAGCCCTCACTCATCATGTTATAAGTCTTGATGACTTCTTCTACGTTTCCTTTGTGGATGCCCACAGCAACGCGCATGTAGAGGTGTTGGGGACGCTCGGCTACTTTGCCATAAAGCTTCAATAAATAAGAACGCTCTAATGTCTTGAAACCAAAATAATCAAAGTTGAAGTCTCTGTCATAGATAATGGTGCTATCCAGCAATGGGGCATTATCCATGATCACTTTATAAACATCATCTGCGATCAAACCAGCGCTCTGGCCTGTTTTGGGATCTAAGTAAGTATAGAGATCGTGTATTGTTTGGCTAAACGACTTCTTCGTGTTTTTATGGAGGTTGCTCACCGCGATACGCGAAGCAAGCAGCGCGTAATCTGGGTGTGTCGTCGCATTGGTAGCCGCGATTTCCGCAGCCAGGTTATCGAGTTCGCTGGTAGTTACTCCATCGTAAACGCCTTCAATCACCTTCATGGCGATTTTCACTGGGTCTACAATTGGATTCAAGCCATAGCATAGCTTAGTAACCCTCGCGGTAATTTTGTCAAACTTGACACTTTCTTTGTGTCCATCGCGCTTGATTACGTACATAAACGTTCCTCCGTTACAGTTGATTGAGTTAAGGGTGAATTATTCCTACCGCCTGTTATCCTTATTCACAGGCAGTGGTTTGGTCTTAATAAAATTCGTTTAGGCGGTTAGAGACTGTTAAGGTTATCTAGACGGTCTCATTGTATAGTCAGTCTACTTTAGAATTCTTCCCCTAAAGTAAATGCTTGCTTTTCTTTGTCCACTCCGACTCCGGCCTTGCGGTAATCACCCACCCTCTTCTCAAAGAAGTTGGTCTTACCTTGGAGCGAAATCATCTCCATAAAATCAAATGGATTGGGCTTGTTAAATTCCTTCTCGTTTCCTAATTCCACAAGCAATCGGTCTGCCACGTACTCAATGTACTGCGACATCATTTCGCTGTTCATACCGATGAGCTTCACGGGAAGGGCATCGATGATAAACTCCTTTTCAATCTCCACCGCATTCATGATAATTTCACGAACACGCTCTTTTGGCATCTTATTTACAATGTGATTGTTGTACAAAAGGCACGCAAAATCACAGTGCAATCCTTCATCACGACTGATAAGCTCATTACTAAAACTTAAGCCTGGCATCAATCCTCTT
This sequence comes from Flavobacteriales bacterium, assembly GCA_027491075.1. GTDB lineage: Bacteria > Bacteroidota > Bacteroidia > Flavobacteriales_D > Sanyastnellaceae > JAIXWP01. The sequence goes on from JAIXWX010000006.1 coordinate 78,425, forward strand.
TTCTTCAACCAGAAGATGCTACAGAAGCTTCCACTGAAAAATATTCCTTCCACTGCGGCGAATGCCACTAAACGCTCTGCAAAGGATCCGTTTTTGATCCAACGCAACGCCCAGTCTGCTTTTTTCTTCACGCAGTCCAAGGTTTCAATAGCCTTGAACAACATATTTTTGTCCGCAGTATCCTTGATATAGGTGTCAATCAGTAAAGAGTATGTCTCACTATGGATGTTCTCCATCATGATTTGGAAACCATAGAAAAACTTAGCCTCCGTATATTGTGCCTCACGAACGAAATTCTCCGCAAGGTTCTCGTTGACAATACCATCGCTCGCCGCGAAAAAAGCCAATACATGCTTAATGAAATGACGTTCGTCATCGTTGAGCTTAGTATTCCAGTCTACTAAGTCTGGCTCTAGGTCTATTTCCTCTGCCGTCCAGAAGTTTGCCTCTGACTTTTTATAAAACTGCCAAATGTCATTGTGAACAATAGGAAACAGTACGAATCTGTCTGGATTGTCCTTCAAAATGGGCTCCTCAACCGCTGGCTGCATGTTTTTCTCTAGAGTAGTATCTTCATTAAATAAATTGCTCATATCCTTATCCTATTGCTTTCTTTCGTTTTTTTTTCGAAAACCTAGCAAAATCAAGGGATTCTACTTCGGCGTTTCATGACTTCAAATGTTTGCAAAATTCACTTTCTAGTCAACTCAATTTGATTAACAAGACCCTTTAGTTTTAAACATGACAAATACTGCCGCGACTAAAACTGCGGTATTTCAAGGGTTTCAAGCAGCCTACCCTAAAATTCACTTTCCCTCTTAGCCATTTTGACCGAATTTGTTGGCACGTATTTTAGTCACGCAGAAATTCACTATGCACGGTTAACTCTTTATTTTCAAGAGGATTGTATGTTGTAGAAATTTTGTTTATAAAACCCTAGCACTGGAATTTGCCTCAGCGACTCCGAACCATTACGCGCGTGCGTTCCTTATTAATTCGCCATAATGTCACAATTCTACTCATGGCATCATTTTTCTCAGCCGCCCTCCACTAAATTTGCCACTCATTTAAAAAGACATCTATTACCGTTATGATCGGGGCTTTAAATAAAATATTAAAAACCTTTCTCGGAGATAAAGCCGAAAAGGACCTAAAGGAAGTAAAACCTGCAGTCGCTCTTATTCACCAACAGTCTTCGACTTTGGTAGATTTATCTCTCGATGAACTTCGCAAAGCATCTGATGATTTAAAAAAACAAATCGCTTCAGAATTGGCTCCTTTAGAAAATGAAATTGATCAGCTAAAAAATGAAGCGGAGGCCCTTCCTAGTTCTGCACTTGATGAACGTGAAGCGATTTATGCAAAAGTCGATGAGTTAACTAAAAAACTCGATGCCGAATTGGAAGTGGTTTTGGAAAAAATACTTCCACGAGCATTTGCCATTTTAAAAGAAACCGCTCGTAGATTTAAAGAAAGTCCGGAACTTATTGTCACAGCTACCGAGCACGATAAAAGCCTCGCCGCCAATGGCAAGGATTTCATCTCTATTTCAGGAGAAAAAGCAATTTGGAAAAACTCGTGGGTGGCTGCAGGAAATACGGTCACATGGGACATGGTACATTACGATGTTCAATTGATTGGAGGTATCGCCATTCATAAAGGAAGAGTAGCGGAAATGGCTACTGGAGAAGGTAAAACGCTTGTAGCAACTCTAGCTGTATATCTCAATGCACTTGCGGGAAAAGGCGTACACGTAGTTACAGTCAACAACTACTTGGCAAAACGTGACTCAGAATGGATGGGCCCTATCTACGAATTCCATGGTTTAAGTGTAGACTGTATCGATAAGCACCAACCCAACACCGAAGCGAGGAGAAGTGCATATCAAGCGAACATCACCTTTGGTACAAACAATGAATTCGGATTTGACTACCTCAGAGATAATATGGCCTCCGAAGAGGCAATGCTGGTTCAGAAAAAACACCACTTCGCAATCATTGATGAGGTAGATTCTGTATTGATCGATGAAGCTCGAACACCGCTTATCATTTCTGGTCCTACTCCTAAAGGAGATCAACAAGAGTTTGACAACCTTAGGCCAAAAGTTGAACTTCTTATTAATGAACAAAAAAAACTCGTAAATGAGTTTTTGATTATTGCTAAGAAAAAACTCACTCCCGCTGAAGGTTCACCGTCTAAAGAAGATCTTACTGAAGGTGGTCTTGCACTCTTCAGAGCCTACCGAGGATGGCCATCAAACAGGGCTTTGATCAAGTTTCTCAGCGAGGAAGGAATCAAGCAAATCCTCCTCAAAACAGAGGCTTACTACCTGCAAGATAAAGAGCGAGAAATGCACAAAGCGGACGCTGAAATTTTATTCCATATTGAAGAAAAAAATAATCAGGTAGAGCTTACCGAAAAGGGAATTGCTTTGATCACGCGAAACATGGATGATGAAAAATTCTTCGTGTTGCCTGACTTAGGAAGCGAAATTGCTGATATCGAAAAAAATGCCTCCAATGATGAAGACAAGGCTCAAAAATTAGAGGCTCTTCAACGAGATTACGCAGTTAAAAGTGAACGTATACATACGATCAATCAACTTTTGAAAGCATATACCATTTTTGAAAAAGATGTGGACTATGTTGTAATTGATAACAAGGTTAAAATCGTCGATGAGCAAACCGGCCGTATCATGGAAGGACGCCGATTCAGCGATGGACTCCACCAAGCTATAGAAGCGAAAGAAGGCGTAAAAGTAGAAGCTGCCACTCAGACCTATGCAACTATCACCCTGCAGAATTACTTCCGTATGTACCACAAACTTGCGGGTATGACTGGTACTGCGGAAACAGAGGCGGGTGAATTGTGGAGCATTTATAAACTCGATGTCATGGTCATCCCTACCAATAGACCTATTTCGAGGAAAGATCAAAACGATAAAGTCTACAAAACGAAAAAAGAAAAATACAAAGCAATCATAGATGAAATTCTCGAATTAAGAGAAAAGGGACGTCCTGTTTTGGTGGGAACGACTACTGTAGACACCAGCGAATTGCTGGCTACGCAACTGCGATTGAAGGGAATTCCACATCAAGTACTAAACGCCAAAAAACACCAAGCAGAAGCAGAAATTGTAGCCAACGCTGGTCTCAGTGGTACTGTTACCATAGCCACCAATATGGCTGGTAGAGGTACGGATATAAAACTTGGCCCTGGTGTCAAAGATTTAGGTGGATTGGCAATTATTGGTACGGAACGTCACGATTCTCGAAGAGTTGACAGACAGCTTAGAGGTCGTGCAGGTCGTCAAGGAGATCCTGGATCTTCTCAATTCTACGTGTCTTTAGAGGATGATTTGATGCGTCTTTTTGGTAGTGATCGTATTGCTAAAATGATGGATCGACTGGGCATTAAAGAAGGCGAAGTAATTCAAGCTGGAATGATCACCTCATCCATAGAAAGAGCACAGAAAAAAGTAGAAGAGAACAACTTCGGTATCCGTAAAAGACTTCTTGAATACGATGACGTAATGAACTCGCAGCGCGAGGTAATCTATAAACGTCGTCGTCACGCATTATTTGGAGAACGTTTGAAGTTGGACATCGACAACATGTACTTCGACCTAGCTTCTACTGTTGTAGATATTCATCACGCCAATAAAAACTACTCCGATTTCTCTTTAGATCTTGTTCGATACTTCGGAATTTCGTCTCCGATCTCTCAAGAAGATTTTATCAAATCGAAAGCTGACGATGTGGTATATATTGTATACTCCGCTATCGAAAAACAATATAAGCATCGCTGCGAAGAACTCGCAAAGGAGGCCTTTCCTGTAATTAAAAATGTATATGAGAGCGGTCAAGGATATCAAAATATTGCCATCCCATTTGTTAGCGGAAGAAAAGGATTTCAAGTAGGAGTAAATCTCGAAAAAGCTTATCAGACTAGCGGTTTAGAAATAGTGAATGCGCTAGAAAAGGGAATTACCTTGGCCATTATTGATCAAAATTGGAAAGAGCATTTACGTGCTATGGACGATTTGCGCAGCAATGTACAGTTTGCGTCACACGAGCAGAAAGACCCACTGTTGATTTATAAATTGGAGAGTTATAATCTCTTCAAAGAAATGATTACCAAAACCAATGGTGATATTGCAAACTTCTTATTGACTTGTCAATTGCCAAAAGGAAATACGGAAGTAAGGCAAGCACCTTCTCCCCGACAAGAACAGCGTGTACAAACCAGTAAGGCGGATTCTATGAATTTGAATGAGCGAGTGAGTGCTGCAAATCGCGGTGGAATGTCCAGTCAAGGCTCTCCAATGCCTCAGGGTCCTCCACCAAAACAAGAGCCTGTTAAGGCGGAAGCAAAAGTGGGCCGCAACGACCCTTGTCCTTGCGGATCAGGAAAGAAATACAAGAATTGTCACGGAACAGAAGCGTAAAGGGAATTAATTATTCCCTAACGCTTCCCACTCACTATAGAGAGTTTCTACTTGTTGTTTGAGGTTTTCGTACTTCTGTAAGGTGGATTGTGACTGCTGCGTGTTGGTATAATCCAGCTTGGACAACTCCACTTCCATTGATTTCAACTCAGCTTCTTTTTGAGAAATAGATGCTTCGATTTTTTGAAGCTGATTTTGTATTTTCTTTTGTTGCTTTTCGGCTTCTTTTTGTTGTTCACGAGTCAACTCTGCAACCGAACTTTCATTCGGTTTGTTCTTATCTACTTGCTCATCTCGTTTCTTATCTACCTTGGCTCGCTCAAAGGAAGCAATGGTTTCAGCCTTTTTCTCCTTCAAGAAATCCATCACATCACCAGGCCAAATCTTCAATCTATCGGGCTTGATTTCGTAAACGATATTGGTCAGCCCGCTCAAAAAATCTCTATCGTGAGAGACCACTAACATGGTGCCATCGTATTTCTGTAGTGCTTGTTTCAAAACCTCTTTAGACGCCAAATCCAAGTGATTCGTAGGTTCATCTAGCACAAGAAAATTATACGGTTGCAACAATAACTTACAAAATGCCAATCTCGCCTTTTCTCCTCCACTTAGCACTTTCACTTTCTTATCTACATCATCTCCTGAGAAAAGAAATGAGCCCAGCAGTGCGCGCACGCTTTTCCTAATCTCTCCCACCGCTTCATCATCGATTGTTTCAAAGACGGTCTTGTTTAGATCTAATGTGTCGCTTTGATTTTGTGCATAGTAACCAACACTTACTGAATACCCAGGTGTCATTTCTCCTTCAAACGACTCCTTGTTCATGATCATGCGAATCAGGGTTGATTTACCCACTCCATTCTTACCCACCAAAGCAATCTTCTCGCCTCGGTTGATTTGCATATCAAGTCCTTTAAACAAACGCAATGCACCATAGGCCTTCCCTAGTTGATGCCCCTCCATAATGACTTTTCCTGCATGAGGAGAAGGTGGAAATTGAATCCGAACTTTCGTACCATCAAAGTCATCCACTTCAATCTTCTCAATTTTATCCAACTTCTTGATCAATGACTGAGCAAATGATGCCTTGCTCTGCTTTGCTCTAAACTTATCAATGAGTTTCTGCGTATCGTCGATGTACTTCTGCTGATTCTTCGCCGCTTGCTCCTGCTTCTCAATTTCATCCTGTCGTTGAACGAGGTACTTTGAATAAGAATATCGATAATCGTAAATCTTTGCCTTTGATATCTCGACGGTCCTGTTGGTTACGTTGTCAAGGAATGTGCGGTCGTGAGAAATTAATACAATTGCACCATTGTATTCCACCAAAAACTCTTCTAGCCACTCAATACTTTCAATATCTAAGTGGTTCGTTGGTTCATCCAGAAGCAACAGGTCGGGATTCTGCAAAAGAATTTTCCCAAGCTCCACCCTCATTTTCCATCCACCACTAAACTCCTTCATCGGCCTACTCAAGTCTTCACTTTTAAACCCAAGACCCTTGAGTACCTTTTCTATCTTTTCTTCAATATTTCCGCTTCCTAATAACTCCAATCGATGAGCAGCTTCGGATAACTTTTCTACTTTATCAGCATAATCATCAGAAGTATAATCATGGTGATCAGTTATTGCATGCGTGAGCTCATCCACCAATTTGGAAAGTTCCTGCACTTCTTTGAACGCTGTTCGCGCCTCCTCATACACAGAAGCCTCTTCACTATGCTGCATTTCTTGGGGGAGATAGCCTACAGTAGTTCCTTTGGCAAAAGCTACAGTACCCTCATTGGGTCGCTGAAGACCAGCGAGCGTTTTAAGCATGGTAGATTTTCCTGCTCCATTGCGACCTACCAATCCTATTCGATCTCTTGGACCTATAAACAAAGAAACGCCAGAGAAAAGCTCTCTAGCTCCAAAATGAATAGTAAGATTGCCAATGGTCACCATATTGATAAAATTCGGGGTGCAAAAGTAACCAATAAAAAAGGGCGATCATTATGGACCGCCCTTTTATCTCGAATTTTAAATTCTCTTAATAATGCCACAAGTCATGCTCCATTGTAAAAATGTCGTTCTTGATACGCTCGCTTTCTAGCAAGGCATCAATTCCTTTAGCATAAGTAGCAATTTCACGATTGAATACGTTGTCTTCTTTGATGATGTACCCACTAAACATTCTCTTTTGGAATAAATCATCGAAAGTCATACGCTGCGCTTCATTGTGAGCATTGTATACTTCATTGTTGGCAAACACATAACGGCACTCAGGGAAATACAACCAAAAGAGGTCTTTCTTACCCTTTACTTCTCCATCCGCATTGGTCAACAATACGACAGGAGCAAGACCGATGATGCGCACATAACGCTCAGAACGTTGTTTATCAAACAACCAAACTTCTTTGATTTTGTAAGCAACTATATCGTCTGATGTATATGGTTCTTTATTTTCTACAGGAGTTTTTTCTCCAGTATCCAAATCTTCCTGGTAACGCAATACCACAGGATTCAATACTGAATCAACTTCCCCAGGACTCATAGGATATCTGAACTCATCGTCCTCCTGAGTGGGGCCAAGGCTGTAGGCGGTGATGGAAAAATCATCCAGCACTCCTTTTTTGATCACATCAAATAAAGATTTGCGATTAGCAATCTCTTCCAACGGAAGATACAACGGCTGGTTCATCTTCTGCCGGATATCAATCACTTCCCAAATGCGGCGTTCCCACATCACATCTGCTTGACGCAAGTGAGGATAAGGGATCACCTTTCTCGTTGGATTGTGTTCAGGAACGTACGCTCCATCTAGAACGGTTTGTTGTCCTGCTCCTTGAGCTGATGCTAATGCCGAAGCAAACACCAGGGGAAGAACGATGAGATTTTTAATCGATTTTTTCATGATCTCAAACTATTAAACAACCTTCAAGTTGATATTGGATAATTGACGAGTAGTTCCGTCGGGCATGTCGACCATTATCTTTTCGATAAAGATCTTTTCTCCCTTCTTCACTTTCTTCAATACTTCCTTATTTCCATCGGTGAGGGAGTTGCTCGGATTATTATATTCCTTCACACCTCCACTAGCTGTACCAATAGTAATTACGAACGACTTTGCTCTAACGGTTACATTGAAGTCAAAATTGCTCATGTCCGCACGAATACCCGTTGCAACGGACAATTCACCTTGAGTGATGGTCGCATCGGTAGGCTTCTTACCGTTGAAAGATGGTATTGGATCTGGAATAGGCTTGATGCGGAATTCCTTGGTGCCAATGCTCTTCTTCTCTCCGTTGATCGTAGCGCTAACGCTGATTGTTGCAATCTTTTCGCCACCTGGCTTTACGTTCCATTGACCTTTTTCACCTTTACCAAATGACTGGCAACCTGAACAAGTGGCTTCAACTTGATCTTGAGATACTCCCGGAACAGAGATTTCCACTGGATTGTCTAAACCGCGGTAAAACACGTTCATTTGAACAGGTGAAATAACCAAGGCCGGTTCTCCAACGAAGAATGGAGGAACTACAAAAGGAATGTATTCTTCCTTGCCATCTTTCAAATATGCAATTTGTCCGCTATAGCCATGGGATCCCAAGCTCATTCCGCCGGTATTCACTTTAAAGCGACATTTACCATCTGCCTCCGATACTATTGCTTGACGACCTGAAGGATCAAAAACTGCAGGAGCATTCTCACCTTTATACTCGCCCCCCATGTACACTTTCGTCTGACTTGTTTTGTTAAATGCAGCCAAGTAAATCTCAGCTTCAAACTCGTCACCTCGAAGTACATAACTCTGCTTAGGAACAACAGCCACGGTTACGTCGGTAAATTTCAAGTCAGAAGCATTGATACCTTGAGCAAGCGACACTGCCACGTTGTTCTTAGCATTCATTACGTCCGTTTGAATTTTCGCCAAATTCGCTAACACCGCCACAAGAGGCATGTGATAGAAGTTATTGGTTTCCCAGGGTTCTGGATTGTTGTCCGCGTCGCGACCAGGATTGAAAGTAAACGTGTTAATGATGGAAGCTTTCACGTCCTCTGGCAAGGTCCAAGTTCCCAAAGAATCACCTTTGTTCACTACGATACCTGCGAGTTTATCACGGTATTCTTCCAATTTCATTCTTAATTCTTTAGCTGAAAAAGCACCATCCTTTGGAGATTGTGGTTCAGATCCTACTAGAAGAGAAGTGTTATTCTGATTCTCGTCAGGAGTAGTTACCACCAAAGAACTGTCTGCGTCCTTATAATCCGGGTAAATTGCTTTTCCATTGGCCATGAATTTCTCAAAGCCTTCGCCGTCTGCGTTACCTTCCATGGAAGAGGCCATTACACGCGCCTTCATTTCTTCAATGTAGGCCATCATGGCATCCGCCCATTGATCCAATTCTACTACCTTCTGTTGAAATGGAACTGCTTTAGCTCCTTCAGTAGAAGAGTTGATTGCATCAATTGTGGCTTGAGACTTCTGCTCTAGAATTTCATTGGTTTTACCCAAACCTTTATTGATTTGGATAAACGCGTTCAATACATCTTTTGAAATGTTCATCGCAAGAAGAGCGGTGAGTACTAGGTACATCATACCGATCATCTTCTGTCTGGGGGTTTCCTTACCGCCTGCCATCTTTTTTGTATTATTTAATAGGGTTAATCTTTGTTAGAGAGGCTAATTATTTAGCACGTTCAACATTGATTATTGGCGGGCAGTACCCATTGCGTTAAGCATATTGCTGTACACCGTGTTAAGTGCCTTCAAGTTTGTAGCAAGCTCAGCGATGTTCTCTTTGTAAACACGAGTATCTTCAACAGAATCCGCAAGATTTTTTACAAGAGATGACATATCACCAAACATTACTCGTGTCTTTTCGAGCTCTGTCAACTGGAGTTCATACATATTATTCAATGCAGAGAGATTCTCTGTCATTTTCTGCAAGTGAGCGCCTGCGGCTTTTCCTTCGTCAGCATGAGAAGTAAGACCCGTAAGTGTTTCAGAGGCCGCAGCATAGGTATCAGCCAATACTGAAACTTTATCTGAAGCTGTTCTCAATGAAGAAGCGTATTCAGTTGATGCTGCTGCAGCTTCCGTAGAATCTGCCATTTGTCGAGCATTTGAACTAAATGTGCGCATTCCGTCACCAAGACTAGCGATCAATTCAGGTTCAATCTTCGCCTCTGCCAACATATTATCTAATTGCGCAGAAAGACTTCCACCTGCTCCACCACTGCTAATTCCAGTGCGCTTGTTTTTGTTTTCTTCTTTCACCAATTTCTTTTGCTCATCTGGCATAGCCAATTCTGGATACACCAAGGACCAATCTGGTTCTTCGTGCAATGGTTCGAATGCAGAGAAGAAGAAGATTACTGCCTCTGTAGACAGACCCAATACGAGAAATGCTGATGCTCCAGGCCAGTGCTGGATTTTAAACATCGCACCGATAATTACTACGGCCGCTCCAATTCCATAGAGCTTTGCCATGAACTTTTTCCAGGCTTTACTTCCAGGTTTCATTTTACTTTACTTGCTTGTTGGTTTATTGAATGGTTTATTTTGAGGCCTTATTCAGAAGGTTCGTTGAAATCTTCAGGAGATACATTCTTTCCTCGTCCTAAGTAACTCATTACACTGCGGAATCCAATATAGGACTTCGCTGTATCCTGATACTCATAAGAACGGGTACTAGTTTGTATGAAATACCCAATGTCCTTCCAGCTGCCGCCGCGAATCACTTTTCGCTTCATGCTGGGGGGATCTTCAACGTTTGCACGATACTCGTATTCCGGAGACATATCGTGTGTAAACTCGTACACAGACTCATCATACGCCGTATTGGTCCATTCTGACACGTTTCCAGCCATGTTGAACAAACCGTAATTATTCGGTGAATATGATGCAATCGGTACAGTGTAACAGCCATTGTCTTCAACGTAGTCACCTCTCATTGGCTTAAAGTTAGCCAAAGGACATCCGAGGTTGTTTCGGATGTATGGACCTCCCCAAGGATATGGAGAAAGCTCTAGTCCTCCGCGAGAAGCATATTCCCATTCTGCTTCAGAAGGTAATCTGAAACGTTGAACAAACGTCTCTCCCACTTTCATTTTGTAGTCATTGAGAATTTGAGTTCTCCATGCATTGAAGGCTATTGTTTGTCCCCATGAAACTCCTACTACAGGATAGTCATCATAAGCAGGGTGCCAGAAATAGGTTTCTGAAAGGGGCTCATTGAATCCGTAAGTGAAGTCATGAATCCAACACAATGTGTCAGGATAAACGGGAATCGCTTCTTTAATTACAAATTGAGAGCGATCACTATGACCTCTCACCGAATGGAGCTGATTCAATTGGTTTACCTCACCAAATTCCTCGTCTTTACCAGCTTTGTTAGCGGCGCTCTTCAAATCTATCCACCAATAAGTGTAGAGTAACTTGCGCGTATCCACTTCCGTCTTATTGTAAAAACGATCCGCTCCTTGGAGGTAGAATTCATTGAAAATAAGTTCGTAAACCTCCTCATTTTCCATGTCTATTTCATCCTCCCAATTGAGAAGATAGCCCTTGTCGATAAGGCCTTCCAATTCGCGACCAGTGTTCGGATCTTCGGTCACAGCGAAACCTTCAATTTCGTTTTGAGCGAGCAGGTCTCTCATCAGAGAGTCACGCACGTAATAAACGAACTGACGATACTCGTTATTCGAGATCTCATGTTGGTCAATGTAAAATGCCGGCAGCGTAATAGTCTTGGATCGAGCATTCAAAGCGTATGGAACGTCTTGATCGCTTGGACCCATTGTAAAAGAGCCGAAGTGAATGTAGTTCATGCCATATGGGTTCACCTGCACCCATTCTTCTCGGGGATAAACTCCCACCAACTCTCCTCGGGGACCCGAGTAACAACTGGCAAGGGCAACTACAACTAAAAGATAAAACAACGATTTTTTCATGATTTCCTTTTTTAGTAACGCAACTTCACTTGAGTGGGGTTCATACTAAAACTTTTAACTTCTAAAGGCAGGTTCTTCTTGTTTACGTGGGTATAACTTGAAGGGTTACAATTTATTTTACAGGAAGCGTGGGTTGTTATGACGTATGCGGATTGGAGTAGTCTCCATTTTCATACAATAAGTCACAAAAAACTCCACAGATCCTGATGTATATGTTCTGAGCTCAGAAGTTGTAATATCATAGGTAAGTCCAAGTCTTATATTTGAATTGGTAGTAGTTCTACCATTATTGCTGTTCTTTGGAGCAAACTTATATTCCAATCCCGCCATTGGAGCGATTGCATCTGTAGGACGGAACGTCAAACCACCAAAAACCAAATCATTATAAATTACATTGGCATTCAGATCATATGCTGGAGGTGCTCCAAGGTCTGTTTTAATTAATGCATTGGTTCTCATAGTCAATGGACCTGAACCAAGCGGGAAGTTCACACCTCCCATAATGTACGCATGCGGAGAAGACTTGAAATTCAAATTATCCATTGTAGGCGCAGTCAAGTGAGTTGCACTGATACCTACGTAATACTTGTTTGGCTTTGAGATCATCGCACCAAAACCCAAGTCAAATGAAGTCTGAGCTATTTCGCTATCTGGAATAGCATCGTCTTGTCTGAAATCGTCTATAGCGATCCATTCATTTCCGAGACTCTTATTTAAGAATCCCAAGCTCAACCCAAGGCTCAACGTATGTCCGCTCAAATCAAACTTAGGAGCGAAGTGCAAACGGAAAACATTGTTGGTTTCTTGACCAAGACGATCGTTGAAGAAAGTTAATCCAGCACCCGCTTGAAACTTATCAGTGACATTAAAGAGTCCACTATAGTTAAACATCATCGTCTTTGGTGCTCTTTCAAAACCAGTCCACTGGTTTCTATAAAACAAGGAACCACAATGGCAATCGTCCATTCCCACTGCACCGGGATTAAAACTTTGCTTGTCGAACATCCAAAACGTCATTTGCGGATCTTGTTGAGCAAACAACGGCAAGGAGAACAAAGATACAATAGCGATAAGTAAACTCTTCTTCATACTCGGTTTCAATGGGTTACGCTTTCTAATTGGTATGTAGGTACGTTTTCGAAAGTCGCTAAAGTAGTAACTTTTTCAACAGAACAAAAAAAATTTCATGTTTAACCCTATGAAAATAGTGCTTTTTTTTGTGGTTAATAACTTTATTGTTGAACCCTAAATAGGTTAAACTACTGTGATTCAAAAATTTACGCTAAACAAGTTTTTGATAAGTCTTCCACCAACGATCTGGCATTTCATCGTTGGTTGCTTGTTGATATTCTTCGTAAGTGCAGGGAACTAGATGATGTCGCTCGTATTTGTTTTCTTGACCAGCTGGATATGGAACGTCCATCCACCATCGATCGCTTTTGTTACTCTTGTAAAAAACAAGCTCATGAGAATCATCTGCCAGAGTAACGATGTATCGCATGTATTCGCTGTGATCTCCGATAGGGTAATCCGTTTTTCTTGAAGAAACACCGTCGATGAAGCACCATATCATCTGAGCGACCAAATGCGCTGTTTGGCCATCTCTATCCAAAGTTGGATTGAACTCATATACTCCAAAGGATGTGAGCTTATCACTCATGCCTGCATACCAACATAACTGAGCAGCCTCATGTCCAAAAAAACCATTGGGGCCAGCATATGCACAACCGGGAGCTTCACTCATTCGAATGGACGATATATCGAAACTCAAAATATCCGCATTACGAATGATCGGCTCATTGCGAAGAATGTGCTGTGATTGCATTTCCCCCAAACGAAATGTATCGAAATACATCTTGTTCATTAACTCCAATAGCTGTGGGTCGGTTAGATAACGCTGATTACCAATGTTGCTATAATTAAATAAGAAGTTTGGTCGGTGGAGCACAATCTTGTTCAAATATCCCTTGTTGGAGAGATCTTCAGGTGACTGCCCGAAATCCAAGCGAGGATCAATGGTTACTAGATTTACCGTCTGTTCCATGTGCTCATATGCCAAGTAATTTGCATAGGTCAGATCTTGTGTACCACCTATGATCACTGGAATAATTCCCTTCTTTAAGAGTACCTGACAGGTTTGATTGACTGCAAAATAAGTATCGTCTATTTCATTCCCAGCCTCAATATTTCCTAAGTCTATGATGCCTGGATTTTTGTCGAATGATGTCAGGCCATACAACCACTTGCGTATCTGATCAGGTCCTTTCGCGGCACCTTTATTCTCTAGGCCATTTCTTTCCTCCATTACTCCAAAGAGAGCAATCTTCTTTCCTTCTAGTTCCTCCAAATCCCCGCTGAAAAGAGCGATATGATTGAAAAGCAATGCGGTTTCACCTTCTTGTTTTAGTATAGACGAGTCGTCAAAAGGTTTGAAAAAAACGGAAATATCCATCATGGCAGGTTAAAGTATGCCACGAAAATAGATTCACGTTAGGAGTTCCATGAGAAAAAAAAAGCGATGTTTGAACACATCGCTTTTGACATTATTTCTTTGGAGACTTTTTAGCTGCCTTTTTCGCTGGAGCTTTCTTCGCAGGACTCTTTTTCGAAGCTGCCTTTTTTACTGGGGCTTTTTCCTTTTGTGCGTCCTTCTTGGAACCTCTTCCTCCTCTCGATGGCTTGGCTGGCGCCTCAGCAATAATGGTATCAATCTCTTCCAAGGTCAATGATTTTGGATCCTTGCCTTTTGGGATTTTATAATTGTCACGACCTGACTTTATATATGGACCAAAGCGGCCATTTAATACCTGTACCTCTGGTCTTTCAGGAAAACTCAATAGCATGTTTGCGATGACTCCTGCTCTCTTCTCTTCGATGAGTTGTTTGGCTCGATCAAACTCGATGGTATAGGGATCGTCTCCTTCTTTTACCTTGAGAGAAGCGAAGGTACTTCCGTGCTTGGCATACGGCCCGAATCTACCCACACTCACTACGATTTGCTCTCCATCCCATTCTCCCAGTTTACGCGGAAGTTCAAACAATTTAAGGGCTTCCTCTAGTGTGATATTGCCAATGCTTTGTTCTGCTCTTAAAGAAGCGAACTTCTTATCGGGATCATCACTCGCTCCGATCTGAATCATTGGGCCGAATCTCCCGATACGAGCGATCACCGTTTTTCCTGTAACCGGATCTGTTCCTAATTCTCTTTCTCCAGTAGCTCTTTGCGCCGACTCAATGGTTACTACAACATTCTCATGAAATGGTTTGTAGAACCGTTTCATCATCTCTTGCCACTGAAGTTTTCCTTCGGCGATATCGTCAAATTCACTTTCCACTTTCGCGGTAAAGCCGTAGTCGAGAATATTCGGAAACTGATCAACCAGAAAATCATTGACTACCGTCCCAATGTCCGTAGGAAATAGCTTGGCTTTTTCAGCTCCCGTATTTTCTGCTTTTTCTTCGACTTTGATTTCATTGTTCTTCAGAATCAATAATTCAAAAGCTCTGGGTACGCCTTCTTTGTCTTTCTTCTCAACATACTCCCTATTCTGAATTGTACTAATTGTAGGCGCATAGGTAGATGGTCTTCCAATGCCTAGCTCCTCCAGTCTCTTTACTAAGGAAGCTTCCGAATATCGCGGCGGCTTCTGCGTAAAACGCTGTGTGGCTATCATATCCATCAAAGATAGATTTTGACCCACATTCAAAGGCGGAAGCATTCCGCTGTTGCCTTCTTCGTTTTCTTCATCATCGGTTGATTCGATGTAGACCTTAAGGAATCCATCAAACTTGATAACCTCTCCTTTTGCTTGAAGAACATCGGACATTGTACTAATTGCGATGGTCGCTGTCGTTTTCTCCAACTCAGCATCTGCCATTTGTGAAGCGATTGTTCTCTTCCAAATGAGTTCGTATAATCTCATCTCATCCCGTTCACCATCAATTTCATGAGCACTCATGTCAGTAGGACGAATGGCTTCGTGTGCCTCCTGTGCTCCCTTACTTTTATTGGTAAACTGACGTGGCTTTGAATATTTGTCCCCAAAAGAGTTACCTATTTCTTTCTTACAAGCCTCCATAGCAAAATCCGAAAGGTTGACGCTATCGGTTCGCATGTAAGTAATCTTCCCACTCTCATAAAGGCGTTGCGCCACAACCATGGTTCGACTCACGCTGAAGCCCAGTTTTCTTCCTGCCTCTTGTTGTAGCGTTGAGGTAGTAAATGGAGCTGCAGGAGTTCTCTTTGAGGGTTTCGTTTCGATGGCACTTATCGAAAAATTCGCGCCTTTACAATTTTCCAAAAACTCTCTCGCACCATATCCATCATTCACTTTTTTAGAAAGATCTGCCTTCAGTGTGGCAGTTCCAAGATCAAACCCAGCTCTTATATTATAGAAACTTGTTGCCTTAAAGCCCTGAATATCGCGTTCTCTTTCGACAATGATTCTTACAGCAACACTTTGAACACGGCCTGCACTGAGCGACGGCCTAACTTTCTTCCACAATACTGGAGAAAGTTCAAAACCAACTAATCTATCTAATACCCTTCTGGCTTGCTGCGCATTGACAAGATCGATATCCAGCGTTCTAGGATTATCTATGGCCTTGAGAATTGCGGACTTGGTAATTTCAGAAAAAACGATTCGTTTTGTTTTTTGGAGCGGTATTTCCAATGCTTCCAATAGATGCCAAGAAATGGCTTCTCCTTCGCGGTCCTCATCCGTTGCTAACCAAACCACTTCGGCTTTCTGCGCTAACTTTTTCAACTCCCTCACTACATCCTGTTTGTCAGAGGTAATCTCATACACGGGTACAAAGCCTTTCTCAATATTGATGGCAAGGTCGTTTTTGGGAAGATCTCTTACGTGACCATAACTGGATTTCACCGTGAAATCTTTTCCAAGGTAGCCCTCTATGGTCTTGGCTTTTGCCGGAGACTCTACTATAACCAGGTTTTTCGACATTCTATTTACAAAATATGGTTCTGCCTTGAGACAGAAAATTACAAACTAATGGGGGCAAAAATAGACGGATTTCTATGCAAACAACTTTTTAGTTAATCTCCCATATTCTATTCTATGTTATCTTTGCATCCCTATTTTCAATACAGCCAAACACTGTGGAAGAAAAAATTATAGATGAAAATCGTCAGGGGGAGTTCTTGATGATTGATGGTGAGTCCAACCTCAAAGGACGTAAACTGCTTCTTGAAAGCTACGGATGTCAGATGAATTTTTCTGACAGCGAGATTGTAGCTTCCATTCTTTCAGAGGCTGGTTTTAGCACAACAAGAGATCCAGAAGAAGCAGACTTGATTCTGCTAAATACATGCGCCATACGCGACAATGCCGAACAACGAGTAAGAGGTCGACTTGACTATTTTCGTTCAATCAAGAAAAGAAAACCTGAAATGGTTGTTGGGGTGTTGGGTTGCATGGCGGAAAGACTTCGTGAGAAATTATTGGAAGAAGAAAAGTTGGTCGATCTAGTAGTGGGTCCCGATGCATACCGAGATTTACCCAATCTCATTGATCAAGTGGATACGGGTCAAAAAGCAGTGAACGTACTCCTTAGCAGAGAAGAAACTTACGCGGAAATTACTCCTGTACGTCTCAATAGCAATGGAATTACGGCTTTCATTTCTATCATGAGAGGCTGTGACAACATGTGTTCTTTTTGTGTAGTACCGTTTACCCGTGGCCGAGAGCGAAGTCGTGATCCGCAGACCATTGTTCAGGAGGCAAAATCATTATTTGATCAGGGTTACCGAGAAGTAACCTTACTTGGTCAAAATGTTGACAGCTACAAGTGGAATATCACTAATAAAGGTGAGATTCTTGATCCTTCGAAACCCACCACCAACTTCGCACAGTTGATGGAAATGGTCGCCAAGATCCACCCCGACTTAAGGATTCGTTTTTCTACAAGTCATCCAAAAGACATGACAGACGACGTTTTGCATGTTATGGCTGCTTATGATAATATCTGCAAATACATTCACCTACCCGTTCAAAGCGGTAGTTCAGAAGTGTTAAAGCGCATGAATCGCGGATATTCTAGAGAATGGTATTTGCAAAGAATTGAAGCAATCAAGCGGATTATGCCTGATGCTGCGATCAGCACGGATATCATTACGGGGTTCTGTGGCGAAACGGAAGAGCAACACCTCGAAACGCTTTCGTTAATGAAAGAGGTAGAATATGATCTTGCATACATGTTCAAATACAGTGAGCGACCCAAAACACTTGCTGAGAGAAAATATGAAGACGATATTCCCGAAGAAGTAAAGGGACGACGCCTCAAAGAGGTGATTGATGTTCAAATGGAATGCAGCGCGAAACGAACCAAAACCTATGTTGGACAAGTCCATCGCGTATTAGTGGAAGGCACTTCTAAAAAGTCTGACCAACATTATCAAGGGAGAACTACCCAAAACGTGGTAGCCATTTTCCCCAAAGGAGATGCGAAGCCTGGAGACTATGTGGATGTACTGGTAAATAGCTGTACTGCTGTGACATTGCTTGGCGAGTTAGTGGCAGTTTATCCCCGAATTGTTTCCACTGAGAACTAATTCCGCATACTTTGGTTTTTAAACAATGAAAAACTGACAAGACGTCAGTATATTCGTTGCCTAATCACTATGGACATTCAATCAGTTAAACAGCGATTTGAAATCATTGGGAATTCTCCTTTGCTTAATCGCGCCTTAGATGTTGCGATTCAGGTAGCACCTACCAATATATCGGTGCTTATCAATGGAGAAAGCGGGGTTGGTAAAGAGGTGATTCCAAAAATTATCCATCAGCTTAGTTCTCGAAAACATGGACCTTATATCGCAGTAAACTGCGGTGCGATTCCCGAAGGAACGATCGACTCAGAGTTATTTGGCCATGAAAAAGGCTCTTTCACAGGAGCACACGAAGCTCGAAAGGGCTATTTTGAGGAAGCCAATGGAGGAACAATTTTTTTAGACGAAGTAGCCGAATTACCGCTGGGAACGCAGGTGAGACTTTTGCGCGTTCTTGAAACGGGAGAGTTTATACGCGTGGGATCCAGCAAGGTAATAAAGACCAATGTGAGAGTTGTGGCAGCTACGAATGTAGATTTTAGCAGTGCTCTTCAAGCAGGAAAATTCAGAGAAGATTTGTATTATCGTCTAAGTCAGGTACCTATTCACATGCCTGCACTTCGAGAAAGAAGAGAAGACGTGCTCATGCTTTTCAGAAAATTTAGTACTGACTTTTCTGAAAAATATAGAATGCCTATTCTCCAAGTAACCAATGAAGCTGCGCAGTTGCTTTCAAGCTATAACTGGCCGGGGAATGTACGTCAACTGAAAAACATCACTGAGCAAATGAGCGTTTTGGAGCAGGAACGTATGATAAGTGCGGATGCCCTGCGTCGTTATTTACCTCCAGATAGCTTTAACAGCAAACCGATGGTGATTGGTGGTGGTAATTCTTCGTCAGATCTGACAGAAAGAGAAATATTATACAAGGTCCTTTTTGATATGAAAAGTGACCTAAACGACTTGAAGAAATTGGTCCTTGGAATGATTCAAAGTGGCGGTAGTTTTATTTCCAATCAAGAAAATGCCGCTTTGTTTGACCGAGTGTTTCATGAAAACGAAACAGATTTGAATTCGCAACCAGATAGATTTCCTGTTTCGACTCCTTCTTCTGGAAATGTTATTCATATTGCCCAGCCTTCATCGAGCACTAATAATTCGCATACAGATCATTTAGAGGTAGAAGAAACGCTCAGTCTGACGGAAAGTGAAAAGGATTTGATTAAAAAAGCGCTCCAGAAGCATAAGAACAAGCGCAAATATGCCGCACAAGAACTGGGTATATCAGAGCGAACGTTATATAGAAAAATCAAAGAATATAACTTGGCGAAATAATGCGGACCTGGATATTTCTTTTTAGCATGTTTGTGATTTCTGCTTGCCAGGTCACCTACTCTTCTTCGGGAGGGCAGTTTAGCGGTGCTGGTACTTTTTCCGTTGAAACGTTCAAGTCTCAAACCGCTTTGGCAAGTCCCATCTATGCTCAAAGATTATCGGAGGCGCTTAAAGATCTCCTCCTGCAACAGAGTCCTCTAAAATTAGCAGAAAGAAATGGAGACCTCCGCTACGAAGGCTTTGTAACCGACTATCGCATAGCACCGGTAGCTATTCAAGGCAATGAGACGGCGAGCTTAAACAGGCTCACCATCACGATTAAGGTAAAGTACACCAATACCCTCGAACCAAGTTTGAGTTTTGACAGAACTTTCTCGAAATTTGCAGACTTCGACGCTGCCTCGGATTTGTTATCTGTAGAAGAAGGCCTATGGATCACCATCAATGATCAATTGCTACAAGAAATCTATAACGCCAGCGTCGGCAATTGGTAATCATGGATAAGTCACTTCTATATAAAGCCATCGGGGGCACACATGTGAGCCAGCACTTGACGGTTTCGCAGTTGGAAGAAATACGAACCAGTTTTCCTTATTTTTCTATTGCCCAAGTGCTTTTGGCCAAAGCTTACCGGGAAAACAACGACTATCGTTTTGCAGATCAATTGCACGATGCGGCACTCTACACCTCTGATCGCAAGGTATTATTTGAAAAAATGAATACCTCATTTACCGAGCAGGTGATAGAAAAAACCACTTCGCAATCAGATGTTCATATTGAACCAGTAGATCAAGAAAGTCTTCTTGTTGAACCGATTCAGGAAAGCATTGAAGAGCACCTTTCAATTACAGAAGATTTAGCTCCTGCAGCCGAGTCAATCGTTACACAAGACTTTGTAGAAATAGATTCAGTAGAGGCACAGAATGTTGTAACCATTACAGAGAAAGAGCCAGAAGTAATTTCTCTTGCGGCAGAACTTGAAGACGTTCCAGAGGAAGAGCCAAAGACCTATGCCGAGTGGATGGTATGGAAGGCTAAAAGACAGCGGCTTGAGATTCATCAACCCACTAGTACGCCTTCCGAAGCAATCGAAAGTCCAGCGGAAGATGCTATTGAAAAGCAGACCGATTTAGACAATGAGCCCAAGGAAATAGCCCGCACTCAAACTGACTTGGGAATTTTGGAGACCTTTATTCTGGCCGAAGCGGTGGATAGCTCCATTGAACTTGAAGTCGGGGAAGGGGAACGGGAACAGGAAGAGGAAGAGGAAGAGGGTCGACCGGTATTTAATCCGAAAGTGATAGAGCAACAGAATCTGATAGATCAGTTTATAAAACTCCAGCCAAAAATCACCCCTGGCAGAGCGTCGGATTACCCTCAGAACGGCAATCTTGGCAAAGAAAGCCTAGAAGAAGACTTCACTTTTGCCACCGAGACCATGGCCAAATTATTTGTAAAACAAGGCAAATTGGATAAAGCCCGAAAGGTTTATAAGCAACTTATTGCGCTCTATCCAGAAAAAAGCATTTACTTTGCAGCCCAATTAAAAATTCTAAACCAGAATAAAAAGTAAAAGAAATGGACACGTTTGTAATCGTATTGATCGTAATAATTGCCTTACTCTTGGGAGCACTCGTATTGATTCAAAACCCAAAGGGCGGTGGATTGGCTGTAGGTTTTCAAGGCTCTACACAAATTGGTGGAGGCGTTCAAAACACCAACAAGGCATTGGAAAAAGCAACTTGGTACTTGGCCATTGCATTATTTGTGTTGTGTCTTTTTTCTGCGACATTCTACACTACTTCCAGCACTCCCCCTGCACCTGAACAAACAGAAACTCCTACAGAGACTCAAGAGCAAGGTGGTCAGCAACAAAATCCGTAAGACAGAAATTATTCAAAATATAAAATGTCAGTGTGTCGTAACCACTGACATTTTTTTTTGTGCATACTGACATTTTTTGCAGAAAAAGATGCGAACAGGGCATTGGCACACTTCGTGACAACCGCGGATGTCCAATCAAAAATTAAATCATGGAATCAAATTTCAATTATGTACCAATAGCAGGTACTAAAAATAGGGTGGTTGTTTTACCATTTCCGTCTGAAGAAAAAACAGAATCAGGGTTGTATATCCCTGATAACGCTAAAGAAAAGCCTATGAAAGGCACAGTCGTATCCGTTAGTGAGAAAGATGAAGAGGGTAAATCACCTGTCATTAAAGCGGGTGATATTGTTTTGTACGGTAAATATGCTGGGCAAGAAATAACTCTCGATGGTAAAGATTACCTCGTAATGCGTGAAGCTGATATCCTGTTAAAAATTAAATAATCTATAATTTATGGCAAAAGAAATAACCTTCGATACTACTGCTCGCGAGAAACTAAAGGCGGGAGTAGATGCATTGGCAAATGCGGTGAAAGTGACACTTGGTCCAAAGGGACGCAACGTGGTTATAGACAAAAAATTCGGTGCACCCCACATCACGAAAGACGGTGTTACTGTAGCAAAAGAAATTGAACTTCAAGACGCCATTGAAAACATGGGCGCTCAAATGGTGAAGGAAGTTGCTTCCAAGACAGCAGATCTAGCTGGTGATGGAACAACCACTGCCACTGTTTTAGCACAAGCCATCGTGGGTGCTGGGTTAAAAAACGTAGCCAGCGGAGCAAATCCGATGGATCTCAAAAGAGGAATCGATAAAGCAGTTGCAGCAGTAGTAGCTGAATTAGCGAAGTTCTCTAAAACAGTAGGAAGCGATACAGATAAGATCAAACAAGTAGCTTCTATTTCTGCAAATAATGACGAGGCCATCGGAACATTGATTGCCGATGCCATGAAAAAAGTAGGCACTGAAGGTGTCATCACCGTTGAAGAAGCGAAAGGCACTGAAACCGAAGTAAAAACGGTTGAAGGTATGCAGTTTGACAGAGGTTACCTCAGCCCTTATTTCATGACCAACGCAGAAAACCAAGAAGCAGAATTAGAAAATGCTTACATCTTGATTTATGACAAGAAAATAAGCAACATGAAAGAGCTCCTTCCTGTGTTGGAAAAAACGGCACAATCAGGTCGTCCGCTTTTGATCATAGCTGAAGATGTAGACGGTGAGGCACTCGCTGCCCTTGTTGTAAATAAGATTCGCGGTGCGCTGAAAGTAGCAGCCGTTAAGGCACCTGGTTTTGGTGATCGCAGAAAAGCAATGCTTCAAGACATTGCAATCCTTACAGGTGGAAATGTTATCAGCGAAGAAACAGGATTCAAGCTGGAGAACGCGACACTAGAAGATCTTGGTCGTGCTGAGAAAATCACCGTCGACAAGGACAATACAACCATTGTCAACGGTGCTGGTAAAAAAGAAACGATTCAAGGTCGTGTAGCGGAAATCAAATCACAGATTGAAAAAACTACCAGCGATTATGATCGTGAGAAATTGCAAGAGCGTCTTGCCAAGCTCGCTGGAGGAGTTGCAGTGTTGTATGTAGGTGCTGCCACTGAAGTAGAAATGAAGGAGAAGAAGGACCGTGTAGACGATGCCTTGCACGCTACTCGCGCAGCAGTGGAAGAAGGAATCGTTCCTGGCGGTGGAGTTGCATACATCCGTGCTGCTGCAGCACTTGATCATGTGAAAGGAGCCAATGAAGACGAAAACACCGGAGTACAAATTGTGCGCCGTGCAATCGAAGAGCCATTGCGTCAGATCGTTGCCAATGCAGGCGGTGAAGGTGCAGTAATCGTGCAGAAAGTACGTGAAGGAAAAGATGATTTCGGTTATAATGCCCGCACAGAAAAATATGAGAATCTTTATGGTGCAGGAGTAATTGACCCCACTAAAGTAACGCGTGTTGCCTTGGAAAATGCAGCATCCATTGCTGGTATGTTACTCACTACCGAGTGTGTGATTTCAGACATCAAAGAAGACGCCCCAGCCATGCCGGCAATGCCAGGTGGTGGAATGGGTGGAATGATGTAATTTCCAATCTGAATAAATAATAAAGGCTACCGTTTGGTGGCCTTTTTTTTTGCTAACGGGGAGAGAGGACACTCACTGCATTCGCGGAGTACACTCGCTAACGCTCGTGGAGGACACTCACTTCGTTCGTGGAGCATGTCGCTTCGCTCGGAGGAGCTCGCCGAAGGCGAGAGAGGACGCTCGCTGGCGCCGGCGAAGGAGAAAAAAGGTATTGAAAGTCTAAAATTTCAAATCAATTTCTTAGAAGTTCAAATGTTAAATCCTTAAAATTCTTTCTCTTTCTAAGAAAAACATTTTAACTTAGACCAACTAAAATCAAAAGCTATGACAACACTCAGCAACACTCAGCAACACTCAGCAACACTCAGCAACACTCAGCAACACTCAGCAACACTCAGCAACACTCAGCAACACTCAGCAAC
>JAIXWX010000017.1 GCA_027491075.1 Flavobacteriales bacterium
CAGTAGCTCCTGTAAGTCCTGTTGGTCCTGCTGGCCCCGCCGGTCCAGTAGCTCCTGTAAGTCCTGTTGGTCCTGCTGGCCCAGTGGCACCTGTAAGCCCTGTAGGTCCCGCCGGTCCAGTAGCTCCTGTAAGTCCTGTTGGTCCTGCCGGTCCCGCCGGTCCAGTAGCTCCTGTAAGTCCTGTTGGCCCTGCTGGTCCCACCGGTCCTTCAACACCGCCGTTCATTGCATACATGGCGAAAGGAACACTCAGCATTTGCTGCGTTGCTTCTATATCAAATGAGCCATTATTGTCTAAGTCAGTAGATATATGAAGGTAGTATAGACCTGTCGACCAATCAATGGATTCCATATTACCGTTGTTTACTTCTCCACCACCAATTTCAGCGGTTACCAAACCGTTGTCGTTGGTGATCAGTGAATGATCTTCTGAATAGAACACCACACCTGTTGGACTTCCTTGTAAGATTTCTACTTCCATGCTCACTGGTGCATTGGATAATAAGGTACCATCGGCATTGCGCACTACTGCTTGATAAGAGAACTTGGCAGGTCCTTGAGTATGGGCCATAGTGCCTATCAAAGCAAATAAAAATACTAGTAAGAATTTTGTTGTTTTCATGATGTAGTGTTTAATTGGTTTTTACAACCTTGAAAATTTCATTTGTTTTTCCTTCAGCACCAATAAAGTGAGCGTAATAGGAGCCATTTGAAAGTGCGCTCAAGTCCATTCTGTTTTGAATGCTGGTCAATGTGTTTGAAATTATCAATTTTCCCAATGAGTCATAGACTTTCACCAGCACAGGGCCAGGGGTGTTTTTAATACTCACCAAGAGCTCTCCTTTGGTTGGATTGGGATAAAGGCTTATTGCACTTTCAGTAGAGAACTCATTTACTGAGATCACAGCAAACCACTCAAAGGGTTGTTGGACGCCCTCATTGATCGAGAATTCGCTGCTAGAGTAATAATTGAAATCGATTTGTCCAATAGAGTAACTCATCGATCCGATGGGACCTGATACATCGCCTCCGGCCGCAGAGAAACCTGCTTGGGCGGACAACAACGTACTCGCCAACATCGTGGTGGTAAGTAGTAGTGTTTTAATCATAGGTAAGGTTTATAGTGTATCAAATGTATTCGAGATCAAATGTTTATGAAATCCCTGTTTTAGGGGATTTTATTTGTCACGTAAAACGGGGATGAAAAACCCTTTAATTCGTGGTGAATTTGAAACGTAAGTGGTTTAATTTGTTGATAGAAAAGGACTTCCTGACAAATTAGTCATTGAAATTGAACCTTTAAAGACATCATCTGTAAGGCATGGACATGAGAAAGGAAATTCTGTTTTCATTATTCTTATTCTGTAGTGCGGTCTCTCACGCTCAACCCGGAGGAGGTGGTGATTTGGTGATAGAGGGATTTACAGATGAATATGGCAATCCCATTTATAGGAGTGATTCGACCTTCGATTTCTTTATTTTGCCTTCAGAGTCAGCTTCCGAAAGGGAAGATGGTAAATTTCCATATTATTTATCCTATTACCTTAACGGTTCTGCCAACGAACCTGTCAAATTAACCTTAAATAAAGCGTACTCGCGTCTGCTTATTTGTCGTGGAGAAGAAATGATGTTCCTTGAATTTATTGATATGCTCGGGGAGAATGCTAGCGGACGAAATGATTATATCCAGAAGATGGAGTTTATTCCGGGTTTCGCATACACTCTTTCAAGGGGCTTTATAAAAGGGAATTATCCGTGGAAATGGGATGACGATGAAACATGGTTGTCGGAATATGGTATTAAAAACTTGAGAATGTTAGAACAACATGGCTTAGTAAAGCGCGAGCCATTCACGGAAAGGGACAAGAAAAAACTAAAAGAACTAGATGCGGAGTCCGTTTGGAATCAAGCGGTGCTGTACAGCCAAGTATTGCAGCGATTTGAAAAGTCAATTCTCTATAGCCTCGAAGTGATAGAAGATTCCAAAGATGAAATGCGCTCGCAAATGGCCTTGAGCAATATTTTCTTTTGTTTTTGTGCTCTTCAACGCCACTCCGATGCGCGAGAGATGTACTTAGCAAACAAACAAAGTCTCAAAAAGGCCATATATGGCTACGCATTGATTGATCTTTTGAGAAAAATTAACCTCAAGCAAGAAATTTTGGAAGTCTATGATGATATCTGTAGTCAATCAGATTATGCTTGGTACTGGTATAACAGAGGGATGTACAAGCTAGAGGAATTGAAAGATCCTAAAGGTGCTATACTGGACTTTAATCATGCAATTCAACAATGCAAGGAGGTTAACTTAAACGAAGCCGATATCTTTGAATACTGCGAATTTAATCGCGCTTTTTGGGTCAAAGGAATCGCTCAGCTTAAGTGGAATAATTTTCAAGAAGGCCCGCAGAATCTTTTAAAGGCATCCGTTTATTTTATCAATAATACCCAACTGCCTAGCTATATCAAATCTATAGATAGCTTACAAACCCTATATCCTGATCATGCAATCATTCATTTGACAGCGGCACTGCTTTATTCTAAATCGGCAACCGAACAAGTCATTCAATCTCCAATCTATTTGGATCATATTCAAAGAGCGCAAGACGCCTTGTCGAAAGTAGATCGTGGAGAGGAGGTATTCTTGTGGTGGATGGTGAAAGCCAATTTACTGAGGGCAATGATGAAGCCCAATGAAGCAATCGCGGCCGCTAAAGGAGCCCTGAATAAATCTCCCAATGCTAAGTCACCCTATCGCTTTCAATATGTAGTGTATTTAACCCAACTGCCCAACGAAACGAAGTTGCTTAAAGAGGCTTACAAATTGTGGACGTCAGACACAAAATGATATAGTTTTGTCTTATGCTATTAAGAGCGGAGAAGCTTATGATTTAAAAACTCTTTGAGGAATCACTATAATTAAAACCCCGCTTGATGTCCAAATGTTAAATTTTTGAGGAATGGTTTTTTGAGAAAAAATTAATTATATTTGGTCTATTCTGAACTAAAAAATTAATCTCATGAAAACTCGACCGTACTCAACCTTAATCAACAAGTTTTAGTAGCTAAGAGGAATTCTTCTAAAATTTATTTCTTTTTTTTAATGGGTTTCTTGCTGCTACATTTCAAACAAGTTCAAGCGCAAGCAGACTCGATTCCTACTTTTTCTTCTTTTGGTATTTTTGATAAAGTGACTGACCGATTTGGGCAAGATCTATCGTGGAGTGATCTTAGGCTCGACCCCACAACTTCCTCGTCGCGTTTTATCTTAAATGAAGGTATCTTCGAAATTCATTTTTATCCTAATTCGGGGTTTGAAGCACCATCAAATCCAATACATATCAATAGAAGGGCTGTCATTGAAGAACTTTTTCAGGTAGCAAATGCAATTTGGTCCGGCCCGATGAGCGAAGAAAAAATTATTGTGCGATTTTTACCCATGCCTCAAAGCATTACCTATGGACAAGACTATCCTCTTTTGGCAAGTTCTTATTACATAATTCCAAGGTTTACCTCGAACATTAGTGAAGCAAGTGATTGTATAGTTGCTCAATACCTTCAATCCTTTGACAACCCATATCACACACTGGGGGATTTCAATACCAAATTGCAGTTGGAGGCGAATGAAGTTCAATTCTCGCATTTGGATTTCTATTGCAATCTGGGTAATTATGACATTAATACTCACCTTCATAATTCTACCATCGGAGCCGATCAAATAGATTTGTATTCGGTTGCTTTGAGGGAGTTGCTTGTTGGTTTAGGGGTGAATAGTTTAATAAATCAGACGGGTCAAAGTATTTCAACCAATTTATTTCAATTCTCAAGATGGGATACTCAACTCCAATATCAGAATCAATCGTTGATCGCTTTTAATAACACACAAAAAAAATTTTTACCATTAGGACTTAGTACGTGGTTATCCAATTTGCCAACACCATCTGGTAATTGCGCAACACTTTATACATGTTCGCAAAGTCCCTTTTTTATGGATGCTACGAAGAGCGTAGCGTTTTCACATTGCTATAAGCAAGGTCTCGAATTAAACTATTTGAATGAAGTGTGCTCCACCGATTCGGCAGTACTAAACAGAAGTTGGATGGGTGGTACGGTGAGGAGAAAACTATCTTCTACCGACATAGCCGTGCTACAAACTTTGGGGTATTCTTTCAATGGTTGTTTTGGGAGTGCCGCCAATCACAACGATTTTTGCTCACAGGTAGCAGGAACTGGTAGGTTTATCAGATATACTTCTCCAATGCCAAACCAAGCATTTTCAGGGATCATTGAAGCAAATTCTACACAAAAAATCTCCCTCAATGTAGTTGTATAAAGTGACCCTTCCATCGCCTCAATAGAACTAATTGATCATTTAGGAGGCTCCTCTGTTTTTAGTTTAAATGGTGATTCTATAGAAGTGTCGAATTACCAAAAAGGGCGCAACATTCTACGTTTCATTTTAACGAATAATCAAGGTGAGAAGTTAAGTGCCTATGCACTTTTGCAATTGCGAGGAGGAGAAGTCTGTGAAGGAGGAATTTGTAATTTGGTAAGCAATGGTGGGTTTGAAAACTTAGACGGGACCCAACAGTGCGGGGTTATTGATGAGCTAGCTCAACCTGTAGCAGGTTGGCCCTGGGTATTCATTGACTGCTGGAGTACTTTTAGTGGAAATCCCGATATACATTCCGAGAACTGTGGAGACCAACGCTTTGACTATCAGGACGGAGGTGCTCCTTGGGATACAGGCGGAACGGTGCCCTCAGACCCCAGCACAGAAAATGATAATGCTCTTGTTTTATATTCAAGAATTTACCAGGTCCAATGGAATGGGGGCACCCCACCATTTGAAGAAGCTATACAAGGTCTTTTGGCAAATTCGCTTATACCAGGACAATCTTACGAAATCAGTCTAAGATATTTTAGGAGAGATGGTGGCAATCCACATTTGCGAATTTACTTCCGCGATGGAGAATCCAACACAGACATCAGCCAAATTATTGATGAAGCAAACATGGGGCTTATTGCCGACCCGGACTGGATGACACTACCAATTAATCCAAATGACTGGCAAACATTGACGGCAACATTTGTTGTGCCAGCTAATCAACCGAATTTAGATCATATAGTTATTGCCAATGAATCCACGTTTCTTAACATGGATGATCCTGAGAATATGCTCGGTAAGCTCTTTATTGACGATGTTCAAGTGAGGCCCATTCAAAATGCTACATTCAATATCCCTGGGGAATTTATCTGCAATGGAACAATTGGAAGTTTGCAAAACCTCGGAGCGCCTGCCGGCGGTGTTGTAACAGGTCCTGGCGTAACAACACCAAATTTTACATTCAATTCTTCTCTTGTTGTTCCCGGTACTTATACCTTGAACTATAGCGTAACAGATGCCATTGGATGTGTTCTTACCGCCACAGATCAGGTCACTGTTCATCCTACTATCCAATTTAATAACACAATAGTAAATCCTACTTGTGGCCAAAGTTGTAGTGGTTCTATAATTCTTAATCCCTCTTTGAGCGCTCCTGCCACGGTTAATTATTCATGGACTGGACCGAGTATAAATGCGGGTAATCAGAACTCGCTGTCACTCACAAACTTGTGTGCAGGTACGTACACAATTACAGCTTTAATCAACGGGGTTTGCCCATATACCCAAACATTTAATGTTATTGCCAATTCGCCACCAATTGTTAGTGCTACTGTGGATTATGATTTTTGTGCTACAAGCTGCAATGGGACAATATCAGTGGTTAGTAGTGTCCCTAATAGCACCATTTCTTGGTCAGGCGGACTTTTAGGCTTCAATCCCTCCGGAGTCTGCGCCGGGACATACAGTGCTACAGTAGTAGGCCCAAATTTATGCGCTGCCACGCCCATACAGGTTACAATAGTATCGCAGCCTCTTCAAACAATTAATGTAAATACTTCGCAGACATGGGGCACAAGTAACGAGTACGATAATATCAACGTGAGTAACAATGCACTGCTGACTATTAGCGGCACCACTACGGTCATTACTGTGAATGGTACAATCACAATTACCGATGGAGCAAGGCTAATTATTTCTCAAGCAACGGTAAGATTTGGTCCTAGTGGGCGAATTGTTATTCAAGCTGGAGGGCGGGCATATGTTCAACAGGCGGTATTAACAGCGAATTGCCCCAACACGTATTGGAGAGGTGTAGAGGTCCGTGGAAATACGAACTATTCTCAAAATGATATTTCTTTGAGTAATAATTTAAACAATCCTTCCATAAATAACGATGGCTTGTTAAACCAAGGAGGAATTTGGATCGATAAAAACGCTCGAATTGAATATGCAGATATTGCTGTTAAACTATATCAAGGGACTATAGATCCTGTAAATCCAGCGAACTCTGTGACTTCTAATTCTGGAGGGTTTATAAGAGCAGAAGAATCAACTTTTCGCAATAACAGGAGGGACGTAGCATTCTCTACCTATGGTGCGGCTTCATATCAAAATCTATCTTCTTTTAGAAGGTGTACTTTTGAAGTAAACACCAATCACTTTACCTCTGGCGATATATTGCGCGAAAGGGTACTCATTCGTCAAACGGCGAAGGTACTCTTCGAAGGGTGTACTTGGATCAATTCGAGCATGGCAATTGCGAATCCTTCTAGCTCAAACTCGGTGCAACACCAAGCAGCATTGCGCTTGATGACCGGTAATTGTTTAATAAACCAGTTCGTCTCTGGCTCAACTGCGATTCCATGTCGGTTCTTAGGATTCATTTACGGAGTTAGAGCAGACGGTACCTATCTCTCACATCCTTTGATTGTGAACAATGCCATTTTCAGATGCTACCGAAGTGTAAGATCTGGAAGTTCGGCATCTGGTAGCTCATTCAACAAGTGCAACTTTGGAGCCTTGAATACCTCTCCTTCTCCCGTTTCAATTGCCGTTCCAGACGTATTCATTAATAACCCTTCAACAACTCCATGGGTGAATAACGCCTCTGGCAATAATGGCAATCCAACATTATGGGCCAGTGGCCCTGCCTATGGAATTTATTTAAATTCCCCTGGATCGACCATAGTTCGAGACAACACATTTAATATCATCGGAATCATCTCAAATCAGCGCGTGGGTCTTTATCTTAATGTGGGGGCTGCAAATAACGTTGATATTAATGGTAACGAATTCAGAGGCAATTCATTTGGAATTCGATTTTTTAACAGCAATCGCGATAGCGGATCACCAGCTATTAATGGTACAATTTTTCAATGCAACGAATTTGCAAGTAATGACTTACATGTCGAAATCAATGCCCATAATGTGAATGCAACGAACGCTGGTATCAACCAAGATATTTGGAGTGCCACCCTAAACCGGAGTTACTCCAACGAGTTCGATGCCTTTCAAAGTCCTATTACCTCACTTCCAAGTGGTCGCAACATTTGGGACAATGTGATGCCTTTTCATCTATATCGAGGGAGATTGGATGAGGTAAGTAGTATTACAACTCGCGTCGGTGGAATTGGAGGTTCTGCGTCAATAGGAGTAGAGTACTCCAATATCGGAATAAATCCAGTTTGCGGAGCAACCAACTTCAGCATGAGTGTGAATGATCTTCTCGCGGATTTTGAATTAAAAAAGACAGCTCTAGAAAATTATAGAGATAACGGTAATCCCGAGTACTATCAATATTTAATTGAGTCCATAAATTCTGCAAATATTGTTCAAAGATTCAACGAGCTTTCAAGTGCCAGTCCTTCTCTCACTGTAGATAGAATAATCGAAGTTCTAGATCGAGAATCAGAATTGCCTCGGTCTATGCTCTTGAACATCCTAATGAGCAACATATCTTCGCTAAAGAATGGCGAGTCGTTGAGCAAATTAGACTCATTACAAACCCCACTGACCGCATGGGAAAAGGACTCTTTGTTTACATTGTTTTCAAACATAGATGCGAAAGGAATATTGGAGGCACAAGTCAACGCAGCGTCCTTCGCGGTGTATCGAGCTATCAATGAGGAGTTGAATGCTGTTATGCTAGACAGCCTCGTTACAAATAAAACATCCGCGATTGAAGATTTTTATAACAAACTGGGCCTCATTTCTGATAGCCATAGTGAATTGATTCAAGGCCAAGATGCTTTCAACTACACTCTGATGCTTACACTCATTAACAATAGACTTTCTTATATTCGCGAGACTTCAATGGAAGGTAAGGATTTGAATAGTTTAAAAGAATTGATTGAAGAGGCGATGTCTTATGATGCAAATGATTCGACCTTTCAATTGAATTATGATGGATTTGCTTCTAATTATATCATTCCGGAATTGCCTCTAACATATAGAATGGCGAATTTAATTGTAAATAGGTTTGACTCTACCAGCTACCACGGAGACTTGGAATACCCTTTCGGACTTCCAGGCACTCGTTCATTATTCAAGCCTAACCAGAAGGAAGTTCATTATGAAATCAAATCCTTCCCCAACCCCGCCTGCAGCTATTTCCAATTGCAGTCGGAGGGGGAAGACATAGGTGATTGTATGGTAATGGTTAGAGATATGACGGGAAGAGAAATTCCATTGGATGTCCTCACTAAAAGCAGAAATGAAGTGGTGTTCAATGTCAATGAATGGGCAAACGGTAGTTACATCATTGAACTTCGCAGAGAAGGGGAATTAATTTATACGAACAATATAATCATACAGCGATGAGTGGATTTTTGAGAATTATGTTCTTCACTGGTGCTATGATGAGTGTTTGTTCTCTTCGGGCCCAGTTCAACAATCTCTACCTCACCGATCAAAGAGGATATGGTTTGGCGGTAGAAGAGGATGAAGTAACAGGGAATTATGTTTTCCCCTATCTCTACGGAGACCCAGGGCTAGGAGAAACCAGCTTAGGCTTTTTGATAGTAGCTTCCGATGGCTCTCTTAATAGTGTGGAAAACGTAATAGAAAATCAACCTGATCTATTAATCTCGGAGACAGAGGGGTTCTTTAAGACGAGTGATGGGGGCTATTTATTCGCAACTGGAAACAACGGTAATTACTTACTAAAACTTAATGAAGACTTGCAATTAGAATGGGAAGTCACTAACAATCTTGGCGACTTCACCGGTTACTGGGGTGGGCAAGAGCTATTTAATAATGACTTGATATTAGGTTACATTGACCCTAGTAATCCGTACAATATTCTTTCTATGCATCGATTTTCCAGTAATGGACAATTGCTAGCGGAGTTTGAAATAGAATTAGATTATAATTTTACAAGACCCATTTCATTTAATGTCAATGGCTCTGTAGTTTACGTTACTTTTCATCATTACATCGTCGGGGAATACCGCAGAAACTCCATAGTTGCCTATAATATTTTTACTGGTGAAGAGCAATGGGAGGTTCATCAATTAGAAAATGATCAGGCGCTGGCATATACGGCTCCAATCTGTCGCTGGAACAATGAAGGCGAATTGATCTATGTTTATTTTCAAATAGAGGGAACCGAGTTACCACAATCCTTTGGAATGGGCTATTGTGGAAGACTTAAACTCACTAAAATAAATCTGGAGACAGGAGAGTTTTATCAAGACCAATCCATAGCGGAACCAGTGAGGGAATTAAACCCTTTAGACGCAAAAGTGACCGATGATGGAGGACTTGTGGTTCTTTCTTTAGGTTATGCTCCAACTCAATTGCCTCCATGTGAAGGCCCATTAACCACTGTGCCTTATGGCGTAATATTATCAAAGTTTGATTCTAACTACAATGAAGAATGGACTTATCATTATACTCCTCCCGATGATTTTAATACAGTATCAGGAAGTAAAATTCTGCGTGATCTTGAAATTACAAATGATGACTGTATCATCGCAGCAGGAACTTGCTCCAGTGTATTTTATGAGCCCTTTGAATATCTCCAACACCCCTGGCTGCTCAAGGTAGATGCTTGTGGTAATGAGATGGTGAGTGATTGTACATTGAGTGGTTTGAGTGAACTTTCAGGAAGAAATAAAATTTCAATCTACCCCAACCCTGTGCGCGATCGGGTTTTTCTTAAAGGAGAAAATAACATTCAAGAAGCCACCATCTTCGATATGAATGGTAAAATCGTACATCACGAATTCTTTAGCGGCGCACAAGAACAAACCCTCTTCATCGATCACCTCCCGGATGGACTCTATTTAGTTCAAGCAATCGACACCAAAGACCGAAGAAACAACACGAAATTACTAGTTACTAGATACTAGAGACTAGATACTAGAGACTAGATACTAGAGACTAGATACTAGTCGTTAGTCACTAGTCACTAGTCGTTAGTCACTAGTCACTAGTCACTAGTCACTAGTCACTAGTCGTTAGTCACTAGTCGTTAGTCACTAGTCGTTAGTCACTAGTCGTTAGTCACTAGTCGTTAGTCACTAGTCGTTAGTCA
>JAIXWX010000026.1 GCA_027491075.1 Flavobacteriales bacterium
CCGATACAAAACTTCGAAAAGATAGAGTTCAGTAAATCGTCTGCGTTGATTTGCCCAGTGATATCGCTTAGATGAAAAAGCGTCTTTCGTATATCTACCGCTAAAAAATCTCCCGTAACCTTACCTTCCAAACCATTAACAATATCGAATAAAGATGCCGAAGCTAAGCCGAGCGCTTCGTAATGGCGGAGATTGGTTACTATCGTTTCCCCATGATGCACTGTTCCAGATTGCACAGCAGATTGCAGTTTCTTTCTCAAAATTTCCAAACCCCTTCCATCCTTTGCGCTCATCAATACCAATTCATAATTCTGCTGGAGAAGCTCTTGAATATCCCCGAGCGTTCGTTCGGTTTTATCCATTTTATTCGCAACAAGAATTAGAGTAGTCTCCTCTGATTTCTGTTCTTCTACTTTTTTTATGAACGTTTGTACCTCCATGCCGTCATTGAAGTCAGCATCAAAAAGCACCAATATGATAGACGCTTCTTTCACTTTTGCGATGCTGCGCTCTATTCCAAGTTTCTCAATAGTGTCATCCGTATCTCTTATCCCCGCAGTGTCGATGAATTTAAAACGAACACCGCCGAGCGTCATGCTGTCCTCCACTGTATCTCTGGTTGTTCCTGCTATATCAGAAACTATAGCCCTTTCTTCATTCAACAAAGCATTCAGCAAGGTAGACTTCCCCATATTGGGCGCGCCAACAATGGCCACGGGAACTCCATTTTTAAGCGCATTTCCCCATTTAAATGAAGCCCTAAGATGTTCGACTACATCCAATATTTCTTTGATCAATCGTGTGAGTTCACCACGGTTGGCAAACTCCACATCCTCCTCGGCGAAATCCAACTCCAATTCGATCATCGATGCAAAATGAATTAGCTTATCCCGCAGGGCATTGATTTCCTTTGAAAATCCACCCCGCATTTGGTGAATTGCTTGCTTATGGGCTGCCGCAGACTCCGCTGCAATTAAATCTCCGACGGCTTCGGCCTGACTAAGGTCCATTCTCCCGTTTAGATAAGCTCGCATTGTGAACTCACCGTTGGTAGCCATTCGTGCGCCCGAACGCAAGAGTAGTTCTAATAGTCTTTGCTGTATAAAGTGGGATCCATGGCAGGCAATTTCAACAGTATCTTCCCCCGTAAATGACTTGGGGCCTCTAAAAACGGTCAGCACCACCTCGTCTACCCGTTCACCTTGGTCCATGATCCAACCGTGAATCGCCTTGTGGGATTCGGTATTTTGAATTTTTTTAGAAAAAATTTCTCCGACAATAGAAAGAGCGTCTTTCCCCGAAATACGGGCTACTGCAATACCTCCAATTCCTGGGGGTGTTGATAATGCGCAAATGGTTTCTCCTGAAATATGATTCACGGGGACAAAGTTCGCTTATTTTCGCGGCAAAATATATAATTCCATGGGCGTACTCGTAGGAAAAAATTCTAAAGTAATTGTGCAAGGCTTCACAGGAAGTGAGGGCACCTTTCACGCAGAGCAGATGATTGCATTCGGAACCAATGTGGTAGGCGGCGTAACTCCCGGCAAAGGCGGGCAAAAACATTTGGATCGCCCTGTATTCAATACAGTATCCGATGCTGTCAACACCACAGGAGCTGATGTGAGTATCATTTTCGTGCCGCCCGCTTTTGCAGGTGACGCAATCATGGAAGCGGCAGACGCAGGAATTAAAGTAATAATTACAATAACAGAAGGTATTCCAGTTGCCGATATGCTCAAGGCAAAAGAGTACATCAAAGATAGAAACGTAAGATTAATTGGTCCTAATTGCCCTGGCGTTATTACTGCTGGAGAAGCAAAAGTTGGAATCATGCCTGGGTTCGTCTTCAAACCAGGTCCAGTAGGAATCGTTTCGAAGTCTGGTACGCTCACCTACGAAGCTGCAGACCAAGTGGCAAAGGCCGGTTTGGGCGTGACCACTGCCATTGGAATTGGTGGTGATCCCATCATCGGAACAACTACCTTGGAGGCCGTGCAACTTTTGATGGCAGATCCAGCTACAAAAGCCATTGTAATGATCGGTGAAATTGGCGGAGAACTTGAGCCTAAGGCAGCGCGATGGATTAAAGAAAACGGAACGAAGCCTGTAGTTGGCTTTATCGCAGGAGAAACCGCGCCCAAGGGCCGCACTATGGGTCATGCTGGAGCGATTGTTAGTGGAGAAAACGAGTCAGCAGCAGCCAAGAAAAAAATCATGCGTGAATGTGGAATTCATGTGGTAGACAGTCCTGCTGAGATTGGAGCAAAGGTCAAAGAAGTTTTAACATAACATAATTTCGAGGAGAATATTGAAGATTCTAAATCCTTTACCACTTGTTACTCTCATTTTACTAAAATTCTTTCTTTTTGTATCATGCAGATCTCAAGAAACGCACCCGCAAGGATTTGCGCGGATAAAGGATGGAAAGATCTCAGTAAATGATACTGTATTTCATGTCGTAGCCATTAATTACAGAATAAATCTTCGACAAGATTCTGCAGGCAACTACTTCCCAAACAGAGGACTAGGATATGAGCCTAATAGCAAATTCTCCTATCGGAATCCCCAAGATTGCCTCAATGAAATACGCAAAGATTTCTTGCTTTGTAAGGAGATGGGATACAACACTGTTAGAGTGGTAGGAATTGGTGAAGCGAATATCCTAAATCAAAAAAGCCCCAATCCTAAGGTCTATTACGCCGCGTTTGTTACTGAGAATTATCTCCAAGAAGTTGATTTCAGAAACGCCCAGCAATGGAACAACTTTCAATCTGCGATTTCACAAGTCCTTGATATTGCATCTGAAATCGGTGTAAAAATTATTTTCACAACCAAACTTCTTCCCAACATTCCAATTCTGGATGAAATGTTGGAAAGCACGGTGAAGTATCACAAGGGTAGAAATGAAATTCTTGCCTATGATTTTTTAAACGAGCCACTCTACTTTGACTCTGTGGAACATTCAAAAAAAGAAATTTATTTGGCAACCCGCAACTGGAATAGAATTGTCAAAAACAACTCACCACATTTAACAACCATAGGGCTAGCTTGCCAGAGGGAGCTTTTCGTCTGGGATCCGAATGTAGTCGACGTCGATTTTATATCTTTTCATCCCTACGAATATGAAAAAAATCAAGTCAATAGTGAGATATATTGGTACAGTAAATTCGTGAATAAACCATGGATATTAGGTGAAACTGGGATTCCTGCTGATAACGACAGCATTCCTTACAGCGCTCAGGTCGACTTCGCGAAAAAAACACTGTATCAAGAAATGAATTGTAACGGGAATGGCTATAGTTGGTGGCAATACAAAGACGTCCTCTGGGATAACAACTTTCATCAAGCTTATTTAGGTGTAGTGAATCATAAGGATAGCACCCTGCTAAGCAACGGAGAGTACGTCCACGGCACTCCAAAAGACCTTGGAAAAAACCTACCCTTTCTTTTGACGAGTTATCAAAAATCTACTTGTCAATGCCCCGATAATTATTACAATTTTAGCGAGAATACATATTTCTCCATAAAAGGAAAGGTAGTAAATGAAGACGGAAAACCAATCGAGGGTGCTGGAATCTTAGCGTGGGATGAATATTGGGTGAATCACTATTTCACCACGACAAGAGCAGACGGAACTTTCGAATTGTTTAGCGACTATAAGTTTTATCATTGGATGGTAAGTGCCCTCGAACACGACAAGGTCTATTTACATTTCAACCCAAATAATGCTGTACTCATTGAGAATACGCTGACGCTGGAAATGGGCGAAATGAAGTTAAAGGAAGTAGATCTGGGTGACTAACCTAATTCCCCGCTCTGCAACGAAAAACGACTGATCCCCGTAGGAAAATCCGTGTGTAGTATTTCACTCAACCTGCTATAGGCATTTTGATTTTCTAAAAAATCTAAGTCGCTACAATCCACTATTACCGCGCGCAATCGGGGATGTTGTCGAATAAATTCCATATAATTCTGCTGAATACTATCGAGATAGGCGGCCTCAATTTTTTGCTCGTACTCCCTTCCTCTTTTCGCAATATTCTTTAACAAACTCGCTGTATCGCGATAGAGATAAATGAGCAAATCCGGCTCAGGAATGGCTGTTTGAACTATATCAAACATGCGCAAGAATAAATCGTATTCATCTTTACTGAGATTATTGCGAGCAAACACCTGACATTTGCTAATAATGTAGTCACTCACTACGGTAGGACGAAAAAGATCACCAACTATAATTTCTTTCTTTAGTTGTGAGAATCTTTCGGAAAGGAAACTCAACTCAAGAGGAAAGGCATACCGCTCTGGATTTTCATAGAACTTTGGTAAGAAGGGATTATCTGCAAACTCCTCCAACACCAGTTTCGCTCCCAAGTCGTGGGCCCATTTCGAGGCCAAAGATGTTTTTCCAGCACCGATACAGCCTTCGATGGCAATAAAATTATACCGATGCATAGAAGGTCACTTTTGATTCATCCTGACACGCCCCTAACAGCTCGGATATCTTCCTCTTTGACACTGGATGAACAAAATCAGGAGCCAACTCATTCATTGGTAAAAGAACAAATCTTCTGCCCTCCAAACGCGGATGGGGAATTGCAAGCTCTTCCAACTCAATAACCTCGTCGTTCCAAAACAAGACATCTACATCCATTTCACGAGACAAGTATTGACCTGGTTTTCGTTCCCTTCCATAATACTCTTCCAATTCCTTTATTTCCTCCAGAAGTTGCAGTGGCGTAAGTTCGGTTTGAATACGCACAATTTGATTTAAAAAATTATCTGTTGACTGCATTCCCCATGGAACGGATTCATATATCGAAGACGTTGCTTCAATTTCACCCATATTGAAAGTAATGAAGTCAAGAGTTTCTTCCAAGTTGGCCAATCTATCTCCTAAATTGCCTCCAATACATAAATAAACCGTGTGCATTTCCATTCGCCACGAAAATACACCTATTACCCCGTCTATGAAAACCACCTATGTAATTGGCTTTTCAATAACCCTAAAATGGAACTAAATTCGTCACACAATTTAAAATAGTGTCATCATGAATTTTTTAAAGAATGTTTTAGCCAGTGCGATAGGAACATTCCTCGCATTTGCAATCGTGGTCGTTGTGTTGATAGTCATGATCTTCGGGGCTATTGCTTCCGGATCAAGCGGCAACAAAGTGGCTGAAGTAAAAGAAAATTCAGTTTTGCATATCAAATTGGATAAGCCAATTGTTGAAAGGGCGGGCGAAGAAAATGTAAAATTCAATCCTGCTACTTTTCAATCCACTTCTTCTATCGGGTTGAATCACTTTATCAATGACTTACAGCGCGCAAAGAATGACGATAAAATCAAAGGAATTTTCCTAGAGGTAGAAAGTGCTGCCGCTATGCCAAGCACTCTATCTGACATGCGGAGGGCTCTTCTCGATTTTAAATCTTCTGGAAAATGGATTATTGCATACAGCGAAAACTACAGTCAGTCTGGCTACTATTTAGCCTCTGCAGCGGATGAGCTTTTTATGTACCCTACAGGTACCTTTGATTGGAGAGGTTTGGCTTCTGAACTCATGTTTTTCAAAGGAATGCTCGATAAACTAGAGATAGAAGCACAAGTAATTAGAGGCCCAAACAATAAGTTTAAAAGCGCTGTAGAGCCCTTTATGTATGATAAAATGAGCGATGCGAATCGTCAGCAAATCTCCACTTACATTGGAGATATTTGGAACATCATGGTTCAAGACATCTCCGCATCCCGAGGTGTTGCTGCTGAAAAGTTGCAATCAATGGCTGATTCACTTAGCACTAGAAGCAACCAAAACGTAATAGAAAACGGATTGATTTCAGGATTGGCCTATAGAGATGAGGTCATGAAAAACATTAAAACCCGTCTAGGAACTCCCGATGCCGCTGATAAGGAAGTTAAAATGGTTTCATTAAGCAAGTATCACGAACCCAAGGATACTAAAGAAGGCGACAAGGTGGCGGTTGTTTATGCTGTTGGTGATATCATGTCTGGAGAGGGGGATGACGAAACCATCGGCAGTGATCGCATTGCCAAAGCGCTTAAAGATGCGCGAGAAGATAAAGACGTAAAGGCCATCGTGCTTAGAGTGAATTCACCTGGAGGAAGTGCACTTGCATCTGATGTGATTTGGAGAGAAACCGAACTGATCAAAGCCAGCGGAAAACCATTTATAGTAAGCATGGGAGACGTAGCAGCTTCTGGTGGTTATTACATTGCGTGTAGCGCCAATAAAATTTACGCCAATGCAAACACAATTACGGGTTCTATTGGCGTCTTTGGAGTGATCCCCAACATGCAGAAGTTCTTCAATAATAAAATCGGATTGACCTTCGACACCTACAAAACCAACGCGCACGCGGATATGATATCTGTAACCAAACCTTTAGATGAGTTCGAAATGAAAGCCATGCAGGACATGATCAGTGATATCTACGACGACTTCACGCTGAAAGTAGCACAGGGCAGAGGCAAAACACAAGCGGAAATTGACAGTATTGGACAAGGACGCGTATGGAGCGGTGAAGACGCGAAACAAATCGGACTAGTTGATGAAATCGGAAACTTAGAGGACGCAGTCAAAGCAGCGGCTACATTAGCAGGTTTGAGTGATTACGCAACCAAGGATTTCCCAAAGATGGTAGACCCTTTTGAAGCCTTTATAAAAGAACTAACCGGTGAGCAAGAAGAAGCAGTAGCAAAAACCATATTGGGAGAGCATTTCAGATTTTACAAAGAGATAAAAAGAATGGAGAATATGAAGGGCCCACAAGCGCGCCTGCCGTATTTACTTGAGATAAAATAATGTTTGAAAAGAAATCTATGGATCTCCTCGGCCGAATGTCGGCCGAGGATTTCAAAAAGTCGGATAAGATTCCAGTGCTACTAATATTGGAGAATATCCGAAGTGGTTTAAACGTAGGAAGTTTATTTAGAACAGCGGATGCCTTTCGTTTGAAAGGCATTTTCTGTGTGGGCTATACTCCCACTCCGCCCCATCGAGAGGTTCTTAAATCTGCATTGGGAGCTACAGATACAGTAGAATGGGAACACGCAACGGATTCAATTCAACTAATAGAGCGTTTAAAATCTCAAGGCTTTCGATGTTTTGCCATTGAGCAAACAGAAAAGAGTATTCCTCTCAATGAATTTGAAGTACCCAATTATCCTACGGCCTACATTCTTGGCAATGAGGTTCACGGAGTTGAACAGCAAACTATCAATGCTTGCGATGGGGTTATTGAAATTGCGCAGCACGGTACTAAACACAGCTTGAATGTGGCAGTTTGTGGAGGTATTGTCTTGTACTCTGTCTTTAATTCAATTGCTCAAAAAAATCAAAAAGACTAATCTGCGGATCTTACCATTGCCCTCTCCAACCATTTAATACCAATCATAGTGGTCAAGGCAAAAAGTGCCAGAGTAATCCAAAGAGTGCGATAACCATAGTGCTCCATCAAGAAAGTAGCAATCATCGGTGTTAGGATTTGCGCGCTGCTCCATGACATAATATACAAAGAGGAATACTCACCTCTTTTCCCATTCAAAGCCCTGTTGTTCATGAACGTATTCATAAATGGCATGGCCAACATCTCAGAGAAGGATATCACTACAATCAGCGTAAAAATCCACCAAAATCCCCCAACGAAAAGCAGAGCGAGATAGGATATCATTAATAGAGCCGCGCCTAAAAAAATGAAGTTATACAAAGAAGTGGCTTTCTCGTATTTATAAATCAAATACATTTCAAACAAGGCCACCACCAGTCCATTGCTCCCCATCAACA
Organism: Flavobacteriales bacterium; assembly: GCA_027491075.1. Classification (GTDB taxonomy): domain Bacteria; phylum Bacteroidota; class Bacteroidia; order Flavobacteriales_D; family Sanyastnellaceae; genus JAIXWP01. The sequence goes on from JAIXWX010000026.1 coordinate 7,806, forward strand.
AACCAATTTCCCCCTCTGAAAAATGCTCTACCTCTTTAAAATAGATAGGCATGGTAGAAAAAAATTGGAAAAAAGAAATAGCATATACGGCACTCAATGGGAGAAAAAGTAAAAACCATTTATCCCTGTATGGAGAAAGCACAACCGAATTTTCATTCGGTCGGGCATCTTGTTGTGCTTGTTGTGCATCTTTTTTTCTAACAAAAACCAAAAGAATAACAGCCGCTGTAAGACAAGTAATTCCATCCGCCCAGAAAATGTATTGATAATTGTATGCAGCCAAAAGTCCTCCAATTGCAGGCCCAACACTAAATCCCAAGTTTATTGCCAGTCGATTCAATGTTACAGCCCGGGTGTAAATTTCCGGAGAGCTATAAAATGAAATCGCTGCCATATTCGCTGGTCGAAACGCCTCCCCTATGGCGCTCAAGCAAAACATTGCAAGTCCAAGGATCTTCGCGTCTCTGATAAAACTAACTGCAAAAAACAACAGTGATCCAAGTATCAAGCTCCACAACATCACAGGATAATATCCAATCCTATCTACGAGCTTTCCTCCAATGAATACTCCAGTCAGGGTTCCTGCACCAAAACAGGCCATAATTAATCCGACGTCTTCTAGTCCTAAACCAATAAAATCTTTGAGGTAAACAGAAAGAAAAAAAATCACCATTGTCCCACTTCGATTGATGAGTTGGGCCAATGATAAAAGCCAGACCTCTACGGGAATCCCTTGAAAAACGACCTTAGAAGCTTGAATAAGTTTTGTCATTCACGACAAAATTAACTCAATCTTGCTCCAATCAAGTCAATGAATTCCTTTCGTGTCTTGTCGTGATGAAGAAATTCACCACTGAAAGCGCTTGTAGTGGTGTGAGAGTTTTGTTTGGATACACCTCTCATCTGCATGCACAAGTGCTTGCATTCAATTACAACCGCAACACCTGCCGGCTCAAGTGTCTTTTGAATACAGTCTCTAATTTCGATAGTCAGTCGCTCTTGTACTTGCAACCGTCGCGCAAAAACATCCACAATCCTAGGAATCTTGCTTAACCCAACTATTTTTCCATTAGGAATGTAAGCCACATGCGCCTTGCCGAAGAAAGGAAGTAAATGATGCTCACAAAGAGAATACACTTCAATATCCTTTACCACCACCATTTCGCTGTAATCTTCATCGAAAATCGCACTCTGCAATACCTCTTCTGCATTCTGTCGATAGCCCTGAGTGAGAAAATCATACGCCTTCGCCACTCTTTCCGGGGTCTTTAATAGTCCTTGACGCGATGGATCTTCCCCTATTTGGGTTAGGATTTCCGTAACCGCCTGCGCTATCTTGACTTGAGAAGGACTCAGATTACTTTCTTCACTCATGGTTTATTATTTTCCGCCGAAATATTCGACGTAGTTATTCTCTGTTTCAAAAAGTTTTATGCAATGCAGATCACAGCCCGCGGCTTGTATAGGAGCTTCTAATTGTTTCCAAATGGCAATGGCCAAGTTCTCGGTAGAGGCCATTATACCTTCCATGAAATCCACATCGAGGTTAAGATTGCTGTGATCCAACTTAGAGGTCACTTTATCTTTTATAAGCGTACTGAGATACTTCAAGTCTATGCAAAATCCGGTATCCTCCCCAGGAGTTCCTTTTACAGTTACAAAAAGATCATAGTTATGTCCATGCCAGTTGGCATTGGCACACTTTCCAAAGACTTCTTTATTTTTTTCATCACTCCATCGAGGGTTAAACAACTTATGCGCTGCGTTGAAGCGCTCTCTTCGGGTGACATACACAATATTCGGCATTCCACAAATTTTGAGCAGCAAAGATACAATGCCTGTCATATTAAGAACTAACTTCGTAGCGGAATTAAAGCCTTGGCAATATGATAGTGGTCACCGGTGCTGCCGGATTTATTGGCAGCTGTTTGGTTAGCAAACTCAATGAAGATCGATTCAACGACTTGGTGTTGGTAGATGATTTCTCCAAAAAAGAGAAGCTAGTCAACTATCAAAACAAGCAATACGCCCTTTTAGTGGATCGGAAAGAGTTTCCGCAATGGCTCGTCGAACATGAAGATCAAGTTCAGTTTGTATTTCATTTAGGAGCCCGTACAGACACTACGGAGTTTAACGTTGAAATTTTCAATGAGCTAAACTTGCATTATTCACAAGAGATTTGGAAAATCTGCGTGGAGAAATCTCTGCCTTTGGTGTATGCCTCTTCCGCTGCAACCTATGGCGATGGCGCCTTGGGATACAAAGACGATCACTCTGTTATCCCAGAACTTCATCCATTAAACCCCTATGGAGAATCGAAGAATGATTTCGACAAATGGGTTCTTGAACAAAAGGAGCAACCATTCTTTTGGGCTGGCTTAAAATTTTTCAACGTGTATGGCCCAAATGAATATCATAAAGGAAGAATGGCCAGTGTTGTTTTTCACGCTTTTCATCAAATAACACAGAAAGGAGAGATGAAGCTGTTTCGCTCACACCGCCCCGACTTCGCAGACGGTGGTCAGATGCGTGACTTCATCTATGTAAAAGATCTCATCAATGTTTGCATGTGGTTGATGCATCACCGCTCGAATTCTGGTATTTATAATCTTGGATCAGGAAAAGCAAGAACCTTTAATGATCTAGCTCACGCCACTTTCCATGCTATGGGTAAAGCGTCCAAGATTGATTTTATTGATACACCAATCGATATTCGAGATAAGTATCAGTACTTCACCGAGGCTGATATGAGCAAGCTAATCGGCATAGGCTATCCTCATCCTTTTCATTCTTTAGAAGAAGGCATTACAGATTACGTGCAGCAATACTTAAATCAGAATAAATACTACTAAGGAGCTTTAGGAGCATTTCTTCGGCATCGTTCGGAGCAGTACTTAACATTCTCCCAATCCTTTTCCCACTTCTTGCGCCACGTAAATGGCCTCAAACAAACGGGACATGTCTTCTCTGGTAGATGCTGTTTTTTAACTCCTTTCATTCTTCTCCTATGCACTAATCAATTCAGAGATCACCCCTTCCTTGAGAGCATAAGCACTGTGGTAAATTCGCTCGAAAGAATTCAGCTCAAGTACATACTTCACTAAGTAGCTCGCCAAAGGCATATACTCTGCTCGAATACTCGGAATAGCCGGGTGTTTCAATCGCTCTTCGTAGGTAGAGCCCATCAGCCATGAATGCATATCCGGAAATGCCTTCCATGGCAATTCATTAAGTAACATGAAAGGCTCATTGATCTTTGATGGTGTTTGATGTTTGTAGATGGCGTAAAGGGTATCGAAAGAACCTGATGAGCCAATCAATTGAACGCAAGGATATTTTCTCAAGGCCTCCTCCAACTCTTTCAATTCGGCTTCATATAGATTTCTGAGCTTCTTGATGTCCTCATGATTCATTCTATCAGAAGGTTGAACAGCCTCATGTACACGGCTCACTCCTAAAAGAAAGCTCTTTTTCCAGAATATTTCTTGACCATTTGCAATAATGAACTCTGTACTTCCTCCACCGATATCCATGATCAGTGAGGGCTCGTTTCCCAGATCAATTGTTTGCTTGATGCCTTTATAAATCAATTCGGCCTCTCTATCTCCGTCGATGACTTCAATATCAAGATTAAGCAGTTCCTTCGCCTTTTTTACAAAATCTTGTCCATTAGACGCTTCACGAATGGCGCTAGTGGCAAAAGCACGGATTTGTTGGCACTCAAAATTGGCCGCATTGCTGACATGGCATTGAAGAGCATCTAAACCTCTTATAAATCGCGAAGGGATAATGGTTTTTTTCTCGAACCCTCCAGCCCCGAGCTTCACTGCAAGTTTGTTCTCAAAATGTAACTTCCAAGTTTTGCCTTCCCCCACTTCAGCAACCAATAAGTTGAACGTATTGGTACCGCAATCTATAATTCCAATCTTCATATTAACCATTGTATCTAATCCACTTCCATATTTCCTTGTAGGTAGCTTTTTTTCCATACATCAGAATACCTACTCTATAGATTCTTCCAGCGAGCCATACCGTTCCGATAAATGTTGCAACAAGAAGTACCACCGACAATATCAATTGCCAGACATTACCCATATTCCAGCCCATAGCTGTCTTTACCATCATCACTACAGGCGATGTCAACGGGATAATGCCAAACACCGTTCCCATGGTACCTTCTGGATTCTGCCACAAAAACTCCGAAACAATGAACCCAAAGAGGAGCGGAATAGTGACCAACGGCATAAACTGTTGGGTATCGGTTTCCTGATCCACAGCAGCGCCAATTGCCGCGAAGAGAGAGGCATACAGTAAAAAGCCTCCAATAAAATAAAACACGAAGGCTAAAACGATTTGCATCCAAGGAACATTCAAAAGAAAACTTACCGTCTCATTATTCTTTAAAGCAGCCAATTGCCCACCTTGCGGCAGTTGTTCTGGCATCTGACCATTCACTACTCCTGTAACTTCTCCCGCAGAGCCCAATAATGCACTTACCACGGTGAATGCAATACCCGAGAAGACAACCCATAAAACAAACTGAGTCAATCCAACCAATCCAATACCTATGACCTTTCCCATCATCAGTTGGAATGGTTTTACGGAAGAAATTATCACTTCAATGATTCGATTGGTTTTCTCTTCAATAACACCGCGCATCACTTGTATGCCGTAGATAAAGATGAACATGTATATCACCACAGCGAAAACAAATCCAATGCCCGCGCGAGCTCTAAGATCTTCTCCTGATTCTGGCTTCTCTACATTGTGGGTATTGAGCGTCACTCCCTGCTTGACGGACTGGTAGGTCTTCCAGTCCATCCCAAATTTCTTTACTCGCCATTGCTCCAATGCAGATTCCAGCTCTTCTTGAATACGATCTTGCACCGTTAGGCTAGGCAATTTTTTTACATAAAATTCACAAAGACCATCTGCATAAGAAGCACTGTCAAGCACTACCATCAGTGTATGTCGACTTGTCTTAAACTCTTCGTCAGTGATGGGGATGGTAGTGAATTCATACACCAAATTATCCTCATCTTTAAAGCGAGGGCGCTCTAGTCCAGCAAGCTTATAATCTACTACTTCCTGTGCAATCAAAAACCCCGAAGTATCAACAATCATCACGTTGTGTTCGGTATCGTCGCTCATGGCTACGAATATGGCTCCAACCATCAACGCTGTGAAAAGCAATGGTCCTAGAAAAGTCATTATGATAAATGACTTCTTTTTTACACGAACCAAGTATTCTCTTTTTATAATAAGGGCTATTTTGTTCATGACTGAGATGCGTTGAATTTGTTAACAGCTTCGATAAAAATATCATTCATATCCGGTATCATTTCTCTTGCAGAAATAATCTCTAGATCTTTTAAAAGTGATGAGAGAAGATCATTCAACTTTCTTCCATCAGGAATTCGAATTACAGCAACAGAGTAATCCTCGTGTTGGGTATTGTTGATCAATTCAAAACTTGCCCAAAGTCCAATTCCTAGATCCATGGCATAGCCTTTATAAATGAGCTCATAGGTGTAGCTACGGAATCTATTCTTGACTTCTTTTACTGTTCCATCCAATATCACTTGCGAGCGATTTATCAATGCTATTTGGTCGCATAGTTCCTCCACACTTCCCATGTCATGCGTGGATAAAATGATGGTCGATCCCTCTGACTTTAGACGAAGCATTTCATTGCGAATGAGCTCTGCATTGATCGGGTCAAAACCACTAAACGGTTCATCAAGAATCAGAAGCTTTGGTTCATGAAGCACAGTAGTAATGAATTGTACCTTCTGAGCCATTCCCTTAGAGAGATCTTCTACCTTTTTATCCCACCAGGTATGAATTTCGAATCGCTTAAACCAGTCCATTAAACGGGTTTTCGCCTCGTTGGATGACAAGCCTTTGAGCTGAGCTAGATACATACATTGCTCACCCACTTTCATTTTCTTATAAAGACCACGCTCTTCTGGAAGATATCCTATTTGCTCTACGTGTTCTGCGCGCAATTTTTCACCATGAAACAAAACCTCTCCGCTATCAGGTCCTGTAATCTGATTGATAATACGGATCAAGCTTGTTTTTCCAGCGCCATTCGGTCCTAACAAACCGAAAACACTTCCCGATTTCACCGCAATAGAAACATCATTCAAGGCTTTGTGACCACTGTAAGCCTTGTGTATGTTCTTTGCCTCAAGTGCATAACTCATAAATTCAAATTTGGAGTTTCAATATTCAAAACAAAGATAGGTGTTCTATGGTTGTATGATTTATTTCACGAATGGTACTAGGGGACAATAAGAGGTATTAGTGGCTTGAAAAAGGAGATTCAAATCATCTGGTTCAAAAGAGATCTTCGCACTCAAGATCACGCTCCTTTGTGGACGGCTGCACAAAACTCTATCGCAGCACTTGCCATCTATGTTTTTGAACCAGAAATAATGGAAGCCCCAGACCACTCAGAAAGGCATTTGATATTCGTTTGCCAGAGCATTCGTGATTTAAGAAAAAAACTATCTATACCACTGCTTTTATTCTTTGGCCGACCTGAACAGGCATTTGGCTTTTTGCAGAACAGTTTTACAATCAAGCAAGTACTTTCTCATCAAGAAACAGGAAACAGAATATCCTTTGACCGGGATAAACGAGTTGCACATTTTTTCAAATCTGAGTCCATCGAATGGTTGGAGTTTCCCTCCAACGGTGTCATTCGAGGCATCAAGAACCGCAAGAATTGGTCAACATCATGGATGGAAACAATGAAAACACTCCAGTTCCCAGTGGATCTAAAACTTCTAGTGCCCGTTTTAGACACCATTATTGTAGAAAATACAATAAGTGGAGAGGACCTATTCCTGCGCCATCTCGAAGAAATTCCAGGATTTCAAAGAGGAGGCGAAAGTGAAGCGATGCGTTATATGGTAAGTTTTTTTGAGGAACGATATGTCAACTATATAAAGCACATCAGTAAACCTGCTGCGGCCAGAAAAGGATGTAGTCGTCTTTCTCCTTTTCTAGCATACGGAAATTTGAGCATTCGTCAGATTTTTCAAAAAGCTCTTTTCTTGAGATATCACGGAGGAAAAAAGAGGGAGCTTGATTTCTTTATCGCCCGCCTTCAGTGGCATTGCCATTTTATTCAAAAATTCGAAAGTGAATGTGAAATTGAGTTCACCAATTTAAACAAAGGGTTTGATGATATTCGAACCGAGGTAAATGCGCTTTGGGTAGATGCATGGAAAAGAGGAATGACAGGCATTCCCATGGTCGATGCCTGTATGCGTTGCGTTGTAGCTACCGGATACCTGAACTTCCGAATGCGAAGCATGTTGGTTTCATTTCTCACTCATCACCTGTTTCAACCGTGGCAGTCAGGCGTGCATCATCTTGCAAAAGCTTTCTTGGACTACGAGCCTGGCATTCATTTCCCTCAGTTTCAAATGCAAGCTGGTACTATGGGCGTTAACACCATCCGGATTTACAATCCCATAAAACAAGGTTTAGAGCACGATCCTGAAGGAGAGTTTATTAGAATGTGGGTAAAGGAGTTGAGCCATCTTCCTCCTTCCTTGGTGCACGAGCCTTGGAAAATGAGTCAATTAGAGCAAGCCTTCTACAACTATCAGCCCGGAATAACCTATCCCCACCCTATAGTAGACGTAGATTCGGCGGCGAAAACAGCACGAGAATCTATCTGGCAGAAGAAGAAAAGCAAAGAGGTAAAAGAAAACAACCGAGCCATCCTTCAAAAGCACACCAAAAGAAGCTCGGAACAAGAATCGCCGTTATTCCCTATGAGAGGCGAATAACCTTACTTTTGCCACCGAAATAAATAATCGATACATGGAAATCGCAGTTGTGGGGACCGGCTATGTGGGTCTCGTTACAGGTACTTGTTTCTCTGAAACAGGCAATAATGTTACCTGTGTAGACATTGATCAAAACAAGGTGGAACGCATGAGAAAAGGTGAAGTTCCCATTTATGAGCCCATGCTCGATGTATATTTTGAACGCAACCAACGCGAAGGCAGATTACACTTTACTACCGATTTGGCGACTGCCGTGGAAAAAGCTCAAATCATCTTTCTTGCGCTTCCCACCCCCCCCGGTGAAGATGGAAGCGCTGATCTCAGCTATATTCTTCGAGTGGCCGATGACCTAGGTAAGATCATTAAAGATTATAAGGTTATTGTGGATAAAAGCACTGTTCCTGTAGGAACTTGCGCTTTGGTGAAAGAAGCTATGGCGAAAAACTCAAAAGTAGATTTTGACGTTGTATCAAATCCGGAGTTCTTGAGAGAGGGTTTTGCTGTTGAAGACTTTATGAAACCCGATCGGGTGGTGGTTGGAACATCCAGCGCAAAAGCGATGGAAGTGATGACCGAGTTGTACAAGCCCTTTATACGCCAAGGAAATCCATTGATATTCATGGATGAGAAAAGTGCTGAACTCACCAAATATGCAGCAAACGCTTTTCTTGCCACCAAGATTAGCTTCATGAACGAGATTGCCAATTTCTGTGAGAAAGTGGGTGCGGATGTAGACATGGTTCGACTGGGCATTGGAGCTGACTCTCGCATTGGAAAGAGATTCTTATTCCCTGGCATCGGATATGGAGGAAGTTGTTTCCCTAAAGATGTTCAGGCTCTCGCTAAGAGCGGACAAGAAGCAGGGTATGAATTCAAAATCCTGAAAAGTGTAATGAAGGTCAACGAACGACAAAAGACCATTCTTCTTCAGCCCATTCTTGATTTTTTCGAAAACAATTTACAAGGAAAGAAAATAGCCATTTGGGGATTGGCCTTCAAACCAGACACCGACGATATAAGAGAGGCTCCAGCTTTATACATGATCGAGCATCTATTAGAAGCAGGAGCTACGATTGCTGCTTATGATCCAGAGGCCATGGAAAATGTAAAGCGTCAAAGAAACTTCCCTATCGAATACTCAAAAGACCAATACGCAGTGTTGCAAGGAGCGGACGCCCTGCTTATATGCACCGAATGGTCGGCATTTCGCAATCCTGACTTCGATAAAATCGCCAATGGATTGAAGGCAAAAGTTATATTTGATGGACGCAATCTATACGATCTCGATCGAATGAAAAAACTCAATTTTCACTATAAGAGCATTGGTCGCGAAACCGTTGAAGTCTAAATGTATCCTATGAAAAGAGTATTAATTACCGGCGCCGCCGGATTCCTTGGTTCCCACTTGTGTGACCGTTTTTTGAAAGACGGTTATCAAGTAGTGGGAATGGACAATTTAATAACGGGAGACCTTAAAAATATTGAGCATCTTTTTGCCAGTGAGCATTTTGAATTCTATCATCACGACGTTTCAAAATTCATCCATGTTCCTGGGAAATTAGACTTTGTTCTCCACTTTGCTTCTCCTGCAAGTCCAATTGATTATTTGAAAATCCCTATTCAAACCCTAAAGGTTGGATCCTTGGGAATTCACAACTGCCTTGGATTGGCAAAAGATAAAAAAGCACGATTGCTCATCGCTAGCACTTCGGAAGTTTATGGAGACCCTACAGTGCATCCTCAAACAGAATCCTACTGGGGCAATGTGAACCCTGTTGGACCGAGAGGAGTATATGATGAAGCCAAGCGTTTTCAAGAAGCCATTACTATGGCCTACCATACGTTTCACGGATTGGAAACTCGAATTGTACGCATATTCAATACCTACGGTCCACGTATGCGACTCAATGACGGACGCGTACTGCCAGCATTCATCGGACAGGCGCTGCGAGGCGAAGACCTAACCGTTTTCGGCGATGGCTCACAAACACGTTCTTTCTGCTATGTCGATGATTTAATAGAAGGAATCGTTAGACTTCTTCACAGCGATTATTCAGGTCCAGTAAACATCGGCAATCCGGATGAAATTACCATTTCCGAATTCGCTGAAGAAATAATTAAACTCACCGGTACTCAGCAAAAAGTAATCTACAAGCCTCTTCCCACAGATGACCCAAAGCAAAGAAGACCTGATATTTCTCTTGCCAAAAGTCTTTTAGGATGGGAACCTAAAGTGTCTCGTTCGGAAGGATTAAAAATTACTTACGACTATTTCAAATCCCTAACAGAAGACGAATTGAATAAAGTGGAGCACAAGGACTTTACACGATTTATCAAATGAGCTATTTCGCCCACCCCACAGCCGTCATAGACGAAGGATGCGTCATTGGAGAAGGCAGCAAAATTTGGCATTTCACTCATGTGATGCCCGACAGTGTGATCGGTAAAAACTGTAATATTGGTCAAAACGTGCTGATCTCTCCGCAAGTAGTCCTTGGTAATAATGTAAAAGTTCAAAACAATGTGAGCTTGTACACCGGTGTGATTTGTGAAGATGATGTATTTCTTGGGCCATCGTGTGTATTTACAAACGTCATAAATCCGAGAAGCGGCATCAATCGACGTGGTCAATACGACAAAACATGGGTGAAGAAAGGGGCGACCATTGGAGCCAACGCCACCATCATTTGTGGAAGAGTCATTGGCGAATATGCCTTTATAGGGGCAGGGGCAGTAATTACAAAAGATGTCCCAGCTTATGCCCTCTTCGTTGGAAATCCAGCACGTCAGTTAGGCTGGATGTCGCAATTTGGACATCGACTTCACTTCAACGAACATGGAATAGCCATTTGCCCAGAAAGCCAACAACAATATAGATTTGCACAAGGAACCGTGGTTCCTATCTGATAGTAGCTTTATGATTTACGACAATCTCCTTTCAAAAGAATCCAAGCTGGCCGTAATTGGTCTTGGATACGTAGGTTTACCTATTGCGCTCGAATTTGCCAAGAAAATTAGAGTAGTGGGCTTTGATATAAATGAAGAGCGCGTAGAAATGATGCGCAATCACATCGACCCTTCGGAAGAACTAGAGAAATCAGCATTCGAAGGTTGTGACATCACCTTCACCAGCAATATCGAAGATCTGAGAGAAGTTCAATTCTTCATCATCGCTGTGCCAACTCCCATTAATAACATGAACTTGCCTGACTTGGGCCCCGTATTGAGCGCAAGCAGAACAGTAGGACAAGTGCTTAAAAAAGGAGACTACGTCGTATATGAATCCACTGTTTATCCAGGCTGTACGGAAGACGACTGTGTGCCTATCCTGGAGCAGTTGAGTGGATTGAAAATGAAATCGGACTTTAAGGTAGGATATTCTCCAGAAAGGATTAATCCTGGGGACAAAAAAAACACCATACGTACCATTGTTAAAGTGGCCAGTGGTTGCGATGCTGAATCTTTAGAACAAATCGCAAAAACCTACGAGCTGGTGGTCGATGCGGGCATACATAGAGCATCTTCCATCAAAGTTGCTGAAGCTTCAAAAATCATTGAGAATACGCAGCGCGATGTAAACATTGCATTGATCAATGAATTGTCGCTCATTCTAAGTAAAATGGGAGTGAATACATACGATGTACTAGAAGCTGCTGGCACCAAATGGAACTTCTTAAAATTTAGTCCTGGATTGGTAGGAGGACATTGCATCGGAGTGGATCCATACTACCTGGTGTACAAGGCTAAAAAAGTGGGTTATTATTCAAAAGTCATCAGTTCAGCCCGTTACATTAATGATAGCATGGGCTTTTATGTTGGTAAACAAACCGTCAAAAAAATTCTTGAAAGCGGCAGAAATGCGCTTGAGTCGAAAGTCCTTGTTCTAGGCGCGACATTCAAAGAAAATGTAAGCGACGTTCGCAACTCGAAGGTCGTGGACATCATTCGAGAACTTGAATCATTCAGTATGCATGTCGATATCATGGATCCTCATGCCAACAGCGACGAATTGAAACACGAATACGGCTTTGAACTTATACCCTCTCCCATTGCTGGATCGTATGATGCCATCATTCTAGCGGTTGCACATAATGATTTCTTGAATTTACCAGAAAGTTACTTCAAGAATTTAATGCGAAATGGTAAAGGAGTACTCGTTGATATTAAGGGGCTTTACAAAAATAAAATCAAGGATTTGGATTATTGGAGCCTATAATACACACGAGTATTAGGTAAACACTCCCTACTTTCGCGACCGAAATTGCCAACGTATGAAGTTTACATTCCTTTTTGCTTGCATCTTTCTGTTCGCTCAGCTTTCTTTTTCTCAAAAAGATTCTACGAACGTACCACTGAATAGCACTTTGCAACAAGTAGAAGTGGTCCTGAACTCGAAGAGACTTCCATTAGAATCTGCGTTGAAGTCTGGGAGAAATATTGAAGTAATAACATCCGAAGACCTCATGAAGTTGCCAGTGCAATCCACAGTGGAAGCACTTTCATATATAGCTGGAGTGGATATACGACAGCGTGGACCTTTGGGTGCGCAAGCGGACATAACCATCGGTGGAGGAACTTTTGAGCAAGTGCTCGTTCTGGTCAACGGAATTCCCCTTCGCGATCCACAAACTGGACATCATCAATTGAATTTACCTTTTGATCTTCAGCAAATAGAGCGAATAGAAGTCATTAAAGGAACCGCCTCTCGCATTTATGGAGCGAATGCTCTGGCAGGGGCAATCAACATTGTTACGAAGGCACCTGCTTCCGAAAAAGTCTTCTTTCAGTCTTATGCAGGAATGCCTTTCGAAACAGACACCGCCACGGGCGAGGCATATTATGCTGCAGGTCTTAGAGCTGGTGTTGGGTTTAAAATCAAAGAGTCTCAGCACCGATTCGATGCAGGGTATCAAACAACGAACGGATTTCGTTTCAATAGCGCGAGTACCCAACAGCGCCTAAATTATTTAGGTCGATACTTCACCAAGAGAGCTCAAATCAATTTAATGGGGGGAACTCTTTTGAACAAATTCGGAGCCCGAGATTTTTATGCGCCACCTGTAGATATTGATGCTGTAGAATCCGTCACTACTTCCTACGCTGGAGCAACAGCCAATATCGCCTTAGGAGAGTTCTCCCTTCGTCCCATTGTATACTGGAGATACAATCATGACGACTACAATCTAAATGCATTCAATTACCGCAATAACCATTTCAGCACTGCCGCTGGAGCTGAGTTGCACAGCACTTACACGCTCGATCGTTGGGCATTCGGAGCTGGGCTAGAATACCGAACTGAATTGATCCGGAGCAATAACTTGGGCAAGCACGAACGTCAATACTATGCATCCTATGCCGAAGCCAAATATAACTTTACCCAAAACGGTCATGTTACACTGGGTGCCAATGTGCAATACAATACTGATTTCGGAGTAAGTATTTATCCCGGACTTGAATTATACCAAGGATTTAGTTGGATTGAAAGCAAAACGATTGGAGTATTTGCCAATGCAGGATTTGGTAACAGAATGCCTACCTACACTGATTTGTATTATAGCGATTCGCGAACTGTTGGAAACCCGCTATTACGGCCAGAGTCCGCCACCAATGGTGAAATTGGAGTACGATTGCATGATAAACAAAACACACGCATGCAAGCAAGTGCTTTTATTCGCAATGCCGATGACTTTATCGACTTCGTGAGAGAAGATCTTTTTTCGCGTTTCCAGCCCATAAATTTTCAAAACGTGCAGGTCACTGGTATAGAGTTTTCTGGAGCGCACTCGTTCAAACAAGCTCAAAACCGCGACGTATTTCCAAGTAGTTTGAGAATCACTTATACCTACCTAGATGCGACACTTGGACTACAAAGTGCTTTGAGCCGATACGCGCTAGAACATCTCAGACACCAATTGGCAGTGCAGCTTATAGTAAAAACTACAAAAAGCATCGACCATAGTTTTAATATAAGATATCTTGAACGTTTCAATGGTCCGCAGTATGCCATTGCAGACTACCGAGTGCGGGTTAATTTGAAACAATGGAGTCTTTTTGGGGATATTAGTAATATTTTTGACAGACAGTTCGTTGAAACTGGCTTTGTCCCAATGCCGGGACGTTGGTACAGAATCGGTGTAGAACTTAGAATCAAATAAAGAATCCTCGAAATGAAGTTACTGGTGACAGGAGGGGCTGGTTTTATTGGCTCACATGTTGTTCGATTATTGGTCAACAAGTATCCCAATTATGAGATTGTCAACCTTGACAAACTCACTTATGCGGGAAATCTTGAGAACTTAAAAGACATCGAAAAGAATCCTAATTATAAATTCATTCAAGGAGATATAACAGATAAGCAGTTTATATCCGATTTATTTGTTGCGGAAACCTTTGATGGAGTTCTGCACCTAGCGGCAGAGAGTCATGTGGACAGAAGTATTTCTGGACCAGAGGCATTTGTAATCACCAACGTGATAGGAACATTAAATCTTCTCAATGCGGCTGTCCAGCAATGGAAAGGGGATTACACTGGAAAATTGTTCTACCATATTTCAACCGACGAAGTATTCGGTTCCCTGGGACAAGAAGGAAAGTTTGATGAAAATACCTCATACGATCCACGATCTCCCTATAGTTCAAGCAAGGCCTCCAGCGATCACTTGGTGAGAGCTTATCACCATACATACGGTCTGCCGATTGTAATCACCAATTGCAGCAACAATTATGGAAGTCATCAATTTCCTGAAAAGCTTATACCATTGATGATTCACAACATTAAAACCAATCGGCCTTTACCTGTTTATGGCAAAGGAGAAAATATTAGAGATTGGTTATGGGTAGAAGACCACGCGCGCGCTATTGATGTTGTTTTTCACCAAGGAAAAAACGGAGAAACCTATTGCATTGGTGGAAATAACGAATGGAAAAATATTGACCTGGTGCATTTGCTTTGTGAAATCATGGATGATCGCTTGGGAAGAGAAAAAGGTACCTCTGCAGGGCTAATTACCTTTGTGAAAGATCGAGCTGGTCACGATTTGCGCTACGCGATCGACGCGACAAAAATCAAGTTCGAGTTGGGATGGGAACCTACCCAGCCATTCAGGGATTTACTTGAGAAAACAGTGGACTGGTATTTGGCCAACGAAGAATGGCTCGAACACATCACCTCTGGTGCTTATCGAAATTATTATATCGATCAATATCAAAACCGATAATCCTTTATGGGCCTATTCGACAGATTCAAATCAAAGCCTCGAACCGAGCCGGTAATCGAGCCATTGGATTTAGGCCTCGTTGGAGTGGACATGCATAGCCACCTTCTTTTCGGTATCGATGATGGAGCGACTACTATAGAAGATTCTCTTCTCCTCATTGAAGAACTGATGAAATTGGGCTATAAAAAGTTTATTACCACACCACACATCTTTCGCGACCTCTATTTGAATTCACCTGAAACCATCTTTCCTCCCTTGGAGAAAGTCAAAAGGGCTATAAAAGAGAAAGGGTGGGATATAGAAATTCATTCCGCCGCTGAATACTACTTAGATGAGCACTTTGAAGAACTTATTGAAAAGAAAGATCTGCTCACCTTCGGAAACAACTACGTGCTATTTGAATACTCGTTTGATGAAGAGCCTGCGTCGTCTAAAAGAGCCATTTTTAATTTGCAGCTCAACGGTTACAAACCCATTCTTGCACACCCAGAGCGATATGCTTTTATGCACGACAAGTTTAGCCGATACGAAGAGCTTGCGGATCGCGATGTTTACCTACAGCTCAACATCAATTCTCTTCATGGTCATTATGGCCCTGAAGTAAAAAAGATATCTGAAAAGCTTATCGATGCGGGAATAATAAGTTTTCTAGGAACCGATTGTCATCACCTCGGTCATCTTGAATTGACCAAACAAGTGCGTACCAATGAGCACTTGAGAAAGTTGGTTGAAAGTGGAAAATTAAAGAATCACGAATTATAGGCTGGCTAGGCGCCTACTTCAGCAAGCTGTACTTTCAATCCATCTAGCTCTTGTGAAAGATGAATTTGACATCCCAATCTGCTATTGGATTTTACAAAAAAAGCTTGATCGAGCATTGCCTCTTCATCGTCATTCCTTTCAAGAATGGAATGGTCTGAAACTACATACATATGACACGTAGCGCACATGGCCATTCCTCCACAAGTGCCTTCTACTGGCAATTCATAAGACTTACAAAGCTCCATCATATTCATGTTCATGTCCGTAGGACCGTCCAATTGGTGCTCCTTTCCGTCTCTATCAATTACAGTAATTTTGATAAGGTTATCCATTTTTTCAAAGAGAATTAGAATCCGTTCACCCCATTAACGGTAGTGTACTTTAGTACATAATTTTTATCTGGATAAATTCTCTTAAATGCGCTTTGAACCATGAGAGTCGCCTCGTGGAATCCACAGAGAATCAATTTCAACTTTCCAGGATAGGTATTGATATCGCCGATGGCGTATATGCCGGGTACATTGGTGCTGTAGTCAAAAGTGTTGACTTCGATAGAGTTCTTGTCAATATTCAGACCCCAATCTGCCAGTGGTCCTAACTTCGGAGAAAGACCAAACAAAGGCAACCAATGATCCGTTGTGATGGCAGATTCAGAATTATCTTGATGCTGCACTTTCACCTCTTTGAGCACACCATTGCCATTTACACCAATTACTTCCGCATCGGTGAGAAGATTGATCTTTCCAGATGCAGACATATCCAAGACTTTCTGAACACTATCAGGATGACCTCTAAAACTTTTGCTTCTATGGATAAGGGTTACACTTTCAGCTACATTATTTGCCAGAAAAATTGACCAGTCTAGCGCACTATCACCACCACCACTCACGACCACTTTCTTTCCTTTATAAAAGTTCGGATCTCTAACAATGTATTCAATCCCTTTGTCCTCGAAGTCGGAAATATTCGCAATAGGCGGCTTGCGTGGCTCAAAGCATCCAAGACCACCGGCAATCGCAATGACTGGCGCTTTGTGTTTTGTTCCGCGACTGGATGTTAGAATGAACTTTCCATCCTCGGTTTTCTCAATAGATTCAGCTCTTTCGCCAAGGGTAAATCCTGGCTTGAAAGGGGCCGCTTGTTTCATTAAGTGATCTATAAGATCTCCAGCCAGTACTTCTGGAAATCCTGGAATATCGTAAATGGGTTTTTTAGGATATATTTCTGTCAGTTGCCCGCCAGGTTGTGGAAGGGCGTCAACAAGATGGCATCTCAACTTCAGCAAGCCCGCCTCAAACACTGTAAACAAACCGCATGGGCCTGCTCCCACAATGAGGATATCTGTTTCAATCATATATGTTTAGAACTAAATCGGCTGTAAAAGTAATGGATTCAACACACTGAAATAGTGATTTGTATCACACTCGACTAACAAGCCAATAAAAAAATTGTTTATGCGAAGGTCTCATTCACCGCTTCCACCGCTCTAATCTCGGGTACTGCGGCTCGAATCGCGCCTTCGACACCTGCCTTCATGGTCATATGACTCATAGAACAAGTAGTACACGCTCCGTGTAATGCCACACGAGCTCTGAAGTCTTCAGTGACCTCTACCAGTGTTATGCCCCCCCCGTCCGCTTCTAAATATGGGCGGATTTTCTCTAAGGAATCATTCACTTTGTTAAACAATTCTGATGGTGTCATTTCTTAAGCCTCCGTCGTTACTGCTTTCTTCTTTCTAAAAGGAAGCATTCTTATTTCTTTTTCAAAATTATTTAAAATCTCCTCCAAATGCCCCACCGCAGGAGTCCCCTCTTGCAATACTGCAGGTCTACCAGCATCACCAGCTTCTCGAATACTCTGAATCAATGGAAGCGGTCCAAGATAAGGAACATGAAGCTCTTCAGCTAAGAATTTGACTCCATCCTTACCAAACAAATAATACTTATTGTCCGGTAATTCAGCAGGCGTAAACCACGCCATGTTCTCTATCATTCCTACCACAGGAATATCAATGCCCTTTATATCAAACATCGCAACGCCTTTTCTGGCATCAGCAAGAGCCACTTCTTGTGGAGTGCTTACCACCACTGCGCCAGAGAGAGGAAGGGCTTGTACAATACTCAAGTGGATGTCGCCTGTCCCTGGGGGCAAATCAATGATCATATAATCGAGTGGTCCCCAAAAAGCATCATTGATCATTTGATTTAAGGCTTTGTTCGCCATAGCACCTCTCCATACAATTGCTTGATTCACGTCTGCGAAAAAACCTATAGACAAAATTTTCACTCCATATTGTTCCACTGGGATGATCAGATTGCGCCCGTCTATTTCTTTAACCAAAGGTTTCTCATGCACCACATCAAACATCGTAGGTGCGGATGGACCATAGATGTCTGCATCCAAAAGCCCTACTTTATATCCGCGTCGTGCCAAACCTACCGCCAAGTTGGACGCTACTGTAGATTTTCCAACCCCACCTTTTCCTGAAGCTACAGCAATAATGTTCTTCACGCCTGGGAGCACTTTGCGCAATTCCCCATCTCTCTCATCACCGCTAATGGGCACAACTTCTACATCTACAAGAAATTCCTTACCAAGCACTCTGTGAATCGCAAACTCGCATGCATCTTTCATTCTCACCCTACTATGCATGGCAGGGTTGCTAACTTTTACTTCCAAATGAATTTGTTGACCTTCTGCATGGACTATTTTCACCAATCCCAAAGCCACAATATCTTTTTTCAAATCTGGCTCAATCACATTGGACAAAGCATCCAATATCGCCTGTTTGGAAACGCTCATATTATTATTTTTCTTGGAAAACCACACACGGCAAATTTACATCCTATGTCTCCTGCATTTTTCAAAAAACAAGCTAAATCTGACGATGTTCTTGTCGCTTAAAAAGGTATTCTTGCTCTGTTTGCCCTGGCGTGGGCACCCAGCGAACATTTTTCAAACCTAAACGATGAAAATCCATGACACTCGTATATCCACTTCTGCAGAATACTTCATCTGCACCCATCAACACAGCGCCTAGTAGTTCATCGTGCATTCGAGATGTAATCATGACTTTCTGAAGAAGCACAGATTCCTGTTCCTCGGGTTTTCCAGTGAGAATAAGAGTCTCTTCATTTTCTTTCAAAAAAGCTTGCTCTACTTCACGTTGAAAAATAGTGCGATAAGGCTCTGGACCAGAAATAATAGCCACTTTAGCAAAGTTTCTCACCGCTTCTATTTTACCATTGAATCTGCTAAGAGGACCTATATACCGAGCATTGGATGGCACATTCTTGTGTGACAAATCACCAGCCAACGACTTTGCCGAGTCCTCGTAATCGGGTATCCAAGTTTCATCAAAGCGTTCAAGCCAATACTGAATAACACCATGGACTCCCGCCCGAGACCAACGCGGCACCCGTGGAGCAGTTTGATGGGTGATAATAACCGAATGCACATTCGGTAGATATACACCATAGCGATTATCACTGATGATTTGATCAAATTGAAATTGGGAATGCGCCCTTCGCACCCATGCATGTTCCCTGCGGATGCAACTTAAAATTTTAGGCAGTTGCAGAGCCATCTTAAATGCAAATGACCAACGAGTACTGTACTTTATCGAGTAATCAGGTATATCTGTAAGCAATATCAAACTGGGAAAATATCGGCTAAGAAGAGCCGCAGAACGGCCGTTAGATGCCAAAATCACCTCATTACCAAAAGCCAATTCTTCTCTTATAATTGGGATACAGCGGGCTGCATGGCCCAAGCCCCAATCCAATGGTGCAATCAATACCCTTTTCCGGCGATTCATTGGGGCAAGATAACATGTGAAGTGTATTTTTGCAGCCGCATGGGCAAAGACAAGTTAAAAAAATGGGCAGAAAATGAGACGTTCTGCAACGTTCACCAACCTTCTTTAGATGATATCATCAAAAAGGGCTTGACCTATATGAAGGGAGAATGGCACGAAAAGGTATTCAAAAACGAAAATCCAATTGTGCTAGAATTAGGATGTGGAAAAGGAGAATACACCGTTGGTTTAGCGAGAAGATTTCCCGAGAAAAACTTCATTGGAATAGATGTAAAAGGTCATAGATTCCACAAAGGTGCAAAGGAAGCTTTGGAAGAAAATCTAAGCAATGTGGCATTTTTAAGAACCCGTATTGAGTTTATCGAAGCCTTTTTTGGTCCAAACGAGATATCTGAAATTTGGCTCACCTTTAGTGATCCACAACCCTTGGATTATGTTGGCAACAGAAGAATTACATCCCCGTGGTACTTGGAAAAATATCGTAAATTCCTGCGCCCTGGAGCCTTATTGCATATCAAACACGACAATCCTGGAGTGTATGAAAAAGCCCTGAAAGAATTGCCTCAAGCGGGCTGTATTATAGAAACCCATTCCAACGATGTTTATGGACCGTACCTGCTAGAGCAAAGTGAAGAGATGAAGCACATTCTAAATATCCGAACCTTCTATGAGCAGATGTGGATGAAGGAAAATAGAATCATTAAGTACGTTAGAGTGAAAACATGACCGATCAAGAAAAAAAAGATATACACTACATGAAACTTGCCATCAAAGAGGCACTCGAAGCTGAAAAGAAGGATGAGGTGCCCATTGGTTGTGTAGTGGTTTGTGATGATCGCGTTATTGCCAGAGGGCATAATTTAGTGGAGCAATTGCACGATTTCACCGCGCATGCAGAAATGCAAGCTTTCACTGCTGCGTCCGAATTCCTTGGAGGTAAATCACTTCACGATTGTACGTTATATGTAACACTCGAACCCTGTGTCATGTGCGCTGGAGCAGCTTACAACACCAGAATAGGGAGAATTGTATATGGAGCCTCTGATGAAAAACGTGGTTATTCTTTTTTTGGAATGCACCAACATAATCAACAAGGAATACTGCATCCCAAAACAATTATCAAAGAAGGGGTAATGAAGGAAGAGTGCATCGCTCTGCTCCAAAATTTTTTCAGAAAAAAAAGAAAAGATTAGAAATACTGAAAATCGTCCATGAATATTTCTTTTCCGGGAACGAAGAACATAAGCACGGAATAAACGCTTTTCAACCCGCTTAAAATCAAGGCGTTGAAGCCATTCAAGTGAAACCATGTAGTACTCACATCGTACTAAGTTCAGATTACTTGAATAACTGCTTATGAAATACGCACAAATGATTATCATGAGTTTGACAGTATTAAACCTGCCGGCCCAACTTGATCTCCCCTCTTGGTTGTTGCCTGATACGCTTGGGGAGTATGTCACGGTATATGGATTTATTTACGACCAAAGAGACTCACTCCCATCCCAGGGTGAAGTAGTGGTGATCAAAAATGGTCCGGCAGGTGGAATACACAAATTCACTAGCGACAAAGAAGGTCACTTCGAAGTGTATTTACCTTCTAACGGTCTGTACTCCATTAAAATCCTAAAGGCAGGATGCATTACAAAAACGGTAGAAGTGAACACAACCAATGTTCCAAAGAAAGCATGGCGCAACAAATTCGCGCTTGAAATGGAAGTCTATATGGAAAAGCAACCTCCAGGATTCGATCTTGCGCTATCTAAGATCCCGTATAGCCAAGTAAAATATGATCCCGAATTTAAGTTCTTCGTTTACGACGAAGAGTTTGAAAAAGAAAGGCGCTTGGCCATAAATCAAGAATTAGAACGATTGAAAATGACACAAATTCACGCTGTCAAGTTCTGAAGTGCGCCAAAATTTTATCCGCCAATACAGAAGAAAGTTTGTAATACGATTCGACCGTCCAGCCAGCGACATGAGGAGAGAAGATCACATCTTCTCTCTTTTTTAATTCATGAAATTCCGGGTGATCCAGATTAATTTTCTCAAAAGAAGTTTCTTCATATTCCAATACATCCAACGCAGCGCCGATCACTTTTTTCGACTTCATTGCATCCAATAAATCCTTCAACGAAACTACTAAACCTCTTGAGGTATTGATGAATATAATCTCTTTTTCAAAGGATTTAAAAAAAGCCGCATCGGCCAAGTATTTTGTTTCGGCATTCAGCGGGACGTGAAGACTCACAATGTCTGACTCTTTAAAGATTTCATCTAGTGTAGCTTGCTGTGCCCACTTATTGCTGTAATTCTCTTTGTATTTATCGAAAGCCAATACCCGACAATTGAAACCCGACAGCCGCTGAGCAAAGGCCTTTCCCATTACACCATAGCCGATAAGTCCTACTGTTTTATTTTCTATTTCCAGGCCTCTGTTGGATTCTCTATTCCAAAAACCGTTTCTGACTTCAGCATCCGCCATCCTCAGTTTATTCAAGAGCATCAAGAGCATTCCCGTCGCGTGTTCTCCCACTGCTGTGCTATTGCCTTCAGGAGAATTGAATACTATTATCCCCTTTTCCTTGCAAGCATTTAAATCGATATTCTCCAATCCCGAACCCGAACGGGCGATAAACTCAAGCAACGGAGCTTTATTCAAGAACGCTTCGTCAATAGTTATTCTACTCCGAATAACAATGCCTTGTATCTGTTCCAACTCCAACTCGTTCAAAGGATGAGTGTAATCATGAATGGTAGTCCAGCCAGCGGATTGTAGTCTTTGTTCTAAAATGGGATGAACAGAATCCAAGAACAATACATTCTTCATCAATGAATCAATATGAAATGACCAACAGTAAAATAAATTATAAGGCCGAAGATATCGTTCAAGGTAGTGACAAACGGGCCAGTTGCAAGAGCAGGATCTATCTTGAATCGGTTGAGAGTTAGAGGAATCCAAGTGCCAAAAAAGCTTGCAAAAATGATCACTGAAAACAAGGCAATACTTGCAGTTAGACTTAGGTGATATTCAATCTGAAACAACAGGCTCACTCCAAAAATAATCAGGGAGCATATGAGTCCATTGAAAAGTCCAACTCCAAGTTCTTTGGCCAATTTTTGAGCGAGAGTTTCATCCAGAGCACTCTTATTAGCTAGGGCTTTCACCACCAGAGCCGCAGATTGAACCCCGACATTCCCCCCCATCGCTGCGATTAAGGGCATAAAAACAGCCATTTGAGGATTCTCAGTAATATCAAATACTCCGATGATATTTGCAGAAATCATTCCTCCCATCATTCCGATGAGAAGCCAAGGCAAACGCGCACGCGTAAGAGTGATAATGCTATCTCCAGATTCAACGTCCTCGGAAATACCAGAGGCCATTTGATAGTCTTTATCTGCTTCCTCCTGAATAACGTCTACGATATCATCGATGGTAATTCTACCGAGGAGTATTCCATTTTCATTGACCACTGGAATCACCACAAGGTCGTACTTTTTCATTACTTGAGCTACTTCCTCAGCTGGCGCATTATCTCGAACAGATCGTACTTTTCCATTCCTCACCAGCTCGTTGATAGTGGTTCGCATGCTTGCGCTAGCAAAAATCATCGATTTGACCGAAAGGGTTCCAGTGAGTACCTCTTTTTCGTCCACGACATAGATGGTATAAATATGCTCGATATCTTCCGCCTGTCTTCTCATTTCGCGGATGGTGTGCGCAACGGTCCAGTTTTGATTGACCTTCACCAATTCTTTAGCCATCAGAGCGCCAGCCGTTCCTTCCTCATAGGTCAGCAAGTCGATGATATCACTGGCTTGTTCCTCGTCTTCTAAAAGAGCAATGACTTCTTCCTGTTTTTCTTCAGGAAGTTCTGAGAGAACATCGGCAGCGTCGTCGGAATCGATATTCTCAATAAGATCCTCTGCGATCTCACGACTAGTGAGACTGCTCAGTAGTTTTTCACGAACATCCTCATCCAGCTCAAGCATTACCTCGGCTGCGTGTTCCTCTTCTAAGATTCGGTATAAATAAACTGCCTCATCCCTGCGCAGTTCGTTGATCAATTCAGCGATATCTGCAGGGTGTAAATCCCTGGTTACATCTCGGAGAGCAGTGTCCTTGCCATCTGCAATCCACTCTCTAATTTCTGAGAGAAGCTCTTTGGTAAGATTCCATTGCATAAGGGTACAGGACTATCCATGGTTTGAATTTGCTCTGTAAAGGTAAGATGGATCATGCGATGGATGCAATTAAAAAGTAGATTTTCTCTCTCTTTTTTTCTTATACCATTTTGCCACTAGCGCCAATACTACACCTATTCCTACTAAGCCCACCGATCCCCAAATCCAAGATACCGTGTCTTTCAATACCACCAAAAAAACAACGGCCACTAGAATAAGCGTCCCGACTTCATTCATCAATCTCAAGTAAAAAGAAGTATGAGCACCGGGTTCATTTTGTAAACGTTTATATACTTTCTGCCCATATAATTGGTAAATCAACAACAATAAAATAAAGAACAACTTCAAGTGCATCCATGGCTTCGTGAGCCATAAGGGATAGATTACAAGCAGCCACGGCCCCAATAAGAAGGTTAAAATGCAAGAAGGCCAAGTGATAATATACCACAAACGCCTTTCCATTAACTTGAATTGATCGAGTAAAATTGATCTTTTGGGCTCCTCAAGCGAGTTCGCCTCTGCATGATAAACAAACAACCTCCACATGTAGAACAATCCTGCAAACCAGGTAACAATAAAAATGATATGCAGGGCCTTAATTACTTCGTACATGATTATAGTGTGTCAATCGTTTTCTTCTTTTTGCACCTTTCAATAGAATTGAGATAGGTATCAATGTTGGCATCTAGCAGCGTAAGACGTGCAGCCATTTTATATTTCTCCATAGCATCATCATATCTCCCTGTCATCTCCAGACATATTCCCAACTCGTTGTAAATGTTTGGTCGATCGATGCCCGGTACTTCCAAAGCGGTGTTCAAAAGCTCCAATTGCTCGGCATACTTCCCCAACGTACTAAGAAGAATGGAAAAATTCACATAAATGGGTGTATAGTTTGGGTCTAAAGCCAAACATTTGCGGTACATATCCTCCGCTTTTACATAATCTTTATACTGCGTTTCAAAAATCCAACCCAAATGATTATAAGCCTTCCCGTAGTCAGGAGCTTCTACCAATATTACTTCCAAAGTAGAAATCGCTTCCGTAATTCGTTTTTCTTTGATCAAAGCATCAGCTTCAAAAAAAAGATCATCTAATTTTTGTTTTTGAAGAAAATCCATATCACAAAGGTAGTGAACGAACAGAATTCATTCGTTTAATAAACCCTTCAGCAACCAGAAGATTTATGACCCAGCCCAACCATGCTACCCATCGGTATACATCCATAGGTCTAGGCTCGAACACAGCCACTATTCCCCATTTCCAAAGTCTTAAGGTGATGGCACTCAAGGTAAGAGCATAACTTCGAATCATCCATTTTTGATGACTTTGAAAATCGCCCTGCCAAGCGGATTTCATTGCTAAAAAAGTAAACAACCACCATAACATTGCTAGCAGCACAAAGGCGAGTTGAGAAGACCAGCCTCCGTTAGCATAAACTCCCATATAGATACCCGTGGGACCTGAAAAGACCAGAACTACCAATACATAAACATACCCCATGGCGCGGTGCAGATTTTTATAATCGCGCCTGATCTGCACGGAAAACTGTGTAAATCCTGCTAAAAGAGCAAACATAGAACTGTACACATGGGTGTAGAAACTTTCAAAATAAAATGGTTTCAACAATGCCTCTTGCTTGATGCGTAGAAAAGCAAGTTCACGGCAAGCAGGGATGTATTGCAAGGTAATTTGCAACATCAACAATGAAAAAAAAATGAGGGTAACACTAACGACCAAACGCGTCGTAAAACTCCTCTGCGTGATCTTCATATCGAAGCAATAACTCAATATTCCTTAGTTCCGTATCTGTCAACATGCCCGATACATCCTCATGAACGGGGACGTACCAATCGAATTCACCAAAAAAGGCTGCCAATTGCGGGTTTGGGAAAGCAAATCCGTGACGCGCAAAGATGGAATTGCGTAAAATAAATATGTCTCCTTTCTTTAAGTTTTCTACAAACTTGACAGGTAATAAATCTTTGGACGCATTCATCTTTCCTAAATCCTCTGTGGTAGCAAAGTAGAGTTCATCCACAGACTGAACCTCTTTCTGCTCATAATCATCAAAATAAACCAGCGTATCTGTTTTATACTTGTTCCAGTCTATAAATACCGCGTCCAAACCAAGTTCGTTGGATGGGTTATAAGAGAAAAGTCTTTTGGACAATCTAATATCCCTCCACGTATCCACCGAGGTGCGATATGGATCCCAAGACCCCTTCATAACCGTATCGTTCGCACTGATGGAAAAATTAAATACCCCGTCATAAATTCCATCATCCTTGTGCACTAGATTTATTAAATATGTATTTTGAATCAACGTAAATGTTCCCGATAACCTCGCTTCTTTTCCCATGAAAAGTGATTTGGCAAAGATCTGATTGCCAATCACACTGTCTATCTTTAAATTGAGCAAGGTCCACGCCTCTAGATTTAAAGAATCAACGGTAGCTGTATCAACAAAACTCACATAACCCACCCAATTGCCCGGCAGATCCGCAACTCCCATTACCTTAACAGAAGGAGTAATAGTAACCGGCTTCAAACTCAAACGAACCGAATCTCGGATAGCCGTGAGCCGATCAATTCTTGAAATATTAGTATGACCAGCAGCTTCATTACAACTATGAAAAAGCCAACCAGCTATTATCAATGCTAAAAAATAGTAAATACGTTGTTTCATTGTTTATGTGAAAGTAACGAAGGTATGAAATTCTTTAACTTCGCGGCATGAAAAAGACCGTGCTGGCGAAAGAAACACTTGCTACCGCTACCCACCTTGTACTACCTGAAAACACCAACACACTAGGAAATCTAATGGGTGGTCAGTTGCTTAATTGGATGGACGTTATTAGCGCCATCAGCGCGCATCGCCATTGTAAGCGTATTGTTGTAACTGCTGCTGTCAACAACGTGAGCTTCCAACATCCAATAAAACTCGGAGATATCGTAACCATCGAAGCCAAAGTATCTAGAGCTTTCAGCTCATCTATGGAAGTATATATGGAGGTGTTTATTGAAGATAACGCAACTGGAAAAAAGCTCAAAAGCAACGAAGCTATCTACACTTTCGTTGCGGTAGATCAACTTGGAACACCTATCGATGTACCAGATCTAGTTCCTGAGACAGAAGAGGAAAAACGACGATATGACGGAGCCTTAAGAAGAAGACAACTTCGACTGATCCTTGCTGGAAAGATGAAACCAGAAGACGCAACGGAATTGAAAGCACTGTTTATCGAACCCAAAGCCTTTCAATAGCCTTTAAGATTGCTTCATCCTCAATTTGATGAATGCATTTGTTGGCCATTCCATACTTGCAACGGTTTCCAAGTTTTGAGCAAGGGCGTTTCTTTCGAAAGTTGGGCTCCAGTATAACAGAATGTTCATTCGGTCGATAAGGACTCATGCCAAATCCCGGTACAGTACAGCCCCATAGTGAGATAATCTTCTTTTTAAACGCAGCGGCAATATGCATCATACCGGTATCTCCACTGATCACCACCTCTGCACCTTTCACTACCAAAGCACTTTCATCAACAGATAACTTACCGCACCAATTAAAAACTCCCTTGACTTTATCTTGAATAACAGCAGCCGTAGATTCATCCTCCTTTCCTCCAACGAGTACGACTGGATATTGTACTTTTAACAATAAGTCAGACCATCGTTCGGCACCCATTCGCTTCCCTATATGTGCGGCACCTATCGCCACAGCGATGTACTTTTCAGGAAGACCTTCTGGTGATCTGGTTTCGGGAGCACAATAATAGTCCAAACCTTTACCATCGTCTTTCACTGAAAAAGCTTCTAAAGTTTTTAAATACCTGTCCACAACATGTTCTTTCGGCATCCAATTGATTCCGAAATTCACCCAGATCCATTTCTGGATGTTGCGTTTATCGAAGGTGAAAGACAGTCTTTTCAAGCGCCGTTTGACAATGCGAGAACGTATGTTACTATGAAGATCAATGACGTAGTCAAAATCAACATCCATCAAGTCTGGTATAACTTCTTGTATAGTTCTTTCCATGGTATGTACCTTGAATACCATGGGATGATGCTCCAATAAAAACGAATACGACTTTTTTGTAAGGAAGTGAATCTCCACAGGGCCTTCCAGTTGTTCATACAGGTATCGAATGACTGGAGTTGTAAGGACGATATCTCCAATAGAACTCAGTCGAATAACAAGAATACGCGTGGCTGTCGACATAGCGCAAATATAAGAGTAGGTCTATATTTGTACCATGCAATGGATTGATACGCATTCTCACCTGTATTTACCTGCTTTTGCCGAAGACAGACCACAATGGCTGCAAAGACTAGATACAACACATATAGAAAAGGTTTTTCTTCCCAACATAGACAAGGAAAGCATTGGTGCCATGCAAGAGTTGTGTGCCATGCAACCGGAAAGATTCTTTCCCATGCTAGGATTGCATCCTTGTGATGTCAAAGAAAACTTCAATGCAGAATTAGAAGAAATAAAACAGCATTACCAGACTCTTCAACCCATCGCAGTTGGTGAAATTGGAATAGACCTCCACTGGGATAAATCCACCTTGAAACAACAACAACAAGCCTTTCGTCAACAAATAGAATGGTCATTGGAGTGGAACCTACCCATTGTGATTCATGCTAGAGAGAGTTTTAAAGAGATCTTTGAAATACTTGACACCTATAAAGCACCTACTTTAAGGGGAGTTTTTCACTGCTTTACTGGAGGGATGGTTGAAGCCGAAAAAATCCTTAGTTACAATAACTTTTTACTGGGAATTGGAGGTGTACTCACCTATGAAAAATCTGGATTGGATAAGGTCATTGAGCAAATTGACTTAAGACATCTGGTCTTAGAGACAGACGCTCCATTTCTTACTCCAAAGCCATACCGAGGAAAGCGCAATGAAAGCTCTTACATCCCCATTATCGGGGCTCGATTAGCAGAAATAAAAGGAGTGACCATGGAAGAGGTTAGCAATACAACCAGTACCAATGCGCTTAGAATGTTTAACTTGGCCCATTCTCGATGAAAGGAATACTGCTTATTTATACAGGAGGAACCATCGGAATGATGGAGGATCCAGCATCAGGAAGTCTTACTCCCCTGAACTTCCAAGAACTTCGCACATATATACCTGAGATTAGAAGATTTTCATTTAGAGTTGACGTCAAAGCGTTCGATAAGCCCATTGACTCCAGCGACGTTCAAACACAAACATGGTTGGAAATAGCAGATTTGATTCACCAACACTACGATCAATATGACGGATTCGTAGTATTGCATGGCACAGATACCATGGCTTACAGTGCGTCTGCTTTGAGTTTTGTTTTGAGAAATTTAAAAAAACCAGTAATACTCACTGGAAGTCAACTTCCCATTGGGAAACTTCGCACCGACGGCAAAGAAAACTTGATCACAGCCATTGAAATCGCTTCAGCCAAGCGCAACGGCGATGCCATTGTACAAGAGGTAGCGGTACTCTTTGATTCCAACCTTTTTAGAGGAAACAGAACACATAAATACAGCACCGAAAACTTCGATGCATTTGTTAGCCCTAATTATCCACCTCTCGCCACTGTTGGAATTTATATTAAATACGAGTGGAAGCATTTGTTGAGAACACAAGGAGATTTTTTTGTGGAAAGGCACTTTGAAACAGACGTTGC
Source organism: Flavobacteriales bacterium (assembly GCA_027491075.1). Classification (GTDB taxonomy): domain Bacteria; phylum Bacteroidota; class Bacteroidia; order Flavobacteriales_D; family Sanyastnellaceae; genus JAIXWP01. Next base: position 37,277 of record JAIXWX010000026.1, read on the forward strand.
GATATTAAAAATCTTCCCAGGAATGAGCATTGATTATGTCAATGCCATCCTAAATATCCCTAGATTAAAAGGAGTAGTTCTTGAAACATACGGCAGTGGAAATGCCCCTAAAGACGCAGCGTTAATTTCGGCTCTTCAAAAAGCCATAGAGAATGGAATTTGTATCCTAAATATTACACAATGCAGCAAGGGTTTTGTAGAGCAAGGAAGATATGATACGTCCGCAGGCTTGCAAAAAATCGGTGTTACCTCTGGTGGAGATTTGACTACAGAGGCTGCGCTTACTAAGTTGATGTTTCTGCTTGGAAAAGGCTTGCGCGGAAAATCACTGCACGAACAATTGACCTCACCTATTTCTGGAGAAATTACCACCTTCTCCTCTATTTCCGATTGATTAAGTGGAAGAGAATTGAATATTACGAGCAACTACATCCTCATTTTCCGAGAAAGTGTCAGACGTTGTATATTGCGACCACTTGATACAATAAATAACGTTTTTACTCAATGACACTTTTCCAGGTTCAAAACTTACTGTTCATTGTTTTATTAGGAGTTTCCTCCTCATACTCAAATGCTCAAAGTAACCGCATAGACAGCCTAAGGAACGTCGCTCAAAATGCCAAAGTAGACACTATGAAAGTGTCTGCACTTCTAGAGTTAGGGTTCCTTTATAAAGATTCTCCGCCAGACTCTGGTCTCTATTACGGTAAAAAAGCCCTTCAGCTAAGCGAGGAAATTCAATATGAAAAGGGGCTATGTGAATCCTATCTTCTACTTGGAATTTCTACCCACGAAAAGGGAGACTATCAAGGCTCTATTAATTATTTGAAACTCTCTTCAAAGATTGCCGAGGACATTAATTATAAAAAAGCATTTGCCCGAGCCATCAATTCGGTGGGCATGAGCCAACTTCGATTAGCACAATACGACCAAGCCTTAAAGTCTCTGATGACGGCCTTGAAGATAAGGGAAGAATTAAAAGACTCCTTGGATATGGCAGGCACCATGAATAACATCGGAATGATATATTCCGAAATTTCCCAGCCACAAGAAGCATTGAATTATTACTTCAAAGTACTAGATATTCGAAAGAAGCTCAAGCACCATATGGGTATTGCGCAAACCCTCAATAATATCGCTATCGTCTATGAAAAATATAAAGAGTATGACAAGGCCCTCGAAACATACCTCAGAGCGCTGTATATCTGTGATAGCATAGGAGAAAAATTCGGACAATCATTAATCACAGGTAACATAGCAGGCATTTATGGTCAAAAAAAAATGTATGAAGAGAGTAAAAACTACTACTTCAAGGCCATTGACTTGCAAGAAAAAGTGGGAAATCGCCTGGGTTTAATTTCCTCCTATAGCGGTTTAAGTAACGTGTATTTAGGAGAAAATGATCTTGAAAATGCAGAAATATATGCCAATCAATCGTTAGCTCTTTCTTTGCCCTCCGGAGTGAAGGACGAGATTAAAGACATGTATAGGAATCTATACAAAATTGCGAAAGCCAAACGCAATATTGACGATGTGATTCACTTTGGAGAACTGTACTTTGCATATCACGATAGCCTCTCGGATGACAATATGAAATCCGAGATCACGCGCATCAAAGCTCAAAGTGAATATGAAGAAAAACTTATAGAGACTGAAGAAAGTAATAAGATACAACTAGAACAACAGGAATATCAATTAATGTTTTTCATGGTAGCGTTTATCCTGACATTAGTGGTTGTACTCATCTTTATCATCAATCGCAGCAGGCTTACAAAAGCACGTGACCTTGCCGAAACTGCTAGTTTAGCCAAATCAGAGTTCTTATCTAACATGAGTCATGAAATCAGAACACCGCTAAATGCTGTGATTGGTTTTACTGATATTCTTACCAGAGAGAAACTCAGTAACGAACAAATGAACTATGCAAAAACAGCCAATGAATCTGCAAAAACACTGTTGGGTGTAGTGAATGACATTCTTGACTATTCGAAGATAGAAGCTGGTAAAATTGAAATAGAAAGAGCACCATTTGCATTCGTTGATTTAAAAAATCAATTGCGCAGTGTAGTTAGCTATCAGATTTTGGAAAAACAACTTCATCTTCAATTCATTGCTGATAAACACTTACCTGCTCGTATTTGGTCTGACGAAATACGCTTAAGGCAAGTTTTAGTGAACTTGCTGAGTAATGCTATTAAGTTTACATACCAAGGAAGCATTACTCTTAAAATAGATCTACTAAAGAAGATTGATGAACATCATATTCAAGTTAGATTTTCGGTAATTGATACTGGTATTGGAATAGCTGCGCCGGATCAAAAAGTAATTTTTAATGCCTTCATGCAGGCAGATGTTAGCACAACAAGAAAGTATGGAGGAACAGGACTAGGGCTATCCATTTGTAATAAGCTCTTGGGATTAATGGGCACTACCCTGCGCTTAGAGTCAGAGGTCAATAAAGGATCTATTTTTTATTTTGATTTGATTTTAATGCCAGATACTACTGAGAATATTGACTTGGATGCATTCAACAGCGATTTTGGAGGTGAGCCGACAGTAAGCATTTCAGAGGTGAAGAAGGAGTATAGTCAAGAAAGTAAAAAAATTCTCATTAGTGAAGACAATCCAGTAAACATGTTATTAGCCAAAACCCTCATTAGAGATTTCGCTCCCAACGCGGAAATATTTGGCGCCGTATCAGGTGTGGAATGCGTGGAATTGTATAAGCTGCATCAACCCGACTTGGTATTGATGGATGTTCAAATGCCAGAATTAAATGGTTACCAGACTACGGAACTCATCAGAACGTATGAGTCTGCTCATCGACTAAAGAAAGCCCCAATTGTAGCAATCAGTGCTGGAACCACCACTCTAGAAAAAGAAAACTGCATCAAAAGCGGAATGGACGGTTTCTTAAGCAAGCCCATCATCCGAAGCGAATTCGAAGACCTTTTAAGAAGGTATCTCCATTAGGGTTGAGATACCCTTACATTTTTATCGGGAACGGGAACGCGAATGGGAACGGGAATGGACAGGAATACGCGTGAGAGCGAGTAGAAGCGTTGAGTACAAAAAAAAGAGAACCAAAACCCAGAATTCATTTTCATTCTGTTTCTGATTCTCTTTCTGTCCAGCGGAGAGTCAGGGATTCGAACCCTGGATACCCTTTTGGGGTATACACACTTTCCAGGCGTGCTCTTTCGACCACTCAGACAACTCTCCTCAAATCGTCGGCAAATATACACCTTCAAAAGTGATGTCCGTTAGGCATCAAATAAAAAAACCCCTCGCTTTCGCAAGGGGTTTTATTTTAATATCTAAGATCGCTAATTACTTAATGATCTGAAGTTGTTCTGTCTTCACTTCTGTTGTAGACAACACGCGTACTCTATAGAGACCGTTGTTGAATGCAGCAGTGTTGATGGTGAAGTTGTACACCTCGTTGGCTTCAACTTGACCAGCGTATACCAAAGCAATGGTACGACCGGTTGCATCGATTACATCCAAAGTGATTTCATCATCAATCTTCGAAGTTACCTTCACTTGTGAAGAAATGTTAGATGGGTTCGGGAACAAGCTCACAATTGAAAGGTTACCCTTGTCTTCGTTAGCAACTTCTGGAGTTACTGGAGCAATAGGAGCATCAACTGCGATCTCATTTCCTTCCCAAGTGATTACTTGAGTCCACTCAGTGATATTGCCAGTGCAATCCTCAGCAGTCCAGGTACGAACTACAGAATAGTCTGGGCAACAGTCAAGGATGAACGAGAAGTCACCACCACCAGTGAATACATTGGGCTCGTTTTCTGAAGAGCTATCAAAGAAGCTTCCGTTGTAGCTAAACCAACCACCGAATCCATTGTCTTCGTTAGTAACGTTGTTTGCACCGTCACCCAACTGGAATCCAAAGTACTTAGATGATGGAGCATGTACCAAGTTGATAGATGAACCAGCAAAGTCACCCCATCCAGTCAATTCATTGCCAGCAAGGTTTGCCAACACGAAGTAATACCAATCTTGGTAGTTCGCATCAACACCGTTACAATCAGCTTTGAATGAAGTTGGGAAGCTCTGAGTAGACCACTGAGCCCAATCCTTCTTATTCTCAAATGTAACGCTCAAGTTGAAACCACCATTTGGATTAGAAGTACTTACCAATTGCGCGGTAACTACAGCTGTTCCATTTGGATATTCTACAAACTCTCCGCTAAGGATGCTGTAGTACTTATACATTTCTGGAGCATTCCAGAATGCCATTGCCCAGTTTACAGGATAGTAGCAATTTCCGCTGCTGCCTTGTGGCGTTAAGATGTTGCAGTCTGCAATTGAACCTTCAGCTGGCATTTCACCAACGATAGTTTCAACCATCTCAACTTCAACCATACCGTTGCAGTTGTCCATGGCAGTGATTTGTGGTGCTGCTGGAACTTCCTCTGA
>JAIXWX010000029.1 GCA_027491075.1 Flavobacteriales bacterium
AAATGTTCCAAGTAGTTCTTGAAGAAGGAGATCACCAAATCAGAATTACTGATGCAATGGGACGTGTGGTATTTACCAACCGTTACGTTGTAGAAGGAACACAGAATGTAGAGGTTGTTGTTTCAAGCAAGCTCGCATCTGGATTATACAATGTTGAGTCTATCAACGGAGAGACTCGTCAAGTTGCTCGCATGATTGTAGAATAATTATAGAGCATTTATTATTGGTTAAGCCTCCCCGTAAAAAGGGAGGCTTTATTTTTTATAAAAATGAGAATCCCGTTCCCGTTCCCGCTCCCGTTCTAGTCCCTCATTCTCGATTCATTCTCATTCTGATTGTCATTCTCATTCTAAAGCCACCCTCCAAGATTTATACTAGCTTATAAATAAGAAGCGCGTTAAGAATGAGAATCAGAAACAGAATGAGAATGAATTAGATTCCCGTTCCCGTTCCCTGTTTCGAAAATTTGGGTATTTAAGAATTAACTGTATTTTTAAGGTTGATAAACGCACCGGGGGTACGGGTGTGAAGTAGTTATAATTGAAGCAAATGGCGGTGTTTCGTGGGTGTTTGACCATGTAAACGAAATTCTTGTGTATAATTGAATTACCATTCTCCGGTTCACGGCCTGCGAACAACTCCCGCCCATCGCAAATCTGAGGAACGTTGTGCGCCATACTAGAAAACACCGTTAGAATGAAAATAAAATCAGGCAGACAATACAAATTTTTTCTTTGCTACACATTTTTGATTGTTACGGCAATCTCGTGTAATAGTCAAAGTCAATCAAATAAGGAAACTCATATTGTACAGACTAAAACTGACAACGAATTGTTGAAATTCACAACAGGAGTGCGTGCAATATTAGAGGATAGCAAAGGAAATATTTGGTTTGGTAGTTACAACGAAGGAGTGTGCTTATTTCATAACGGAGAACTCCAGTACTTCACAAAGGAAAGTGGGTTAAGTGACAATCAAGTAAGGAATATTTATGAAGACAAAAATGGCATCATATGGTTTGAATGTGGGATAGGCATAAGTACTTATGATGGTGAAAAAATATCCGTATATAAAGAAAGAAATTATGATTCAATAAACGAATGGAAATTAACTGATAGTGACCTTTGGTTTAAAGGTGATGAAACCGCTGGCTATAATAGACGTGAAGGGACACCAGGGGTGTATCAATATGATGGACAAGAGCTTTTTTATCGCACATTTCCTATTAAAACAACATCAGGGCAAGAGAGTGCCTATTCAATTTCAACAAACGTTGTAAGAAGTAAAAATGGAACGGTTTGGTTTGGGACTTATGGTGCATTGATTGGGTATAATGGTGAGCAATTTAAAATGTTTAATAATGACTCATTAGGCTTTAATGGTACAACCGAATATTTGCATATTCGAAGCATAATGGAAGACAGCAATGGTAATCTATGGATTGGAAATAATAGTGGGGGTAGTTCAATTGGGGGCATCGGAGTATTAAAGTTTGATGGTAAAGAATTCATCCCTTTTACAAAACAACATCAATTAAGAAAAGAAGACACCAATAGTAATTCCTTGGACAGAGTTTTTTCCATTGGTGAGGATGCTTCAGGGAATATTTGGTTTGGGACTGCAGAGTCTGGTGTATGGAGATATGATGGCAATTCAGTGAAAAATTTTACTAAAGCCGATGGTCTCGATGGTGACCTTATTTGGATTATTTACAAAAGCAAAAATGGTGAATTGTGGTTTGGCGGAGGTACCAATGGTGTCTATCGATTTAATGGCAAGTCTTTTGAAAGAAAGTATTAAGTACGAACTCACAACGCGGGTTTGACAAAAGTGGCGGTTCAGTGCTCTGCAGGCACATTTGTGGTTAATCAAACATTGGTTCTCCGCATCAATCCCGATAGATATCCGGATGGTGAAAATCGACACCTTCGCCAAGCCGAAAAAATTATGTGCAATAGAATGACGTATTAAAACATGACGAAATGATATTAGTATGAAGAAATTGGTATGCATCATGTTTTTGTTTTTCAATTTGTCGCTTGCCAAAGGACAGCCTTACACTATTACGGCATATATTGACTCAACTGTAATAACGCACAGTGATGTGTCCTCTTTACAAAGTCTTGTTTATTCAGGACAGGGTATGAATTGGGTTTTTGACCGAAGAGTTGATGACTGGACTTACATAAACACCTATTTATTTGACATAACTTATGATGATGGAATAGCTGCTCAAATTCAGGTTAACCCTGAGTTTGGTAGTGTAGCCGTAGCAACATCAGAAGCTCAAAAATATGGTTTTATTATGGGGCAATTACCGGCTTGTCTTCGAATAGAAGTGAATAAAATTTGGATTCATCAAGGGACTGAGTCATTTGGTGGGGGTTTTAATGCGGTTCTTATTCATACTGGTCAAAGTGCAGTATATGAAGCATTGGGGATTTTAGAGGAAGTATTGTATCATGAAACTACTCACTCTGCACTTGATCTGGGTCATGTCACATCAACGGGGTGGCTAAATGCACAAAATTCAGATAGCGGCTTTATTTCAACTTATTGTAGGTGAGAACCGTTATGCGTTATTTTAAACGGCATCACAAACATGAATGACTTCTATAAACAACCAGATGTATTACAATGGATTGAAGCTGTTTTATTCCTATTATTTGGTTTTTTTCCAGCGCTTGCAATTATAGAGAACGGTTATTCTAACCCAATTTATTACTTGCTATTTATAATTTATGTTCCTATTGGACAATTTGCATTTACTCCCATTTTCAAGCTCCTCGGTGTTTATAAATACTACTCTCCAATGCTTCTTGGCTATATGGCAAACAATCATCAAATAGACTTACACAGTGGTGGTAGTTTTGACTACTTATTTGTAATGAGAAAATATAGAGCAGGAATTGAAATAAGAACTAATCTTTTGATTTATCACTTAGAAGGATTAATAAAAATAATTCAGCTAATCGAGAAAAAAAGCATACCAGAAACAGTAAACATAGTTGGGACATCGTACTTCTTCAATGATAGAACATTAAGAAAAATGGGGTTTGAGATTGTGAATCCATCCTTATTTTATAAACTAGATCTATTTATAAACTTTATAGACTTAATTTGGATGTATTCTCTTTCAAAAGGAAAGTTGTCAATTCCCAAGTTATGGAATGCAAAAAAAGCGAGTATATCAGGAGCTAAATTAGTTGAAAGCAAAAAGGTTATTGAAGACCTTTATGATAAAATGAAAAGACGAACGACAACATTATAGCGAGACACTTATAAAAAATGAAGACATCAAAGAGTTTATATTATTGGTTTGCCTTATTTGCTCTTTGCTTTATTGCATATCAACAAGTGCAAGACAATATTAGACCAAATTACATAGGTGGAAACTTGACAATAAAATATTTATTGGGAATTGCACCAAATTTTTTTCCAAGCATTGGGATACCTGCTTTGTTCATTGTAATAATTCCACAAATGAAATGGACGAATAAATGGTTAAACGAAAAGAAACATATTACGGCAAACCTAATTTCACTGGCAGGAATTCTATCTTGGGAGTTTTTGCAAACCCTAACAACAAGAGGATATTTTGACTGGAATGATATTCTTTGGACACTGATTGGTGCTTTTGTGTTTCAATTAATATGGACTTTTAGCCCAAGCAGATATAAAGAAAAGTATGATGGAGCATAGAGAAAAACGACCGCATAACATGGGTTTCGCGTCAGGCGGGATGACGTGTCTCGCCTTAAGGCTAGAGAGCTTCAAGTACTGTTCTCTCGCCAGAGGTGAGACAAGCTGTGAGAACGCATGGGTAAAATTTCCTTGCGTGACTCGATTAGTGGCAAGTATATTATACCAAGCAACCATCTATGCGTTCGATTTATTTAAATACGAGACAGGAAATGAATACCGGCTCTATTGGAAGAAGCATGAATAGAATGTCAACAGAATTGCGAACCCCAGATCAGATGCAAGCAGCTAACAGCACTTACTAGAAATTGGCGGCTCTGTGGTTAAATGAAGTTTTGTGCTGCGTATCAAGTTCAGTATTGGTAGACCGTTTGCGGTTTCAAAATCCCACCGACGCAAATCGGTGAACCATATTACGTCATATGAAACAAATTAAACATATGAGCATTGGAAAATCTATCAAAATTTTGACAGTAACTTTCCTTTGTATCAATCTTTCTTCTTGCAATGGACAAGGAAGTATAACTTCGGTTAACAAAGAAGTGAATACATCTGCTAGCGAATTAGCGACAAAGAAAGATACTCTAGAGCCGGTGATCTTTCCAAATTTCACAAATCAAATAGCAGAAACGGTTAGGGTAATGTTCCACGACAGTAAAGATAATTTTTGGTTCGGAACGCATAGCGGAGTTTTCAAATTGGTCAATGATTCATTGGTTTATATAGATGGGATTAAAAGTGAATCAGGACAAAGAGTGGCCATACGTGCAATTAGAGAAGATGTTAATGGTAAAATCTGGTTTGGCCATACTGATGGAATTAGTTATTTGAATGGAGACACGATTATAAATTTATACGAATCAGATGGACTAATCAGTAATGATGTCTGGAAGCTTACACCGGATACCAAAGGGAATATCTGGATAGGTACCATTAAAGGAGTCAGCAAATTTGATGGTAAGAACTTTATGCAATTTGAACTACCTGAAGGTATAATTGATACAACACTAGGCGTTTCAAGCACCAAAATGATTCATGACATTTTAGAAGACAGTAAGGGGAGAATCTGGTTCAGCACCAATGCTGGGATCTTTATAAAAGACAATAATGACTTAACAGCTATCACAGAAAAGGATGGATTCAAAACCAATTTTGTTAGTAAGGTAATAGAAAATCAGAAGGGAGAATTCTTGATTTGTGGATCAAAAGGACTTTATGTATATAAAGAAGGCTATCTGACGGATATATCTAGCGACCTGTTTGAAGAAAGCAAAGGCATTAGTAACATTACTGAAACTTCGAATGGAGAAATTTGGTTTAATTGTGGAAGAAGCATCTACTGCTTTAGCAATAATAATCTTACTGAGCATAGAATATCAGAGGGGAATTATGGACCACTTGCCTATCAAATTTATATTGATAGATACGAGCGTGTATGGTTTGTGGGTTGGGGTGGTGCCTTCCGTTTTCAGAATGGAGAAATATTGAATATTACTAAAGATGGACCGTGGTAAAATATATAAACGCATAATCCGGCAACGTCAGGAAGTTTAAAGGAATCACTATGATAAGAATTACTACAATTGTATTGATTATATGGATGACATTAGGTTCATGTAGAATTTTACTTAGCAGAAGAACTTCTGAAACAATTAGTAATCCTCAAGCGCGGGAATATTATAGTAAAGCTCAAGAAGTGAGGTATAAAGGTGAAGATGGATTTCAAAACGCAATTGACTTATTAGATAAAGCGGATAGCCTTGAGCCAAGAAATGCTATTATTATGCACGAGAGAGGACTGGTAAAGTTTAATTCGAAACTAGATACTGAAGGTGCATTTATTGACTTAAACAATTCGATTACTTATTCAACAGATGAAATAAGTTTGCAATACAGGTATAATAATAGAGGCTTGTGTTATATGGAAATATGTGATATAAAGTCTGCATGCTTGGATTGGAGAAAATCAGGTAAGTTAGGCAGTTATTATATTGACAAATACTGCAAAAGCTGTTCTGATACTTTATTCCAAAAGAATAGTGATACAAATATTGAAGTTGATTTTAAATTAATAGATGGTATTACAAAGATCACGTCAACTCATAATTTGCCATCAATGACTGAATGTAAAGCAGAAATAACAGTAAGAAATATCAATAATGAGGATTTAAAAATCGTTGGTTCTAGCCTGGATTATGGTCTTCCAGAAGATTCCTGTAGTTTATACTTAGAAGCTCAATCTCAAAATGGTGAAAAATTCATCTTTTTTAAAAATTCTACTTACACCTATTATCCCTCTAACAAAGAAACTGTAATAAAGAAAGGAACTTCATATTCACAAGAACAAGATATTACATATTTGTATCAATTTCCTTATCCTGGAATATATAAAGTCAGAGTTGCTATAAGACCGTCCAATATTTTAAAAGGCATTCAAAAACCGTATTATTCAAATTGGGAAGTCTTGAAGGTGGAAAAATAATAATGGCAAACGATTTTTTCCTATATTCGTTTCGCTATAACCAAAACCAAACCTTCTGAATGAGACCGATTTTCCGTATTGTTGGAGTGTTGTTTCTTTTTGTATGCCTCTCCAATCAAGCCTTTTCTCAAGTAAGTGCTTATATCTTTACCCAGTCTACATCTACCTATACCCCAATAACAGGGGGGACTAATTTGACTATCGGTAATAACTGGGATGACGAAATCCAAAATGTCGCTTTGCCCTTTAGCTTTACCTTCAATGGTACTGCTTACTCGGCAGTTAATATTAGTCACAATGGATTTATCACCTTTGGAGCAACGGCGCCGCAAACGAATAACTTTACACCTATCAGTTCGAGCGCGGGGTATGCAGGTGCGATCTCCGGCTTTGGTAGAGATATTATAAACAATGGTGTTCCTGTTGCTTTCGCTACTTCGGGAACTGCTCCCAATCGAAGTTTCACAGTACAATGGACCAATTGCCGCAGATATAGCGGAGGAGGAATTGCTGGTGATGTCATCAATTTTCAAATCACTCTGGTAGAAACGTCGAATGCAATAGTGATCACGTACGGAACGTGCACCGCTACTTCGACTACTTCGCTTACCTGTCAGGTTGGTTTGAGAGGTGCCGCCAATAGCGCCTATAATAATCGATCTAGCACTACCAACTGGTCGACAACCACCTCTGGTGTCTCTAACGCTGCAGCGATAACAAGTACTAACTTGATCATGCCTGCTTCGGGACTAACTTTTACGTATACGGTGCCTGTGGCTTGTACAGGATCTCCAGCAGCAGCCGTTATTCCTTCTACTCTTTCTCCCTGCACAGGAACAACTACGGTAATTACTGCTTCTAGCTTTGCTACAGGGGGTGGAATTAGTTATCAATGGCAGGAATCGCCCAACGGAACTTCTTCATGGGTGAACGTGACTGGCGGTGCAGGGGCTACTACCACCATTTACACAACTTCTGCTGTAAACGTCACGCGCTATTTCCGATTGCAAACGACTTGCAGCAACTCCTCACAAACAAGCTCTTCTAATGTCATTACGGTAACACCAAATTCATGTTCACCAGCAAATGACATTTGTTCGAACGCAATTGCAATTACGAATTTCGGAACCAATGTTCTTGCGAATAATTCTTTTGCAGTCACCAATGGACCAGAACCTTCTTGCGGTGGTACTGGAATACGAGACGTATGGTACAGCTTCGTTTACAACGGAGGCACCGTTAATATCACAACCTCTGCGGTTTCAGGAGGGCTTGCTGATACACGCATTGCTTTGTACGCGGCATGCGGAGGAGTACAAGTGGGTTGCAATGATGATAATCCAAGCGGTGGTCTGTATTCAATTCTTTCATTTAACTGCAATCAATTGACCGTTGGTCAAACGTACTATATTCAAGCGGGTGGCTATAACACAAATGTCGGTGCTTTCAATTTGAATGTTGCTGTCACCAATGCTGCCGGATGTACAAATCCATTTGCAACGAATTACAATGCTTGTGCTATCACAGACAATGGAACGTGTACGTTTCCACCGCTGTCCGCTGCTTTCAGCTACGTGCCTAGCGGAACAAATTGTTTGAATATTCAATTGTCCGACGAGTCGGAAGGTAATTTGGTGAGCTGGCAATGGACCATCAATGGTGCTACACCTTCTTCCTCTACCTCCCAAAATCCACTGGTGAGTTTCCCAGGACCAGGAACCTATCCTGTATCGGTAACCGTAACAGACGCTTCAGGAGCTACAGCTTCAATCACCCAGAATGTGATTGTTGAAACGGGAGTGATCATGACAGTAGATATCACAGCAGATAACCTGCCTCAACAAACTACATGGACGGTTTTTGATAGCAATAACAACCCAGTGCAATCGGGTACTTCTGCGGATGCTACTTTTTGTATCAACGACGAGTGCCACCGATTTGAAATCTACGACAGTGGAACAAATGGAATTTGCTGCAGCAACGGCAACGGCTCCTATCGATTGTATTTGAATGGAATTGAAGTGGCGAATGGAGCTTCGTTTAGTGCTGAGGACATCCGATTTGTCAATTGTCCGCAAGGAACTTCTTGCAATGATCCTATAGTAATTACTCCTGGTTCGTTCACCGCGCCGGAGAGAAATACTTGGTATTCATTTACACCTCCTGTCAATGGACAGTACAAGGTGAGTACGTGCGGCCTCGCAGCTTGCGACACGCGAATTTGGATTTATGATTATTGCAACATGGCCAACTTCGATGATTCTAACGAGGCAACACTTACCTACAATGATGACTTCTGTGGTGTTCAATCAGAAGTTACACCAATCATGGAAGGAGGTCAAACCTATTACATCAGAATTGGCGATTCTGGCAATAGCTGCGGCACGAGTTCTATTTCTTTTATACTCGAGTACTTAGGCCCTATTGTGGGTTGTATGGATGATTTGGCTTGTAACTATAGTCCCATCGCTTCTGCAGCGGGGCCATGTTATTATAATGGAAGTCCAAACTGCGAGAATCTTGGTCCAGACCTAGAAGTGTCTCTCAATGATTTGTTCAACTCATTAAGCGTACAAACACTCAATGGTACAGATGCGTGTTTAGTCAATGAAGGATGTATTCAAGGATTAGGATCAAGACAAATTTTACGATTTACAACGACTATTTGGAATATTGGAAACCAAGACTATTTCATCGGTCAGCCGAATGCAAACAATTCACAATTCGAGTGGGATCCTTGTCACAATCACTACCATTATGAAGGGTATGCCGAATATCTATTGTTTGATGCTAATGGAGCACCGATGCCAGAAATAGGTTTTAAGAATGGATTTTGTGTATTGGATTTATTCTGTCCCTCTGGATTCACAGCAAAATATACTTGCGGCAACATGGGAATTACCGCCGGTTGTCGAGACACTTATTCTTCAGCCTTAACCTGCCAGTGGATCGATATCACAAATGTTCCCGCTGGATCATACTATTTGGTAGTTCGTACCAATTGGGATCAAAGCCCGGACAACAACGGTCGTTATGAATTGCGCTATGACAACAACTGGGCGCAAGTGTGTATCTCGTTTCAACGCGATGCCAATGGAAACGTAATTAATTTTACAAAGAACATTGCATCGTGTCCCATCATTGAAGACTGCGTAGGACAACCCTTCGGTGACAACTATCCAGATTGTGCGGGAAATTGCCCTGGAACAGTGAAGAAGGGAGATGTAATTCCAGACGGACTGCTGAACGAGTTGGATACCCATCATTATTTGGACTTAGGAGTAGATAATGCAGCAATGGCTGTTACTGCTTGTAATGATTTGAACGCGGATGGAATCTTGAGCGTTGCAGATGCGGCTTATATGGAAGATTGTATTCACGATCAATTGGATTTAGGAGTATTGCCGATGAACATCGACGAGTGCGCCTGGGATCCGGAAATTGTAGATCAAGGGGAATCAGTGACTCTTGGAATTCATCAAGTGAATCTAACAGACGGATATGTTGACTTGTATATCAACAATCCTCTGAGCGAAATCAGTGCATTGGAATTTCAGTTGAGTGGAATTGCCATTGAAAGTGTAGAAAACCTTTTGCCTACCGACTGGACCCCTCACGTACATTGGCAAAACAACGGCTATAGAATAGCTGCTACTGGAGCTGGTCATTCTACTATGGCGGTGCATTTCTCTGATACCCCATTTATGCGTGTGCACTATTCTACCATTGAATCAAATCAAGTTTGCATCACGGAAATCACCGACGTCATGAATGCGTTTATTCACAATGTATTGACGCAAATTGGTGCATGCGGTTCTTTGGCTTCTGTGTCTGCAGCATTGAGTTCTTCTACACAGCAAATATGCAGCGGCTCTTCTGTACAGTTTAATGATATTTCAACCGGTGGAGTTACTTCGCGTACATGGACATTTGAAGGCGGTTCTCCTGCGTCTTCCACGAGCGCGAATCCTTCTGTGGTTTATGCCAATGCAGGGTCTTATGATGTGTCCCTAACGGTATCTAATGGTTCGGCAAGCACTACCATTACTCTCACGGATTATATCACCGTTGCCGCAGCGAATACGTACTATTTTGATGGCGATGGCGACGGGTATGGTGTTTCATCAAACTCCATACAAGGATGTGTTGCTCCTAGCAACTATGTTTTGTTATCTGGCGATTGTGATGATAACGCAGCAAACTACTATCCTGGCGCAAGTGAAGCTTGCAATAATGTGGATGACGATTGTGATGCAAGTATTGACGAAGGTTTTGACAATGATGGAGATGGATTTACTACCTGTGAAGGAGATTGTAATGATAACAGCGCAATCGTATATCCTGGTGCAATGGAAATTTGCAACGGAGCGGATGAAGATTGCGATACCTTATTGGATGAGACTTTTGATGCGGACGGCGATGGTGTTACGGTGTGCAATGGCGATTGTGATGACTCAAACGCGTCCATTTACCCAGGCGCCGTTGAAATATGCGGAAACAATATTGACGAGGACTGTACAGGTGGTTTGAACAACGGTTGTCCTCTTTACACATTCTACATGGATGCCGATGGAGACGGATTTGGAACGGCTTCAACAACGATGACGAGTTATGTGAATACCGCGCCTCCGGGCTACTCAACCGTTGCTACCGACTGTAACGATACCAATGGTACTATTCATCCCAATGCCTCGGAAGTGTGCGGTAACTCAACGGATGATGACTGCGACGGATTCATAAATGAAGGCTGCACCACTTCAGTGGTTGCCAACGATAATAAGAGCAACGCAACCGTAGTTGTTGGAACAAATTATCCTTCATGCAGTAATGTGTTTGGCAATTTGACAAACGCTACCGCTTCACCTGAGGCGATGACCAACGAACCGGTTGGAGCAGGACAGGATGTATGGTATCAAGTGATAGCACAAACCAACGCCTTGCGAATTTCTGGTACCTCAACGATCAATAACCTTGCATTGGAAGTCCAGGATCAACAAGGCAATCTCATTGCTTCTTCAGATTTCGGAGGCGTGAGCACTCAAGAAATTTTAGTGGCTTCAGGTTTGACTCCAGGTCAGAACTATTTCGTTGCAGTGAGAAACTTTAACACTGCTGCAGTTGGAAACTTTACTTTATGTATTCAACATTTAGAAGCATCAAGTCCGGACTACGGCTTGAACTATTCAGGACTCTGCTCCACGTTCAAATGCAATTGGACGGGCGCCTCTCTCTATGAAGTAACGATCATGGTCAATGGCCAACCAGTATCTTATACAGGTAACAGCACGTTGATGCCGTTTAACTTGTTCCCCGGCTTGAGCTATGGACAAACCTATCCGCTATATATCAATAGTATTTTTAACTTGACTTCAGCGGGTCAAACAAGCACGGTGATCGTGCCTGCGGGTCCATTCATGATTTCGTTTGCTCCCGCGGCGGACTTGGATTTAAGAAATCTAGATCGTTGTCCAACACAAAGAACCATGGGTGCATTTATCAGTGCTGATTTATCCCTCTGTCAGTTTTCAAGCTACGAATGGGAGTTTGTCCAAGTAAACAGCGAAGATGAAGTGGTAGGCTTGCAGCCCGTTTATTGGGACAGCGGTACAAGAACGAGATTCATGCGTGTAAGCAATATACCCGGAGTTCAACCGGGCCATATCTACCGCGTGAGAATCCGACCTCACTTTGGAAGTACACCTGGAGACTGGGGAACGGATTACCAATTGCTCTGTGTGGCTTCTTCGGCAGGGATGACTGAACCGAATGAGCCGAATGCTAACCTCTCAGAAAATTGGAGTGCTCTATCTATTTATCCTAATCCATCGAATGGTGAATATGTCAACTACAGTTTAGAAGGAATAGACGAACAGATGGTTCAAGTGAGGGTAATTGATTTGAATGGAAGAGTAGTATATACGAAACAGCTGAATACCAAAGATGCATATATAGCTCGACTTGAATTTGATAGGCCACTCGCTTCGGGAATTTATACAATAGAACTTAGCTTCGGCGAAGAGCGTATCGTAGAAAAACTTTTGGTAGGAAAATAAAAAAGGATCCGAAGATCCTGGTGCTATGATAAAAATTCAACAAAGGGTCCTAGTGACCCTTTGTTGCTGTTTGAGAAACATCTAAGTGTCGCGTGCGGTATGCGTAGTACGCCAAATAAGCAAAACAAACAACGCCTACCCAATAACTCTGTTGTATTCCTACAACATGATCAGCGAAATAACCTTGAATAAGGCTTACAACACCACCTCCCATGATCATCATGATCAACAAGCTAGATCCTTCATTGGTATGACGTCCTAGGCCTGTAATGGCTAAAGTAAAAATACAGGGCCAAAGAGTACTACAGAACAATCCAACGGTGATAAAAGCATAAGCACTTACTTCTCCAGAAGCAAATATTCCTACAAGCAAGGCAGCAATTCCAAAGAAAGAGTATATCATCAATTGTCTTGAAGGTTGTCCATTGCTCATTTTATCTGCGAAAATCAATAGCACAATGAACAATGCATAGAAGTAGAAATGAGTAACGTCGTGATTGGCGATTACATTGGTAATTAAAAAAACCAAGAAGGCCACAAAAGGGAGAACAACATTCAATATTTTCTTTCCTGTTTCACTTATGTTAAATGCACCTGCTGCACTTGTCCAACGGCCAATCATGAGACTCGCCCAAAATAAGGAAACATAGGGAGCAACCGATTGCTCGTTGACTCCAAGTTTTTGCATTAGAAATTCAGGGAGATTACTCGCTGTAGAAACCTCTACACCAACGTAAACAAAGATGGCAATCATTCCTAAATAAAGCTGCGGATAGTCGAAAGGGCTTCCTTTTGATTTAGGCTCATTGCTAACTTCTTCCACCGACTCTATCTTGTCTGGAACAGATGACAATTTGAAGATGACCGCAACAATTAAGAATGCTGCTCCTAGAATGAGATAGGGTGTTTTAACTGCTTCCAAGTTTAAGGTTGTATTCCCCGAAGAAGCGCTTCCGAAAATCGCATACGCAATAATTACTGGGCCAATCGTAGTTCCAATGTTGTTGATACCGCCCGCTAAACTTAAGCGTTGAGAACCCTTAGCGGGATCTCCCATGACGATAGCCAAAGGGTTCGCTGCGGTTTGTTGCAAAGAGAATCCTAATCCCACCGTAAATAATCCACCCAAAAGCAAAGGAAAAGAAGCGTTGTTTGCCGCAGGAATAAATAACAAGGTGCCCATTGCGGAAATAAACAATCCCAATGCTAAACCATTGCGATATCCTAAGGAGTTGAGAATGTCCTGATTTCTGATTTTTGAGGTGATGTAGTAGGCAAGAGATCCCACTGTATAGGCCACATAGAAAGCAAAAGATATCATCTGCGACTCAAGCTGAGTGAGGGATAAAGCTTTTTTGAATACTGGAATCAATATGTCATTGCTTGCCGCAACGAAGCCCCAAAAAAAGAAAACAGAAACAAGAGTGACAAATGCACTCGATGAATTGGATTTGGTCATAAGGTTTCTCGATATAGATTACAATGGTATGAAAAAAAAGGCCTTCTCAGATGGAAGGCCTTTTAGTCAAATTATTTAATTAATGGCGAATGACTATGGAAGAGTGATAGGCATTTCCATCGGAAATAATTCTCAATGTGTAGATACCGTCGGCAAATGCTTCAGTAGATAGGATAGCGGTACCATTGCCTGAATGGCTTTGATTGTAAATCAATTTGCCGCTTAGATCAAAGAGCATTACTTGAGCGTTGGAAGTATTGTTAAATCCTGCAATGGCAAGTTGCTCGTTGGCAGGGTTGGGATATACGCTGAGGTTAGAAGCGAAATTCTCTTCAACGCTTACAATGCACGCAGCGCAAGATGCCCAGCAAACTACATCCAATGAAGTTTCTCCTTCTACAGTAATGCTACGATTGGTGAATCCATCAATGGTGGTGGTGCAAGAACTGCCGGGAGTGAGTTCTTCTTGTCCTGCCCAAGCATCATGTGCAAACTTGTACTCGTAAGTACCTCCGTTTAATGGAATAGTAATTTCCCAAACATCATCTCCATCTGCATCGGTCATTTGCGCACATCCGCCACACCAACCATTGAATGATCCGTTTACTTCTGGTGTTGTATATGTGCCAGTGTATTGTGACATATCCACTTTGAATGTTACGTTGTATGGTCCGCTGATATTCTCACAAGACTCACATGCACCCCAACATACAACATCTAGTACGGCGTCTGCTGAAACTTCAAGTGATCTATTGGTGAAACCAAAGTTGGTAACCGTACATGGAGAACCAGGAATTAAGGTTTCTTGACCCGCCCATGCATCGTGTGCGAACTTGTATTCATACGTACCTGCCTCAAGAGGGATTGTGATTTCCCAGATATCGTCTCCATCTGCATCACTAAGTGGTGCGCATCCACCGCACCAATCATTGAAGCTACCATTTATCTCTGGAAGTACGAATGCTTCGGTGTAGGCGGACATATCTACGCGGAAAGTAATATTGAACTCTTGAGCTCCACCACCACCAGAACCCATTTGAATATCATCAAAGTAATAGGTTTTTTCGCCTGCTACAGAACCTGGAGTTCCGAAGTTGAAGAAGATGCTCGCTTTGTTATAATTGTTTGCAAGATTGATTGCAGCGGTACCAGTGGCCTGATTTGAAAAATCAAAAGTCAACGTTTCCCATTCTCCCGCCACTGTAGTGGAGGCCTCTGTTTCAACAGAAATAGTATTGTTGGAAGAATCTTCTACTTTTAAACGCACTGGAATTCCAGCATCCGGTGACCATACACGCACTGTCATGGTGGTGTTATCAGCTGTGAAAGGAATCGCTGAAGCAAATCCTTGTTGCGCAGCATTTGTAATAGTAGTACCTGCCCACAATTCGGCATTTCCCGACTTAATTACTTTGGCCACGGTATTGTTCGCGTCGGTTGGATCCGCTTCGATTGTCGAGGCCTCTGCACCTCCAAATCCTGCTAAGCCATATTCAACGTTATCTTCTTCAAACGTAACAGGCAAATTCATTTGAGCTGGTCCACCTGTTGGCTCTCCCATCATGATGTCGTCAAAGTAATAGGTCTGCTCTCCTGCGACTGAACCAGGAGTTCCGAAATTGAAGAAAATACTCACCTTGTTATAGGTGTTGGAAAAATTAATTGCAGCTGTACCGGTCGCTTGATTGTTAAAATCAAAAGTCAACACTTGCCATTCTCCAGCAGCCGTGGTAGTGGCTTCTGTTTCTACTGAAATAGTAGGGTTTGTTGAGTCTTCTGCCTTCAAACGTACAGGTATGCCCGAAGTGGGAGACCATACGCGCACTGTCATGGTTGTAAGATTCGAACTGAATGGTATAGCAGAAGAAAAACCATCACCGTTTGCATTGGTGACTGTTGTTCCTGCCCACAACTCAGCAAATCCAGCTTTAATCACTTTTGCAACCATGTTGCTGGCATTCGTCGGATCCATTTCAATCGTGGAGGCATCTGCCCCTCCAAATCCAACCAATCCATATTCTACAGTAGGATCATCAAAGGTCACTGGAAGTGACATCTGCGTCTGTGCATTTAGAAAAAGCACAGTAAAGACACAGGAAATTGATAGTAAAACTCTTGTCATTTTTATTGTTTGTTTGATTATGGTTCGACGAATTTAGGACTAATTGTATAAAATACAAAAAGTATCTTTTAAAAAATTATAATAGCTTTGTACAAACGGTTTCCTGACTCATGACAACAACATCTCGCGCTTTTAAATCCCGTATTCAACAGGAAGACTTATATTCTATTCCTATAGACGAATTTTTCAAATCCGCATTTTCCGTGGATTGTGTTATCTTTGGATATCACGAGCGACAATTGAAGGTACTCCTTATAGAAAGAGGCACTGAACCGTATGAAGGTTTTTGGGCTTTGCCAGGTGATCTGGTATATCCTTATGAAGACTTGGATAGCGCAGCTTCTCGAGTACTAAATGATTTGACTACGCTATCTGATATTCCTATTCGTCAAATTCATACGTTTGGAAAAGTGGACCGACATCCTCTGGGAAGAGTAATTACTGTCGCTTACACAGCGATAGTGGAAATGCAAGATCTGACTCCACAAGCTTCCTCGTGGGCTGCAGCTACAAAATGGCATTCCCTCAAACGAATTCCAAAACTCGCATTCGACCACAGAGAAATCTTGAATAAAGCATTGGGCGAATTGCAAGAGATGGTCAAGCACGAGCCAGTTTGGAATAAGGTATTGCCCGAGAAGTTTACCTTAACTCAACTTCAAGAGTTTTATGAAACTATTTTCAATAAAACATTCGATAAAGGAAACTTTAGAAAGAAGCTTCAAGATTTTAAGTTCATCACGAAGTTGGATGAAGCGCAGCAAAATGTAAGTCATCGTCCATCTTTACTTTACAGATTTAATGAGAAAAAATATCTCGAGCAGAAAAACAAGGGTTTCTTTTTCGACTTATAATTTACAAAATGAAAGTACTAGCTTCAATATGGTTGGCTTGCTTTAGTGTATTGGTTTCATTGGCACAACCGGCCAAAGTGGAGGTGGTGAAAAATGAAATTGGATGGCAGCTCCTAGTCAATGGTAAGCCTTACTATGTGAAGGGAGCAGGTGGACATGTGCAACAGAAAAAGCTAGTGGAGATCGGTGGAAATACTATTCGAACTTGGAGCACGGATAATGCTAAAACCATTTTGGATGAAGCTCACAGAAATGGATTAATGGTGATGATGGGTCTATGGGTGCAGCACGAACGTCATGGTTTTGATTACGATGACCCTGTAAAAGTAAAAGCGCAACTCGAAGGATTTAGAAGTGCGGTGCTAGAGTTAAAAGATCACCCAGCGCTTTTGCTTTGGGGAGTGGGAAATGAAGTGGATTTGTTTTATAAGAATACGAATGTTTGGTATGCTGTCGAGGATATAGCAAAAATGATTCATGAATTGGACCCAAATCATCCTACTTGCACGGTCACGGCCGGTTTTGATCCTATTGAAGCAAGGCTGATCATGGAACGCGCTCCCAGTATTGATATTTATGGGGTAAATACATACGGGGATATTGGAAATGTAAAGGATGCTATTCGAGCTTGTGGATGGAACAAATCGTATATGATAACCGAGTGGGGACCCAATGGACACTGGGAAGTTGCGAAAACCACTTGGAACGCGCCCATTGAACAAAGCAGTCATGAAAAAGCCGATAGCTACGAATCGAGATATCTGCAGTTTATTGAAGCCGACAAAGAAATGTGTTTAGGTTCTTTTGTATTTCTTTGGGGACAAAAGCAGGAAACTACTTCGACTTGGTATGGATTGTTTTCGGAATCGGGAGAAACCTCTGAAGCCATCGATCGACTGCATCAAATTTGGAAGGGAAGCCCTCCAAAGAACAGCGCTCCATCTTTGCAACCATCTTTGCTCAACAACGCTAGACGTGGAGAAAGTATTAAGATAGAGGCAGGAGACAAATGCACTGCAACCATCGTAGCATCCGATGTGAACGGGGATGACGTAAAGATCAAAGTCTTTGTTGTTCCAGAAAGTACCGATATCAAAAGCGGTGGAGATGCAGAAAACGCACCACCCGCGGTGAGTGGACTTTCTATGCGAATGAGAAATCAAGTGGCCCATTTTTACGCACCGTCTGCTCCTGGAAACTATCGTCTATTTATTTTTGTATACGATAAAAAAGGGGCATACGCCTACGAGAATATTCCTTTTGAAGTCATTAAACCTGTAAGCGGAACTCGGACTAAAAGACCGGTTGCGTTTAAGCCGATGGATATGTCTTTCCAATAAGAGAGGTACTTATTGTTTTTTTGACAAAAAGGGTTTATGTTTGGAAAAAATAGCCAACCAAATACAACATGCGACTCCTATCTGTGGCATTCTTACTATTGTGCAACATCATCGCTTTTGCGCAAGAAGATTCCATTCCTAAGGGGCCAAGAGTCGCATTAGGAGATCCTACATGGATCGCTCCTTCCTTAAGAGAAAAGATCTCAATGGGATTGTTTCCTTTAAAAGAACCAACGAAGGGAAATATTCAGATTTCAGGTGACTATCGATTCTTCTCTACCTATACGCGTCACTTTGATCCGTATTTGCTAAATCCAACCATCAATGACACGGTATTGCCGCGAAATCTTTTTATAGGAGATGACAGCCAACTGCCAAGTTTAACATTGAATGTTTCTGGAAGAAGTGCATTGTTTTCTTCTTGGGGATTCGATTTGTATGTCTTTCAATTTCTCAATGGCGCTATTGGGCCTACTTACGGGAATCAAGTACCCGACAGTCTTCGTCCGGATATTCAGTACCCATTAACGGGAGTGCGTCTCGGTGGAAACTTAGGGATGTTACTTGGGATGAATTTGTATGGAAGCATTCAAACGAAGAGAGGAACACTTCGCGCGAGAATAGGAGGTATTCAATGGGTGAATATCTCTGATCTGACTATGGCTTCGTTCAGAGGATACAACCGTTTTATTCTTTTTGAAAGAAATCCATGGGACCCATCAGGAGCGCAGCTTACGACACGTTACAAACAGTATTTTGATCAAGGTTCAATAGATCAAGATTTTCGTTGGGGAAATAGAGCATTTGTCGGTGCGGTATTGGAGGGTGCAGACATGCCTGGTCGAATCTCTTTTCTTGGAATGATAGGAAAAACGGAATTGAACGGTGGTTTTTCTCAAGTGCCGAGTTTTACATACGGAGGAAAGGTAAAGAAAGAGTTTGGTGCAAAGAATTTTGTTTCCTTAAATACAATCAATTCGCTGAGTTATACAGATAGCCTCGCTCGAGAGACTTTTGGTTTTAATGTGATCACCACAGAGTTCTATTATGCATTTCAAGATTTTGTTTTACGTGGAGAAATAGGCGCTGGAAAATATTTTAGCCCTACCAATAATAAAGGCTGGGCAGAACTAGGACAAATCAAGTTTCAAACTCCGAGAAGAGGCTGGTGGCCATCTTTCGAAGTGCATGCCTACAGAGTGAGTCCTCACGTAGTAAACAATAATGCTCTCTATTGGAATACCGCCACTAGAGAATATCGAGTGAATGATATTCCTGCTGGACAAGTGGGAAGTACTGTTCTTCTTCAACCCTTTGGCTCTAGCATGGTGAGATTGGGGCAAATCACCAACAACAGGAAAGGAATAAGTCTTAATGCAGAGCATGGAAGCAAACGTTTGAAGTTTTCCGGGGGTACTGGATTTTCCTCGGAGATCATCGCAGCGGCTCCGGTGATTACTTACGGAAATCCTGTGAATCAATTTACTCGTTCTCGCCTCTGGAGATGGGTATTTCCAGCAAACGTAGGACCTTACAATAGGTATTCAGATATCTTCCGGGATGTCTTTCAAACCGTAAATCTGTCCGACGATAGTTCGGGTATTGTTGTAAATAGAAAACACTTTGCGATGGCTGAAGCGCAGATCAAGTACTTTACGAAATTTTTAGGAAGGGACTTGTTTGTTTTTTCTCTGTTTCAAATGGGTTCCGTTCAAAGGGATTGGTCGCCTGTCCTGGTGACCACTGAGAAAGCATATATCCGTCAGTATTCTTCGGAAGCGGAGCTTTACTATGCCATTACTGGTGGATTTTTGCTCAATCTATATTATGGATACGAACGTACCATTGGAAACTATCTCACCGATATTGATGAAGAAAGCTTACGTCCCAGAAATCAATATGGCGAGGGCATAGGAATCGGCTGCGATGTAGATATGGGCAAGAACGCAAAACTCTATTTAAGACACAGATGGTTCACATTTAGAGATGAAAGTTTCAACTTGGACCGATTTAGAGGAAGAGAATTAACCGTAGAAATAAAGGCATTTTTCTAATGAAAAAATGGTATAATATCATCCTGCTTCTTTGGCTACTACCGAATGTTTATTCGGCTCAGACCACTCCAAAGAAGTTCAGTTTTACAGGAGCTGCACGAGGATATTTTTTGGGAGATCAACTGAATCAGGACTTGTCTTTGGAAGACTCTATTACGGTGCCTCGACTCAACAGTGGACACGTGATGGCTGATTTGGGTTTGAATATTCGACCCAATAAGAATATGGAAATTCAGGGAATGGTCCGTGTTCGAAATGACTACGGTGGATTCTGGGGCTCTGGTGTGACCTTCGATATTCGTCAGATGTATGTCAAAGGTGTGATTGGTGGTGTAGTGCGTTATCAATTGGGAGATATCAACTATCGACTTACCAAGTATACGTTTTGGAACAATGATCAAGAATTGTTTGACCTAGCTCCAACAGCATTGAAACAGCAATGGGATGTTGTCAATTATGATCATTTTCATGATTTACAAAACTCCTGGAGGCAGCAAGGCGGAGCGGCAGAATGGGGATTGATTTTTAGCAAAGCAGTAGAGGAAATTCAATTTAGGGCTTTTGGAACCCGCGTGCGCGCCTCAAACAACAGCTCCATCAACGATCGTGTTTTTACAGGTGGAACAGCCCAAGTTGTGCAAAGCAAATATTTCGCGGCAGGAATCAGCTATGTGAATTTTTTAGATATTGAAGGTACCTCGAGAAATAATACCCTCCTGCGCAACCCCGTGGTCTCCATGAATGCAAGTGCCAACTATGCATCCACGGACTGGATTATTCGCGCGGAAGCGGAATGGGGTCGATCCTCCACCCGTTTTCTGAACAACGAGGAAGCCAAAGATCGAGATGGTACGTTTTCAGAATTAGGTATTCGCATTCAGCGAGCCAAGACTGGATGGTTTCTTCATGGATTAGTAAAACGTGTCGAAAGCGCATTCAATAGCCCCGGGGCCCAAACAAGGAGATTGAATTTGAATGGCCAACCGGCATCATTTCAACGTATAGGGAATGAGCAAGAATTAAGACCATTCTCTATGCTCGATTTAATGAGAGAGTCTTCTATGTACAATATGCAATTGCAACCGTATTTGATGAATTTCTCTCCGCGTTATGACAATATAACTCCTTTTGGAGCAGCGACGCCTAATCGACAAGGCATCATCGTGACAGCGGGTGGGGAGGTGATTCCAGGATTGTCTGTGGAACTTGCGCAGTATATGCTAACTGAAACAAGAGGAGAAGGAACAGCAGAGGGTCGCGATTTCGTGCGCTCTCAAGCAAAAGTAAAATGGTCCAACTTACACGAGAAGAGATCCAAAGGACGCAGAATTATTTTAGAAGGAAACATCAGGAGAGATCAAACATCTAGGCCTGGAACAGAGTTTTATAGAGGAGTGGATTTGGAAACAACAGTGGGTGCGATCGGTCTAGAATTGGAAGTGATAGAAAAATTAGATGTGATTGCAGGGTGGCAATGGGTTGAGTACCGAGGATTTGATTTCACCGCTGTGAGGAATGAATATGCAGAAATTTTTAACTTTAGTGAGTATAGTGTGAATGGCAAAGAATCTATGACTGCAGCGGGATTGCGTTATAGATTTAGTGATAAGGCGTTTTTAAGCGCTCAAATGAACTTTTTCCATACGGATGATGAAAATGTTCTTACTGCGCATTATCAGATTCAACAATTTATGCTTTTGTATCAAATAAATTTTTAGAAAATGATCAAGAAGATATTTTTTGTAGCACTCTTTGGAATAGCGGTTGGTTGCAGTGTGGATGAGGAGTTTGAGGGTCCTTCATTGAATGATCTCTATGGAAGTTTTATGATCATCACTCCATTGGATATCACCGATAGAAACGTTGATTTCGCCGAAGGAGAATTAACCTCTTTCACCGCTGTATTCTCCAAACAAGTGGATTGGAAAGTAAGAATCAAAGGATTGTCTTCTGGCGCTGTCAAGGAGATGACCGGTTTTTCGAATTCATTGAATTCAGACAATGCGCAGTGGAATGGTACTACTACTTTTTTGCCGATGTTTCGTGCCGAAGAATGCGCAGTCGAACTTACTTTCTTATCTGAACCGGATACGCTGAGAGATACCTTGAGTTTGTCTTCAGGAAGAGTTAATGAAGGATTGCTTTTATCGGATTTTGAATCAGGATTCCCGTCGGGTTGGACCACCTTCGTTCAGTCAGGTGCCAATATGTCGTTCGTGGTTCAAACCAATAACAATGCGGCCCAAGGCACTCGCTACTACGACATGGGTGGAACCGTGAATTGGGATTGGCTCAAAGGTCTTTTTGAAATCCCAGCTACCGTTTATGGATCCCCTAGATTTGACCTGAATCCGAATCCAGAACAGGTTTTCTTTAATGCAATGCTGTACAAACCAGCGGCAATTGACAATGCCTTGGTCTTGTTTCAATTCAGAGAAGACGACAACCAAGATGGAGTGTACAGTTCTTCCTCTGAAGATATGTATTCAATACAGGTAGATCCGAGTGTTAATGGGTGGACGTTATTGAATGCAAAGTATGCTGATCTTCAAACATTGATCAATGGTGCACCAGCACCAGCCATTGGAAATGGGATTCGGGAACCGCACAAGTGCATGCGCGTGTCGGTATTGTTTTTAGCAGCTCCTACTTCGGGGTATACCCAAGGCTATATTGATTACTTGATCTTCACTGAAAACGGTCCATTACAGCCATGAGAATACTGCAACTTGCTGCATTCTTGATTTTATCAGTGGCCTGCACGAATATGCAACCGCTCGGACTCTATGATCTGCAAGATGGCAGTACCATTAAAAACATTGATGGTTTTTCTCAACTTACGGTATTCAGTGATGATATTACATCGGATCTTTGGTTTACGAAAAACGAGACTTGCTTGAAGGTAGAACAAGAGAGAGCAGACGTTTATTCAGGGAATGGTGCTATTCACATACAGTGGAACAAACAAGCAGGTGGTTGCCCATGGCTTGGTTTAGGAATAGGATGGGACGGATGGACAGGAAAAGATATTTCGCAGATATACAAGAAGGCAGCAATTAGTTTTAGGGTAAAAACCAATGGCAAACCAATGACTCAATTGCCTTGGGCGATTGGTTTGGAAGATTTTGCAGGATCACAAGTATGGACAGGAGCAACAGCGGATGTGGTGGTGAGCGGTCCTATTAGCGAGCAGTGGACCATGGTTCGTATTCCGCTCGAGAAATTCAATCCAGATTCTCCCAACTTTGATATGTATGGAGTAAAACAATTGATGTTTCAATTCGAATCGAATGGAGAAGTATTCATGGATCAAATAGAAATCGTTGCATTAGATGAAATCAATTAAAGGCTACATAGCATTGTTTGGGGTAGCGTTGTTGTTTTCTTGCGCTGCTAGAAAAGAACAAACGAAAAACGTATCCACGAGCGATCCAGAAATAGAACAATTGCTTTCGCGAATGACTGTGCGGGAGAAAATTGGTCAGATGACTCAGTTGAATCTGGATGTCGTATGTGTCGGAGAAATTTATAAGCTTTCTGAACCGCATCGCATTGACAGCGATAAACTCAGAAAGGCAGTCGTTGAATATGGAGTGGGATCGATTTTGAATTGCGGTGGACACGCCTACCCAAGGGCACAATGGCTGGAGATTATCGGAGAAATTCAGCGTGTGGCCATGAATGATAGTCGTTTGAAAATACCTGTGCTATATGGTATTGACGCTATCCATGGTGCTAATTATGTAATGGGATCTACTCTTTTTCCCCAACCCTTGGCGCAAGCGGCTACATTCAATGCTGAGCTGGTGGAAAAAGGAGCTCAGATTACTGCCTATGAAACGCGCGCTGTTGGAATTCCCTGGAATTTCTCTCCCGTATTGGATGTTGCTCGAAACCCACTTTGGTCGCGTTTTTTTGAAACGTATGGGGAAGATCCTCTGGTGTGTGCGGAGCTCGGAACTGCCGCCATTCGCGGGTATCAGAGTAAAAGGAAAGAGGCGTTTGTAGCTGGTTGTATGAAACACTTCTTGGGTTACAGTGGCATGAGAACAGGTAAGGATCGCACTCCAGCGCTCATTCCGAATATTACACTGAGAGAAATATATCTGCCTCCTTTTGAAAAGGCGGTGAATACAGGTGCTCTAACTGTGATGATAAACTCCGGAGAAATAAATGGAGTTCCCGTTCATGCAAGTAAAGAAATTCTTACCGGGTTGCTGCGTGATGAACTGAAGTTTGAAGGTATTGCAGTCACCGATTGGGAAGATGTGATGAAACTACATTTGAATCATCGCGTGGCGGAGAATTTAAAAGAAGCTACATTCCTCGCAATGGAAGCAGGAATAGACATGTGTATGGTCCCAAATGATTATCAATTCAGTGATTTACTTCTCGAATTGGTGAATGAAGGTCGAATTTCTGAAGAACGCTTAAATACTTCAGTTAGGAGAATCCTAAAGGTAAAACATGTTCTTGGATTGCTAGAAAAATCGCTTGTTCCAAGAATGGAAGATTATCCGGATTTTAATTCGATGGCTTCAAGGAATGCGGCATTGACAATGGCACAGGAAGCGATGACTCTTTTGGAGAATAGAAATAATGTATTGCCTATTAAAAAGGGATCGAAGGTTTTTCTTACAGGTCCAGCCGCGCATTCCATGAGCATGTTGAATGGTGCATGGACAAGAACGTGGCAGGGCGTCGATACGATTTGGGACGACACTTCAATGCTTACCATTAAAAAGGCTTTGGAACAAAAAGAAGTAATGGTAGACTATTACAAAGGAGTTGAAGTGAATGCTGCACTGGACCTTGAAGGGGCGTTGATGCGTGCAAAGAAGAGTGAGGTAATTGTAGTTTGTATTGGAGAAAATCCTTCTACTGAGAAGCCCGGAGATATTGATGATCTTTCCATGAGTGAAGCACAACTGAATTATGTTGAGCGATTAACTGAAACTGGAATTCCAGTGGTTTTGGTGCTCGTAGAAAATCGTCCACTTCTAGTAAACAAGATAGCGGATAAAGTAGATGCGGTGGTGTTGGCTTATCAACCGGGGGACTACGGTGGTCAGGCATTGGCGAACGTATTGTTAGGTGAAGTTTCTCCTTCTGGCAAGTTACCATTTACCTATCCTCGATACAATCACTCTTTATTGACTTACGACCATAAGTACACAGAGACATTGGATCAACAATTTGGGAATAAGGCCTTCCGACCTCAATGGGAATTTGGACATGGATTGACGTATGCCCAATTATCATATAGTAATTTAACCGTAGAGAAGGCCCAAGGAGATGCCCTTATTGTAAAAGTAACAATATCTAACCCGAGTGGGTATACGGTAAATGAAAGTGTCTTGCTTTTCATACGAGATATGTATGCAAGCGTTACACCACATACTAAGAAGTTAAGACAATTCTCAAAAGTTAAGGTAGGGCCACGAAGTCAAGTGAATGTCAGCTTTACGGTACCAAAGGAGGATTTAATGTTCTACAATGCTCAAGGAGTAAAGGTATTTGAACCGGGTAGCTTCGAAGTACAAATAGAATCTCTCAAGAAAGAAATACGAGTGCCATGAGAAAGATAATTGGGTTGGTTATAATTTGTTTTGCTATAGCTTGCAAACAAAGCGATCCGCAGGACGTCTTGCCAAGAGAGGGTGATGTTCTCACTTTTGCAGGAAGAAAATGGGATGTAAAAAGTAGTTCTACTTTCGTTGGACCTGGACCGAATTTATTTTCCAGACGATACAACGATGTATGGGTGGATGAGAATGGGTATCTGCATCTCAGCATTGTAAATCATGATGGAGCCTGGTACTCTACGGAGGTCATTTCTCAAGACACCATGGGGTATGGAAAATACGCATGGACGGTTCAATGTGATCCCATGCGATTTGCATCCAACGTGGTGCTCGGATTGTTTACTTGGGACAACAACACATTTTTCACTGAAGCGAATAGCGAAGTGGATATAGAGTTGTCCAAGTGGGGAAGTGATACCATGCAAAGTCCTCTTACCTATTCGGTGCAACCCGTTTTCTTTGGACCCTACAATGACGAACGCAGCGAGTATGCGCTTATCGACACCAGTCTTCACAGAGGGGTGAGTACTCATGTTTTCGAATGGACAGATACTTTAATTACTTGGTACAGCTACAAAGGGGATATCGATAGCAATCAACCAATTTATGCTTCATGGAGTTTTGATTTAAACAATCCAGCCAAAATCAAATATGAAGGTCCTTATCAATCACAGCCGATAGTGATTCCGGCTCCAGGTAACACAACGAACGCAAGGATGAATCTCTGGACCTTAGCGCATATCGCAGCTGGACCAGAGGATGAACGTTTTCACGAAGTAGTCATTCGTGATTTTCAGTATACTCCATTTAACTAATGGATTATTCTGCGTAGAGTGGATTGGAAATGTACGTGTAGTCAGTCAGGGTTTGAAGAAACGCGTCGAGTGCTTCTTTTTGCGAACTGGTAAAGTTCATTGGAGTTAAGGAAGGATCGGTGTTTCCAACTGTTACGAGGTTCTCACTGTAATGATCTATAACTGCTGTAAGCGTAAATAGTCGACCATCGTGCATATACGGATAGGTGAGCGCTACATTTCGCAACGAAGGTACTTTGAATTTACCCTTGTCTGATTCCTCTTGTGTAATAAGATATCTACCGAAGTCGGTTTCATAACCACCCGCAAGCCCATTGTTTCTATAGGAAAAATCACTCGTGAGGGGTTCGTTGTGGCAGCTTTCACAATGTGTTCTGAACAAATTTAGTCCTTCTGTTTCTTGCGCTGTATAGCTCTCTTTGCCGAGGATATACCTGTCATATTTACTATCGGACGAAACGAGATTGCCCATGTATTGAGCGAGTGCGAAGAGTATTTTCTGATCGGTTACTTCGGAAGAACCAAAAGCTGCATTGAATAGACCGGGGTAAACGGGATCTGAAAGTAGTTTCACAACGACATTGGTCATTGTCTCTTTCATTTCAATGGGTGAGGTAATCGGCGCAACAGGCATTATTTCTATATGATTGATTCCGCCGTCCCACATAAATGCAGGATACCACGCCATATTGGATATCGCGGGACTGTTGCGCGTTCCAACTGCTCCGTTCACGCCTAAACTAAACGCAGTGCCATGATCTGCAAAGGCGTGCACTTGAGAATGACACGTTCCACAAGAAAGGCTATTGTCCAAGCTTAGAATAGGATCAAAAAATAATTTCCTTCCCAATTCGAACCCTTGTTTGGTCAAGGGATTATTGGTGAAAGTATAATGTGGAGGAGGGAAGTGTTCAGGTTGATTAAAACCGAACGCTTGTTCGGTAGGTACCGCCAGAACACTTTCCTCTTCCTTTCCACATCTTGAGAAAAGAACTACAATAAGTGTTATCGCAATAGAGGCTCTCAAGCTAGGGACTATTAATTATGAATATGCTCGAATTCTATCCCAGAGACGAAATTCTGAATAACGCGCTTGGCCATCATACCCGGCTGGTGAACGGTAGGGTTGTCATGGATATTGATGCCTTGATCATTATTGAATATTCTTTGCGCATCGATGCTCATTTTCAGCAGGGGATTCGTGCTTTTGCGAATCATTAATACTTCTGGAGCGAAAGCAAAATTCAAAACTTGCTGAGAAGCGAGTACTCCCTGAAAACCTCCGACGTGATAGGAGAAGGTACTACCAGGAGCTTGCGGACTTGTTCCTTCGAATTTGGCCATGATATAGCCTGTGGACCATGTCCAGAACATGTTATTCGAAACAGCAAGTGCACCGGTTTGCGCACCACTCACGTTGCGAGTGCTGTCCACACCGATCATGAACTGTATCGAAGTGTAGTCACCTTCAGGTATGCCTGTAATTGATGGCAAGAGAGAAGAAGGGTTTCCTAAATCAATTAAAAAGTAGCTTTCAGGATGTGACCATACACTTCCATCGGCCTTGATTAATTTAACGTTGGTGAGATAGTACTTGAAGTTTTGAAATTGAAGCTCTTCTCCTTGATTCGTAAAATAGGTGTTATTAAGGGCAAGAGGCAAATCAGCGTATTGATGTTCTAACTCTAGTTTAAATTGACCTGAGGGAATTGCGATATCTTCTGCATCAGGAGTGCTTTCCTCGTCTTTTTTGCAAGATGCCATTGTAAGGAGCGTAGCTGCCGCGAGAAACATTAAAAACTTCTTTTTCATTTGGTTTAGGCTTTAAAATTTGCAACACCGGAATTAGTAAGAAAGTTTAGTTCCCCTTCATCAGATCTAGGAAGAATTTATACTTCCGTTACCGTGAACTTATAGAACTCCATGATTTCATTGCAGAGCAGCTTTTTGCAAGCGGCGTCTACTTTTGTTTCTGCTGTTTTCTTGTCTTTGGCTTCTACGAGCAAGGTAATGTGCTTGCCAATGCGCACTCCTGAAATCTCAGGAAGTCCCAAATTGGTCATAGAGTTTGTCACCGCTTTTCCTTGAGGATCTAATAGTGCCTCTAGCGGCATTACATCTATTTCAGCTTTAAACTTCATGGGTTCTTTTTTTCAAAAAATATAAGATGGATGTGATCGTGTACAAAAGTATAATAGAAGGTATGCTTAAAAAAATGTTTTCCAATATACCGCATAGCGCCAGGATGATAGCTGATCCAATAAGGATAATCATTCGCGCCTCATTGCCTTTCCATGTAAGTTTTTTTATCTTAAAGCTGAGTAATGGAATGGTTGAAACCATCAAAAATGTCATCGCAAGGACAAGGCAAATGATAATGGGGAGTTTTGCCTCTTCAACCGCTAGCCATTGACGATTCAGCAAAAGAAAGCCTATCCAAAAGATTCCATTGGCGGGTATAGGAAGTCCCTTGAAATGTTCGGACTGTGTTTCGTCAATGTTGAATCGGGCCAATCGCCATGCTCCACCTACTGCAAGGAGAAAGGGTAGGAGCGTATAGCTAAAGTCAATGCTCGTTTCTAACAGGAGCGTTTGGTGCAATAAAAAAGCGGGAGCTACGCCAAAGGAAACCACATCTGCTAAAGAATCGAGTTGTTTTCCAAGAGGCGAGGTTACGTTTAACAAACGGGCAACAAGACCGTCGAAAAAGTCCAGTACCGCTGCTAGGAAGATAAAGAAGCAAGACCATTCCAATGAATGATGGGCGATGGCGATGCATCCACAAAAGAGGTTACCCAAGGTGATAAAATTGGGGATGTTCTTTTTCATGAGTGTGAATTCAAAAGAGAAAAGGGCCTGTGAAGGCCCTTTTTATTTAAAGTGTTTGTTTTACTTCTACTTCTTCGAACGCCTCAATGTGGTCGCCCACTTTGATGTCATTGAATCTTTCAACGTTCAAGCCGCATTCATAACCTTTAGCAACGTCTTTAACATCGTCTTTGAAACGCTTGAGTGATCCAAGCTCTCCGGTGAAGATGACAATTCCGTCGCGGATGACGCGCACTTTGTTGTTTCTGGTGATTTTTCCATCCAAAACGAAACATCCTGCCACTGTACCAACTTTCGTGATTTTGAAGACGTCACGAATCTCCGCAGTACCCACCACTTGTTCCTCGATTTTAGCGGAAAGCATGCCTTCCATGGCCTCGCGTATTTCTTCGATAGCCTTGTAGATGACACTGTAAAGCTTGATCTGAATTTCTTCGTTTTCTGCAAGGCGACGCGCGCTTTGGCTGGGTCGAACTTGGAAACCAACAATGATTGCGTCAGATGCCGATGCGAGAAGTACGTCTCCTTCGGAGATTTGTCCAACCCCTTTGTGAATGATGCTGACTTGAATTTTCTCTGTAGAAAGTTTTTGCAAAGAGTCAACCAATGCTTCAACAGATCCATCCACGTCACCTTTCACAATCAAGTTGAGCTGTTTGAAATCTCCAAGAGCGATACGTCTTCCAATTTCTTCGATGGTGAGGTGCTTTTTGACACGCACACTTTGCTCGCGTTGCAATTGCTGACGTTTGGTAGCAATGTTTCTTGCCTCTCTTTCGTCTTCAACCACATAGAATTTATCGCCTGCATTGGGCGCCCCTTCGAATCCAAGAATGGATACAGGAGCCGCAGGACCTGCTTCTGATACTTTTTGACCGCGTTCGTTGAACATGGCTTTAACTCTTCCGCTCCATTGACCAGCGAGAATAGGATCTCCAATGCGCAATGTTCCGCCTTCCACAAGCAAGGTAGCCACGTATCCTCGACCTTTGTCAAGAGACGATTCGATGATCGTACCCACTGCACGTTTATTTGGGTTGGCTTTAAGATCAAGAAGTTCAGCTTCTAATATTACCTTTTCCAAGAGGGCATCGATATTCAATCCTTTCTTGGCAGCCACTTCCTGGCTTTGATATTTTCCACCCCATTCTTCCACCAAGATATTCATGGCAGAAAGTTGCTCACGAATTCTATCTGGGTTTGCATCGGGCTTATCTATTTTGTTGAGGGCAAAAATCATCGGAACTCCAGCAGCCTGTGCGTGGCTGATGGCTTCCTTAGTTTGCGGCATCACGCTATCGTCAGCAGCGACTACGATGATTGCTAAATCCGTTACTTGAGCACCTCGAGCACGCATTGCCGTAAATGCTTCGTGACCCGGAGTATCCAAGAACGTCATTTTTTTACCATTTGGTAATTGCACAGAGTAGGCACCAATGTGCTGAGTGATACCTCCAGCTTCTCCTGCAACAACGTTTGCGTTTCTTACAAAGTCAAGCAAGGAAGTTTTTCCATGGTCAACGTGACCCATTACAGTTACTACTGGTGGGCGAGGTTGAAGATCTTCTGGATTATCCACTTCTTCTTGCACCGCATCCGATACTTCGCTGCTCACGAACTCTACTTGATAGCCAAATTCGTCTGCAATGATGTGGATTGTTTCTGCATCAAGACGTTGGTTGATCGACGCGAAAATACCTAAAGACATACACGCAGAAATAATCTCCGTGGGAACCTTGTTCATCATCTGTGCTAATTCAGACACAGAAACAAACTCTGTTAACTTTAGAATTGAGCTTTGTTGCTGCTCACGAATCATTTGCTCTTCAGCGCGGCGCGCTACAGCATCTCTTTTCTCTCTTCTAAATTTCGATGATTTCGACTTTCCTTGATTACCGAGTCTTGCGAGAGTTTCCTTGATTTGATTCTGGATTTGCTGCTCGTTGAGTTCGGTTTTCGGCGCTTCTTTTTGAGGTCCTCTATTTTGTTGATTACCTCTGTTATTATTGGCGTTATTATTATTGTTGTTGTTGTTGTTATTGCCACCACCTCTGCGATCTTGCTCTTGTTGGCGACCAATATCAACCTTCGACACTCGCTTGCGCTTGCGCTTTTCTTTTTGATCAGCGTTTGCGTTTTGTTTCGCTTCTTCTTTCTTCTTCTCAGGAGTAGTAGGCAATTCAATTTTACCTAAAACTTTCGTTCCACTGAGTTTTTGAACATTTACACGGATGAGTTCTTTTTCTACTGGAGCGGCAGGAGTCTCTGGTGCTTCCGCTGCGGGTGCAGCGTTTTGAGCAGGAGGTGTCGCAACCTCTTCTTTCTTTTTAGAAGATTTCTTGTCATTCTTGTCAGAATCTACTTTCGCTTCAGAAGCAGAGGTATCCGCGTCTTGGACGGGAACTTCTTTTTTCGGAGTTTCTTTAACTGCTTCCTCTTTCTTCTTTCCTTTTCCTTTTGGTTTTTCTAAAGAAGATAAATCTATTTTGCCGACAATCTTAATTTCATTGCGCTCTTCTTCTGGTGCTGCTTCCTGAGCGGGAGCAACTTCCTCTACTGTCGGCGCTGGTTCCTCAATGGGCTCCGCCGGAACAGGTTCTTTTTCCTTTTCTACTTTCGCTTTGGCGGGCTCTACTTTTCTCTTGAACTTAGACAAGTCAATTTCTGGCTCCTCTTCATCGCTACCGTCTGCTCTTTTCTTCTTAGAAGAATCCAGCGTGATTGTTTCACGGGATTCGCGGATGCGAGTGGCCTGTGCAGCGGTTTTTTCCTTTGCCTTTTGATCTCCAGAGAACTCAATCTCCAAGATATCATAGACATCCGCCTCGATTTTAGCCATAGGATTGTTATCGATGATTATTCCTTTTTTGGAAAGGAATTCAACGATGGTATCCTTGCTAACGCCAAGGCTAACGGCTGCTTTTCCTAGTCTTTGTGGTGCCTTATTATCCGACATAAATTTTTTTTGCATCCGAATATTACTTCGGACTCTGTAAAGATACTCTTTTTAAATTATTCAAACTCTTCACGGAGAATGCGGAGTACCTCCTCCACCGTCTCCTCTTCCAGGTCGGTTCTTTTCACTAGATCTTCTTTAGGAATTTCTAGTACAGAACGGGCGGTATCACAGCCGATACTCTTGAGCTCAGCAATGATCCAGCTATCAATTTCATCTGTAAATTCATCCAAATCCACATCGTCAATATCGGTATCCGTTTCGCGGTATACATCGATTTCGTAACCTGTTAATCTTCCTGCGAGACGAATGTTGTGCCCGCCTTTTCCGATAGCGAGAGAAACTTGATCGGGCTTTAAAAACACATCTGCTTTCGCATTGTCTTTATCGAGATTGATGCTGGATATCTTCGCTGGAGAAAGCGCACGAGAAATCAATAATTGCTCGTTATTGGTGTGCTGAATGACGTCGATGTTCTCGTTGCGCAATTCGCGTACAATGCTATGAATTCTTGACCCCTTCATTCCTACGCAAGCTCCTACAGGATCAACGCGATCATCATAGCTTTCTACAGCTACCTTAGCACGCTCTCCTGGTTCACGAACGATTTTCTTGATGGTAATCAACCCATCAAATACCTCAGGAACTTCTTGCTCGAATAGCTTTTCCAAGAATTCTGGCGCTGTTCTACTCAGAATAATCGAAGGAGAGTTGTTTCTCATATCGACTTTATAAACCACCGCACGGATAGTATCTCCCTTCTTGTAAAAGTCACTCGGAATTTGTTGATCTTTTGGAAGAACCAACTCATTGCCTTCGTCATCCAGTACTAGGATTTCTTTTTTCCAAACTTGATATACTTCACCGGTGATGATCTCTCCGACTCTTTCCTTATACTTTTGGTAGATATGGTCCTTCTCGAGTTCCATGATTCTCGATGCGAGGTTTTGACGCATCGCAAGAACATTTCTTCTTCCAAAGTCTTCTATTTTGATTTCTTCAATAAGTTCTTCACCAATTTCCAAATCGGGAACAATTTTGCGCGCCATGCTGACTTCGATTTGGGCCACTTCGTCATCCAGCTCACCGTCTGGTACGATTTCGCGTGTACGCCAAATTTCCAAATCTCCACGATCGGAATTGACAATGATATCAAAACCATCGTCTGCACCCCAGCGCTTTAATATCATGTTGCGGAAAACGTCGGCCAAAATATTGGTCATTGTTTCGCGATCAATGTTCTTGAATTCTTTGAATTCGGAGAACGCCTCTGACAGGTTAACACCTTTCATTTTTCAATGATTTATTTGAAGCTAATTGTAATTTTTGTTTCTATTATTTGATCGTAGGAGAGGGTTACTTCTCTCTCGACCCATTTTTTTCCCTTTTTACCTTCTACCTCTTCTTTGCTTTTGGTTAAAACCGTGATGGCCTCTTCATTTGCACCGGTCATGGTTCCTTCAAGTTTTCCTCCTTCTGAGAGCTTGACTTCCACTGTTCGGCCAATATTTTTAAAATACTGCCTTTTCAACTTCAATGGTTTTCCAACTCCAGGAGAAGAAACATCCAACGCAAAGTCTTCTTTTTCTCTATCCAAAGAACCTTCTACATGTCGGCTCACGGATAAACAATCCTCTAAAGCCAAACCACTATCACGGTCAATAAATATTTCTATCTTATTACCCGGTTTAACGATAATATCCACAATAAACAGGTCAGTGCCTGCTATCTTTTCCTCTACCAACGTGCGGATTTGGTCTGCCGTTATCATTGTAAATTATTGATTATCAACTAAAACACTGAATTATGCGCATAAAAAAGAGGGGCTTTTGACCCCTCTCACTTTGATATTTCAGTGCCTAAAGCGTGGCAAATATACGCTTTTTTTTCCTTAAATAAAAATGGATTACTTCTTCTTGAAGTAGAAACGAGTGATAAACAAACCGTTACCATCATCTTTTCCAGCGTCACTTTCTACTCCGCTGCTTACGAAAACCAATTCGTAACCTTGTGCTTCCATGTCGTTGAGCTTGGACATGATCAAAGCATCGTTGGAGGCAATGTTCTGGAAGTTGATACCCACCATGGAGAAGAAGTTCAACATTTTGGTTTCATTGAATCCACCGATCTTTAGATCGCTGCGGTCAACATCTCCTTGCTTACTGTCTTTTCCATCGGTACGAGCAGTGGTGAATGGCTTGTAATCTAAATCGGTTGTGGCTTCGATCATTCTAGATCTTCCAAGACCACCAGGTACAATAGATTCGATTACTGTAACTACTTTGAATTGGCTAAACGCCATCGTTGTCAATGCTACAAAGGCAAGTGTGAAGAGTACTTTTTTCATATTTTTTTTAATTTTTAAAGCGTCGCTAAGAAAAGAATAAAAATCACTGCTTGATAAAGCGAGTGCTGACTATTTGTTCATTCTTAATAAATTTAACATTGTAAACCCCTGTGGACAGTTGATCTACCGGAACAGGCGTTCCGAAGAAACTATCTGACTTAATCAATTGACCTTGTACGTTGTAGATCTCATAAAGGCCTCCAGAATATGCCTCGAAATCGGTGAAGAAGAGGGTATTCTTTGCTGGATTCGGGTACATGGTAGGTGCTTGATTGTCTTCTTCGATTACGGCAACACTAGTGCCTTCATTGATGGTGATGGTGGTGTTGATGTCTGGATTTAGAATTTCATCCATAATTCCAGATGGCCAGCAGACTTCGATTTTATTGATTACCGTTTCTTCACCTAAACCGAAATGTGCGGTCATCGATGACATGTATCGAAAGCCTTCACCGCTTCGGATGTCTCGAATTTGATTTCCGGAAGGCGTATAAAGAGTGATTCTTGCTCCGATTCCATCGGCATTGCTTACCGAGCCGTTGGTATGGACTTTTATAAAGTTATTGCCCGAACCATTATTGCGCATGTAACCGCTGGTAGTAGCAACGTCTAAATAGCCGTCGTCGTTAAAGTCCCCTATTCCTCCCGCGCCAATTTCACTGGTGGATATAGTAAATGTCATGTCTCCGTTGTTGATGCCAATAAAGTTTCCTCCGCCGAATATGTCTACCCATCCATCATTGTTAAAATCTCCCGGTTGCCATTCAATGCTTGTTCCAGAAAAAGTATCGTACCCTGAGCCCTCCACAATATCTGTAAAAGTACCGTCTCCATTGTTTCGCATGAGTCTGTGGATACCTGTTGTAAAGGAACTTGCTCCTACAAAACCATCCATATCACCGTCGTTGTCGTAATCTGCCCAAGCTGAAGACCAAGTCTGCACGTAGTCTGCAAGGTTGGACTCGAGGCTCACGTCGGTAAATGTTCCGTCTCCGTTGTTTCTATGCAGTTGATTTCGGCTCGCCTCGGAAAGACCACCTCTGCATTTTGCGATGAATAGATCGACATCGCAGTCGTTGTCATAGTCGATCCATACAGATCCGTAGTTTCCTCCGTCTGGAGTATCTCCCAAGCCTCCTTGAGAAAAATCAAATGTGCCATCGTTGTTGTTGATATAGCGAACGTTGGGTGCAACATCGTGACACATGAATACGTCCAGCAGTCCGTCATTGTCTAGATCGACACAATTTCCTCTTTGAGAAAATACGTAGTTGGAAGTGGTAAACTCTTCGTATGCGGTTCCTGTGCTGTTTGATAGCAAAATAGATACTCCGCTTCCCCCGCCACAGACGATATCAGCAAACTCGTCGTCGTTTAAACGACCAGCAGTAGTGCTCCAAGATGGTGGGTTGCTTACGCTATTCGCTTGTGCTGAAGTGGTTTCAAAATCACCGTCGGATGTTTGCAGTCCCATGTAGATGGTAGTTCCAGAAACACCGAATAAATCATCAAGCCCATCGCCGTTCATGTCACAACCTCCAAAGAAAGTACCCTGCACGGATACAGGCTCGAAGTCGACGACGTTTACAGGGATAATGGTTTCAGTGATGCTAAATGTAAAAGCCGTTGTACTCCAATAGCTATCCCATGCTATGAAATACGAAACGCCAGCCTCAGCGCTGAAGTTGGTAATGCTGGAATATCCAGGTCCCTCATCGTCTCCTTCAGCAATGCAATTCAAATTGTCACATGTCCCTTCAAAAATAAAAACCCGGGTATCGGTCGGGGTGGGATCCACTGCCGAACTGACTTGAATGTCCATTGATTCTGATGGAACGAATAAGTACCAAATGGCTGCTGAACTCATGGGAATTCCAAAGCAGTTCACGTCCAATGGGGCTCCGGTTACTTCCACAGATTCATATGTTCCCAAGCCAACAACAACGGCTTCCTCGCAAGAGTATTGAGCATGAAGTAGTGTGGTTGAAAATAAAGTCAATAAAAGAAGGTAGATATTTTTCATGGATTATAAGGAGTTAAGGACAAATGGGTCCAAGTGAAGAGATATATTGATTGAATAGACTTACTGCTTCTTCATGAATTAAAGTCCTACCAAGCAAAGGCATGCGGTATTGCACTTGAGTGGTATTTATTCGGAAGTACATCATAGAACGATTGACATTTCCTCTGGCAATAATGTGCGTAAGCGCTGGTGCCACAAATTCTTGTGGAGCCACACACACCCCTAAATTTTGATCATTTTCAGTTTCATTCCAAGCGAGGCGAATAGGACGATAGTCGCAGTGAGAGCCTTCGCGATGACAATGAGCGCAATTCATATCCACATATGCTCGCACTCTATCTTTTAGAGGTTTACTTGTGTCGGTCCAATCTACTACTGTAGAAATATCACTAGGTAGTTCACCGCTTAACAAACCTTGATTTTTCCAAAATGCTAATTGATTGAAAACGCCATTAGAATAGGTTAAGTCGCGATTCAGATTCTGTGGCTTAGGTCCGATAGGAGAAGAAATATTGTTCTTTTTATGGCAGGTAAAGCACTCTACTTCTGAAGGAATCCGGTAGGCTACAGACCTGAGCTCATCGTTTTCATCGATCCATTCTATGTTTTTCACTTGACCGTTCAAGTCAAAAGTGGCTTCTGTTTGCTCGTCGTTCCATACATATTCTGCAAACTTCCATTCACCGTTTTTCAGATAGATCAGTCGAGTTTCAATGATTTTTTTCTCATTTTGGGGTTGTACTCCTTCATAGTAGAAGTTTTTAATCATCACCGTTCCCTCTGGGAACTGAAGTATTTCGTGATCTCCGTTATATGTCGCCGAGCTTCCTTCCGGCATCCAAATGAACCGTTTCTTTTTAGCGTAGTCAGAAAAAAGCGGTGTAATTACATCGTAAGGAAAAACGCGATTGTTCGGAGAAAGATCCTTTAAGTTTCCAAGAAAGAAATTATAGTCTGATAGTTTGGGATAAGGAATGGTGTTCAGGTCGAAGCTGACGGGGTCGATGATTTCAACTGGTGAATCAGGCAACTTGGTTTCCTCCTCTTCTTTTTTACAGGAGAAAATGAGAATAATAATACCTATTGCCAAAAGGGCCGTTGCGTGCGGTTTCATACGAATGGTTCCAACTGAAGGTTGACTCGAAGATAGTTAGTTTAGTTGCATTCTGCTTCAACTTTAGGTACAGAGTGCAGCTATTCTTGGAAGGCTGAAGAAACCCTTTTAAAATGACAATTGTACTTATTGTTATTTGTTCGGAAAAAAATTCGATTTTGGAACTACAGTCTATGGTTGATTAGATTAATGACAAGAAATGAAAGATTTTTTTCTAATCATGGTTAATGGATCAACTTATAGAGTTCGCAGTTAAGTGGAGTTCATTCGAGTCCATGACATTGAAAATGCAAAACTCGGGAGTTGATTGTTACTAATTTATTAAGCAACTTTTATATTGTTCAACTTTAGAAACCTCAAGGCAGTACTACCGTAAATTCGGAATCATGTTAACGCTTTTTATTGAAGGTTTAAGATCTCTTAGAGGAAGGATAATCCTTAGTTTTATTTTTATCTTTTGTGTTCTAATATTATGGACGCTGGCTTTTTTCTACGTGAATGGCCAACGTATGAGAATCAGGGAGAACTACGACAGTCTATACTTAATTCAGAATTCGAGTTTGCAAAGCACAGAGAAATTGTTGAATTTTATGCTGGTCGATTATCAAAATCCTCAATTTTATGAGAACGCTCAGTACTCAGGAATTGATGATTTTGTCAAAGAGCTTAATTCCAACGCAGATTCATTAATGAAGGTTAAAGCTTTCGCAAAGGATGAAATGCCTGCAGTAGTTGAGCTGATCGAGCAACTGGAATTGGGAATGCGGAGTGTAGCAGATACTGCTAAAGCAATGAGACATATTTATTTCAAACGTGGTTTTCGTGATCATGGAGTGGAAGGTCAAATGAGAGTTTATGCCCACATTCTTCAAGAGTCCAGTCTAATTCCTGAGGTAGAGATTTTATCATTGAGAAGGCATGAGAAGGATTTCTTGCTTCGAAACGATAAATTATACGTAGATAAGTTTAATCAACGTGCGCAAAATATTCTAGATAACTGTCGAGAAAATAAGCATGCATATTCTGTTTTGGTGAATTATGTCAATCTCTTTAATGAGCTTGTTTTGCTGTCAAACCAATTGGGTGATATGGATGGAAATGGAATTAATGGACAAGTGAAGCGAGCACAGAGAGAACTTTCTAAGACTTTTTCTTCCACCTTAGAAGTCTTTTCAAAGGAGTTGAGTATCCGAAATGAACGGTTTGATTTATTACTTCTGGCATTTTCAATAGGATCAATTTTGTTTCTAATATTTATTAGCATTTGGCTTTCTGGTTACCTAACAAAAGATGTAAAAGCCCTCAATCATAGAATTTTTGCCTTTATAAACTCACGATTTACTGATGATGGATCGGAGTTTGAAAACTTAAAGAAGTCTGGAATACGCGAGATTAATCAGCTGAATAGAATGTATGATTTAATGAAAACGAATCTTAAAGAGACTATCGCTGATTTAGAGACAACCGTACAGAAGGCGAATCAAATCTCAGAGTTTAAGAGTTTTTTTCTAGCCAATATGAGTCATGAGATCCGTACACCACTCAATGGTATTATTGGTATGCTACATGTGTTGAGGTCGACCGACCTAAGTCCTAAACAGCTTGA
Source organism: Flavobacteriales bacterium (assembly GCA_027491075.1). Lineage (GTDB taxonomy): Bacteria > Bacteroidota > Bacteroidia > Flavobacteriales_D > Sanyastnellaceae > JAIXWP01. The sequence goes on from JAIXWX010000029.1 coordinate 39,342, forward strand.
ATTGCTTTCAACTGTCGATTATTCCTCAAATCATTTATTGGAATTGGTGAACATGGTTTTGGACTATTCGAAGATAGAGGCAGGAAAAATGGAGTTGAAACCCATTGCGATTAATTTGGAGAAAGAACTAAGAATGTTGGTTCAATCCTTCAAGCCGAAAATAGACGAAAAGAACTTGAAGTTGGAGTTTTCTTTTGAGTTTGACAGGAATTATTTCGTTATTGGTGATATCGTTCGACTCCAACAAGTATTGATAAACTTGTTGAATAATGCAATTAAGTTTTCTTCAAAAGGGGTGATTTCTTTTTCCGTCTCACAATTAAATGAGACAGAAACAGAACAAAGGCTTTTATTCAAAATTGAAGATCAGGGAATAGGTATTAGCGAGGATAAGATTGAGGATATTTTTAAAGCATTTAACCAAGGAGATATAAGAATTTCAAGGGATTATGGAGGAACAGGACTTGGATTGGCGATTTCAAATCAGATAGTTAAGTTAATGGGTGGGGAAATTAGTGTGGTATCAAAAGTTGGCGTTGGCTCTGTGTTTTCTTTTACTCTAAATTTTCCCTACGGAAGTTTGATTTCTGAAGCAAAACAGATGAGTAATTCTGGACCAGAGAATGGACAAAAACTGAGAGTGCTTGTAGCTGAAGATAATGCTGTAAATCAGAAAGTCTTTGAATTGCTCTTCTCGACTAGAAATATCGACCTATGCATCGCGCAAAACGGAAGAGATGCTATAGACTTTTTTCAATCACGCACCTTTGACTTGGTTTTGCTAGATTTACAAATGCCAATATTAGATGGATTTGAGACCATAGCTGAAATAAAAAGAAGCTCAAAGTATCGGATGAAAACCATCGGTGTTTATGCTGTTACAGCCAATGCCTTCGATGAAGATAGGAATAGAGCCAAGCTAGCTGGATTCGATGGCTTTATTTCTAAACCAATCATTTTGGAAGAACTAGATCAAATTTTATATCGATACAGAAGAATAGTTTATGATGAAGAAAGTGAACTAAGGTAAAACTAGATAAAAAAGGGAATTACTCCATGCAGTAATTCCCTTTTTTTCAAATAAGAAGTAGGTGCGTTTTACAACGTCCAACTTTCAATATCGCTCAATTGGATGGCGGGTATTTCTAACTTGTTCTTTTTTCGATATCCATTCAGTGTTTGATGAACCGCTGTAGGCTTGGCTTCTTTCAGCTTTTGAATGCTGTCATAACCTGCCTTTACAACATGCTGTATCCACTCCGGGGAAATTCCAGCGGCTTCAAATGCTTTCAGGTCGGGACCAGACTGAAATTTCTCTGGGCGCATCTGTGGAAAGAACAACACTTCTTGTATGGTCGAATTATTGGTCAAAAGCATCACCAATCGTTCAATACCGATTCCCATACCCGAGGTGGGTGGCATACCATATTCTAGCGCACGTAAAAAGTCTTGGTCAATAAACATTGCCTCGTCGTCGCCTTTCTCCTGCAGGCGCATTTGTTCTTCAAAACGCTCGCGTTGGTCGATTGGATCGTTCAATTCAGAATAGGCGTTGGCAATTTCCTTCCCGTTGATCATTAACTCAAAACGCTCTGTGAGATCTGGGTTGGTCCTGTGTCGTTTGCACAAGGGCGACATCTCTACGGGATAATCGGTAATGAATGTTGGCTGGATATAATTGCCCTCACATTTTCCACCAAAAATCTCATCGATTAATTTTCCCTTGCCCATGGTCTCATCGACTTCGAGTCCAATGCTCTTCGCAAAGGTTCTAATTTCTTCTTCTGATTTTTCTGTAATATCAAATCCAGTAAACTCTTGGATGGACTCGGTCATGGACACCCGCTTAAATGGACGCTTGAAGTCGATTACTTTATCTCCATATTGAACCTGAGTGGTGCCCAATGCCTTCAAACAAACATGCTCAATCATGGACTCGGTGAAGTCCATCATCCAATTGTAATCTTTGTATGCTACATAGATTTCCATGACGGTGAACTCTGGGTTATGGGTTCTGTCCATTCCTTCGTTGCGGAAATTCCGACTAAACTCATATACCCCTTCAAATCCCCCAACAATGAGCCTCTTGAGATACAACTCATTAGCAATTCTCAAATACATGGGCACATCCAACGCATTGTGATGCGTTATAAATGGACGAGCACTAGCACCGCCAGGAATAGGCTGTAAAACAGGAGTGTCTACTTCTAAATAACCAAAGCTATTGAAGTATTCTCGCATCGCATTCATGATGTGGGTGCGAGCAATAAAGGTCTCTTTTACTTTTTCATTCACCACTAAATCTACATAGCGCATGCGATAGCGCAATTCAGGATCCGTGAATGCATCATGAATGTTTCCTTCTTTATCGGTTTTAACCACCGGAAGTGGCTTGAGCGATTTTGCCAGCAAAGTGAGTTCATTAACTTGAATGGAAATTTCGCCCATCTTGGTGGTGAAAACCGTCCCCGTTACTCCAATAAAGTCCCCGTAATGCAGCAAATGCTTTACAACGTCGTTATAGAATGACTTATCCTCACCGGGACAAACAATATCGGACGCGATGTAAATTTGAATCTTTCCTGAACTGTCGTGAAGATCTGCGAAGGAGGCTTTTCCCATGATGCGCATATTCATCAAACGACCAGCGACCACTACAATCTCTCCTTCCTTATAATTTTCTTTAATAAAAGCAGAGGTGGTGCTTGTTTTGAATTCGGCTGCAGGGAAAGGCTCGATACCTTTCTCTCTCAACTTTTGAAGGGCGGCCCTTCTTACTACTTCTTCTTCAGATAAATGATGTATCATGGCACAAAACTAATAAAATACCAAGGTGCATATGCCATGAGGATTCCCTGATTCAATGAACCAAGGAATCCAAATATTAAAATCGTGTAAGTTTTACTTCTTCTTTTCTGTCAGCAAATCGAGCACTGACACTTGAAGAATGTCGCAGATTTTGAGCATACGCTCAATGGATAGCTTCGCTAAACCAAGTTCAATTCTGCTGTAGGCATTTTGACTAATTCCGATTTTTGCGGCTACAAATTCTTGTGAGTAGCCATTCTTTACTCTAGCATCGCGAATACGGACATGAATATCCTTCGCGGTGAAATTGTGGGAGTTCATAAGGTTATTTCGTGGCGTTTAATTATTGAGAGGACACGAATATAGAACTCGATTCTTAAAACAAATCAGAATATAGCACGAGTAACGATTTTTTGGGTGCAGTAATGGATTTTATGGGGACGAATTACTTTTTCTTTCGCTGTTAGAAATAAAAAAATCCCTCCCCTGCTATGCTGGGAGGGATTTAGGTATGAAATAAAAAAATAATTAATTGGCGTACTCTTCAATAGGCGGACAAGTGCAAACGAGGTTTCTATCCCCAAAAGCATTGTCTACACGACCGATACTACTCCAGAATTTATTTTCTCTCAAACTAGCAACAGGATAAGCTGCTTTTGTCCGAGAATATGAATGGTTCCACTCGTCAGCGCACAGTTCCTGCGCGGTGTGTGGAGCCATTTTCAATACATTGTCTTGTTTATCAGCGATAGTGGCTTCCACTTCAGCGATTTCCTTACGAATAGAAATCATTGCGTCTATAAATCGATCCAATTCGCATTTCGGTTCACTTTCTGTTGGTTCGATCATCACTGTTCCTGCTACAGGAAAGGATACTGTTGGGGCGTGGAATCCATAATCAATGAGGCGCTTGGCAATGTCTTCTACTTCTATGCCAGCAGCTTTGAACGAACGGCAATCCAGAATCATTTCGTGAGCAACCGTGCCGTTAACTCCGGTGTACAACACGTCATAGTGCCCTTCTAGTTTTGCCTTCATGTAATTTGCATTCAGAATGGCAATTTTTGTTGCTTCTGTGACACCTTCCGCTCCTAACATTTTAATGTATCCGTAGCTTATCAAAAGGATTAGCGCACTTCCCCATGGAGCAGAGCTCACGGCAGGAATGGCCTTTTCGCCGCCGGTAGGAATGATGGCATTGCCTGGTAAGAATGGAACGAGGTGACTCGCTACTCCGATAGGACCCATTCCAGGTCCACCGCCGCCGTGAGGTATAGCAAATGTCTTGTGCAGGTTTAAGTGGCACACGTCTGCACCAATATTGCCTGGATTGGTAAGACCAACTTGAGCGTTCATGTTAGCACCGTCCATGTAAACCTGACCTCCATTGTCATGAACAATCTGAGTAATCTCACGAATGTGTTCCTCAAATACCCCGTGCGTCGAAGGATAGGTGACCATCAAAGCGGCTAGTTCGTTTTTGTGTTCCTCTGCCTTGGCTTTCAAGTCATGAACATCTACGTTACCTTCATCATCGCATTTTACGACCACCACTTTTAGACCAGCCATGACTGCCGAAGCGGGGTTAGTGCCATGCGCAGAGGAAGGAATAAGACAAATATTTCTTTGATGATCTCCGCGACTTGCATGATAGGCCATGATAACAAGTAGGCCGGTCAATTCTCCTTGTGCGCCGCTGTTGGGCTGTAAGGAGACACCAGCAAATCCTGTACACTCGCATAAATCATCGTGCAATTCATTCAACATCTCTTGATATCCCGTGGTCTGATCGAGTGGTGCAAATGGGTGGATATTTGCGTACTCTGGCCAGGTCACTGGAATCATTTCGCTTGTTGCATTGAGTTTCATGGTACAAGACCCCAATGGTATCATTGCATGGGCGAGTGAAAGATCTTTGTTTTCTAATTTCTTCAAATAACGAAGCATCTCCGTCTCACTGTGATGTGTATTGAAGTTCGGATGCGTCAAGAAAGAAGAGGTTCTTTCAAAACCTTTGATTCCGCTTGGTCCTTGCTTGAGTTCTACTTCTCTTCCACAGATGATATGAGCAAGTTCGAGCACATCATGCGCAGTGGTTGTTTCATTGAGTGATACTCCAATGTGTCCGTCACTAAAATAGCGCAGATTGAGATGTTTTACTTCCGCTGCTATGCGCACTTTTGGCTCAGCAATTTTGATGTAAAGCGTGTCGAAGAAAGTAGAATTGACAACCTCTATTCCGTTTGCTTTTAATGTTGCAGCCAAGTCAGAGGTGTGATTATGAATTCTGTTTGCAATGCGCTTTATTCCTTCTGGTCCGTGATAAACAGCATACATAGAAGCCATTACAGCAAGAAGTGCTTGCGCAGTGCAAATATTTGAGGTCGCTTTTTCTCTGCGGATGTGTTGTTCTCGGGTCTGCAAAGCCATGCGAAGAGCCATGTTTCCATGACGATCTTTCGAAACACCAATAATGCGGCCTGGTAAATTTCTCTTGAATTCATCTTTTGTACAGAAGAAAGCAGCATGTGGACCGCCATAACCCATTGGTACTCCAAAGCGTTGGCTATTTCCAAAGCAGATATCTGCCCCCCATTCTCCAGGAGGAGTGATCAATGCTAAAGCCATAAGGTCTGATGCAACCGCAACGTTTGCGCCAACTGCATGTGCTCTTTCTGCGAAGGAACGGTAGTCTTCAATAGACCCGATGTTATTGGGATATTGAACCAGAGCACCGAAATATTCATGATTAAACTCGTGCGTTTTATAGTCGCCTTCAACCACTTCTATTTTTAAATACTTGGCTCTACCTTCCAACAAGTCTAATGTTTGAGGAAAAATATTCTTATCGACAAAAAACTTTTTTGCTCCACGTTGTTCTTGCTCACGGGTGCGCCCATGATAAAATAGAATCATCGACTCAGCTGCTGCTGTGCCCTCATCCAATAAGCTCGCATTGGCTATCGGCAGACCCGTAAGGTCTGTTGCCATGGTTTGAAAATTGAGCAATGCCTCCAAGCGTCCTTGAGCGATTTCTGCTTGATAAGGAGTATAAGCCGTATACCAACCTGGATTTTCAAGTACGTTTCTCAGTATTACCGAGGGTACGATAGTGGGGTGATATCCCATTCCAAGATAGCTCTTGAATACTTTGTTTTTCTTTCCTAATTGCCAAACGTGCGCTAGATAAGCCTCTTCTGACATGGCTTCGCCAATGCTGAGAGGTGCTTTCAATCGAATGGCGGCTGGAACTGTTTTATCTATTAACTCGTCTACGGATGAAACTCCGATAGAATCTAACATGTCATTCACCTCGTGTGCTCGAGGTCCGTTATGACGGGCTGCGAAATTTGTACTTGACATTTCCTTATGGTTATGGGCCAAAATTAATGTTGGTTTACTTCAACTAACAAACCTTTTGTCAACAGGTTCGAAGAGTGCTACTTTCGCAACCGTATGGCAGAAGATCTTTCAATCCCCCAAGGCGCACCACGGGAGGACTTATATAAGGCGTTGATTCCGCAAATGGCCGCTCTGATTGAGGGGGAGGCAGATTTTGTAGCAAACGTCGCCAATCTTATGGCGGCCCTCAAAGAAATTCCAGGGTTTATGTGGGTGGGGTGCTATTTTGTTAAAAATAATGAATTGGTCTTAGGGCCATTCCAAGGACCTGTAGCATGCACTCGAATTCAAAAGGGAAAAGGAGTTTGTGGAACTGCTTGGGCGGAAAAGCAAACGTTGATTGTTCCTGATGTCGACCAGTTTCCCGGTCATATTGCATGCAGTTCCTTGAGTCGATCAGAAATTGTGGTGCCAATTGTAAAGAATAATGAGGTGCTTGGAGTATTGGACGTGGATAGTGCTGAGTTAGATAGTTTCAGCGAAGTGGATGCCATTAATCTTCAAATTGTTGCTCAATGGATCTCAGAAATGCACTGAATAAGACAGGCTCATATTTTTATAGGTGGACTGGCCTTCTGGTGCTTTGTGCTTGGATAATCAGTTGCGCGCAGCAAAAACCCCTTACGGGTGGAGAAAGAGACTTTGTTGCTCCGATGCCCCAATTTTTTATGCCTCCTTTGTTTACAACCGAGTTTAACTCAAAGAGCATATATATTCAGTTTGATGAATACGTTCAGTTGAATAATGTTTATCAGGAATTAATTATCTCTCCGCCGTTAGTTAAACAACCTGAAATCAAAGTCAAAAAGAAAGGGGTAGTGATAGAACTTCAAGAGGATCTTAAGGCGAATACAACGTATACATTCAATTTTGGAGAAGGCATTGTCGATGTCAATGAGAGCAACAAGGCAGAAAATCTATTGTACGTTTTCTCAACAGGTGCGACTTTAGACTCCATGTCGATTTCTGGGAATGGGTTCTATCCAAATTCTGGGGAGAAAGCATCTTCTGTAAAAATCATGTTGTATGACGATTCAACATCGCTAACTGACATTAAAATACCTATGCCCTTATACTTTGGAAAGGCCAATAAGGAGGGTTCGTTTGCTATTGGTTTTCTCCCCGACAAAAGTTTCAATGCCATTGCCTTGGAAGATTTGAATGGCAACTATCAAGTGGATACAGATGAACGTGTTTCAATAATTAAGAAAGAAATAAAAGGATCAGCGGATTCGATTCTTTTGAGCAATGATTTTGAGCTCTTCCCACAAGTGCCTTATACTCCTGATTTGTCATCTTTAGATGTGGATAGCTTGGGTAGCCTTTTTATTCCTTGGAAAAAGGGATACAACGGTCGAATTGATTTCGATGCTCGACTTAAGTCGGGCAGGAGTTTAAAAACACTTTTCAATAAGAACAAGGACACACTATTCGTATTGCTTCATGGAATTCCAACCAATGCAGAGGAGGAGTTGTATTATTCTTTTGGAGAGGAAAAGGATACTTTAATGGTTCCTTTTTTTGAAGAAGCTTTCTCAAAAAAGATGAAGATATCAGCTGGTGTTGGAGCCAAGATAAAAAGCACTGATTCACTTTTCTTTAGAGCTCCTGTTGCTATAAATTCTTTCAAAAGTCAAGTCGTAGAGTGGAAGAAAGACAGCACTGAATCGGGTATTGGATTATTAGAAACATTCGATAGTGTTCATTTTAAAGTCAAGTTGCCTCTGAAACCCGCTTCCAATTATAAGGTTTTAATCCCGCCAGGAGCTTTTGAAGATGCTTTGGGCAATACCAATGACTCTCTAAAAATTAGTTTCACTACCTATAAGCTAGAGGATCTTGGAAACATTATTTTCGAAGTAGATTCTTCACTGGTTCAAGAGAATGCGATCCTAGAATTACGTAACAAAAGTGGGGACTTGATGGGTCGTTTGGAGAATGTTCAAGCAGGGAAATGGGAATTGGTGTCTATGCAACCGAATGAATATTCGGTGCTCTATTTTGTAGATAAAAATCGAAATGGTGAATGGGATGCCTTAAATTTTAAGGAGCAATTGAACGCGGAATTTATTTATCCCTTTCCCGATAAAGTCAATGTGAGAGCCAATTGGGACGTCAAGGTCAAATTAGAACTCGGCAAATGATCGTCTTTTGAATTTTGGCTTGCCAGAAAGATCCATGCAAAGTTTTTTGTGATTGAGCGTGGCATCAGGATCTCCCAAATTGGCCGACTCGTCCCATTCTTTGCATGCGCCCTCTAAATCGTGCATGAGGTAGAAAGCTTCGCCTCGATAGTACAATACCTCGGGATGGAAGTCAATGTTTTCTAATCGTAATTCAGAAAGAAGTTCTAATGCATTTCTAAACTGCCCCATATCGATGAGCATGATGGCTACATTCATTTTTGCTCTATGCAACTTTGGATTGAGTTCAAATGCGGTTTGAAAACTTTCCATAGCAAGTAAGTTTCTTCCTTGATCAGCATAGTTGGCACCTTTGAGATAATATGCATCAGCATAGGTAGAATCGAGTGCGAGTGCCATGTCTATATAACGTTGGCAAGCTTTGTTTTCAGCAGCTAAATATTCTACGGCAGCCATCCAGTAGTATCCCCTGGAGTCATCCGGTTGTTTTTCGATATAAGTAACAAGATCGAGCTTGGCTCCATCCATGTTGCCTACCGTAGATTTACAAATTCCCCGATGTAAAAAAAGATGATCCTCGCTGAAACCGTAGATGCGGGCCTTGTCGTAATCGCTCAAAGCCATAGTAGCGTCTCCTACCTTTTGAAGGCAATCGCCACGTAGCATGAAAGCCTCTGGATTGGCGCCTTTTTCAAGAAACTCTGAAAGAATAAGAAGTGCTTTGTCATACTCACCGCTATCGTACAAGGCCTTGGCCTTCGGCAACTCGTCTTGGGCACGTAAGGTCAAATTCGTTGCAAAAATCAAAAAGAAGAGTGTAATACAAAATCTCATGTTGGATACGGTGATTGTCGATTTATACGCACTAAGCGCAGGAAGTTACATTTTTTCTATATTTCCACTAAATTATTTCATCATGAGACTATTGAAGAGGGTATTCTTTTTTTTAATTGCCATAGTTGTTGTAGCTATTTCTTTGGCTTATCTAACGGGCAATACGCATATCCTCAATGGTTTGCCCTCTACCTATTTCGTTGGAAAAAGCAAACCGGATATTGATGATATTGGATATTTTAGTGTTAGTACCATTCGTGCGGATAAGCCAGAGCCACTGCCTATGCATGGTTTATTGAATCAATATACGCTCACTGACAGTTCCGAGCGATTTGCTGCGGATTTGGGGACTACTGCCTTCATTCTTCTGAAGAATGACTCCGTTCTTTTAGAAAAGTACTGGAACGACGGAGCAGCGGATCGGCTTTCAAATTCGTTTTCTATGGCTAAAACATTTACGGCTTTGCTCATAGGTATTGCCATTGAAGAGGGATATATTTTGGGTGTGCAACAAAAAGCGATCGACTTTATTCCAGAGCTAAAAGGAGAATTTGCTAAAGACCTTACCATTGAGAGTTTGCTACAAATGACCAGTGGAATTCCTTTTGGAGAAAGCTATGCGAGTCCGTTTGGGTATATGGCCAAGGCTTATTTTGGTAAAGATCTTTTGTCTGAAACCTTGGAGTATCAAGTAACTGCGGCTCCAGGAAAGGGCTGGATTTATGAGGGAGGCAACACGGTGCTCTTAGGCCTTATCCTTGAAAGAGCGACAGGCAGAAAGGTGAGTGATTACTTTCATCAAAAGGTATGGTCTTGCATTGGTGCTGAAAAGGACGCTCATTGGAATTTGGATAAAGAAAATGGAATGGAGAAAACCTTTTCAGGATTTTATGCCACTGCAAAAGATTTTAGTCGGATTGGACAATTGCTGCTGCATAATGGCGTAATTGGCAATGATACCCTTATTCAACCTGAGTATATGAAAAAGCTAAGCACTCCATGTATGATTAAGGATGTTAGCCCGAACAATAGTTCAGAGATGTGTTATTGGTACGGGTATCAAACATGGCTGGGTACTTATAGAAATCAACCTTTTGTAAGTATGCGTGGAATGCGTGGTCAATATGTGGTAGCCTTTCCCGAGTCGAATCTCGTAATGGTACGTCTAGGTCATGAACAAAATAAAGAGCGTGAAAATCACATGCCTTCAGATATGATCCGATGGATGGATGTTGCCTTCGAAGCTGCTAATTTTGCCCCATGAAAAAGGACATTGTAATACCTGATGCACACGGGCTTGTATTGGTTTTTATTGCAGAGAAAGACGCTTCACAAAGAAAAACGTGGACTGTAGGAATAAAAAACGAACGGTCCAAGCCTCTTTCCAACATCATCATTAATGCCCAAGGCCACGGAAGAATCAAGGGAAAGGATAAACAAACGGCCAATGTACGTTTCCTTATTGAATCTCTCGCGTGTGGAGAATTAAAAACATTTGAGGTGTTATTGACAGACTCTATGAAACTGGAAAACACTTACAGAATTAGCTTTTTCGAAGAGAACACCTTATTAGAAAGGACCTTCAGTGTTCCCCCAGGTTTTTTAGCATTGCAGAAGAAAGAAAAGGTGGAATCTTCAGGAAAACCTGGAGTTTTTATTCGGTAACAAATAAAACAGCCGCCCTTGTATCAAGAACGGCTGTTGAAAAGCCTTCACCATTAATTGAAGTGAAGATTGTCTAATCGAATGGAATGAAACTCACTCCAACGGACACTGGATATACGGTTGGTCCTTTATCTTCTCTGAACATCGGTATCAAGCTATAGTTGGCCCATAGTACGAAGTTGCGGTATCCAATTCGAGCAGTAGCATCTACAGTGACAGGGCGAAGGTTAAAATCATCTACCACAGTGGAACGATTGTTTTCTCCATTCAATTCATAGGACTGCTTTGTTCTGCTTCCGATTCTCAATCCACCGATCACACCCACAGCAAGGTGAAAGTTTCTCTCAGGATCAGTATTGGTATTGAATTGGAGTAATAGAGGCACATTTAGATAAGTGACACGCAGTTTGTTTTTGTTATATTCTGGAATACTATCGATGACACCATAGGTACTATCAGAGTTGGTGATCAAGCGGGTGTTGTCGGTAAAGGTGAAGCTGTTCCATGTAAATCCAGCACCCGTTGTAAGTCCAACATAATCCTTGTAAAGACGAATGCGCTCCTCGAGGAAATTGAATCTCCAACTCAATGATCGCGCGGGATCGTTTTCAATCCACGACTCTTCATCTGAAAAATTGACTTTGCGATCTTGATTGAGAAGAAAATTGACCCCTAAGTCGAGACCAGCCCAATAGGTCAACGCTTCTTTTGAAACCTTGCTTCTCGTGGTGTCATTGATAGTGATGGAATGGCGTGCGGAATCGGTTTTACTAATTACCCAAATCTCACTGTCTCCTAGCGGAAATCTGGCAGTATCCGCGGGTGTACTTTGAGCGTTTGCAAGGCAAACAATGAAAGTCAAAGCGATGGTGGAAAGGAGCGTTTTCATATTTTTATCGTATTTGATTTCTGAATCTTTGATAGCAGGACGCTATACTTGAAATATTAGTTACACCTCAGGCTGAAAAAAAATCTCTTCAAGTCAGAAAGCGTCCAATTGGCGCGATTTATGTGGTTTTTCATAAGATAGTTTTACTTAGATTGCGAGTTAATGATAACTTTGGCTTCAACAAAGCGTCATAAAAGTAAATAGCATTTTTTATATGAGTTTTGGACGCCTCCTAGCTTACTGCTTGTTTTTAGTCGTGGCAATCACTGGATTGCCTAAAGAGAGTATTGCCCAGAAGGAGAAAAATCAGGAAGTTAAAACGAGTTCAGTCGAAGGAACAGTAGAGGTAAGTTTTAGAATCGATCCCCAAGGAAAAATAGAGATCCTTTCTATGAGTGCGACAAGTCCGCAGCTTTCAGAATATGTAGTTGCCAAGTTGAAAAAGGTACAGTTGGAAAAAGGGGATCCCCAGATTGGACAAGTTATCAAGTATCGATTTGTGTTTAAAAAACAAACGTAAATTTGCTTTATGGACTTTTTGGATTCTTTGAAAATGCCGGAATGGCTGGCTTATACTATCGCTGCGGTGGTGGTCTTGATTTTCGTTTGGTGGAAATTTGGTAGAGAATTACTTTTTCCAATCAGAAGTAAGAAAACCACGGGAGTCATCACTAATTGGATGTCAATGACAGAAAAAGGAGTAAAGTACTTTTATCCGCTCATTGAATTTACTACTGCAAAAGGCGAACTAATTAAGATGAGAGCAGAAGAGCGTTGCGCAGATAAACCCCTCTATGAGCCTGGAACGCGAGTGGAGATTTCTTACGATGAGAATGAGCCGAAATACATGAAAATCAAATATCCTGGATAGGATGGAGTGGAATTCTGTATATTACCATTCTAAACTTTCCACAAATGAAAAAGGCACTCCTCCCCCTTTTGATTTTTAGTGTTTTACTTCCCTTTTCTTCTTGTAATGAGTGGTCTGCTAAGAAAAAGGCGAATCTCAAAGAATCTTGTGTTACCCTTCAGGAGTTGGCCTATCCAAAAGATGCATCGAGTATTTGCGACTGCTATCTCAGTAAGTTGATGGAAGAATATCCCAATGCCGATATGTCGGAAGCTCAGAGTACTGAAATTTTGGAAACTTGTTCTATGGATGCCAAAATAAGACTGGAGCAAGAAAATGAAAAAAAGCTGCAAGAAATGCTGGACTCTTTCGGTGTCACCCCAGACTCAATATAGTTTTTTTAAAAAAATCTCTTGCTACCTTTTATTAGCAAGTTGTCCGCACGCGGCATCAATGTCTTTCCCTCGAGATCTGCGGACGTTGACCACTAAATTTCGACTTTCAAGAAACTTAGAAAATGCATCTACACGCTCCGGTGAAGCTTGTTGATACTCTCCTCCATCGATGGGGTTGTATTCAATGATGTTGATCTTAACAGGTAGATTTTTTGCGTAGTTTGCGAGCTCGTGTGCGTCTTTTATGCTGTCATTGAAATCTTTGAAAATAATGTATTCAAATGTGACCCGTGTTCCAGTTTTGTCATGGAAGTAGCGCAGTGAATCAGCGAGAATCTCTAAACTATTGCTCTCGTTGATGTCCATGATGATATTGCGTTTTTCATCGTTGGCAGCGTGAAGTGAAAGCGCAAGATTGAATTTTACTTGATCATCGCCGAGTTTTTTAATCATTTTGGCGATGCCTGCAGTACTCACCGTGATTCGTTGTGGCGACATTCCTAAGCCGTCCAGTGATGTGATCTTTTCTACGCTAGTGAGCACATTTTTATAATTCAAAAGCGGCTCGCCCATTCCCATGTACACGATGTTGCTTAGCGGTATATCATAACGGGTCATGGCTTGATTTCTCAAATAAACAACTTGATCATAAATCTCGCCCGCACTTAGATTACGCATCATTTTTAATCTTCCTGTGGCACAGAACTTACAAGAAAGACTGCATCCTACTTGAGAAGATATGCATGCGGTCATTCTCGAGTTTGTTGGGATAAGAACACCCTCGACTACTTTGCCAGACTCTACTTCGAAAGCACATTTCACCGTTCGATCTTTGCTCACCTGTTCGTCGACTACTTGAATTCCCTTCAGTTCAAAATGCTCAGATAGGAGTGCTTTCAAACCTCCTCCAATATTCGACATTTCATCAAAAGAGTGGGCGCTTTTCTTCCACAGCCATTCCATGATTTGCTTGGCGCGAAATTTTTTCTCCCCATGCTGCTCAATGAAAGAAGAAAGCTCTTCTAAAGTTAATGTCCGAATATCTTTTTTCATGCGAGCTGCAAAGTTAAGGGAAATAGAAAAGCCGGAAGAATCTTTATCCTTCCGGCTTTCCACCTGTTTGTTATGAAAATTACTACTTGCAGCCTTAATTAGAGGTTTTGAAGGAGAAGCGATAACGGAAGACTTCCCCGATTACCACGCTTTCTTTATCCACTTGCATCTTCTCCGCTTGTTTCTCAATAAACTTTCTTATCAAAGGATTTTTGGTGTGTATCATTACTACGCGGACATCTCCGTCAGGGTAGATTTGAAACATTACGTCTGCAGATCCTTCTATTTTCTCCTCAGACATAGTGGGGTAGAAAATATGCTTACTCACTTGTTTGTCCAAAGAACGCTTTAGTTGTATTTCTTTTTTTGACTTGGTTTTATCTTTCTTTTCACCTTCGCCAGAAGCAGCGAATCCTTGAAGTGTGAAAGAAAGGAGAATCATAAGTGTGATGGTAAGCGTTTTCATGGTGTTGTATTTTTTAAGTTTGTGTTCTGATTGGTTTTCATAGGTATGACGCCCACACTTCTTTTTTGTTACAAAAAAAAATTTATTAAAAAAAAACCGCCTCGTCTTGCCTAGTCAGAGGCTAGACGAAACGAGGCGGCTTGTTGAGGTATAAATAACTTTGGTTAAAGTTTAGTTGACTAATTTGATGGTGTTTCTTTCTCCGGTGTCCATGTTGATTACTTCAATCAATGCCTGACGCGCGTAGCGGGCATCACCGAATTCTACTATCTGATTGGAATATACTCCTGTAAATGGTTCGATAAGAAGTTGTCCAAGTAGAGTATAACCTGTTATGGTGTAACGATGCTCCGATTCTCCATGGAAGGTGAGTTGCACGCCTCTGTTGGTCAAAGTTCCAGTTACAAAACTCGCTGCCTGTTGAGCTTCGTTTGTAGCATTGACTTTCTTATAGCGCAAACGGAATCGTGAACTGGGATCATTGGCAGCAATATCGGCGGTGGTGGATGCTGATGCTGTCATATCTACGACTTTGCCGGTAAGCATGTCTTCAAAGTAGAGTTTTTCATCACTGGCCAAGCTTAAGCCTTTCCAATTCAATTGTGCTTTACCTCCATTCAAGGATTCAATTTTTAAAGGAATAATGAATTCCTCTGAGGTTATCTCGAGATTGTTAATGCTGAGGTCGAGTCCGTCAGTACTCACGCTTGCGAAGTAAGGAGCTTGCTCGTTCGTACTCTTTATCTTATAGGCATCACGATTTGCTTCGAATTGACTAATTGTGCCAGGTTCGAATACTATTACGGTTTCGTCTTTTTTACCAGCAAGAGAAAGCGCGATTGAAAGAACACCTTGTGTTTTGAATTCCTTGAAGGTTCCCTGGCTAGATGTTTTTACAGTTTCAGCAGTGCTAAGAACAGGACTGCTAGAAGTTGCTTGAACAAAGAAACTTTGGGTACTTGGGATAATTCCACTTCCTCCATTTGTTCCAACACCACCCACATAACTTGCATATTGATCTATTGCGTCGTCCCAAATATAGACTGCATTTGCCATATTGGTTTTTGTCCAGCCACTCGCATCCCAATTAATGGCTGAAGGGTATGGATTAGCTACTAAACACCATCCATCGGCAACCGCATTACCAGTATTGGTGTACGTCACAGGAAGATTTTGTGCGTTCTTGTATATTGGACCATCTACGTCCAATTGCAGTATGCCTGCATTCATATAGATAAAGTATCCTCTGCCAGCGTTTAGTGTTTCAGCAGTAGAACTCACTCCTACAAATCCTTGGTTTCGGTTTCCAGAAGTAGGTTCATTGTAATACTGCACGTTGTTGAAGGCGTAGCTAGGGAAGTCAGAACCGGGGAATCCAGTGGTAACGATATCATCATTCCAATCGCTTACTGTTCTATTTTGAACTGGAGAACAAATGTTTACCCATCCTTGAGTACCGTTGAAATAGCGTTCGATTGTAACATTGCCAAGTACGTCTCCGCTAGTAAGAGGACCAATGCTACCGGTGGTGGTAGAGTAAGACGAAAGTGTCAATTTTCCGTTGGTACTAAACACGCCGCTATTTACTTGCAATACTCCTTTTACTCGTAGTCCAGTTCCTGAAATAGAAACCCCTGCTGAGTTATTGCAGTTTACATTATGAAATTCTGGAATGCTTGTTCCACCGATAGTTTGAGATACAGTTCCATTGAAGTTCACATTGCCTGTTCCAACAGTATGAGTACCGTTACATAGGTAGGTGCCGTGCAATGTGATATTCGTGTTTCCTTGTGTGAACGTAGCAGTGGATGCAACGGTGAAGTTTCTTGCTACTACTGTTGCGTTATTGGTAACGCTATGTCCAGCTTGGATGTTTAAACTAACTCTGCTGCAGAAAGATGAGAGTGCTTGAGAAGTTCCTGTTGGCGTTTTCGCCCAAATAGCGTCTGTCATATTTCCAGAACCGCGAGAATACCATGTGGCCACTCCTTGCCCTAAGGTGTACACTGCGTTGTTAGATAAGTTCACATTTGTAAAAGTCATGAATGGAGCGGAATATGTTCCTTCAATTGGATTTTCATCATCAAAACCGTCGTTATCATTGTCTAAAAGAAGAATGACATCTTCGGGATTTACAGTGAGAGAAGTAAGATCAAAGCGGATGGTTAAGGCACCAGTTTCACCTGTTTCTTGCGCACGCCATTTGCGATTAAGTGTGTGCGAGATAGCACAGTTACTTCCGCCGTAAGACGCCCAAGTCAAAGCTCCATTGTCATTTCCGCTGATGAGATAGTCTCCATTTTCTAAACTAGAAGGAGAAGAAAAGCGCACCATGTCATCAGGATTTTCACTGGAAGAAATGCTTTGATTAAGACCTTGTGTAGAAGAGTTTCTTCCAATACCAAAAATATCATGCGTGTAAGTTGCATCATCGTAATAGTCATGATCTGCAATAGAAATTGTCAAACCGTATTTGACTGACAAATACGTGTAGATACTCGCTTTCTCAGTAGCAGTTAAAGAGCGATTGTAGCAAATGATTTCACAGATATACCCTGCCAATCCTGAAGTAGAAAAACCTCTACCAATGTATCCATTTACTAGTCCAGGACCTGAAGCGGTATTCGTGTTTGTACCACTTACTGTAGAACCATTTTTTATTTCCGTGATAGTGCGAGAGCTGGCGGTAGCTTGTTCACCCATAACGATTGCTGGCACTTCATTGGTTCCGGCAAAGCCCGTTACGACGGCATCCGCATTATTTGTAGCCGCACCTTCACTCATACGTATTGTTGTATTCGTAGCATATCCGATGTGCATTCCTCTTGGTGAAGAAGAATTCACCCCGACGATGTAACGCAGGTTTGTTGCATCCGTTCTTTTTACTACAGTAATGATAGTATAGGTTGATCCCAACGAAGACCAATTGATATTAAAGAACTTCCCGCCGCCGTTGAATTCAATGCCGGGGTTTCCATTCATGATATCAGTGGCAAAGCGAGGGCGAGCAACGTTCGTTCCATCGGGTTGATTGGCATTCACTCCATTTCCACTCTGATCGTTCCAATCGGATAAGAAAGCGCCGTTCACGCTGCTAGAAGTTCCTGCATCCGCCTTGAGCCAAATAGACAAGCCTGAGGATACACCTCCGGGTGCCTGTGCATTTGCCAGCAGAGCAGCAAAGAGGCAGACAAATAGGGTAAGGAAACTTTTCATTTTTGTTGTCATTAAATTAGAGGTCTGTCCGCTTCTTACGCGCCACTAGAAATTAAAGTTTCAGAAATGAGAACTTTCTGAGTTCTATTTTTGCGAATTGTTCCCGAAAAAGAGCGTTTTATACCCAGAAAAAGGCAACTGAAAAATTTTGAGTAAGGAAAAAGTGAATAACGGACGGATTAAACCAGCTTCTGCATGATGGCTTTACTGACCGCCTCTGCAACACTATGCACTTGGAGTTTTTCGTATATTTTACGAATATGTGCATTGACGGTAAAGGGAGAAATTTTACAATAGTCGGCAATCATTTTGTAGCTGTTTCCTTTCACTAAAAGGGAGAGCACTTCTTTTTCTCTTTCTGACAATGGACTTGCCTCGGAAGTTTGAGGCATGTGTTGCGATTGAAAGAACTTTAAAACAAGCTTAGCGACGGAGGGGGTCATCGGAGCGCCTCCTTCAAGCACTTCTTCGATACCGTCTATCAACTTTGATGGAGAGGTTTTCTTTAGAATATATCCATCTGCACCAGCTGAAATAGCGGAGGTTATCTTTTCTTCATCTTCAAAAACCGTTTGCATGATGATGTGCACTTTAGGAAAACCTCTTCTAATAGCTCGAACAGCTTCAATGCCGTTTATTTCGGGCATATCGATGTCCATTAATATTACATCTGGTTCGGAAATCATAATTTTTTCGACTGCATTCAATGCATTTTCGAATGTTCCGACACATTGCATTTCTTCTCTTGTGTTGATCAAAAGTTCAAGACTCTCCCTACGATCTTTGTTATCATCAAATACAATAACACGTGTTTTGGTCATAGGATCAAAGATCAATTGATTTTTTATTTTTTTCAATAGTTAAAATTAACGAATAGGAAAAGTCAATATTACTTGTGTACCACTGTCGATGATACTTTTGATTTCGAGTTTTGCGTTAATTATTTCTGCTCGCTTTCTCATATTTACCAAGCCGTTTCCCGGCTTGATCTTGCTTTCATCAAAGCCTTTTCCGTCATCTGTCATTTTAAGTATAACTTCATTTTTCACAAGAGAAAGATCAATACATATGTGTTTTGCTCCTGAATATTTTATGGAGTTATTGATTGATTCTTTGAAAATTAGATAAATGTTTTTTCTTTCTTCCATACCTAAATTGATCATGTTTAGTTGATCCTCGGCATGAAAGGAAATATCGAAGTTGGTGTTTTCATTCATTTCTTGTGAAGTAGAACGCATTCGAGATATTAAATTTTCGAAGCTATCATTACGCGAATTAATCGCCCATACAATGTCGCTCATGCTTTCCATTACTCTTTGTGTTCCAACGGCTATTCTTTGGGCTATAGGCAAAGCCTCTGGAGTAGAAGTTGCTATTTTTTCCTTCACTATTTCATTGTAGATAGAAATACTCGAAAGGGTTGATCCTATTTCGTCGTGTAAGTCGCGTGCGATTCTGTCACGTACATTTTGAAGCTCTTTTATTTTATTGATTCTATAGCGCACGGCACCCCACGTGATGAATAGCATTGCAATTCCAATAAGGGTAAGAAACCACCATGTTTTCCACCAAGGAGGCTGAATGTGAATTAAAATTGAGTGGGTCTTTGTACTCCATACACCATCGCTATTACTACCATTCAAAATGAGTTGATAGGAGCCAGGTGATAGATTGGAGAAATTGATTGATCTGAGAGCTCCCAACTCCAACCAATTTTCTGAAACACCCACCATCTTATAGCGATATCTATTAAGACTTGGATTGGTATAATCGAGTGCTGCAAATTCGAAACTGATATTGTTTTCATCATGGCGAAGATCCAATGCGTTAATGAAGGGTGCATTGATCCTCAATAGCGGATGTTGAGCAGAGTTGTTGATTTTGACGGATGTAACAACGATGTTGGGAACAGTGGGGTTTAACGTTATATCCTCAGGTCGGAAATAGGTCAGACCGTTCACTCCTCCAAAAACAAATGTGCCGTTTTTCATTTTTAAATATGCAAAACGATTGAATTCGTTTCCTTGCAATCCTTCCTGTTTCAGGTAGTTTATAAATGTTCTATCCTTTGGATAGAAACACGATATCCCTTTGTTGGTGCTCATCCAAAGCCTTCCTGAATCATCGGATAAGATGCCATACACGTAATTGTTGGAGAGGCCATCTTTTCTTGAAAAATGCTCGAAGGTTTCATTGGTCAAATCAAGTCTTGAAAAGCCAGAACCAGATGTTCCAATCCATAAGAATTGGCTTGGATTCAAGGGGTCGGCACATACAGACAACACATCGTTTTGACTCATTCCGTTTTCTGAACGATAGGTCTTCCAAGAGGAAGTTGGTATGGAGAATTTCAGAAGACCTTCGAAAGAGCAAATCCAAATATCATTGGATTGTGGGGCTCGATAAATCATGCCGGTCAATCGCCACGAATTGAAACCGCTTGCAGTTTGTATCGGTAGCGGGAACTTATTAGTGTGCTGCGAGATAATATTGAATTGTATTAACCCTTCGCTGGAACAAATCCAAATATTTTTATCATCGTCAAGTAGAAAAGAGGAGTACAATCCTGCTTTAGGATCTCTATAAATGGGATGTACTTCTTGCAGATTTTCATCCCACATCCAGATATTGGAGTACTGTACGATATAAAATACTCCTGGTGAAACTTCAATGGCGTTTCTTGAAGCATCGACACTGAATTTAAGATGATGCGGTGTTTTGCTTTTTAAAGTCCTCAGGTATTTTCCATTGGTAATATCGATTTCAATTACTGTTCCCTCACACTCAGCAATTACGTTACCGCTTAAGTTTTCGCTGAGTCCATATATGGAAGACTTACTTTGTTCGAACTGCGTGACAGAGTTGAATTTCTTGGGTTGAGTATTTAGTTTGTAAAGTCCTCGACCGACGGTCCCAATCCAGAGTACTCCGCTCTTGTCGAAATAGAGAGAGCTCAGACCGAGATAGTTTTTTTGTGGATTATCTACCGCCAATGGTAATTCATTGAATGTTCTGTTTTGTAAATCGAAACGAAGTAAAGAGTTCGTTTGGGATATCCAAATACTTCCCATTCTATCGGCTGTTATAGAATTTCTGAAGGGAGGTAATGGAACATCGGATTTTATGAACTGATTATCCACGAAAACACCATCGTCATAGATAAGAACTTCTTTTCTTAAGAAGTCAGAATAGACGATGTAGCATGGTTTTTTTCTTTTGCGGGAATGCTCTAATAAAGGATCAAGAATTGGAGTTTCTGGTTGAGCGAAATCTACTGTTTCAGTGCAATTTGATCCAAAGAAATAGTATCTCTCGTTTTCAAAAAACATGTATCCACTTTTCCACTTTTTAAATACCTCATCGGATATCGCGAGAACCTCATTATTAACGGAATAATGATACAGAAAGGCTTCTTCCATTGATTCGAAATAAGTGTTGTTCTCGGATGCTTCTCTTTTCTTGATGGAAATATGATGTAATCCACCTTTTGTAAGAATGTAATAGTTCCCCTTTTCATCTCCGATTACCCAGTAGACAACGTTTGAGGACAAGTGAAAGGGTGAGCTTTGATTTTCATTGAATTGTATAAAGCAATCATACAAAGGGAAGTAGATATCCATTCCTTTTGCATCATTATGAATAAATAGAAACTCATTTTCATCACTGAAAATAGTAGACACATCATTTCCTGATAGAGCATATTGATTGGAGGCTTGATGATCATACGTTCGGAACTCATATCCATCATATCGATTTAGCCCCATTCGGGTTCCCATCCAAAGAAAACCTTTTTTATCCTCTTTGATTTGATAGATGAATCCCTGAGACAATCCATCATCCACTCCAATCCATGTGACAGGATAAGACTGCGAGAAGATGCTCAAGGCCTCCAGTAAGAAAGTCGCAATAAAAAGTAGTTTGCTCACTTCACGAAGTTAAAAAGAGATTTGTTCGGGTACGTAGTTATAATTAACTATTGAACACCCGTTTTCAAATAGAGACTTTTGGGCCAAACAAACTACTTACCATGCATAAGATAATTACACTCACATTGGTATTTATAAGTTGGTCAGCGATGGGCCAACTGATTTACCCGACCAGTCAGGCTGCGGCCAATCCATTTTTACACCCAAAGGATATCATGGCCAATAGAGAGATTGTGCTCATATACGATAGCTCTAATGACGTGAATTATTCCACCAATCAGAAGTTCTATGATGTGAATACGCTGAATCCTTTGGATATTAATACGACTATTGCTTTGAATACAAATATGCCCGTTTATCCTGGCTTACAGAGTTTCGGGAATAGACACATTGGTCAGGCTACCGGAGATTTTAATAATGATAACAGAGACGAGTATGTTGTGGCCACAGAAGGAGCTAGTCAGACAATTGTTTTAAGAACATACGGAGCTCAAGCCATTGCAGGAAATTTGACGGTGGTCCCTCAAGCAAGTGGAACAGCGTTAGGACCCTTGAATAACTCTTCCTCCATAGGCCAAAGCCGCGCCGTGGGTTGGATGAAGCTAAGTTGCGGGGATTTTAATGGAGACGGAGACGATGAAATAGCCCTCCTATATCGGGATAATTCTACCTCGCTGCTTACGATTAAACTGTTGGATGTAGTTGGTAACAGCATTGTTGAAATTGCATCCATGGCGGATGAGGCCTATGCCGTTTCAGGTAGCGGATCAAGTGCCTTCGAGTCTTTTGATCTACAAGCGGCAGATTTGGATTTTGATGGCACTTTTGAGGTGGTATTGGCAGCCGCACAAGCGAACAACAATACGCTTCAACCCTATATAAAAGTGTATGACGTAGTAGATGCAGGTGGCTTTCTCACATTTGTTCCCAGGTCTAAGGCTTTTGTGGCTACATCTCAAAGCATCTCTTCAAAAATGAGTATATCCTTGGCAATGGGAGATTTTAATAATGACTTGATTTTTGAAATAGCCTTGACATACGGTTTTATGATCCCAAACAATTCTGGCAACAACCCGGATACTTTTATCAGGATGTTTCGAGTAGGTGATAACTCTGCGACGCCACTTCCAGAAAATGATTGGTTAGAGTCTATAGAATTGATGCCGGCTGTTTTTTCTACAACGAAGAGCGTCGACAATTTTTCTAATCTTGATATGGATGCAGGTGACATGAATGGCGATGGTAGAGATGATTTGGTGTTAGCAACAGGCACGGATATTCAGGCTTTTTTTGTGGACACTAATTGGAACTTTCTTTCTCAAAATGGAATAGGCACCTTGACCAACGCTACAGACACTGATTATGATCAATTCATGACCGTTGCTGATATGAATAATGATGGCCGGGCGGAGATTGTGAATATTCGCAACTGGATATTTGAAGGCTCTAATTTTACGCAGCGGTTTTCTATAGTGGTACATCGTTGGGACACCCCAACAAATCAATTCGTTCAACTTGCTACGAATAGCAATCAAATGGAAGTGCCTTATTATACAGGCGGAGATCAACGACAGTTTATCTTAGGAGTGGGGGATTTCGATGGAGATGAAATCAGTTTTGGTGATTACAATTATTATGTAATATCAGAAGTTCAAGAACCCATACTCATTTTGAATGCGCCACCTACCCATCAAGACAATATTGGTCCAAACGATTGGGTGGATGTCAACGGACAATTTGTAGATGCCAATGCGATAGAATGTGGGCCATCGCAGGCTTTTTATAATACGGAGCAACAAACCAATATGGCCATAACAGCCACTTATTCCAGTGATTGGTCTGTTGGTGTGGAAGTTGGCGCTGAGCTAGATCTTGTTGTAGCGAGTATAAATGCATCGATTAACACTGTATATGGTCAAAGCGCTACTAATTCCACTGAAGAATCAGAAACGTTTATTGTTTCCAATAGTTATACGAGTTGTTTCGATGATGGCATATATGCTGCTGTTCTTAGTTATGAGGTTTTTGAATATCCTATTTACGCAGGCGACACCCTTGTTACCTATTTGATTTCAGTTCACCCAACGGCCCCTGAATTTGAATGGGTACAGAGTAGAAGTTCTGAAGCCAATGGATATTTGCCTTCTCATGAACCTGGAAACTTGCTGAGCTATCGAAAAAAGCCTCCAGTAGAATCTAATCTTGGAGGGAACGCGAGGTTTGCATATCAAAGCTACAATGTTCCTCAAGGCAATCAGGAATCGTGGACGATCTCTACTCAAACAACAACTCAGACAACCGCCGAAACCACTAATACCGTTGATATAGAGACATCCGCTTCGGCGAGTGCATTTGGGTTGACATTAGGTGTAAGCGGCACCTATAATCAAACAAATATTAGCACGAGATCGATGGGGGTAAGTTCCTCTACTACTATTGGAGTGGCTGTCTCGGGCAGCACACCCAACAGCCAATTGTATGATGCCAATGCCGTGTTGTTTTGGGGTCCAGGCGGGGCACTTACACTCGATTATGAAGTTGATTTGACGGGAAATTTTTACGTGCAGAACTACAATCAGCCAGACCCAGCATTGAACATGCCTTGGAGACTCGACCAACAGCGAGGCTTGACGGTAGAAGATCCCACAGAGTTGTTTCAATGCCGTTCTATTTCTCTCAGCAAGCGAAATCCCGCACCTGGTGACACAGTAGTAGTAAGCGTTCGCCTTTACAACTACAGTTTAGTAAATGTTGTAGATCCAGTATCGATAGAATTCTACATGGGCAATCCACTTTGGGGAGGTGTTCAGCAGAGCGACATCAACGGTCAAACAGAATTTACATATACTGGTGGAATTCCTGCGCAGGAATACAGAACCTTCAGCATCACTTGGATCGCGCCTCTGGACAATCAACTAGTAGGTAGATTATACGCGTCTATAGATGCCGACACAGAGATTCATGAAGAAAACAACATCGGTTACTTGCCGTTGGGGATAAATTATTTGAATCAGACAGAAGTCAGTGTTTCCGAGTTGGGAGGGAATAAAGTCCAAGGATTTTTATGTTATCCAAACCCTGCCAAAGAGCGTTGTAATTTGATGATGCACGTGGCCAAAGGAGAACACTTTTTATTAGAGGTAGTTGATCTACAAGGTCGCACGGTGAAAGCTTATCCTTCTTCTTATTTGGAAGGTTTTCAGGAGCGGAGTATTGATGTGTCAGATCTTTCAAAAGGAGTTTACATATTGAAATTATACAATGAAAACACCATGGCTACCACTCGAATGATAGTGGAGTAGTTTTGATTAGTTAAACGAACCCCTCCCATTGCTCATGGCAAGTGGAGGGGTTATTTATTCTGTGATCGCATTAATCCAAGCACATGAAAACAAGCTGGATTTGCACAAAGGATAGCGAGCGAGCGGGGTGATTAATTCATTTGTAATAAGTAGTTTAAGGGGTGAGGTGTATTTTTTTTTGCTATTTTCAATTCTTCCTAGTAATATTGCACCCCTTTTCAGAGGAAAAGGAGTTTGTTTTGATATCCCCACCATGAAATCGGTGTTTTATCTCGCCAAAGGCGAGGGGCTCAAGTGAAGTGGTAGTTTAACTAGAGTTTTCCTCTACTTAAATTCCCTAGTAGCTCAGCTGGTTAGAGCACATGACTGTTAATCATGGGGTCCCTGGTTCGAGTCCAGGCTGGGGAGC
>JAIXWX010000005.1 GCA_027491075.1 Flavobacteriales bacterium
GAGAACTTGTAGAAATCGTTTTTGGCCTTCAGAATAATATCAAACCTATACATTTAATTTCTTGAAAACAAGAGAAAAATGAAAATTAACAGTCGGTTCTAGACCCAAATCGACTTATTAGATGTGCATCCTGTATTTTGAAGATTCCTATTCCCCCCTTTCACCTCTTCCACTCGTACGGTGATTTTAGAACGGGATTTCAACCCTTCTTTTCCATTGAAACGATCTTTCAAAGGTGTGAAGTCATGCTATGAAGTTCCCGTTCTTTCTAAGGTGCCTAATGGGTGATGATCAACTGTCTTCCTGAAACATGATCTCCTGATTGCAGTTTGAGATAAAATGTGCCTGAGGGCAAATCGGAGGTATTGAGTTTTTCTCTATACAATCCAGGAACTGGTTTTGTTGATCTAAAAACGGTGCGTATCCATCTTCCTTGTGCGTCGTATAAGTCTAAGCTTGTCTCTTTAGAGTTTCCAATACTAAAACCTATATTCACCTCTATCGCTGCCGGATTTGGATAAGAGGGAAAAAGCTGTGTCTCTTTATAAACCATTACATTCTCATGATTCGCAGCAGATAAAACAATATCCTCGTCCCCATTCAAATATGGAACATATTGTATGTAGCACAAATACATCTCGTCTTCCGTTCCTTCACCCCAGGCCGACCATTGAGGAGGAGAACTGGGGTTAAATGGATTGTTCTCGGTGTTGTCATATGTGGCATAACAATGAACAGTATATCCAGCAGGAAGATGTATGAACGAGGGGTAAGAATAGAAACCTTGCCAATTAAAATTCCATTCAGGAATTCGAATCATTTGAATAGTGTCTTGAAGGTCGGGAGAAACCGCATATACTTCAAAACTCTTACAAAGCAAGTGAGCATGAGGCCCAACACCAATCAACGAAACATCAAATGGAATTTGAAGGGTTCCGTGAAATGTTTTTACAGTATTCGCAGGAATAAAAAACAATTCATCCAGATTATATGGGTTGATAGCGTACGTCCTTACATACCGCTGTATGGGATCATCCGAAAAAAATAGATTCACACTCGTCTGATCGGTTTGCGTCACACTGGTCGGTCCATAATGCATTTGAATTAATAAATCAGCATTCGCAAAGAGCTTTTTTCCAATCGTTGGTGGATACGTCATCGGATTGGTTCCTGGCACCCAAGCACCAAAAAACTGATCGACTGGATCAAATCCGAAACCTCCGAACTGCGTATAACCATACTCGGGATCTGCTGCATCTAACAGTTGCGCCGTACCTGTAGTATCTATCCCTAAAATCGCATGATGACAAATCTCATTGTTGTCTGCTCTCACCTCGATCGCTTCAATATCATGATCCTCGGTAAGGCCAGTAGGCAAAACAAATACTTGGTATTGATCCGTCATTGTACCTTGATGTTCGTATGGCTCATTCATCGTAAGCACCAAATCGGGGGTTCCTATTTGTGAACCATCAATATATTCCGGAAACGGGGGTAAATCTGCGGGGTTGCCTTCAGGCATGCCCTCTGTGATCCATAGAGCAATCTTATCTATTTCGTCCTGTGATAAAACATTCTCATCACGAAAAGTACTATAGGTATGATCAGGACGCCAAGGCGGCATGTACCCTATGCTTGTAGTATACTCCACCATGCTGGCGTTCGCCATCACTTCTTGGTAATTTGTAAGAGGCATTGGGCCTATCTCTCCTTGACGGTGACACTTGGTGCAATGCTCAAACATGATTGGCGCTATGTCGGCTGTAAAGGTGACTTGAGCAAAAGTGAAACAAGAAGAAAACAATAGGATAAGCGTGAGTGACTTTTTCATTATTTCCATCTATTTATTTTTCAATAATACACCCCACGGGTTGAACAAATGTAGTTATTATTTCCTTGTTTTCTAATACGTTCCCGATGTTGACCTTCAGCTCATGGTGCTGCGATTTAAAGCGTCTCTTCCCTACACCCACATACGAATCATCGATACGGCCATGATACACCATGGTATCATTTACGATCAAAAAAACCTCCGGAGTAACCGTTGCCTGCCATCGATAGTGCAATACGGAATCTTTACTTCCTAGAAAAGGCAGTTTATACTTGCTATGAAAGTTCAATACCGTTGAGTCATTCTCCAATTCACCAGGATATAATGCATAAAACTCCACTCCTTGCGGTGAATACACGTTGTAGATCTCACGCATTTCAAGAGCGTAGCCCTGACAAATCTTACAGGTTGTGGATAAGAAATAATAGACTTGTACCTTCTTAGGAGGATCAGTCCAAGAACTGAGGAAAAACAGTAACAGTATTCCTATATACTTCGTCATTGCGAAGCAATTTAAGACAAATAAGTGGACCTTAATCCTCTTCTGAGTTAACTACTTTAACCGGTATATTCCCAATGATCCTGAACTCCGTTCTTCGATTGCGTTGGCGGCCTTGCTCATTGTCAGTTCCATCCGCGTTTTCGTTGGGAACCAAAGGAAATTTCTCTCCATATCCTTTCGCTTCCATTCTTTTCGCATCAATACTTTTTTGAATTAAGTATTTCATAACGGATTCCGCACGTTGTTGTGACAGGCGTTGATTGTACTCGTCTGTACCTCTGTTGTCGGTATGTGCGCCAATTTCTATTTTGATTTCTGGATTCTCCTTTAACACTTTCAAAAGAGACTCGTCAATTTTCTTCTTCGCCTCTGGAGTTAGGTTCGCTGAATTGAATTCAAATTCTACATTCTCAATAATTATGGCTCCTTCATTCATTCGCGATACGCCCACTGTCTTTACAATCACCTCGGACTGCGTTTTCCCTTGTGTACTAATTTCAATGTTATTGTTGAGATACCCTTCTTTTCGAATTTCGAATCGATAATCCAGATCGGGTTCTAAGTCAATGGAGAATTTACCTTCTTTATCTGTTTTTATTGTTTTCAAAAGCACTTCTCCTTGCTTTTCTATCAAAAAAACATCAACAGATGCATCATCCAGAATTTTCGCATTTGCAGGCATTTGAATATCATCTGTCAACCCGTTTATATAGTCTCTTCCTTCTGAGTTTAAAGCAACACCTTCTACTTTAATTTTTATCGGATTCACTTTCTCAAAACTATAAATATCATCGCAGCATGTTTCATGCAGCATTTGATTTCCTCCGGCGCGATTGGAAACAAAAAAACCTCCATCGCCTGATTCCATCAACACGTAGTGAATGTCATCTACACTGCTATTGATGGGAGTCCCAATATTGGAAGCAGGTAGCCACTTCTTCATTTCTCCTCTAGCCGAATAAATATCAAATCCCCCCAGTCCCGATCTGCCATTGGTAGAGAAATACAACTTCTTTTCTTTTTCAAAATAAAAAGGAGACATTTCATCTCTCGTTGAATTCACCTCACGTCCTGCATTCCGGGGAGCGCTGAATCGATCACGCTGTTGGTCATACACGGTATACCATATATCGGTGCCTCCTGTTCCCTCGGGTCTATTGGAAACGAAATACACTATTTCCTTTCCTGTTTTACTGTCCATACCTACGGTTGGCTGGGAACTACTAAATCCAGGAAGATTCACTTCTTCATTCAATTTGATGGGTTCCTTCCATTTGCCATTTGCATTTTTCGAAACCCATAATTCACAGATGACCTCATTTTTCCAGTCCTCATAACAGCGTGTAAAATACATTCTGTTTCCATCGAGAGAAAAGCTCACATGCGCATTATGATATTCTTCTGTATTGAAAGGCCACTCTTGATCTCCTTTGTTTATCCAAGCTTCCCCTTGCTTCTCTGCTAAATATACTTTTCTTCTTGGCTTTACATCTTCTTTACCATAGAGTTTTATGTCCTTTTCAGGAAGCGAACCGAATAAAAATTCGGTTTCACTCATCGGCATGGGTGAAAATTCTATATGTGGTTTGTTGACGTCTCCGCCTACGTTTTTGACAACGACTTTTAATGGCTTCTGGAGAAGCATCATTGCGGTATCACAACCTAGCATTTCATTCGTTGCTTCCTTCTTCAATTCTCTCTCTATAGAATTTTTTCCTTCCTTTAAAAAAGCTTCTATATTCTTTTTTGCCCCAGCATAATCTCCTAGCATTTTTTGCATTCTTCCTCGATGATATAAAGCTTGCGGATAGTCATCAGGGCGGTGCGCGTAAACCTGCGCGAAATGAGCCTCAGCCGATTTATAATCTCGATATTTCTCTTCGAGTTCAGCCAGTCGAAACACCGTTTTAATATCCTTCGGTCTCTTGTCTATGTACGCTCTATAGTAAATAACTGCGCTGTGAACGTCGTTCATTCTGTCTGCATTTCTTCCAAAGTTTTTCAGAACGGAAGGCTTCATATTTACAAGGTCCTGACTCTGTGCGAAACTATCTGACCAAAAGACAGTACTAATACAAAGCCATATGACTATTCTTATCTTCTTCATTAAAATCTTTCGCAAGGAATAGTTACTTTGTTGATCATGGTACTTGGAGCAATATACATGAGGTTAATTTCTAGTGCCCCTCTTCTATTTGTGGCTTGCACAAGTCCGGAAAAGTTAATGTCATACGCCACACCAATGCGCAGCTGCTTAAAATCAAGACCGGCAAATGGAATGAATGCATCTCCGTTTCTATTGACTCCTGTTCTCACGCCAACCCCTGTCCAAAACCTTTCGATGTTCAAAGGATTATCTTTCACCTGAATTCCACCCGTGGCATTGACCACCAAGCTTTGTGCCTTGCTCAACGTCATCCAGACGAAAGAGGGCCGTATAAAAAATCGCTCATTGAAAGCATAGTCTGTTTCTCCATGCCACACCAAACGCGGCATCAGTCTATCGCCTAGGCCATAGAATGAATCATCTGGCGCATTGACATGAAATACAGAAGCGCCAGTAGTCCATGATCCTCTCGAGAAAGAATATTTGAACAAACCTCCAATATTCACATCAGGATAAATCTTGTTCCACTGCAAATTGGTTTCCCCATTGGGCAGTAGGGCGTTGAATTTTCCAATTTCTCTGCTGTATTGTTCGGGAAATGTAATACCACTTATGTTTAATTCTTTCGATCCCAAACCTACTTGAAGTCCCCCGCTTAGAATATGTTTCCCGAAATAACGCTTTATTCCAGCCGAAAGTAAAATTCTGTTCTCCGTGAGTTCAATTCCTCCGCTTTTATCAGAAGTAAAAACAACACCCGCGGAAAGATTATAAGGCAACGCGTAGAGTTGTTGATCATAAGATGCACCAAACGTATTCAGCGGATCTCCGATAGCTCTCCATTGCGTTCTGTAGGAATTTGCCAATCTCCAATCCCCATCCATCATTCCTGTATTTGCAGGGTTCAGGGTGAGAGGATTCAAATTAAAAAGAGAGAAATGAATATCTTGAGCGTACAGTGATAAGCCCCAAGAGGAAGTCAACAAAAGCAGTATTATGGTAATTTTTCTTACCATAAATAAAATCGAATCGTTCTGTATTGTTCCACCATTCTATTGTATTGCTGCGGAGTAAATCGACAAATACAATCCTCGGGGTAATAACTCATGATATTATCCACTGGCGGCACGTACCAATCTCCGTTACTGTCTTGAGTAACTGGACCAGTGTAATTGCATTCAATATCAGGATCTGCGTTACCATCTTCATCTGGATCCGCCTCGGTATCGCACACCAAGTCACCTGCTACTTCACAATTCGATCCATCCGCGAGTTCAATACCCAGATCGGTTTCGAAAGTATGATAGAGGCCAAAGAAATGTCCCATTTCGTGTGGCATTACGACCGCATCAAAATTGAACTCATCTTTATCACAAACTATCACATCTGGTCCACCAGGGAAATAGGCATATCCGCCCACTTGTCCCTCATCCTCTCTCACGATGGTGTCGCACAAATAGACATTGATAGTATTCGGAAAGTAGTGTACCGCTATCATTTGAGCCTCTTCATTATAATCTGTAAAGACCATCAAACTATCCCATTGATAATTTTCAATAAGATTGATTCTACAAATTTCAAAGCTCATTCCAATGGGAGCCCATAATAGGTTCAGTCGGTCTTGTGCCCCAATAATATCGTCATCTGCAACCCCCGTCATACCATCTCGGTCTTGAACTATGTGAAGAGATATTTGAAGTTTTACATCTACGCGTTCAATAGCATTGCATCCAAAATAACCAGGGATACCGCGCAGAGCTTCTTGCTCCCGAAATGCACGATCAAACGGAGTTCCACAACGAGAATGATCATGCTGCGATAGAGCACTTGTGGAAGCGATCAAGAGAAGTAGTAAAACAGAAAAAGGTACAAATCTCCTCATAATGCAATTATACAATTTTTTTGTAGAATTTTATTTTGATATTTTAGCCGAAACAACGAGAGCCCTCCTTTGAGAATATTTACAATCATACTCCTTACATTTTATGCGATGCGCGCACATGCTCAAATCAGTGCCAGCATCACCGAAGGTTGTGCTCCTCTCACCAACATTCAATTCAACCATACATTTCCAAATGCCACCAATATCAACTGGACTTTTGGAAACGGCGCGAGTTCAAATCTTCCCAATCCTACCAACACCTACACGCTACCCGGAATTTACACGGTAACATTTACAGCCAATTCGAATGGCTCCCCTGTTACACAAACGCTATCTATCGAAGTATATGCTCCACCCACCCCATCCTTTGACGCACTCGGTGTACTGGGAGGTTGCACGGGTTTATCTGTATCGTTCGATGACACATCCGTTGGAGGAGGAGGAGTGCCTATCACCAATTGGCAGTGGGCCTTCGGAGATGGAGGTGTCAACTCCATTAACACAGGTAATCCAACTTACGTGTACAATGTACCGGGCTTATTTGATGTGAGCCTCATCGTTACAGACGCGAATGGATGTGTGGCCTCCGTGTCTCAAGAGGAGATTATAGCTATTTCCGGTTTACCGACAGTGGCTGTAATTACAAACCCCAACCCAGCTACCGCATGTGAGCCTCCTTTAAATGTAAATTTCACTGCAAATACCAGTTCGAACTCTCCTCTGGGTGAAACGCTAACTTATGCTTGGGATTTTGACAATGGTCAAACTTCTACTGTAGTGAATCCTCCTCAACAAACCTATACATCTTCAGGTGTCTATATTGTTACGTTGCAAGTAACGGACGACAACAACTGCTCTCGCACTGTGAACAGTGTTGTAAGCATAACGCAACCTATTGCAAGCATTGCGGCTATTGGTGGAGAGAATGGAATTGTTTGTCAAGAAGTGTTTTTTGTAAACAACTCTACCAACGGCACTTTCAGCATCGACTACGGAGATGGTACTTCCGACGATACACTTTACCATTTTTACAATGCTGAAGGATTTTATGATGTAACACTCACACTTCAAAGCGGGAATTGTACAGACGATACAACCATCACACTTTTTGTTCAAGTACCAGCTATAAACATAACTGCTCCTAGTGATACTGTTTGTGACTTCCCATACTCGGTAAGTCCAACGGTGACTACCACCTATCCCATAGCCAACTATGCTTGGGCTTTTCCTGGTGGTGTAACAAGCAGCGATCCTACACCTACTGAGGAAGTATTGTATTATGAGGATGAATACACCATCAACATTCTTTATGATCTTCCCATATCGCTTTTAGCGACCACCCCCGATGGCTGTCAGACACAAGATATTGACTACATTTATGTACACAAACCCAACGCACTTTTTTATCCAGATGTGGTAAACGGTTGCGCACCCTTGGCGGTGAATTTTACAGATTGGAGTATTTCTGAGGTTCCTGAAATTGTAAGTTGGCAATGGCATTTTGGAGATGGTACTCCACCGCTCTCCAATGCTGGTGAAAACGTTGCACACACCTACCAAGAACCAGGAGTATATGAAAGCTTCCTAGTAATTGAAACCTCTACAGGATGCATCGATACTTCTTATTCTCACTTCGTTCATGTTGGCTCACTTCCTAATCCCTCCTTCACTGTTTCACCAACGGAGGTTTGTCCAGGCGACCCCATTCAACTAATTGACACAACCAGTCCGGCGGATAGCATCGATACATGGACGTTCACCGGAGACAATCAAGCATTATTTTCTTGTTCGGATACCTCAGCCGCCGAAGTTTCATTCGGTCAGGTAACAGGAATCCAAACCATCACCATGACCGTTGGAAACGACGGCTGCTATGCGAGTACTTCTCAACAAATAACAGTGCGCGGACCGATTGGGGATATAACATATTCTTGTAATTGCGATACTCCAATGGATTATCCTTTTGAAGTTGTTGCAAGCGATGCTGATTCTTGGACCATTGACTTCGGGGACGGACAAGTTGCAGAAAATATTTCGACCACCAACGTCAATCACACCTATGCTGAAAGTGGCGATTACGAGGTAATTCTTACTTCTTTTAATAATAGCTCTGGATGTGCTCCTGACACAGATACCATTTTGGTACGAGTTCGAAACCTCCAAGCAATCATCAATCTGCCAGATACGTTGTGTTTGAGTGAAGCAGTTCCACTCGATGCGTTACTCTCCATTGATGACGCAGTAGAAGACGAAGTGTGCCATCATCCTTTTGTGTGGTACTTCGGAGATAATACCCAGCCCTATCAAACCAGTCAAGCTATCACCCATGACTACAATAATCCTGGAGTTTATTTATTAGAACTCTGGGTTGAAGATATAAATGGTTGCGTGGACTCCGCTTCACATGAGTTGAATTTGTTTGAAGTGAACGCCGATTTTAGCTACGTTGCGGATGGAGTGTGTTTGCCAATGGAAGTCGCTTTTACCAATACTTCCAGCGCAACATTGCCTATTGCCACTTATCAGTGGTCTTTGGATGATGTTGTTTCGAATGAAGTAAGTCCCAATTACACATTTCCTTTCGAAGGAATTGGCCCTTCAGGCTCCACCGATGGGCCTATTGTAACACTCACGGTAATTGATGAAGCCGGTTGCTCAGATGAGATCTCCGTTGAGCTCCCCATCAATATTCCCAATGCCAACTTTAGCAACACTACCCCTTCCACCATTTGCGAAGGCGG
Organism: Flavobacteriales bacterium; assembly: GCA_027491075.1. Taxonomy (GTDB): domain Bacteria; phylum Bacteroidota; class Bacteroidia; order Flavobacteriales_D; family Sanyastnellaceae; genus JAIXWP01. The sequence continues at coordinate 9,064 of JAIXWX010000005.1, forward strand.
GTCCGTAACATTCGATCCAACACTGCCACAAGGAAACAACATGTTTTCTTGGGAGTCGAGTATTGGTCAAATAGCCAGCACATACAACCCATCCTTTGTTTTCCCTGAGCCAGGTCAATATTCCGTGACCCTCACAGTGACCAATAGCGTAGGATGTGACAACACGCAGACTTTTTTTAATGTCAATGCTCAAGCATTTCCCAACGCCGGATTTGTAAGTTCACTTGTAGAAGGAGAGCCCCTTTGTTATCCAGCTCAAATTACATTTACCGATACTACAACCCTCGGACTTGGAGGAAGTCGTATTTGGAATTTAGGAAATGGTGCTCCAGCGATCGGCACTCCTTCCATTGGCGCGAATTACAATCTTCCCGGTGACTATACCATTACACTGATCTCAAGCACCTCCGCTGGTTGTGCAGACACCGCCTCATTGGCTATTCAAGTGGACGGTCCATTAGGAGATTTCACCTTGTCCCCTTCAACTATTTGTAGAGGAGATGATATTACACTTGTTCTTACAGACACGACCGATGTATTCACTTGGAGTTGGGACTTTGGCGATGGAACAAATGCTGGTCCCTTGGGCACCGTGAATCACCAATATGATTTTGCTTTCAACCCTCCCACCAATCAGACGATTGTTTCGCTCGTACTTTGGAACAATGACTCCATTTGCAACATTGCCATCTCAGAAGAAATTAATTTCGTCAATATAGTTGCTGACTTTTTACGCAACGACGAGCTTGCTCCAGAAGATAGCATCCATTGTTTTGGTATTCCAGATAATTTTGAAAACAACAGTAGTTCGAATGTAGATCAATGGTCATGGAATTTTGGAAACGGGCAAACATTCAACGGACTGAATCCACCGGCGATTAATTTCCAGCCAGGTACTTATGACGTAACCTTAGCCGTCACCACTTTGCCTGAAGGTTGTGTCGATACGGTTCAAAAAACCATGCTCATTCATCCCTTGCCCAATCCTGTGGCAGTTGGAGGAGCAATTTGTTTAGGAGAGAATATTCAACTCAACGCAAGCGGCGGTGAAGAGTATGTGTGGAGTCCTACGGAAACCTTGGATAATCCTTCTATTGCAAATCCTATTGCATTTCCGAGCCTAACCACTACCTACTCCGTTTCTGTGACCGATACCAATAGTTGCGTGAACACTGCAGACGCCACTGTAATAGTATTTCAACCTCCCATAGCCCAAAATACGATTGATACCCTTATCATAGGAGAATTTGATGAAGTAACAGCAGGTCCTTTAGAAGGATATACTTACGAATGGACACCTGATATTTGGATCACATGCAACGACTGCAATGATGTGTTGATTCAACCTTTGGCAGACACCACTTACTTTGTAACAATAAGAGATAGTCTTGGCTGCTTCGAGGTAATTTCTCGATATGAATACATCGTACTGCCTCTTGCTTCTTTAGATGTTCCCGATGCGTTCACACCCAATGGAGATGGCGTGAATGATTTCATATATGTGCGTGGATGGGGTATTGAAGACTTGATATCATTTGAAATTTATAATCGTTGGGGAGAGTTGGTCTTTGAAACTTCAGACCTTAATGAAGGCTGGAATGGACAATATAAAAATGAAATTCAAATGGCCGACACCTATGCCTATGTGGTAAAAGCCAAACCTTATATTTCCAATATTCCTTTGGTCAAAGAAGGCTTTATCAACATCATTCGCTAATCATACACATTACTATTTAATTACATTCAAAACGCTGCGGTTATCGTAGCTTTGTTTCTATGTCAAGAAAAAAAAAATAAATATTCCTCCTTCAAGTCAGAACTTAGAAAGTCCGTGATGAAGGTGTTTGAGGAAGCGGGGAATAAGTCACTCAACTACAAACAAGTTGCGGCAGCCTTAGGTATTACTGATAGTGGAGTCCGCTCATTGATGATTGAAATATTAGAAGAAGAACTAGAGTTGGGAAAGTTAAAAGCCCCCGAACGAGGGAAGTATCAGATTGCAGAACATTCTATATTTTCCACTACAGGAAGAATTGAGATCAATCGTTATGGAAAAGGATATGTTCAAGTAGAGGGTTATGAAAAAGACATTGAAATTCCAAAAGGGAAAACCGGTTTTGCGCTTTTTGGAGACACGGTAGAAATCACTTTCAACCCACGTTCTAGAAGACCTGAAGCTAAAGTTATCAAGGTACTTGAACGAGGTAAAAAACAATTTGTTGGAATTATTGAGCAGGGGAAATCGGGTGCATTTTTTCTTCCTAGTGATCGAAAAATTCATGTCGACTTCTACATTTCAAAAAATGAAATGCACGGCGCGCAACATGGAGACAAAGTGCTTGTAGAGCTCATGGATTGGGAAAAAATCGATAGCAAGCCCTTTGGAAAAGTAGTTAAAATATTTGGAAGACCAGGAGAGCATCAGGCAGAAATGCATGCCATCATGGCTGAGTATGACTTGCCAGGACCTTTCTCAGAAGCTTTAGAAAACTATGCGAATGCTATAGAGCCCGGCATCACCGAAGAGGAAATTGCCAAACGAAAGGACTACAGAAAAATTCCAACCTTTACTATTGACCCCTTCGATGCGAAAGATTTCGACGACGCACTTTCTTTTCAAAAGTTAGCCAATGGAAATTACGAAGTAGGAGTCCATATTGCAGATGTTAGCCACTACCTCCAACCGGGCACTCCATTAGAAGCCGAAGCATTTGATAGAGCAACGAGTGTGTATCTCGTAGACCGCACCATTCCCATGTTGCCCGAACGTTTATCCAATTTTTTATGTTCGCTACGGCCGCTGGAAGAAAAACTCTGCTTCAGCGCCATCTTCGAAATGAATGATGAAGCAGACATTCTAAATGAGTGGATAGGGCGCACTGTTATTTATAGCGATCGCCGTTTTACCTATGAAGAAGCGCAAGCAATAATTGAAGGAGGCGAAGGTGATTTCAAGGAAGAAATTCTCATCCTAGATAAACTTGCTAAAAAGTTGCGAGAAAAACGATTTGCAAAAGGCAGTGTCGATTTTGCAGGAGAAGAAGTGAAATTCAAACTCGATGAGAAGGGAGTTCCTATTGGAGTGTATGTTAAAACAATGAAAGATTCCAATCAACTCATTGAAGATTTCATGCTTCTTGCCAATAGAAAAGTAGCTGAGTTTGTTGGCGATCCGCAGCATCCTGCCAATAGCGCTATGATGCCAAAAACCTTTGTTTATCGCATTCACGACGAGCCCATGCCCGATCGACTGGAACAATTGAGAAGCTTTGTCAAGCAATTGGGATACAAACTTGGAAAAACCAAAGAAAAAGGCAACACTGACATCATCAAGCAACTCATGAATGCCGTTGCTGGACAGCCCGAAGAAAGTGTCATTCGTGTAATGACCATTCGCAGCATGGCCAAAGCAGAATACAGCACACAAAACATTGGACATTTTGGACTTGCTTTCGATTACTATACCCATTTCACTTCGCCCATACGCCGCTATCCCGACGTGATGGTTCATCGCTTGATTCACCATTATTTGAACGGAGGTAAACCCGTGGAGGCGTCCGAGTGGGAAATGCGATGCAGGCATAGCAGTGCCATGGAAAAAAGAGCCGCGGAAGCCGAGCGTGCATCCATCAAATACAAACAAGTGGAATACATGCTCGCCCGCAAAGGACAAGTATTTGAAGGAATTATCTCTGGTCTTGCCGATTGGGGAATCTATGTCGAAGAAAAAGAATCACGATGCGAGGGCTTGGTGCAAATGACCGATCTGGTAGATGACTTCTACGCATTCGATCCTGATCGTTACGTCGTCTATGGAACGAAAACACGAAAGGAATTCCATATGGGCGATACGGTGAGCATCATGGTTCGGGGCGGAGATTTGCAGCAACGCACACTCGACTATACGATCGTAGGGCTTGAAAAACCTCTATCACAGCGGGTTTCAATAAAACCTTTGAAAAAAACCCAAAAAGGAAGAAGGTAGGTTTTTTTTAATTCAAAAGTCGTTTTACATTTGCCGCCCGTCTAAAATTAGACCGCGCCTATAGCTCAGTCGGTTAGAGCAACAGACTCATAATCTGTGGGTCCCTGGTTCGAGCCCAGGTGGGCGCACTTCAAAGGGCTAAATGCATGTTTCATTTAGCCCTTTTTTATTCCCCTCTTTTGGGCAGAATCCTTACCTTCACCTATTATAACACTTGCATACATGATCCGCCTTTTTTCACTCGCTTTCTCACTTCTATCCTTTAGTCTTGTTTCTGCTCAGTCCGATGCTGTAATCGAAGCCCTTTCGAAAACACCAAGCATTGAAATCACAACTTCTTCACTATTGCTTGAGGATGGAATACGCACCACACAGAGTGCAGAAGTAATCGGGGAAACAGATGATTTCGCGAAAGCGTGGAGAAAGTTTGCCAAGGCTGCATACGGATTAGATGGCAGACGCGAAAATGGATTGACTATTTGCAATCCGGTGTTGCAGCCCTCATTGCACGCTGATAGTATACAGGTGTTCTATAAAATAGAAAAAGACGGAAAATTCTCCAGACTTTCTGTTTTGGCAAAAACCAAAGGCCAGTTTATTACTACCAATGACAGCCTTGGTATCAATGCACGAATAAAGAATATGATGGAAAAAGGTATCCATCAATTTTATATTGCTCTCTACGACGAGAAAATCAAAACACTCCAGCGCGATTTTGACCGACAAACAAGGGATGTTTCTAAAGCAGAAAAACAAAGAGAGCGCTTTCAAAAAGAAAAAACATCTAACGAAAAGAAATTGGCCATCACCACAGATAGAATGAATAGCACTCGCGGAAGGCTCGATCAAATTCAAAATCAAAAAAAAGCATTGCAAACCGAATTAGAATTGGATAAAAAAGAAGCCGAACAATCGAAAGAGGAATTAGAAGAACTCGAAGGACAATTAGCAACTGAAGAAAGTGAATACAATGCTAAATACATGTCAGGCGAATGGAGTGAGAAAAAAGCAGAACGCGAACGCAATGACCTGATTAAGTTGCGAGAGAGGATAGATAAGCAAAAAGGAATTGTTATTAAGAAAAACGAGAGGGTAACTGCGAGAGAAAATAAAATACTTCAAGTCGATCGAAACTACTCGCAAACAATGACATCCATAGAGTCTATGGAATCTGAAATAGATCGCCGGAGATCCGATAATGATCAACTCACCAAGGAAATATCTAATTCAGAGAACGTGATCAAAGAAGAACAGACTCAGGTAGAAAGTGCAAAAGCAGCACTCGATCGATTAAAATCAGCGAAAGAAGGTTTAGGAAATATGAAGTAAGTTGTTTTATATTTACATTATACACACCTAATACTACGTATGAAAATAGAACAAATACACTGGGCCGATGTAAATCAAATACCTGGCACCGAGAGTGCTTTACAGCATGCTCAGTTGGTATTATGCACTGGTGGTATAGACGTTGTCGGCAAAGACATTGTTTTTCCCACCCTTCGAAACCTCTATCCAGACGCAGATATTGTTACTTTGAGCACCGCAGGAGAAATTGCGGGAACACATGTATATGATCAAAGTATCATTATCAACGCTTTGCAATTTGAGAAAACGAATATTCGTTCGGTTTCTTTAGAACTCAGTGATTTTCAGAATAGCTTCGATTGTGGGCTCTCACTGGCAGATAAACTTCGCGGACCAGCGCTTTGCCATATCCTTGTGATTTCAGATGGCACACTGGCGAATGGCGATGAGTTGGTAAAGGGCATCAATCAACACACCGATAAAAATGTGATCGTTACCGGAGGCCTAGCAGCGGATGCCGGACGTTTCACGGGAACCTTAGTTGGGCTCAATCACACTGCTCGGGCAGGCTTGGTAGTTGCCATAGGTTTTTATGGAAAAGATCTCATCATCAAACATGGATCTCGAGGCGGCTGGGATGAGTTTGGACCCGTTCGTGAAGTTACAAAGTCAGAAAGCAATAAGCTCTACTCGCTGGACCATATTCCCGCTTTAGATCTTTATAAAAAGTTTTTAGGAGAAAAGGCCTCAGAGCTTCCAGCATCAGCATTGTTGTTTCCATTGTGTTTGAAGTTGGAAAGTGGAGAGGTGCTGGTACGAACCATTCTCAGTATTGATGAAAACGAAGGTTCCATGACCTTTGCAGGCGACGTTCCTCAAGGCTCGCAGGTTCAATTCATGATGGCGAATTTTGATAGGTTGATAGATGGGGCCTATGTTGCAGCGTCAGAAAGTAAAGACACTTACTCTCCACAATGGGTATTTCTTGTGTCTTGTGTTGGAAGAAAATTAGTGCTTGCTCATCGAACAGAAGAGGAAATAGAAACAGTAGTGGAAACCTTGGGAAAACAAGCTATCTATAGTGGGTTCTATTCCAATGGAGAGATTTCACCGCTGCTTGGAAGCACGCGTTGCTCTCTGCACAATCAAACCATGACCATTACTACTTACGCAGAACGATAGAATGGAAAATCGATTGTTGCATCGTCTCCTTCACAGACAATTGAATAAGCACGGCATTAATACTGCAGAGCTTCCAAAACACCTGCAAGATTTCATTGAAGCTATAAACCAAAGTTATTTGCACTTTGAAGACAATAGATCCTTGGTTGAACGAGCGATGCGACTCAGCAGCGATGAACTGCAAGAAAAAAATAATCTTCTCAGAACCCAAACCAGCAGACAAGAGCAACTCATTGAAAAGTTAAAGGAAGCGTTTGCCTCCTTGGTAGTAGATAAAAAACAGCTCGATGACAGCGATCTCACAGGTATTGCAGATCAGTTCAAGCAAGCCATTTCAATACGAAAAAAACTTGAACTCGATTTGATTCGTGCAAGGGAAGTTGCAGAAGCATCATTAGAAACGCGAAAGATTTTTTTAGCCAATATTTCTCACGAAGTAAGAACACCACTGAACGCCATCATTGGTCTCAGTGAGATGTTATTTGATAGTCATCTCACAGAGGAGCAAGTAGAATATTTGGATGCTATAAAAGCATCCGGTCAAGGCTTGCTAGTGATTATCAACGATATCCTAGACATGACCAAATTAGAGAGCGGGAAATTCTCTTTGGAGAGTATTCCATTCGACTTAGACGCGCTATTGAAGCCTTTGGTGCGAGCAATGTCAGTGAAGTGTGAACAAAAGAAAGTCAAATTAATTCTTGAAAAAGATGTAGCTGTTCAAACACAACTCATCGGTGACCCAACCCGCCTTACACAAGTCCTGTCCAACCTATTGAGCAATGCAATAAAATTCACTCATGAAGGATATGTAAAAGTTACGATTAACAAGGTAGATCGAGTTGGAGATCTTCAAACGATTTATTTTGGAGTTAAAGACACAGGAGTGGGTATTGATCACTCTAAAATATTGAATATTTTCGAAGAGTTTACACAAGAGGACAGTTCGATTACAAGAAGATATGGCGGTACTGGCTTAGGGTTGACCATTGCAAAGAACTTGGTTGAAATGATGGGAGGAAAACTCGAAGTACAAAGTGAAAAAAACCATGGCTCCCTTTTCAGTTTTCAAGTGAGGTTTCGAATAGCCATCTCATCAATAAGAGAAGACTTACCTCTAGAGGTAGATAAAGATCTTTTACAGCGTACCATCCTGCTCGTTGAAGACAATGAACTCAACCGACTTTTGGCTATTTCACTCTTGAAGCGTTGGAATGCACATGTCGTAGTGGCCGTTGATGGAGAGGAAGCTATTGAGGCTATAAAACTACATGATCCGAAATTAGTGCTCATGGATCTTCAAATGCCCGTTCTCGATGGATTCCAAGCCACCTATAAAATAAGAAACGAGTTACAAAGCACGGTGCCCATCATCGCATTGACCGCGAATGCTCTAGAAAGTGAAAAAGAAGCGTGTGTTGGGGCAGGCATGAACGACTATATTTCTAAGCCTTATCAAGCTGAGGACTTGTATTTAAAGATCATCAAAAACTTAACGGCATAAAAAAACCAACTCCGTTGAGTCGGTTTTTTTCTTGAACAACTAACTTACTATATTACAACACTAATACTGTTATTTAAGTAATCAAGAAAATTACTTGACCCCCCATTGACGATAACAGTGCCAAAAACATAATCCACTGATTGTCAACAATCAATTTTTTGGCATCACTCTAATTATTCCATTTTCAGGACGTTTATTCTCCCTAATAGACTTTTTCCTTTTTAGGGAAACTAGTTTTCTTCGATTTTCAGTTTAAATGCAAACTCGGACCCCTCTCCGCCTTCTGAACGTATCTCCAATTCTGAGCTGTGTTCTTTGAGAAAGTCAAGAACTAACTGATTACCCAATCCGGAACCAGTAAGGGCAGAAGAGGTACTGAAAGACTCTCCTGATTTTAATCGCTCAATATCCGCATTTTTCAAACCTATTCCATTGTCGCAAATGGAGAACCGACAATACTCATTGATCAGCAGAGACTGTACATTTTCATTGAGACGAATTAGAAAGACAATTTCTAACACCAAAATGAAAAAAGCCCCCATCACATTAAGAAGTCGATCAATAATCCAAGACGCAGAGCTCGGATCACTCCATGAATCGAAACTGGAATCCATGCAAACAACTAAAACCAGAGCTATAAAAGAGACAACCGCCAAGATGGTTCCCACTCTCCTTGATTTTCCTTGAAAAACTATTAAGCTGCCAACCACTAATGGGAAATAGAAAACGAAAAGAAACACATCTCTCCTATCCATCAGAGCCAGCAATAGCACACCCAGATTAATCTGTATAAATTCCAAATCTTACGAAAGTAAATACAGATTCTTCTTTAATAAAATCCACGCGAATATTGTTCCAATAGTAATGGAAGCGGTTACCACTGCATGGAACCACATCTCCAACGAAACATTAAGTATGGTATAAATTATAGAAAAGATAGCGATGACTTTAAGAAGCCTGCTATGTAATATTCTTCCTTTTTCAAGTAAAGCGTCTTCCGTAATAGACATGCACTGATCCTGAATCATCGACTCTCCATATTAAAGAGTTGCGAATCTAATGTTAACACTTCTGGCTATGATTACTTCGGGGTAAATCAAGCTACTAATGCAAAAAACACTACACAAACTATTTAATAGTGAGTACAAGTTAACTTCATACTGTAGTAAAAACAAAAAAATTACTCAATTTTCGAAAGAAACTCTGACGCAAAAAAAATGTAATACAATTCTTTCGAGTAGGCGCTTAAGCAGGACCGAGCAACGATCTTAGGGCAATAGCATTAAAAACAGCTGCCTTCTCGATGCTCACCACGTGACCGCACTTCTCTACCAATTCCAAACGTACTTCGTCGAATCTCTTTTGGTACTTCAATGCAGGATTCATGAAAAGGTGATCTTCTTCGCCCACGACAAAAAACAAAGGAACTCCTGGCGGATTTCCAAAAAGAACTTGAATAGTAGAGTCTAGTGTTTTTCCATACATAGAAGTCCATTTCTTGTACTCCTTTGCCACGATGCGCTTAGATTCTTTTACAAATACCTCTCTGGATTTCTGATGATTCCTTTTAGGCAATGCGATACGTGCTGTTAGTGCATAAAACTGATGATATCCTATAATCCGCGCCAGCATTAATCCACTGCGTGCTAAAACACGTAGTTTCAAGTTAAGTCCAACTATAGGACCTGCAAAAACCATCGACACCACCCTCTTTGGATTGAGTCGCTGCATCTGCATTCCAATAATACTTCCCAAAGAAACCGCTACAATATGTATGTCTTGAATTCTCAACTCATCAACCACTTCCCAGATTTTACTTCCTATCCACTCAAATGTGTAGGCGCGATCATCGATGGTAATGTGTTTCGATTCGGCATGGCCGGGAAGGTCAATTAAAAGCAAATTAAAATTCTCCTTAAAAGCATCCACCTGTTTACGCCAAGTGCGCGTGCTTCCACCCGCTCCGTGTATGAACAATACCCATGGCCTATTCGTCTCTGAAGAAAAATGGGTTTCATGATAAAGTAGAGTGCTAATGTTGTGTAAATTTTCCAAGCGCCTAAAGTACTCGAATTTTCCTTTACCTTCGTCCATACTTAACCAACCAAACCTCTATACCAATGAAACATGTGTTGTTTCTCTGCGCAATCGTGGCGTCCTACATTTCCTCTTATGGGCAATGCGAAAACACCCTCGTTCCAGTAATTACATATTCCAATAATGCCTGTGGTCAGCAAACATGCTTTTCTCTAAACACAACAGGTGGAACAAGTCCTTACACTTATACAATCCCTGGTGGACCAACACTCAACCCGAATAATTTCGCTTGCTGGAGTACTCCCGGGGTTTATCAAGTAGCAGTAATAGATGCTAGTGGTTGTACAGGTTCGACAACCCTTATTGTTCAAGCGCCATCTATCCCTAACGACGTGTGCACAGCTTCCACAATTCTTCAAAATGGAGTTCAACTCACTGATACATTATGCGGGATCAATACCCAACCTACGCCATGCGCCAACATGCAATTCGCTCAAACGGGCTGGTACACGTTCAATAGTGAATCATTCAATCATATTCAATTTGGAGCGTTTCCTGCTTTCGCTACCTCTCCATCTGGAGTTTTGCAAGGAATGGGAATACAGATACTCGCCGCTCAAAATAGCGGCACATGCGAAGAAGCCACAGACGTTTTTTGCGGAAACATTTCCTCATGTTTCAACTTTGAAGATCATTTTACCATTACACCAGAGACAAATTACTATGTACGTGTGATGGCAGGTTGGACCTCTTGGGTTCAGTTGAATATTGGGGTGGTCCTTTCCAATGAACCCATAGTAGGAGTTTGCGGATGCACCAATCCACTTTCTTGCAATTATGATCCTGAGGCGATCATTAACAACGGGTCATGTGGATACAATGGATGCACCGATCCCTCTGCATGTAACTATCTTTCTTACGCAACGTGCGACGACGGCTCTTGTTTATATGGCAATGATATAACTGGTGTCATTTTTAATGATATCAATGGAAACGGTGTTCGCGACACCTGGCCTATTCTAGAACCCGCTTTGTCCAATGTTGGATACATTACTATCGAAGAATTAAACGTTATTATTTTCCCCGATGCCAGCGGTTCATTTGTATTACCTGGTCTAACGCTGGGTACATATACCCTTCAATTTATAAACAACGATAATCTGTGGACCATAACGGGTGGAGATAATATGCTCACCATCACTCTTCCTACCTGTAATGGTTTAAAGATTCCACTAACCCCTTCGAGTGGCGTTGCGGCGCAAGTGAGCGGCACCAATATGTTTGCTAATTCCGTCATTCAATGTAACAACGGATTCAGTCCTGGAGTTTGGATTCAGAACACGGGAACAGTATCCATAGATGGCACCTTCACCATGACGTTTCCACAAAACTTGATGGCACAGAACATCACTACAAGTCTTCCATACTCTAGTTCAAGTCCCGGAATTCTCACATGGACCATCAACGATCTGGCACCTGGGAGCACTTTAAACCTCTTTGCTCACATCCTTGGTCCAGGCGTTTCTTTTGTTGGCTCCGTATTTCCATTCAGTTTCTCTCTTGAGCTTAGCGATCAACAAAACGTATTCTACACCAATACGTGGAACACCAATGCACTGGTGAGCTGTGCTTATGACCCCAATGACAAACAGGCGACTCCAGAGGGGTATACCGATAATCACTTCATTCTACAAGACACCGAATTAGAATTCAAAATTCGATTTCAGAATACTGGAAATGCCCCGGCATTTGACGTACGCATTGACGATCAAATTGATCTCAATGTTTTTGATTTAAGTAGTTTCGAGCCTCAAAGCGCGTCGCACTCATACAGCACCATTGTACAACCCGACGGGATGGTGCAATTTGTATTCAATAACATAATGTTGCCCGACAGCAATAGCAACGAGCCAGAGTCGCATGGTTTTGTTATTTATAAAATTAGAACCAAACAAGTACTAGAGATTGGATCAGTGCTCAACAACACAGCAGCTATCTTCTTCGATGACAACCCTCCAATCATTACAAACACTACACAGCATACTATTTTCAGTTGTGATCAAATAGAGTTTCCAACCTATGACAACAATTATTGCGATGGAGAACCCATTCAGATCGAATCCAACACTGATTTTGTTGAGCAATACGAATGGATTTTAGACAATGAAATTTTAGGAAACACTCCCACTTTAGAACTAGCCAGTTTACCGCTCGATAGCCATGACATCATACTCACGTTATCCAATCCTTTGTGTGAGGTTTCGGAAGTGTTATCCATCAACGTTGCGCCTTACTCCGAGATTCAAGGAATCGAACAAAGCACATATTGTGAAGGAGATCTCATATCAGCAAACGCATCATGTGAGGGATGTACTATTACTTGGTCCGATGGAATAGAAAATGGTCAAATACTCGATATAGAGCCGAATATAATGGGATACGTTTTTTATGTATCAGCAGAAAATGAAGCTGGGTGTATTAGCGGTGGTGAATGGTATGTAAACGTCAACTTCACCCCTCAACCGTGGATCATAGCCTCTTCGCAAGGAGGAACCACCACCAATATGTTGTTGCATGAATGGCCAGATAATACTTACTATGATTATCAGTGGTTATTGAATGGAGAGCCTATTCCAGGAGAGACCAGCTACTACATCAATCCTACAGAAACAGGTTATTATACTTTACAAGTAACAGACCCTGCTGGATGCGTTGGGGTGAGTAGTGGCTTAGATGTGGTGATTGGTATTGAAGAAACACAGGCCCCTTCATTTGACATATATCCCAATCCTGCCAACGAGTACTTGATGCTTCAAAGCAATCAAGCGTTGATAGGGGAAGAGTATTTTGTGTATGACATCACAGGAAGAGAGATCCTACGTGGAAAAATCAACTCTACAACTACCCGTCTTGACTTGTTAAACCTCAGCAGCGGAAGTTATGTGTTGCGCGTAGGAGATTCAGGAGTGAGGTTTGAGAAATGAGTTGGGGGTATGAATTTCTTTCACTTTAAATAAACCCATATCGAAGAATATCCCTATTAGTAATTCAGTTAAAAACATTGTTCGCGAATTGTTAAAAAGTTTGGATTTAAAGAAAACATGTGTACATTCGCGCCACTCAACCAAAAAAAACAAATAAAATGAAAAAAATCGCTTTTGTTGCTCTTGCAATTTTCGCTTTGACATTCACTTCTTGTAAGCGTGAGTGGACTTGTACTTGTACTGCTTCAGTTGCAGGTCAAACAGCTACTGCTAGTTCTTCTTTCGAAGCTACTAAGAAGGATGCAGAAGAATCTTGTGACGCTTTCCAATCAACTTCATCAGTTGGTGGTGTAACATATAGCTGCGAGCTAGAGAAGAAATAATCTTTCATCTCCACAATAGAAGGGTCATCGTAAGGTGGCCCTTTGTTTTTTATATGGTACAGAATATTCTACGCATCTTTTTAGGCTTGATGCTTCTCTTTTCGGGAATCATCAAACTTTATCCTATTGAGTATTTCGAAAACTTAATCCTCACACATGACATTGTAGGGATATTCATTGCCCCTTACCTTGCTAGATTCTTAATTTCTGCAGAGCTTTTTTTAGGTCTATGTCTCGCTTTTTCTTTTACATCCAAGTGGGTGATTCGAGCCTCAATGACCATGATTATAGGGTACACCGTTTGGCTGAGCTATCTTTGGCTGGTAAAAGGAGAAACGGAGAACTGTGGCTGCTTTGGAGATAAAATCATCATGACTCCAGCACAGGCGACATTCAAAAATCTAATCACACTGGTTCTGCTTTTTATGCTTCAAAAAGGTGAGCCGTTCCGTTGGTTTCAAAAATTCAAAAAATGGATCATTGGATTTTTCACGGCACTTTCTTTGAGCCTTCCATTTATTCTCACTCCCGTGATTTTTGCGAAGCCACAAATTTTCGAAGGCGAAAACCGCCCTGTGTTGAGCCTCGAGGAATTGACCTCTGATAGTTTATTAATTCAAGAGTTGAATCAAGGAAAAAAAATCATAGCATTTTTTCTGAGCTCATGCGACCACTGCGAATTGGCAGCGCAGCGTATTGAAGCCATGCAAAAAGAAAATCATTGGGATATCCACGCATTTATTTACAATTCCCAAAAAACATCTGCTTCTGTATTTTTAGAAAAAACGCAAATAAGCTACTCCTGTACCCTTGTAGACAGTATTGAGAAAATGCTTCCTGTCGCAGGAAGTCGCTTCCCTTCGATCTTAGTAGTCGATAACGGAAGAGTTGAAAAGCAGCTCGGCTTCTACGATTTAGAGGAGCTGGTAAAGACTCCTTAATTCTTTATACCTTTGAATCGACCTTTAATAACTACTTAGCCATGGAGAAGTTGAGATTCGCCGTTGTGGGTTGCGGAAGCATAGGAAAAAGACACATTGCCGTTTTGGACGCGGAACCAGATGCGGTATTGGCGGCCATTTGTGATATTGATGAAGCCAAAGTGAAAGAACTATCTGAGCTATATGGTGGAGTACCCTATTTTACGGATATTCATAAGATGCTCAACGAAGTTGAACTAGACTTCGTGAATATCGCTGCGCCCCATGGTTTACACGCCTCACTTTCTATTGAGGCAGCGAAAGCGGGAAAACACATTCTGGTTGAAAAGCCAATGGCCTTGTCTATAAAAGATTGCAACGCAATGATTGCAGCGGCCAAGGAAAACAATGTAAAGCTCTTTGTGGTAAAACAAAATCGTTTCAACGCACCCATCAAACTCGTAAAACAGGCTCTCGATCTCGGAAAGTTGGGTAAGTTGTTTATGGTGCAATGCAACGTGATGTGGAATCGCCATCAAGAATACTACGACTTATCTGAATGGAGAGGGAAGTTAAGCCTTGAAGGAGGTGCGCTCCATACGCAAGTAAGTCATTTCATTGATCTATTGATTTGGTGGTTTGGTGATGTTGTTGAAGCTAAAACAATGATCGATACTAAAAATCATCAGATAGAAATAGAAGACTGTGGTATTTCAGCGATTCGATTTAGTTCCGGTGTAATGGCTTCTTTGTTTTGGACCACCTGTGTTTATAATCAAAACCTCGAAGGCAGTATCAGCATCATCGGAGAAAAAGGAACCATTAAAATTGGAGGAAAATACCTAAATAAAATTGAATTCTGGGATGTACAATCGTATCCAATGCCAGAAGAAACAACCTTTGAAGATCTTCCCAATAACTACGGGAAATACCAGGGCACTAGCTCGAATCATGACAAACTCATACATTCTTTGATTGAACAATTCACCACCAATAGAAAAGGAGTGGTGGAAGGCGACGAAGCGATTAAAACCATAAGCGCCATCGAAACAATCTATCAAAATGTCTAATCAAATACACCCAACCGCTATCATTGGCGACCAAGTTAAAATTGGTCAAAACAATATCATTGGGCCGTATGCAATTTTAGACGGAAATATTACCATTGGCGACAACAATATCGTTGGGCCCTACTCCAATTTTTCCAACAATGTCATCATTGGAAACAACAATAAATTCACTTCCTATGTATCCGTCGGCACCCTCGGTGAAATGGGAACAAAGGGAGACGTTTTCCTTCCAGAGGGTATCGTGAGTATTGGTAATAACAATGTCTTTCGCGAATTTATTTCCATTAATTCTCCTGTACGAAGAACATCTACAAGCATCAAGGACAACGGATACTTTATGTCACGCACCTATATACCTCATGATGCTCAAATAGGAAATGCGGTGGTTATGGCTACTAACTCTTCGATAGGAGGTGGGTGCACTGTTGGTGACTTTGCCTACATTGGTTTCAATGCGAGCATTCATCAATGGATTGACATTGGCGAGTCAGCGATGATCGGATTACAAGCCGGAGTGACCAAACACACCCCGCCATTTTGCATAGTCATCGGAACACCTGCACAGATTTTCAAAATCAATCGAGTGGGTGCGTTGCGTAGAGGTTATACAGAGCAAGAAATTTTAGAAGCGGAGCAATATCTACCTTCCGTTATCCAAGAGGGATTCGTTTCTGAAAATAGAATCATAACTTCTATTCACAATTTTATAAAAGGAAGAGAAGAAACAATGAAGCGATTCGTTTGATATTGGAAACTTCAAACCATATTATTCTTCTAAATTTCGACTTCCCTCCCAATCCTGGAATTGGGGGAAGAAGATGGGCAGCTTTGGCACAAGGCCTCGCTGAAAAAGGAATACAGGTCCATGTGATTAAATCCGCTTATTCGGGAAAAAAGATTTCTAACTGGCACGCTGCGGTAGACCATCCAAATATTCATCTTCACGAGATTACTCCCGTCTCAAAATTACATCTCACACCTTATAATAAGAAGTTACTTAATTCTATTCATTTCAGAACAGAACTAATAAGAATGAAGTTTTTGGAAAAAGGAACTCCATTCGATAAGTCTATTGGGATGAAAGAAGCTGTAATGAACAAGCTTCAACAGTTGACTTCCACCCACACCGTAAATTGGATCATTGCCACGGGGGCTCCATTTAACTTCCCCTATTACGCTTCTTTATTCGTTGAGAAAAATCCAAGTTTCAAACTTTGGGTTGACCTACGCGATCCCTGGTTAAATGCTCAAAACTATGGTATGTCAAATCTATCGACTACACGTTATACTGTAGAAAAGGAAAAGGCAAGACATATATTCCAATACGCTCAAGTGGTTTCATCGCCATCCATTCATGTACTTCAAGAATTCAATTCCGTGATTCGAGAAGAGTTAAAAACGAAGTACTTTGAGTTGAAGCATTTTTCGACATCCGCCCATCAGACTACACCTTCACATCCTTCTCCTCATCTCCTAACAATAACGTATGGCGGAGCCATTTACCTAAGAACAGAGACTTTCCTAGAACAAATGGCAAACGACTTAAGAGCGCTACGTGAACTTCAACCCCTACTATATAAAAAGCTCCGAATTCAATTTTTCTCTCCAGATTTTCAAAAGATTAAAGAAGTATTTTCAGAACACGATATCGTATCTGTTCAGGGAGATATCGGAGGTGATATTGTGAAAAGGTGGAGTGAGTCTGACTACACTCTTATACTGCTCGCAGAACACAACAAGGATTTTCTCACTACCAAGTTTTATGAGTGTCTCTCGCTTCAAAAAACTTTGCTATACTTGGGACCAAACGGCAGAGTGCAAGAGGAAATTATTTCTAAAAACCACGGAATCCTGTGGGATCAATTGGTTAGCAAGCTCAAAAACAACGAGTTTTTCAAAAAAGAAAATTCGATAAGTGTAGAAGATGTTCAAACCGCTTCCGTTGGTGGCCGTGTAGAAGAACTATTGAATAAAATGAATTCTATTTAAAATACTATTTAGGTTCTAGAGTAAAGTCGAAAAAGATCGTTTCTACCTCATCCGTTTTCGTGACTGCGTAAAGATCTTTCCAAAAATTTTCATCTACGATTTTACTCTTATATCTTATAACTATAGAACCTTGCACCGCCGTCTTCTCTACTTTCTCAAAATTTTTAAATGCCAGCAAACCCATTAAATCCACATCTCCTGATTGTCTCTTGATCAGAACTTCTATCTCTGGAGAAACGTATTGAGCAACGGGTAATTCAGGAGTTACTACTGGGACAAAGCAATAGTCTACTTCCTTCATTTCATTTACGCGTTTCAAAAATGTGTTTATTGGAACGATAGGGCGCGCATAAATACTAATATTTCCATTCTTCTCAACAATATCGTAAGAAGGAAAAGACGCACGAAAAACGGATGCCAATTCATTCAATTTATCTTTTGAAATGGGACGACCGCCTTCTTTTTTGGGATAGATCAAATAGGTGTTCACTACAAAAAATAAATCCATGTAGGATCGGCCCTCTTTTATTTCAAACTTTTCGCCTTTGGTAATGATAATATTCGATTCTTCAGCGGTTGGCTCTCCCGGGTAAAGAAAAAAAGTATTTGACTCTCCTGTTGAAAATATAGTCAAGCTATCTACTTCGTACCGAGGAAACATTCGGTAGTAATTTTTACTTTCCTTTTTTTGAAAATAAACAGACTCCCTTTTGCCTGTTACCCAGCCCGCAATAGAGTCAATTATGGTCAAGTCTTCAAAATACTTTGGTACTCGTTCTTTCGAATACAAATCTTTATCAAAAACCTCCGCCCAGTCATACATCCTAGACGTAAGATCTTGAGCCCTTGTATTTACTTGAGTTTCGATACTCCCCTTGGAATAATAATTCCAAACACCGAAATCAGCCTTTCCCAAAGAATCGGTTGGACCGAATGAATATTCGGCAGGATCCTTCTTCGAAATATTCAATGCGATAGGATACCCGTCTTTATCCTTACCGACAACTCGACGATTGGTATCAGACGCCATCACTTCTTTCACTCCATTGAACACTACTATGGCTCTAAAGCATACCGAGCCATTTCTTTGATCTTCTAAAAGATCTATGCACTCCGTCCATTGCTTTACTAAAGACCTTTTAGAAGGCATCGTCTTCCTAATAATCATCTTCCAACCTCCGATTGACTTGTCCTCCGTGACTTCTACTTTAGTTGTATTGTCAGAGGAAGAAGCGATCACCTTTTGAGGTGTTTTTCCAGCATAAGAGATGCTGACAGAAATTTTTACTTCCACTATTCCTTTATTCACTTCTGACAGTTCAATGATGCCCGCGTCAAAAGAGGCGCCCGCCACCGCTAGATCCATACTCCTTTGAATCGTGGTCGATTTCTGAGCACTCGCGAAGCACGCTATTGCAAAGAAGAAAATAATACCAATACTCTTGATCATGTTACGAAGATAACTGAATTTTAAAGTGGACAGAGTATTCACTTAGTTGCTATACAAAATAACGGCCTCGTGTCAAATTGCCTCATTTGTTTACTTAATACATTCATATACGTCAAAAATGCTCGTTAAAAGTAAATATCCTCGATTTGATTACTATCCACCTTTGACATATGAAATACGGTGCCAAGAGAAAGGATGCATTTAAGACGGTGGTATTGGCATTGTTGGACGCGAAGCGAATATCCCAAAGAGAACTTGCAATTGAATTGGACACATCGCCTTCCAATCTCAATCAGCGCATCATCGCGGGCAGTATGCGGCCCGACATGATTCTGCGATTCAATGATTATCTCGATGTAGACTTACTGAATATGGTCAGTAAATTCGAAAAAGGAGAGACCATGCATTTAATTCTTAAAGAAGAGTTAGACCCTCTAAAACACTACAAACGCCGAGAGTCGATTTCTTATCATGAGTTAAAAGAGCTTATTGAAACCCAAGGTAAAGCCATTAAACTCTTGGCTGATCAAGTTCAGACTTTGACCACGCAAATAAACATTTGGATGGAAAAGGACATGCTCCGCAAGAATGAAGAAAAATAGTTATTTGAATATTCTAGTCTGTCGGAAATACGGATTCTGACTCACATATCTCAAGCAAATTTCCATTCCCCCTCTTCCTGCATTCGCCGCTCTAAGTGAAGACGTAGTCAAGTCGTAACTAAATCCTATGCTGTAATTGGAAAACTCAACCATTGCGGAAAAAATAATCGCATCATTCCACCGATAGTAGGTACCTGCAGAAATCCCGGCACCTCTGTAGTTTCCCGTGTACTTGGAGTTTGCCAATAATTCGTAACGAATCATAGAACCAAACAAATACTCCGTATTCGTTGCTTGCCGATGGATCATGAATCCAGGATGCACCGCTAAAGGAGTGTTTTTCAAGCTATATAAAAAATCACCGTGCAGTACATACCTTATGTGCAATCGGTCGCCCGTTCCCATAAACCCGTACATGGGACGGTTCAAGTGATGCATTGCTAGACCAAGAGTACCTTGTCTAAAGTTGTTGCTCGTCACTTTAATCAAGTCTGCGGTGTTGTTGAACGTGTAAACTATACCAGAGGTTAAATCAAATAATCCTATAGTATTCTCCTGTAACATTTCTCCACTCGCATTAGCCGCACTGTAAGATCCATTCACGTACTGGCTCGCCCATTGGAGATTACTAATGCTCACACTTCTTTGCATAAATCCACCCTGAAGTGCTAGTCCTAATTTCTGGTATTTATCCAATTTCACATGATATGTAATTCCGAGATTTCCTTGGGTTGTCTTCAAACCACCGTCTCCAGCTCTGTCCGTATAAAAAAGACCTCCCGCTGCCCAGTGCCCTTTCTTCATTTTTCCAGCATTCAACTTTAGCCCTGCTGAAGCAGCTGTTGTCACAAATGGTGCACCAAGCGCAGCCCACTGCTTTCTGTGGTTCACATTTCCTTCGAAATTATTAATGGTTCCAGCCATGGCTGGATTTTGTACCAATGGTGCTAAATAAAACTGAGAAAAGTGAATATCCTGAGCTACGATCTTTGTCATGCTCATGAACAATAATGCTATGAAGAAAATTCTTCTCATCATCGTATCAAAGTAATATTCCCGTGTTTCTTAAACACACTTCCTGTTAATAGCTTACCCTCAATAACGTATGCGAAAACACCTGCGTTCAGAGAGACACCTTTATAAGTTCCGTCCCAGCAATTGTCAGGACTATCTGATTCGTAAACTACTTCTCCCCAGCGGTTATAAATCCTCAAAGCAAATTCTTCAAAACACTCTCCTCCAAACACTCGATAACAATTGTTCAACTCGTGTCCACCTTCATTGGGTGCAAATACATTGGGTGCAAAAAACGTTTCACACTCTATCGTAACTTCAATTTTTAAGCAATCGGAAGCCACACAACCGAACTCATTGGTCGCCTCTACGCAATATTCCGTTGTTTCAATGGGAGTCGCTGTTGGATTTTCACAAGTCGAACAATCCAGTCCAGTACTTGGACTCCATACGTATTCCATCCCTCCTTCAGGCAATAAAACTACGGGAGCTCCAGGACTAACAATGGTATCCAAACCCGCATCAATAATAGTATTTGGATAGACATCAATTGGGAAATTCAGTTCATCCATGCATTGACCGATCACCGACATCACGGAATACTCCGTGGAAACGGTGGGACTTACAAGAATTACAGAAGCAGTATCGCCCGTACTCCACAAATAGTTCATTCCACCTGACACTTGCAACAAGATCTGTTGATCTTCACACATTATCGAATCTCCGAGAATGATCAATTGAGGTGTTGGTGCCACCTCAATAACGATGTTCTGCTCACTTGTACATCCGTTCAAAGTGCCTGACACTTGATAAGTCGTAGTGCCTTCAGGAGAGGCCAATCCAGAAGGACATTCCGCACAACTTAATAGTGAAGGAGTCCAAAAATACTCTTCCGCACCGCTTGCACTGAGTAAAATTGAGTCCCCGATACAAATCTCTTCTGCTTCTGCCAAAATCTGAATTTCAGGGAGTGGAAGCACATTGATGTAGATGCTGTCACTACCAGAACAAAATCCACTTATACCCTCTACTATGCAATACTGGCTTTCTTGAGGCACTATAAGACCACTAATAGAAGTTACCCATTCCACCTCATCCATTGCCTCAAAAGTCATTGTCGGGGCACCCATAGCCGTTAGCAATAAATCGTCGCCTAGGCAAACATCCACGGTATCTCCATATGGAGTGAATGCTACCATAATATCTGGCTGGATAGTCAAATTGGTAATCACCGTACTATCGCAACCCGCCAAAGATGTCAATGTATGGGTGTATACGCCCGAACTACTTGATGATGAACCATCGGGCATGACATACTCATCTCCAAAACAGATTGTCGCATTCGTAAAAGACTGTAGCGGTGATCCCACTATTAGGTGTGTAACAATTACCGAATCACAACCAAACACAGAAGACAACATAGTAGGATAATATCCCGTGGTGTTTACATATGTACCATTCGGTAAAAGGTAGGATTCACCATTACAAATAGGAACTTGTATAGTCTGGACAATGGGTTCCTGAATATCCAAAGAATATGAAGCTATGGAGTCACAGCCGTATATAGTCTGCATACTCAATGCATATAACCCTTCATTATTAATCACCTCACCATTCGGAAGCACATACTCCTCACCACTACAAATAGTAACCTCATAGCTTAGATTATAGCTTTCTACCACATCCAAGAGCGTAACGATAGTGCTATCGCAACCATAAACACTCGACAGCACAATTGTGTAAACTCCATCATCCTCGACTATCGTTCCATCTGGGAGAGTATGCGTTTCTGTGTCACAGATGCGACTTGCTACTGCGACGTCATGTGCTGGATATACTGTAAGATCTGTGTAAATTAAGCTATCGCAACCATTCCAAGCTTGAAGCACGGTTTCATAAACAGCTTGAGTAAACACTGACTCTCCATTTGGCAAAACATGAACCTCCCCATCACACATACTAGAGGTTAGATAGGTCGGATTTGGGGAAACAATGTTTTGGAAAACTTGAATCGTTGTGTCTGAACTGCATCCATTAGCACCAGTGACTATTAATTCAAGCGGCCCAGGTTGAATAACTGTTACATTGGACTGATTCACTCCGTTGCTCCAACTGTAAAGTAATCCTCCCGAAGCCTGCAACTGAATCTCTGTTTGGTTGCATGTAAGCAAGGTCGTGCCCGATAAGTTCTGAATTGCTATATCAGGTGTACTAAAATTACTTGAAATATTGAGTACCTGTGTAATCGAACATCCATTCGGTCCGAAAATTTCTACGTTGACTAAACCCGGTGAGTCGATGGTTTGAACCGGTAATCCCGCAATTCCATTCCAAGAATAACTTATTCCATTGCTTGCTTGCAGAAGAATTTCTGGATAATTACAGTTCAATTCATTCGAACCTGTTAAATTCACTAGTTGCCCATTGGGAAGTGAAATATCTTGTGTAATAGCTATTTCACCTTCAGAAACACACCCTTGAGGCGTAATTACTTGAAACGAATACCAGCCTGGTTGATCAAAAGAACCAGAATAAGAACCAAGCCATAGCACATCTTCGGTGGTTGCGATATCAATTTCGATTTGTTGAACAGCGCAGGTCAATGTTGTTGTACCTGTTTGGTTTTCTAAGCTATAAGAAGGTGCTTCTAAAACAGTGAGAGCAAGTCGAGCAAGACTATCACATCCAGAAGAATTCGACAACACAATCTCATATAAACCTGTAGTAAAATAAGAAGCATTGTTCCATACGTACGGGAGTTCTTCTGGACAAACACTAACTTCAGTTGTCGATTCAGAAACTAGGTTAACCACGAGATTCAATGTGACAATAGAGTCACAGCCCGCTATTGTTGAAAGAGTGGTGCTATAAGAACCCGCGGTGTTGTAGCTGTTACCGTTCCATACGTATGGAACTTGATTGCTACAAATCGTGATGTTTTCTGTAGAAGAAAGTACAGGATTAATGAAAAGGTTGAGCGTTGCAATCGAGTCACATCCGGTTACGCTCGTTAGATTTAAGTTGTAGGTTCCTGCGGTGTTGTAACTGTTGCCATTCCACACATACGGAACTTGATTGCTGCAGATTGTGATGTTTTCTGTAGAAGAAAGTACAGGATTAATAAAAAGGTTGAGCGTTGCAATCGAGTCACATCCCGTTACACTCGTTAGATTTAAGTTGTAGGTTCCTGCGGTGTTGTAGCTGTTGCCGTTCCACACATAAGGAACTTGATTGCTGCATATAGTGATGTTTTCTGTAGAAGAAAGTACAGGATTAATAAAAAGGTTGAGCGTTGCAATCGAGTCACATCCTGTTACGCTCGTTAGATTTAAATTATAGGTTCCTGCGGTGTTGTAGCTGTTAGCGTTCCAAACGTACGGAACTTGATTGCTACAAATCGTGATGTTTTCTGTAGAAGAAAGAACATCATTGATCACAAGATTGAGCGTTGCAATCGAGTCACATCCCGTTACACTCGTTAGATTCAAATTGTAGGTTCCCGCGGTGGTGTAGCTGTTGCCGTTCCACACGTATGGAACTTGATTGCTACAAACCGTGATGTTTTCTGTAGAAGAAAGAACATCATTGATCACAAGGTTGAGCGTTGCAATAGAATCACATCCCGTTACACTCGTTAGATTCAAGTTGTAGGTTCCTGCGGTGGTGTAGCTGTTACCGTTCCATACGTACGGAACTTGATTGCTACAAATCGTAACATCTTCGTTAGAGGTAAGCACGTTGTTAATCAAAAGATTCAGCGTTGCAATCGAGTCACATCCAGTTACACTCGTTAGATTCAAATTGTAGGTTCCTGCGGTGGTGTAGCTGTTGCCGTTCCACACATACGGAACTTGATTGCTGCATATTGTGATGTTTTCTGTAGAAGAAAGTACAGGATTAATAAAAAGATTGAGCGTGGCAATAGAATCACATCCAGTTACACTCGTTAGATTCAAGTTGTAGGTTCCTGCGGTGTTGTAGCTATTACCGTTCCACACGTATGGAACTTGATTGCTACAAATCGTGATGTTTTCTGTAGAAGAAAGAACATCATTGATCACAAGGTTGAGCGTTGCAATAGAATCACATCCCGTTACGCTCGTTAGATTCAAGTTGTAGGTTCCTGCAGTGGTGTAGCTGATACCATTCCAAACGTACGGAACTTGATTGCTGCAAATCGTGATGTTTTCTGTAGAAGAAA
>JAIXWX010000018.1 GCA_027491075.1 Flavobacteriales bacterium
CTCGTCACATCCTGGGGCTGGAGAAGGTCCCAAGGGTTCGGCTGTTCGCCGATTAAAGTGGCACGCGAGCTGGGTTCAGAACGTCGTGAGACAGTTCGGTCCCTATCTGTTGTGGGCGTTTGAAGCTTGAGAGGACCTTTCTCTAGTACGAGAGGACCGGGAAGGACGCACCTCTGGTGTATCTGTTGTGGCGCCAGCTGCAGTGCAGAGTATCTACGTGCGGATGAGATAAGCGCTGAAAGCATCTAAGCGCGAAACTCGCCTCAAGATGAGGCTTCATTGAGAGTCGTCAAAGATGATGACGTTGATAGGCGACAGATGTAAAGGCAGTAATGTCTGAGTCAAGTCGTACTAATTACTCGAATGCTTATTGTATAAAAACTCTATCAATATATCACCGTTTTTAGGTGACTATAGCGCTGGGGTACACCTCTTCCCATTCCGAACAGAGAAGTTAAGCCCAGCAGCGCAGATGGTACTTGGGTAACACCTGGGAGAGTATGTCGTCGCCGCTTTTAAAGAACCCTCTCGTCTATGACGAGAGGGTTTTTTTTTACCCCTCCAATTCATAACGCATAACCGTATTTCGTTATCTTCAACCCCATGAATTACACCGTAGCAATCGTCGGTCGACCTAATGTCGGAAAATCAACGCTCTTCAACCGCCTTACTGAATCCTCGGACGCTATCGTGGAACCAACCGCTGGCGTTACGCGTGATAGAAAATACGGTATCTCTTCCTGGGGAAACAAATCTTTCATTGTAATCGATACTGGCGGAGTGATTACTGACTCTGACGACCAATTCGAAAAAGATATCAATCAACAAGTTATGCTCGCCGTTGAAGAAGCTGACTTGATCCTTTTCGTCGTTGACGCTAGAGATGGTCTTACAGAATGGGATCGCAATGCTGCTAAATTGCTCAGAAAAGCTAACAAGAAAATACTCCTAATTGCCAATAAAGTAGATACCAGTGATAAAGAATCTCTTGCCTCAGAATTCTATGAACTTGGAATAGGTGAAGAAATAGTACCGATTTCTGCTAATAATGGCTACGGCACTGGTGAACTTCTGGATATTATGGTGCAAGATATTGAGGAGGATGAAGAGAATGAGGACTCGGAATTGCCGCGAATCGCAATCGTGGGGCGACCTAATGTAGGAAAATCAACGCTCATTAATACGCTACTGGGGGAAAACCGAACCATCGTATCGGATGTGGCGGGAACTACAAGAGATTCGGTGGATACTGACTATAATGCCTTTGGAAAAAGCTTGATTCTTGTTGATACTGCGGGACTTAAGAAAAGAAAAGCTCTGGAGAATGATATCGAATTCTATTCCAATATCCGTACGATAAAAGCAATTCGAGAAGCGGATGTCTGCATGCTTCTTATGGATGCCACGGAAGGTGTTACTAAGCAAGACTTAACTATTTTCGGTGAAATCACTGAAGCCAATAAAGGTGTGGTGATTCTTGTAAACAAATGGGATTTATATGAAAAAGACCACAAAAGTGTTCAGGTCTTTACAGAACTCATTAAGGAGAGGATCGCCCCGTTCACAGACGTTCCCATTTTCTTTACTTCGAATGTCACAAAGCAGAGGATATTGAAAGCACTGGAGAAAACAATCGAGGTGTATGAAAATAGATTACAGCGAATCTCCACTTCAAAACTAAATGATATAATGCTTCCTATTATCAATGAAACACCTCCACCTATTGTGAAGGGAAAGGAGGTACGTATCAAGTTTGTCACGCAACTGCCAACTAAATCTCCCGCTATAGCCTTCTTTTGCAACACGCCTCAGAACGTGAAGGAGTCATACATTCGTTTTCTGGAAAATAAATTAAGAGAGAATTTCAATTTTTCTGGGATACCCGTTCGTTTGTATTTTAGACAAAAATAAATTCATGGAAGTTCGTCGTTTCAGACGAAATAAACTTGTTGGGGTAGTTATCGCCTTCGGATTCGCCTGGATTTCTTGTCAGCACGATCCGCAGCGAGAACCATTCTTGCATGAGGATTACATTCAATCCGCATATTTTTCTGGAGGAACCACCACCGTCTTTGACGCATCTCCTAGCGCATTCACGAAGCCATTGAATAATTTGAGCCCAGAAAATCTTCAAAGATTTTTGCAAGGGGAGGCAATTTTTAATGGAGACTTCAACAATGTTGTAAATAGTCCTTTCTATGGCCTAGGGCCTCAGTTTATTGAATCTTCTTGCGTGAACTGTCATGTTGGAAATGGCAGGGGAGCGCTGTCTTCTATTTCGCATCAAGGCTTGCTGCTGCGAATTAGTATGCAAGGAACTGACGGCTTTGGTGCACCTTTAGAAGTTCCTTTTTTTGGAACACAGCTACAAACAAACTCTATCAATAATTCACCCGCAGAGGGAGCTCTGGATGTTCTATGGGAATACCAACCCGTGGTTTTTCCTGACGGCTATAGTGTTGTACTCAAACAACCTTACTTCAGTATTTCAAATCCATACCACCCGTTACCTGAATTTTACCTTAGAGGCGGAAGACATGCTGCACCAATTTTTGGATTAGGACTTCTAGAGGCAGTCCCTATTGCAACTCTGGAGAGTATCGCCGATGAACCCGACCAGAATGAGGATGGTATTAGTGGTAAACTGAATTACGTTATGGACTTCCAGGTAAATGAATTGCGCCCTGGACTATTTGGTTGGAAGTCATCCAGTCCTGGTATACTTCAGCAAACGGCCGATGCGTTTCACCAAGACATGGGTATAACCTCACCGATTTTTCCACTCGAAAACTGTAACAATCAATCCAATTGTCAAGGGGTTCAAGAAGGAATTGACATAGAAGGGGATTTGCTTAGCGATGTCGTTTTTTATTTAAGAACGTTGGCACCACCGGCAAGAAGAAACTTGGAGGATCCTTTGGTCCAGCTTGGTGGTCAACTTTTTGAAGAGTTGAAATGCGATAAATGCCATATTCCCGAACTTCAAACGGGTATTCATCCTATTGCTGAATTGTCTTTCCAAACCATCAGACCTTACACAGATATGCTCTTGCATGAATTAGGGCCTGGGCTTGGTGACGGTCGACCAGATTATCTGGCAGGAGCAAACGAATGGAGAACTCCGCCGCTCTGGGGTATTGGACTTACGAAAACGGTATTTCCAAACGCAGGCTTTCTTCATGATGGAAGGGCGGAAACCGTAGAGGAAGCCATTCTCTGGCATGAAGGAGAGGCCATTTTTTCAAAGCAGTCGTATTTGGAGTTGTCTTCTTCTCAAAGAGAAGCATTACTTCGCTTTTTAGAATCACTGTAATTTTTTTCTCATCATTTCGCCTGGAGTTACTCCCTCCACTTTTTTAAAGATTCGAATGAAGTAGTTCGGATCAGCAAAACCACTGGCGTAACAGACTAGGGTAATTCTAAGCCACAAAAAATAATCAAAAAAAAACGGCGGTCCCTAGAAACCGCCGTTTTCATTAATCCTAAAAGAATATTATTTAGCTATTCTGCCGCTGATCATTTGTCCGTTGACGCGAATAGTATAAACGTAGACACCTGAAGGCATCACGTTCATATTCACACCTTGCACCCAACGATCTGTTTGCATGATGTTTTGACCATTACTGTTATACAGAATGAATTGATCAACTTTCTTATCATCAAGTCCTTTGAATTGAAGAATGCCAGCGCTTAGATAACCTACTACATCAGATACTTCAGATTGTTTTACATTCACAGAGGTCGCATTGATTTCAACAGTGTATTCGAATGTTGAGGTCAAAGAAGGAACACCGTTATCGGTAACATGAATGTAGAATGTATAAATGCCATTCGGGGTTGAAGGAGAGATGACGATTGGGTATGAGAAATTATTCAAATCGCGTTCAGTAGCACCCCATCTGTCCTCTGCTAAAATACCATCGATCATTACCATTCCTACAATGCTATCGTTGGGATTGAAATAGCCAGAACTATCTACAAATTCGTATTCTAAGTCTTGTTCGATATCATCGAAGAAATAGAACATCAAGGTATCACCAGCTCCTCCGAAAATGGTATCACAGTAGTTGGATACATTGATAGGGAATTGGTTGGTGTTTACGTTATTCGTAGAAAAAGTGATATTTGAATAATCTAGAAAGTCTACGTCATCGGGGTTTGCGTATGGACCGTCATAGGCTACTGCATTTTCGTTGAAACGACCAATTTGAAGCGCATTTGATCCATCGCCAGCATTCGCACCCACTGTTGCTGCAGCTCCAGTAGACCATTGCATGTCTCCATAACAGAAACTTATATTGTGCCCGCTTGGAGTTAAGTCGCTCGTTCCGTCAGAAATGATGATTTGAAAATCATTGAGCTGATCGAATGACATTGGGAAGTAACCTACATTGTTGTAGCGAACCACCATCGCATTATCAGTCATTTTATAGTAAACTAAACCGCTTCCTGCTCCGCGAGTATCTACGTCAGCCCAGTAAGCAGAGATCATTGGGAACTGATTGATAGGGAAGCCGCTTGCATTGAATGTAAAGTATCCATTTCCGAAAGAAATGTTACCGTTGTTATTAATGAAAAGGGAATCATACGAGGTGCCATACAAATTGAAATCAAATGGAATAGCAATTTCCTCTGTAAAGCCATCATCGTTTCTGTAATCCGGCGCCGTACCATTCGCAAATGGGACAACACTAAACGTTTCGTCAATAGCGAGCATGCAATTGCAATCTTGGGCAATTAAGCCTGCAGATAAAATACCCGCGCAAAACGTGAGTAGAATTTTTTTCATAGTAAAGTTTGATTTTTGGTTATAGTGGACAATAATAGCCAAAATATTTACACATCAGGGAATTAGACAAATGAAATTGGTTGCATGGCTGGGCTTAAAAAAAGACTTTTTTTTATTCTTAGAATGTGCAAATCCCTTTCAATCGGTTTTGTACTGCTTGTTCAATTAGATTTGTATGAAGTTATTCTAAAATCTCCTTGAGTATGCGTCTGAATAAATTTATTGCTGATAGTGGATATTGCTCTCGAAGGGAGGCAGATCGATACATTGAACAAGGTCGGGTGTTGGTAAACGGACGAAAGGCAGCCGTTGGTGATCAATTCAAGGAAGGGGATGAGATTAAAGTGAATGGCGTGATCTTAGAAGGACGTTCGAGTGATATTGTATTGGCATTCAATAAACCTGTTGGGATTACATCCACCACAGATCCCTTGGACAAAACAAATATTATCGATTATGTGAATTACAGCGAGCGGATTTTTCCCATTGGAAGATTGGATAAGGATAGTCAAGGCTTGATTTTTCTAACGAATAATGGTGACCTGGTCAATAAAATTCTTCGCGCGGGAAATTCGCATGAGAAAGAGTATGTGGTTACGGTAGATAAACCCATTACAGAAGACTTTGTAAAGAAAATGAGTGAAGGGATTCCCATTTTGGGCCAGATGACGAAAAAGTGTAAAGTCAAACAAGAGTCCCATCAGGTATTTAGAATTACGCTGATTCAAGGATTGAACAGGCAGATAAGAAGGATGACGGAATATTTAGGCTATAACGTCACAAAATTGGAGCGAGTTAGAATCATGCACGTGGATTTAAAAGGCATTCCACTGGGAGAATGGCGCGAATTGGATGAGGTGGAAATGACCAAGTTGAATAAGATGATCGAGAAAAGTAGAGGAGAGGCTAAAAAGAAGAGTAGCTCTGAGGCACCTTCCAGCTCCTCTTCAAAGTCAAGCTCCCATTCGAAACCAACGTCCAAACCAAAGCCGAAACCAAGGCACAAACCGAAGCCCAGTGTAAGCTCTTTTTCTAAAAATAGAAAGGACAAAAGGCGCAGGTGAGATCAGCGCGCCTTTTGAATGCTTCTATTTCTTTCAATAATTTTCTTTTGAATCCTAAAACACCGCCTTCGCGATTTCGGCGGTGGATTTGGCTTTTCCCATGGTGTAATAATGTAACACAGGAACACCTGCGTCTTTTAATTCCTTGGATTGCTTGATACACCATTGTACTCCGACCTCACGCACCTCTGCATCGCTCTTGGCTTTCTCCACCATTTCTACTAATTCATCGGGCATATCGATGTGAAAATGATGGGGGATGACGCTCAACTGTGACTTGGAGGTCAAGGGCTTCAACCCTGGAATAATGGGCACGTCAATTCCAATGGCTTTGCATTTCTCTACAAAAGAGAAAAACTTAGCATTGTCATAAAACATCTGCGTAACGATGTACTCGGCACCGGCATCTACTTTCGCCTTCAAGTATTTTAAATCGGTGTTCAAATTGGGCGCTTCAAAGTGCTTTTCTGGATATCCGGCAACACCAATACAAAAGTTTGTTTTTTGAACGTCTTTTAAATCTGGATCTAAGTACTTTCCTTGGTTCATCAATACCACTTGTTCTACCAATTCGGACGCATAGGCATGTCCTTCTGATTCTGGTTTGAAGCGGCCTTCACTTTTAATCGGGTCTCCACGCAAGACCAACACATTGTCGATGCCTACAAAATTGAGATCGATTAAGGCATCTTCAGTATCTTGACGAGAGAAGCCGCCGCAAATAATATGTGGTACGGTATCTACGCGATATCGGTTGGTTACAGCAGCACAGATTCCAACTGTGCCAGGCCTTTTCTTAACGACATGTTTTTCCAAAAGTCCATTTCCCGCATCGCGAAAAACATATTCTTCTCGATGGTAGGTAACATCTACAAATGCGGGTTCGAAGGCCATCAGTTTATCCATGGTTTCAAAAATGGAGCTGATGTTTTGTCCTTTAAGTGGGGGAAGAATCTCTATGCTAAAGAGTGTTTTCTTGGCTTGATGTATATGATCTATTACTTTCATGGTTCTATAATATGTTTGGAGAAAGCCAACGTTGGGCTTCTTCTATGGTAATATCTTTCCGGCGTGCGTAATCGGTTACTTGATCTTCTGCAATTTTTCCTAAGCCAAAATACTTGGATTGTGGATGTGCGAAATAATATCCACTGACGCTGGCCGCGGGATACATGGCCAATGATTCAGTGAGAATTATTCCTGTATTTTCTTCTACTTCGAGAAGTTTCCAAATAGTTTTCTTTTCTAAGTGATCAGGACAAGCAGGGTATCCAGGAGCAGGACGAATTCCTACGTATTCTTCATTGATGAGTTGATCGTTGCTGAGATGCTCTGTTGGTTGATAACCCCAAAAATCCGTTCTCACCAAGTAATGCAGATACTCTGCCGCTGCCTCTGCAAGTCGGTCGGCCAATGCTTTTGCTAGAATGCTACTGTAGTCGTCATGATTTTTTTCGAAAGGTTGAATGTACTCTTCTAGACCAAATCCTGCACTGACGGCGAAACAACCAATATGATCACCCATGCCTTTTGGCGCAATGAAATCACTTAATGCAAAGTTGGGTTGACCAGTAGTTTTGGACGTTTGCTGTCGCAGCGTTCGGAAAATTTCATTTTTCTCAGGAAGAACTATGTCATCTTCTTCATTGCTGTATGCTTCGAAAATACCCCACACTGCTTTGATTTTAAACGCATGTTTGTCTAGAATATCATTCAACATACGTTGTGCATCCTCAAACAATTGTGTAGCTTGTTCACCCACTACTTCATCTTTCAGAATAGCAGGGAATTTTCCATGCAATTCCCAGGTTTGAAAGAACGGAGTCCAATCGATGTATTCCGCAACTTTTCTTGGATCCAGTTCTAGCGCATGTGTTCCTTTTTTCTTTGGTGCGATAAGGTGATGGCTAGAAAAGTCGGCTTTGAATTTATTTTCTCTTGCATCACTTAGTTTTCTAAGTGCTTTTTGTTGGTGATGCTTTTCGTAATTCTCACGAACTCCTTGGTATTCCTTTTTTATCTCTTGGAAAAATTTTTCTCGATCAAGTTCATTTTCGCTAATGAGCTGACTCATCACTGGAACAGCCCTGGATGCGTCAAGCACGTGCACAACGGTGTTGGAGTAGGCAGGTGCTATTTTCACCGCCGTATGAACTCTTGAAGTAGTAGCACCTCCAATCAATAGTGGAAGCTTCATGTTTCGGCGTTCCATCTCTTTTGCCACATAGATCATTTCATCTAGTGAGGGAGTGATCAATCCGCTCAAACCGATGGCATCTACATTTTCAGCAATAGCTGCTTCAAGGATTTTCTCCGTAGAAACCATCACTCCCAGGTCAATGATTTTGTAATTGTTGCAAGCAAGTACAACACCTACAATATTTTTTCCGATATCGTGAACATCTCCCTTGACCGTTGCTAGAAGTATTTTTCCCGCTCCTTTTGAGTTTTCCTTTTCTCCCGCAGCTTCTGATTCTGCGAGTAGATATGGTTCTAAAACGGCCACTGCTTTTTTCATTACTCTAGCGCTCTTCACTACTTGTGGCAAGAACATTTTTCCCGCACCGAATAAGTCTCCCACTATGTTCATTCCCGCCATCAAAGGTCCTTCAATGACATGAATGGGACGACCATATTTTAATCGAGCTTCTTCGGTATCTTCTTCTACAAAATCTAAAATCCCTTTTACTAAAGCATGCTCGAGACGCTTTTCTATGGTGTCACTTCTCCACGCAAGATCCTCTACTCTTTCTTTTCCCTTGATGGATTTGTTGGCGTCTGCATAAGCGAGCAAACGTTCGGTTGCATCGTCTTTTCTGTTGAGAAGTACGTCTTCAACGAGCTCCAATAGTTCTTTTGGAATTTCATCATACACTTCTAATTGAGAAGGATTGACGATGCCCATGTCCATTCCATGGCGAATTCCATGATAGAGAAATGCACTATGCATAGCTTCTCTAACCTTATTGTTTCCCCTAAATGAGAATGAGACGTTGGATACACCCCCACTTACAAGCGCTCCCGGAAGATTTTCTTTAATCCATTTGGTAGCATGGAAGAAATCCAGCGCATTGTTCTTATGCTCTTCCATCCCCGTG
Organism: Flavobacteriales bacterium; assembly: GCA_027491075.1. GTDB lineage: Bacteria > Bacteroidota > Bacteroidia > Flavobacteriales_D > Sanyastnellaceae > JAIXWP01. The sequence goes on from JAIXWX010000018.1 coordinate 8,952, forward strand.
CCCACAGGAAAAATATTTGGATCGAAAATGATGTCGTTCGGATGAAAACGAACTTTGTCTACTAGAATTCGGTATGCTCTTTCACATATTTCTATTCTTCTTTCATAGCTGTCTGCTTGACCATTTTCATCGAAGGCCATTACGATTACAGCTGCCCCGTATCTCTTTACCTTTTTAGCCTTTAAAATAAAATCTTCTTCACCTTCCTTTAAAGATATGGAGTTTACTATGGATTTTCCTTGAACACACTTTAATCCCGCCTCTATGATTTCCCATTTCGAGGAGTCGATCATAATAGGTACTCTTGCGATATCGGGTTCGGAGGCGATGAGGTTTAAGAATCTTGTCATCGCAGCAGCTCCGTCTATCATGGCCTCATCCATATTGACGTCGATGATCTGAGCACCGCCCTCAACTTGTTCTCTCGCGATAGTAAGTGCTTCATCGAAGTTTTGATTTTTAATAAGATCCAAAAACTTTTTAGATCCCGTTACGTTGGTCCGTTCCCCGACGTTAATAAAATTGGAGTCGCTTCTGGCAATAAGCCCTTCCAGTCCGCTTAGTTTAATTTTGAATTCCGTTTGCATATCAGATGCTGATTGATTCAGCGGCATTTCTCGGTTTATATTTTTTCGCTACGTTGGCAATTGCGCGAATGTGATCTGGGGTCGTTCCACAGCAGCCTCCAACAATATTGACCACTTTTCTTTGCAAGTATTCTTCTATCAAGGACGCCATCTCTTCTGGGGATTGATCGTAATGTCCCATCGCATTTGGCAGTCCCGCATTCGGATATGCACTTACCATGCAAGAGCATTCATCTGAAAGTACTTGTACGTAGGGCTTTAATTGTTCTGCCCCTAAAGCGCAGTTGAATCCAATGCTCAATAAAGGAACGTGAGAAAGTGAGATATGAAATGCCTGCGCGGTTTGTCCACTCAGAGTGCGTCCACTGGCATCGGTAATCGTACCACTGGCCATTATTGGAACAACGATGTTTCTCTCTTCCAAAAGTTCTTCAATGGCGAAGAATGCGGCTTTTGCATTGAGCGTATCAAATATTGTTTCTACCAATAACGCATCTGCTCCTCCATCGAGTAGTCCTGCAGTTTGCTCTTTATACGCCTCAACGAGCTCATCAAATGTTACACCCCTGAATCCAGGGTCGTTTACATCCGGAGATAAAGACGCTGTTTTATTGGTTGGTCCAAGCGCCCCTGCAATAAATTTTGGGTTTTCTCTCCCGTATTGGTTATAGAAACGTTCTCTCGCCCTTACAGCGCACTTGGCTGCTTCAACATTGATCTCGTAGGCAAGGTCTTGCATTTCGTAATCTGCGAGAGAAATTTTTTGAGCATTGAATGTATTGGTTTCAACGATATCCGCTCCCGCCTCGAAGTATTGAAAGTGGATGTCTTCAATAATTTGCGGTTGCGTAAGGCACAACAAGTCGTTGTTGCCTTTCACCAAGACCGAATGATTCTTAAAGCGATCACCTCTAAAATCCTCCTCGGTCAATTGGTGCCGTTGAATCATGGTGCCCATAGCACCATCGAGTATTAAAATTTTTTTATGAGCCAAATCGGCCAGCTTAACAGACATATCTGATAAAATTTAAATCGCATTATCAGAAGCCGGCGAAATTCAATGCATGAACTGCCTTTATCTCTTCTCGCCATTAGCGAGTTGGAATTGGCACCTTTTCTCTTCATTTGAGCCGGTTGCCAAGACATCATAGGGCCATTTCCCTCCGTCTTTCTTGATAAAGCGATGCAAAAGTAGTGATTTTTTTTTCATCTTTGACCCAAAACAGATCCAATGAAAAAAATTCTACTCGTCTTACTTTTGCTGAATTCCTATTTCCTTGTTGCTCAAAACGAACCCACTGAGCCATTTTTTTTCTTTTTAGTGGACAATCAGCCATATGAGCCCTTGGTAAACTCCATTTCGCTTAACGATGGTATTCCTTATGATGATCCAGACTTTATTGTTCCAATCGGGTTTGACTTCAACTATTTGGGGGATGATTATGATTCTCTCGTCTTTGGTGGAATTGATGGATATGGTGCGGAATTGGTTTTCTTCAAAAGTATTCCTGGATATCCGATGCACCTTATCTCTCCGTACATGATGGATGTAATTGATGGAGGTGCGGACGGAACCGAGGCTTTATCAGATGTTCGTTATTGGCTGGAAGGAGACCCTGGCAATCGTACGTTCTTTCTAGAGTGGAGCAATGTTGGTTTTTTCAACGAAGACGAACCCTATTCGATGCGAATGAATTTTATGATGCGACTTTTTGAAGGCTCCAATGCTATAGAATTTCATTATGGACAAAGGAATGATTTGGACCATGATGTTATCACAGACTACGACGGTGTGCCGGTTGTATTTACCAAGAATGTTGATCAAAATGAAATGAGCTTGGAGAAAATGCAGGGATTGAGCGGCAATCCAGCCGACCCAACTCTTTTAGAATATCCTACTTTTCCTGATTTCTTGATGGCTACGCATCTTACGGAAACCCCAGCTGAAAACACAGTATATCGTTTTAACCCATATAGTGTGAACGTTGAGGAATCTACAAAAGAGGAATGGAAGGTATATCCAAATCCTGCGAGAGATCAAGTTTTTGTAGAGCTCCAAGAAGCATCGTTTATCACGCTATGGAATGCCACAGGAGAGAAAGTGTACGATCAAATGCACCCCGCTGGCTTTTCACCCATACAAGTGATCAACTTCTCAGAAGGCCTTTATTTCTTAAAGAAACAGAATGGTGAAAAGGAGCTTGTTAAAAAGCTCATTATAAACTAACCAATTGTCTATTACATTTGCGCCCATAAAATTTAATCTTTATGTCATATTTATTTACTTCTGAATCGGTATCAGAAGGACATCCTGATAAAGTTGCAGACCAAATTTCGGATGCAATCATTGATCACTTTTTGGCTTTTGACCCAGAGAGTAAAGTTGCCTGCGAAACCTTGGTTACAACTGGTCAAGTGGTACTTGCCGGAGAGGTGAAGTCGAAGACTTACCTCGATGTTCAATCTATATCTCGTGAGGTTATTAGAGAAATAGGCTATACCAAGAGTGAATATATGTTTGAGGCAAACTCATGTGGGATACTGTCCGCAATTCATGAGCAGTCACCGGATATTAATAGAGGTGTAGAAAGAAAGAAAAAAGAAGATCAAGGGGCTGGCGACCAAGGAATGATGTTTGGGTATGCCACGAAAGAAACGGATAATTACATGCCGCTTCCTTTGGAGCTTTCTCACATGTTATTGAGAGAACTTGCTGACATTAGAAGAGAAGGAAAAGTGATGACGTACTTGCGTCCAGACGCGAAGAGTCAAGTGACTGTTGAGTATGGAGACAATCACCAACCCATTGGTATTAGTGCTGTAGTAATTAGTACACAGCACGATGAGTTTGATAAGGACGAGAAGAAAATGCTCGCGGCGATTAAAGCTGACGTGGAAAAGGTCCTCATACCTCGCATTTTAAAGAAGTTACCTACGCGTATTCAAAAGTTGTTCAATACAAAGTATGCACTCCATGTGAATCCGACAGGGAAATTTGTGATCGGTGGCCCACATGGCGATACTGGTTTGACAGGCAGAAAAATTATCGTAGATACCTATGGAGGAAAAGGCGCGCACGGTGGCGGTGCTTTCTCTGGAAAAGACCCTAGTAAAGTGGACCGCTCCGCTGCATACGCAACAAGACACATCGCAAAAAACCTTGTAGCTGCAGGAGTATGTGACGAAGTATTGGTACAAGTAGCGTATGCCATCGGTGTAGCCCGTCCGGTAGGTCTTTATGTAAACACCTACGGCACGGCTAAAGTGAATATGACTGACGGAGAAATCGCGCGCATCATAGACAAGATTTTTGATATGCGTCCTTATGCGATCGAACAACGTTTTAACTTAAGAACTCCTATCTACAAGGAAACGGCTGCCTATGGACACATGGGTAGAAAATGTGTAGTTGCTACTAAAAAGTTTTCAGATGGCAATGGAAATAAGAAGTCCATTAAGGTAAAGCTATTCCCTTGGGAAGAGTTGAACTATGTTGCTGAAATTAAGAAGGCGTTTAAGATTAAATAAAATTTACAATCGTTAAATTGTGTAGAGCCCTTTCCTTGTGAAAGGGCTCTTTCATTTATATTCGAGCGATGAGAAAGTGGATCATTGTTGTTATATTTTTTGTAGATACTTTGAGTGCATCGACTCAATCAAACCTTGATACCATCGCGGTTGAAGAGTATTCTGGAGAAATTTTCTCAAAAAGAATAATCACTGAGAGAATTTCAATACTTCCAAATAAAGAGGAGGTGACAAAACAGTTGTCATGGAAATGGGAATGTTTGGGTCCGAATATTCAGCCAAAGGAATTTAATCCCGGCGGAAGGGCCTTGCCTGATTATTCCGTTGGCAGGGGAAATGGTACAGGTAGAATAAACTACCTGCATCGTCACCGCAGAAATGAATCAGTCTGGTGGGCATGTTCTCCAACTGGAGGTCTATGGCAGTCCTTGGATGGTGGAGAAGTGTGGAGCATTGCTGGAACCGATGTTTTGGCTATCAGTGGTTGCTCTTCGGTAGCTTCTCATAAGAGAAAAATAGATAGATGGTGGATAGCAACAGGGGATGGAGACGACGTTTTTCAGTACTCTGATGGGGTTTGGTACACTGAAGACGGAGGCCAAACGTATGTTTCTATAAACGGTCATCAAGAAGGTTTTCAATTGCCTTTTGGTAATAAGGAGGATTTCTCCGGTCAAATTAGTGAAGTAGAAAGTGATATCAGAAAAAGGGACCGTTTGTATGCAGCAACAAATAGAGGTTTATATCGCGCAGAGAAGGCCGACAAACCCAATGAGGTGATTTGGAATAAACTTGCGGATGGACATTTTTATGATGTTCAAATGAAGAAGGGAAAGGGAAGATCAAGAGATGTAATAGTCGCGTCTGGTGATGCACTGTGGATTTCTTTGAATGGCGGAAAAGATTGGGAGAAGGCACCTGATGCTCCAAGGCCTGGATTAGAAAAGTATGGGTTCGTGCGTATTACCACCCAATTGCATGAGCATTGGGAAGATAAATTAATGGCAGTCATTACTTGCACCGAATTGACCGAGCAACGTGGTCAGGGTGAGGCACTGTTGTTTTTTTATTTCTGGAAAGAAAAAAGATGGGAGTTGATTCGATCTCTAAAAAAAGAGATGAACAATATGATTCCGACGCGAGCCAGGGCTATTGCAATCAATCCTGTCAACGATCTACAAATACTGTGTGGGAATGTACAGCCTTTATTTTATAGCGAAAATGGAGGCATTCAGTTTAATCGAGTTGATCGCAATCAAATGCATGACGATTGCCATCATATACGTTTTTCTGAAGATGGGAAGACCATTCTCGCCTCTCATGATGGAGGTGTAAGCAGAAGTACCGACGGTGGACGAACATGGAAAAGCTCTGATATAGGAATTGGTGCAGCAAATATTTTCGGTGTAGCGAGTTCGCAAACGGTAAATCCTTCCTTTGCCTTTGGGGCCTACGATACCGGCGGAAATGTGCTCTGGGATTCAATTTGGTATCATGTAAGTTGGGGCGACGGATTTGAAAGCATCGTTCATCCAGAGGATAATCGCATCATGTTTACGACGATGCAAAATGGAACTATACTGAGAAGTGTTGACGGAACTAGTTTTGACACGGGAAGAAATCCATCGGGTGCAAAAACGGAATGGCATAGTTGGATTAGGATGCACCCAGTTTATTCAAACATGATCTTTTGTGCTGGAGAAAAACTCATGAGAAGTGTGGACATGGGGAATTCATGGCAATCTATTTTTCAAGTGGAGAAAATGGGGTCGAATTTGCGCAATGCATATCGATTCTTTCTTTCAGAAGACCATCCTGGAGTAATGTATTTGTATGTATTAAACGATACTAAAATTGCTCCTGAAATTTGGCGCACTTTTAACATCACGGTTGAAAAACCTGAGGATATTGTTTGGGAAAAAGTTCAAGGCATTCCCAGAGAAGGCTGGATCATGAGCATTGCGGTGGATCCGTCCGACCCACATCGATTTTGGCTCTTATACGGCCATCAGGAACAAACTGGAAAGTTCTGGTATTACGACGGGGAGCAATACACTGATCAAACAGAGAATTTAGGACGAAGTAAGTGTGAATCGATGGTGTTACAAAGAGGGCCTGAGAAGCGTTTGTATGTTGGTGGAAACTATGGCGTTTTTACTCGAAGAGAAAATGAAACGCAATGGACCTTACTCACAGGTCTGCCGGGTCTGCAAATTAAATCTATGGATATCAATTACAGAGCCGGTAAGTTGGTCGTGGGCACCTTCGGGAGGGGGGTGTGGTGGGGCGACTTAATGAAGCGTTAATAGTCTTATCATTTGTTATACATTACTTCAATGTACTGCATAGGCAAAGGGGCATCGATACTCGCTACTTCGGAAAAATCTGTCAGTGAAAGCGCTTTTATCTCTGAGTTGCTAAGCAGGATCCAGAGTCGATTAAAATATGTATCTTCTGCCCAATCCGTAAAATCATTCATTGTAGTAGGGCCCCCTACGACGTTGCCCGATGAGGTATATTTTCTTAAGCCGTCGGTGTGAAATACTACCATGTTCTGACCGCATTTTATAGAATGTAGAACAGCGGTGTTAGGAGCGAGACGAAAATTGGTCCACACGTTCATGTAAAATGCTTCTACCTCAAATATGCTTTGTGGATATTCTTCTTGTGGTTGATACACCCAGATGCGATCGTCGCTAATTGCCTCCATTTGGGTAATAGGAGAAAGCAAATTGTAGGTATCGATAAAAAATCCGCCAGCAGAATTGTACATTACTAACCGGTGAAGCGTGCCGATATCATTAGAACAATACACCAAAATTCTATCTCTTACAGCTACTACGTGTTTTGGGATAAATCCATCAGGAGCATCAATTACATACTGCGGATTTCCATTCGGGCGAACAACACGAATAGTTCCATCTTTACAGGCGAACACATAGGATCCATCTTCGGGCATGATGTAGCTGTCATTCCATACGGGATTAATGCCATCAAACGGAAAAAAAGTGGTTCCCGTATTCTGACCTGAGAATGGACTAAAGCCCTGAATTCCATCGTAGGTATTGCCCGGCACAACAAGGCTTTCAAAGCGTTCATTGTATTGCAAATCGTAACACGTAATATTCTTATTAAAAACATTACTCCAGCTGTTGTCAGAAGCAGAGAATAAATAAAAATTGGAGAAACCACTAAAAGCTTGGTGACTGGAAACAATGCCAAGGAATGTTTTAGGAAGCTCTTGATAAGAGAAGGTTTTTTTTTCAAAATCTTTATTGCCATCTTCATCAAATGCATAGCAAGCAAGAAAAAAATCTCCGCTTGGCATGTATCGATCGTTCAGTTGTAAAGTGCCCTCAATGATTTTGTTTTTTGCATCTATACGAAAGGTTGGACCAGCTATCATTTGATTTCCAGAGAGGTCAATAATTGCCGTTTCTAACTTCTGTATATCAAAGTTGGCGGAAACGGAGATAGAAAATGATAAGACATCGTCGTATTCGTATGTTTCTTCGCTTGCCAATGATATTGAAATATCCGCTAGGAAATCGCCCCTTTCTTTTTTACAAGAAAAAAGAGTGAGCGCAATAGCACTACTCAGGAAAAGGAGATATTTAGTTAATAACTCATGCATGGACCACCGCCGAAACCTTCATTATGAGTTGTAAATTTATAACAATCAGGAGAATAAAATTTTTAACACATCCCGTTCATTACTCCCTTGTGAAGGCTTAAAATACATTGGGAAGATAGAATACCCTCCGATAAATTTGCTATCCTTTTTTAGAAACATGCAAGAACAAGATAATCGACAAAAACGCCGCGACCGTATTCAGGGCATTCGAGACGCCATGAATCAAACAATGGGAGTGGAGCTGGGCAAGTTGCCACCACAAGCGGTTGATCTAGAAGAAGCAGTTCTCGGGGCCATGATGCTAGAGCAAACAGCCTTGAATACGGTTATTGATATTCTCAAGCCAGAAAGTTTCTACAAAGATGCCCACGCGAAGATCTATTCTGCGATGATGGTGCTTTTCACCAAGGGCGAGCCCGTGGATATTTTAACGGTAACACATACCCTAAGAAAGGAGGGAACACTCGAACTCGTGGGTGGACCCATTTATATTTCTCAATTGACGAACCGCATCGCCTCCGCTGCTAACATTGAGGTACATGCGAGAATCATTGCGCAAAAGTTTATTCAACGCGAATTGATACGCATCTCGAATGATATTATCAGAGATGCCTATGAAGAATCATCCGACGTATTCGATTTGTTAGATAAAGCAGAGAACAACTTGTTTCAAGTAGCAGAGGGCAATATTCGCAAGAACTACGATAAGATGAGTTCTCTTATAAAGTTAGCCTTGGATCAAATCGAAGCAGCGAGAGAAAACACATCGGGAGTAAGCGGGGTGCCCACTGGCTTTAATGCGTTGGATAGGGTAACCAGTGGTTGGCAGAATTCGGATATGATTGTTTTGGCTGCACGACCAGGTATGGGTAAAACTGCATTCGTCCTTTCCATGGCGCGCAACATGGCCGTTGAGTTTGGCAGAGGAGTGGCAATTTTTTCATTGGAAATGTCGAGTGTTCAGTTGGTCCAGCGTCTTATTTCTAGTGAGACAGAAATCGATGCAGAGAAGCTCCGAAAAGGGAATTTGGAAGAGCACGAGGTGCATCAATTGAATCAGCGTGTGGCTCGGCTTTCCGAAGCTCCAATATATATTGATGATACGCCTGCATTGTCTGTTTTTGAATTGCGAGCAAAGTGCCGCCGATTGAAAGCACAATTTGGAATATCCATGATCATCATTGATTATCTTCAGTTGATGACTGCGGGTGGCGATAACAAAGGAGGAAATCGAGAACAAGAAATTTCCACCATTTCAAGATCGATCAAACAAATTGCAAAGGAACTGGACGTTCCAGTGATTGCTTTGTCGCAATTGTCGCGTCAAGTAGAAACTCGAGGCGGAGACAAGCGGCCGTTGCTGAGCGATCTTCGTGAATCAGGCGCTATAGAACAAGATGCAGATATTGTGGGCTTTATCTACCGTCCAGAATACTACGGGATCGATGTCGACGCTGATGGAAATAGTAATCATCAAAAGGCAGAAATCATTATTGCAAAGCATAGAAATGGATCTTTGGAAGATGTGCCTTTGCGCTTTATTGGAAAATTGGCAAAGTTTACCAATTGGGATGGATTTGATTTTGATAATCCAGGATACAAAACTCCGATTCAAGCAAACACTGCATTTACATCCACTCCTGCCACTGGAGGGCAAGCTGGAGCAACCACCATCACGGTAGCCTCGAAGATCAATACCATGCCAGATGATGACGAACCGTTTGGATTGGGCAGCGATTCTGTACCATTTTAAGTATCTTTGTTGTGGCCTGAAGGTTGAAAGGGCGTGGGCATGAAAAAGACAGTTGTTGTTTTCCTTTTAAGTTTAATTTCTTATTTTTCTTTTGCTGGAAAAATTCTCATCCCTATGGATGAGTCGCAATCGAATCACCTCAAAGCCTATGGAATTGCTTTTTGGGTTTTAGAAAATAAAATTCCGATTGAATGGCTTTTGAATTATCGTGGTGGAAGTTTTCTAATTGACAATTACCCGGACATCACAAAAGAATGTCAAATACGCGGTGTGGGCTTTCAAGTCATAGCCGATGTTCAGGCAGCTCAGATTTACAATGAAATCGCCGATCCCGAGGTGAACATGGAACGTGTAAAATTAGAAGTGGCTCCAAAAATTGCAGTGTACAGCCCTCAAGGCAAACAACCCTGGGACGATGCCGTTACACTTGTTCTCACCTATGCAGAAATTCCTTACACGGTTATTTATGACAAAGAGATTGTAAAAGGGGAGCTTCCGAAATACGATTGGCTTCACTTACACCATGAAGATTTTACCGGACAGTATGGTAAGTTCTATGCGAGTTTTAGAAATGCCGCTTGGTATCAAGAGGAGGTTAGACAACAAGAAGCACTTGCCACGGAACTTGGTTTTACAAAAGTTAGTGAAATGAAAAGAAAGGTGGCTCAAAACATCCAGGGTTTTGTGGTCGGTGGCGGTTTTCTGTTTACGATGTGCAGCGGTACCGATAGCTTTGATATTGCATTGGCCGCGCAAGAAGTGGATATTGTTGAAAGTGTATTCGACGGCGACCCAAGTGATCCTCAAGCACAGAATAAAATTGATTTTGTACAAGGATTTGCATTCAAGGATTATCGAATAGAAAAGAATCCAATGGTATATGAGTTTTCAAACATTGACGGTACCGATGATCATGGTAAGGTTGGTGAGTTAAATGACTTCTTTACACTATTCGATTTTAGCGCAAAGTGGGATATTATTCCTACTATTCTTACACAGAATCACACCCAGGTGATCAAAGGATTTATGGGGCAAACAACTTCATTTAGAAGCCAATTCTTGAAAAGTAATGTGACCATCATGGGTGAAATCAAAAGCATTAAGTGTTCCAAGTACGTCCATGGGGAATTGGGTCAAGGCCAGTGGACCTACTACGGTGGTCATGATCCGGAAGACTATCGTCATTTGGTAGGCGATCCACCAACCGATTTAAATCTTCATCCAAACTCTCCGGGATATCGCTTGATTCTTAACAACATTTTATTTCCTGCAGCAAAGCGAGAGAAGCAAAAGACATAGTGTCTTCCTTTATTCGATCGCGCAGCGAATAATCTGATCTCCAATAATCAAATTGTCAAGAACTTCCCAGCCATCGACCATTTCTCCGATTATGGTATATCTTCCATTCAAATGTGGAGTACTTTGGTGTGTAATGAAGAACTGGCAGCTTTCTGTATCTGAACCAGAGCTCGCTAAACCAACAGTTCCCTTATTATATGGATACGAAGAAAACTCACTAATAATCGGTTGATCTAAGCTTCCCATTCCTGTTCCTGTTGGACATCCACCTTGGGCAACAAAATTGGGAACAACACGATGAAAATATTTTCCATTGTAAAAACCTTGTTCTATCAAGCTCAGAAGCATGATGGTGGAGATGGGAGCAAGGTCGGATCGGAGCTGAATAGAGATGTTTCCTTTACTGGTTTCCAAGCGAACGACTTTAGAGCGAGGTAAAAAATCATCCCAAGAAATGGGAAATCGAGCGGAGGCAATTAGATGCTGATCTTGAGTATTAAGTATTTGATTTTTTAAATCAATGATGTGGTTGTACACCTCAATATCCCGTGGCATGGTGAGTTTGGTTTGTTCATCTAGAGCCGCTTTAAGTAGAACGGTCGTTTCTTCAGCAGATAGTACTTTTTCTGAAATCAATGAAACCACAACGTCAATGACCCCTGGATCATGTGTTTCCATGGCTCTTTGTATCGCTTGGGCGGCCGATATTGAACTTTTCCAACGCTTGTTTTTTACTTGGGAATAAATAGCATTTGAAGCAGCGTATCTAACGATCGGTGAAGGATCCAATAAACAAAGTTGAAGCAAATCATCGCTATGTTTATTGGAGTAGGCTAGGGCCTCTATAAAGAAGGTTTTTTGAATCTCATTGGAGGTGGCATGAAAGTCAGCTAAACATTGGTTGTCTGCATTTTGCTTTCCGATGCTAATTTGATAAGCATACCATGCACCTTTGATGTAGGGTATTTCATTTTCGATGCTATCTGATGCACTTATATCGAGAACAATTTTATTCTCGGCCGCAATCTCCAGTGCTTTTCTTGAAATCTTAGGATGATTGGAGACGGCCAAGGCACTTAGCGTTTTCTTGTCCAGTGCATTCTTTTTTTCGAGCGCTTGCATCGCAGACCAGCGCGTTTTTACATTTAGCGTTGGAGTGGTAGCGATAGCTTTTATACGATTTAGGATATCAGGGGATGCTACTTTTCCAGCAGCTTGAATCACGAAAACTTTAACATCATCACTCCTTTCTATCTCAAGCCATTGTTCGATATAATCTTTATGTTGAAGCAAGTCATAATGCTCATACCCTGCGATTGCTTGAGCGAAAACTACACGCGTCTCTGGCTCGCATTTTAAGAGCATATATCGCATTCTTTCTATGAATTTGGGATAATGTATTTTTTTTCGGTTCAAGTTAAAGACAGACTCTGCATAAGCTCTGTAGAACACGTCAGCATCGCTTCGGGCATTTAACAAGAAGCTTATAAAGGGTGAAATAATCTCCTCGGTATTTGGTAAATACTCTTCATTGTTTTTTTCGTTATAAAGCTTTGAACAAGCAACCATGCACGAGGCAAGAACTTCAATTTCTTTTTCATTTTGAAGCACTGATTCAAGTTCTTTTAAGTCTGTAGAATTGCCTATTTGTCCTAAAGCGAAACAGGCCGTGCTTCTCAATGCAGCATCCTCAGAAGTAAGAAGTTTTCGAAGTGGGGCAATCAAAGAAGTATCTGCGATGCTCGCCGCTGCTGAAGCGGCAATGAGTTGCAAGTCTGAATTAGTGGAACTAAGTGCTTTGACTATTTCTGGTATGTTTCTTTCGTAGACAAAGCGATGGAGTTCGCGATGGCTTTCAGGATATACCGACTTCGACTTATTGAATGAACAACCAGTGAAGATGAGAGATAGTAAAGCAGAGAGTACAAGGACATGTTTCATGTCCTCAATAATAGATATTATTCGCCGTCCATCACGATTTCCATTTGGAAATATCCAAACAGTTCGTCAATTTCATGGATAGCATATTTTACTTCTTCTTTAGAACGCTTGGCGATTGTAAGCAGCCCGAGGCCAGCACCTCCCTTGTAGGTGAAGTCTTCATTACAAAGTGTTTCAATGAACATTTTGCGAAGCGAGTTCTTATCCATGTGGACCAATTCAGCCATCTTCGTACTAAGGCGTTCTCTGTCAGATTGTAGGATGAGGTTGCCGCAGAATATTTTATAGTTGTTTTCTGCCTTTACTACGACTAAGTAGCTGTGCATTCTTCCGTTGGCATCTTTTGCAGAGTGAAGAGCGATATTCTGAAGTACTTCTATTAACACGCTGCACACTCTGCGCATGACTTGTCTTTTATCCCCCTGCTCAATGATTGTAGATTCCAAAATCTTGATTGTCGAGTCTACTTTAGGCTGGATAAAGTCACCGAAATGGCTCAAAAGGAGCGTCTCTGTTTCTGAATTTTCCAGAACAGACGCTACCACCGAGTGGTAGTGTGCCTGGATATCAGACAAAGATTTTCCGGTGATTACAGTCATTGTCAACGTTCGTGTAATGATTTATTAATCGCAAATATACAAAAGATTCGACGAATAGCAAAAAAATATTGACGAAACGAATTTTTTGTTAGCTAAAACCGTTGTTTACGATGTTAAGCGTTCCAAAAATATCATTTTCCATGAACAAATTGAGAATATGCGAGAGGAGTTATAAACAAAAGACCCGGAAGATGTACACGCTCTATACACTTCCGGGCCATTTTGTATGGTTAATTAATAAAGAAATACGCACATCAACCGTTACTCAACATGCGAAACGAATTTTCAGGTAGAATAAACTGGCCGTCCTCCGGGCGACGGATCATTTGGTAGAACTCTTTGCATAAAAAATTTACAGGTCTTCTAAATGGGCGGTTTTCTAAGTAGCTTCTCCACACTTCCAACGCCAAACGCTTTGTTACATCCCAAGCATAAAGATTGTAGCCATTGGGTCTTTCGAAACTATCAATGTACTTTTGTACTTCTGGTAATGTATTCATTGTATCTATCTTTAATTGAACGATACAAATCACCTGAAGTAGATTGTAAGGTATTTACAACGACATTTTTTTTATTCGATTTTTTATTTCTGAAACCAATTTGGCAGGCTTAAGCACACGAACTGAGGGCCCGTGGCTCAGAATAAAAGCATAAAGTTCTTCTGTCAACAAGACGTCTAATTCGATAACCACTTCGTTTTCCGTTTCTACGGACACCTTCTGAGAGGGGTGAATGGGTTGACTCATTAAAAAGCGACCTTTATATCTATCAAATGAAAGTTGGACTCGCTCTGGCTTTGATTGGTTTTCGGTAATCCCTATGCTGTGCTTAAAGATGACATCGGGATTAAAGTCGGGTTGAACTTTGAAGTGTTGTGTAGAAGCATCGATCTTCTCGATGCGCTCCAAGCCAAAAGTGGCGATTACAGATTTATCTGGATTGTATCCTATCATGTACCAGCGGTTTCCATATTCTTTCAATAAATAGGGATGAAATCGATAGGACTTGCTTTCATTTTCTTGAAACTTTTTATACTCGAAATTCAATTCAATTTTCTTTCGAATACAATCCAATATGATCCCCAGGTGTTCCCTTCCTTGAACTACAGATGATTTCTCAAATTGAATAAATCGATCCAATGCTTCTTCATCGGGGCGGGGGGATATATTGACTCGGCTAATAAGCTTCTCAATAGAACTTTCATACTGCTTGAACAAGGGAACGGCTTTGAATTGATCAAGTGTAGCTATTGCAAAGCGAAGTGCTTGCAAATCATCTTCACCTAAAGAAAGCTCCGAGATACTGTATTCCGGATCCTCATAGAAATAGCCGCCATGTGCCCTGCTGTAAGCAATGGGGGCATAATATCCCAGATCGCCTTCGTTCTTCATAGCCCAAATATCCTTGTCAATGGTGCTTAAACTTATAGCATCACCTCCGCTGCCATAAAGAGCTTCCTCACATGCTTCTCTTAGTGTTTCCCTACTGGGATGGGGCTTTGCAGAATTTCTCAAACAGCGATCGATAATGCGATATCGAAGTAATGCGTATTTATTTGCAGGCATAAGAAAAAATGAATTCCCGAAATTAACTTATATTTCGGGAGATGAAAAGAAAGTGGATAAAACGTTTTGCTATTCTCTCCATTGGTCTGGTATTGGCCTTTATAGGCTATAGATATCGTTATGATCTCATCGATGTATACCGTGATTGGACGGGTTGGCAAATAGAAGAGAATCCTCGTCCGGAGGGCGTTTCTACACTAGAATGGGCAGAGATGAATTACAAAGAGGAGATGCTTGAACTTTCTAAAAAGTATGATGTGCCTTATGAATATCTAATGGCATTGCTTGTGCTGGAATGCAGTGGTGAACGACCTGCCGGGCATCGGTACGAACCCGGTATAATGAAGAAACTTGAGAAAGTAAAAGCAGGAACGTACCGCAAGTTTGAAAACATATTTCCGCATGATTTGCAAGGATGTGACGATTCCTGTTTAGAAAATCTTGCCACCAGTTGGGGGCCTTTTCAGCTCATGGGCTACAAAGCCATTCCTCTTGGAGTAAACGTCTCTGAACTTCGAGATGAAGAAGAGGCCGCTGAAATTGGCGTCAAATGGATTGAACAAGAGTATGGCCATTTTCTCAAGAAGAAAAAATATAAGGATGCTTTCCATTATCATAATACAGGAGATCGTTTCCCGCTGAATGGAAAATCAAAAACGCATCATCCGTATTACGTTTCGGATGGTCTGCGATACATGAAATATTTCGAAAAAAGAAAGGTCCTAGAAAATTAGAAAGGCAAATCGTCGGTCTCTCCATCATCCTCAATCGGTGTTGGAGGTGGCGGCATCAGACCCGCGCCTTCGTCTGATGAAGATGAAGCAGCAAGAGGTTCTATTTTCCAAGCGACAAGAGAGTTAAAATATTTCTCCTGCCATTCACGCCCGCGGATATCAAACAACACTTTCACAACATCTCCTGATTTTAATTGCGCAATTTGAGTTGCTTTTTCTTTGTGCATTTCAAAGAGAATAGGCTGTGGGTATTGCTCATTGGTGGTTACTACAAATTCTCTTTTTGTGAATCCGCCATTGAAGGATTTCTCTTCAAATATTTTTGTGATTTTACCTGTTACTTCCATGTTTCTAATTGTTAAATGCTAAAAGTGTCATCCACGCTTCCTGAATTTTTCCCTCTTCGAGTAATTGTGCTGCACGTTCGTGCAAACGTTGTTCGAGCAAACTAGGGTTGTCTTCTAAATCAATGAATAAATCAGCGAGTTCTGTAAGCTTATACTCGTTGACGCTGGTTTCATCAGGCAATGCTTCTACATTTCCGAGTTGACCTAAATTATTTCCAGTGAGAATTTTTGAAAAGCGGATATCGCTGGGTATTTGATCGACTCCTATACCGAGTTTCGTATTGGGCTTTTCTACTTCAAATAGCCCGGGCTTCACTCTACAATACCAGTCGCCTCCAAGTCGAGCCACTTGATCGATTTTGAACGGATCTATGTTTCCATTTTGATCCAAGATGTCTTCTTGAATATGAATTCGAACTATTTCACAAATAACCAAGTTGCCTGCGCCTCCTTGGTTTCCAAGTTCTATTACTTGTTTTACGATACATTCCATCTGAACAGGCGATTCCTTGACTCGCGGAGGCTTTACAACTTCGGACGCGATGGGAGTTAGTCCAGATTTTATAAACTCATTTACTCCTTTGGGATATTCTACGCTGGAGAGCGACATCTGCTGCACCATATCGAAGTTTACGATATTGATGACGCATTCTGCAACTTCTTTTACGTTTTCAAAGGAGTGCTTCGTGGTATTGTCCCTGCCCCTTCTTGCTGGAGAAAATATCAAAGTCGGAGGGTTTGAACTAAAGACATTAAAGAAGCTAAAAGGAGATAAATTTACCTGTCCTTCTTTGTCAATAGTGCTTGCGAATGCAATTGGACGTGGTGCTACAGCGCCTAATAAATAGGAGTGTAGTTTTGGTACCGCTAATGAAGATGGATCTATACTCAACATGCTTATTCTATGATTCGTCCTTCGCTATCGAGTGATTGCATTACTTTTTCTTTCAGTCTTTGTTTAAACTGAGCAATGCGCTGCAATAGATCATTGTCTGATGCTGCTACTATTTGAGCAGCCAAAATACCAGCATTTCTTGCTCCATCTAAAGCGACCGTGGCTACAGGAACTCCAGCGGGCATTTGCAAAATACTCAATACACTGTCCCATCCATCTATTGAATTGGATGATTTGATGGGAACACCAATAACGGGAAGAGGAGTTAATGAAGCAGTCATACCTGGCAAATGGGCAGCGCCTCCAGCACCAGCGATAATCACTTTGAGTCCGCGATTTGCAGCCGATGAAGCGTATTCAAACATTCTTTCTGGAGTTCGATGAGCGCTTACCACTGTCACTTCATGTCCCACTCCAAGCTCATTGAGCACCTCTGCCGCTTGTTTCATCACGACGAGGTCGCTCTTGCTTCCCATGATAATGCCTACACTGATCATTTTTTCTATGAATTATTTGATTATTCCCGCAATAGTGGCCGAAAGATACGAAGCCAAGGTTCCGCATAGCAAGGCTCTCATGCCCAAAGCAGCTAAATCTTTGCGGCGGGAAGGTGCTAATTCTCCGATACCTCCTATTTGCATTCCAACGCTACTGAAATTGGCAAATCCACATATTGCAACACTCACGATTAAAAGTCCTTTTTCGGTGATAATAGGAGTGGTGGTGGTGGGGTCGGTTAAGTTTTTAAAAGCTACAAACTCATTGATGGTGAGTTTCTGGCCAAGCAAGGTAGCAGCATTGCTCAAATCCGCCATAGGAACGCCCATGCACCAGGCAATGGGATAGAATATTTTTGCAAAAATCGCATCCAATCCAAGACCTGGATAAATGAGTCCAAGTCCAGCGTTGATAAGGGCTACCAATGCAATAAACCCAATCAGCATGGCTATTACATTTAACGATATTTTCATTCCATCGGATGCTCCGTGACTTATGGCGTCAATGATGTTACTGTAAGAACTCTTCACCTCTAATTTCACGCGACCCATGGTTTCGCTTTCCTCTGTTTCTGGAAAAACGATTTTCGAAATCACCAATGCTCCGGGTGCAGCCATCAAACTTGCTGCGATTAAGTATTCCGCTGGAGCGCCCATCGAGGCATAAACGATCAATATACCTCCTGCGATGCAGGCTAGGCTTCCGCTCATGCTGGCCAAAAGTTCACTCTTGGTCATCCCATTCAAATAAGGACGTATCATCACTTGGGCTTCTACTTGTCCAACGAAAGCGCTAGCAACATTGCTCAGTGCTTCTGCTCCGGATACTCTCATTACAAAATTCATTGCTTTTGCAATAACAGAAACGATACGCTGCATGATTCCAATGTGATAAAGCAAGGCAACCAAAACGGTCACAAGAATGATAGTCGCAGTGACGCTGAAGGCGAAAACGAAACCATTTACAGCAAAGTTCTCCGCTCCATTTTGGGTGGATACCATGATGTTTCCGAATACGAAAGCTGCTCCCTGACGGGCAAAACCTTCAATGCTTTCCATTCCATGTCCGAGTTGTTGAAAGAACCAAGTAACTTCAGGAATTCTCAATATCAATACGGCAATAATTATTTGCAGAACTATACCCGAGATGACAACTCTGTAGTTGATTTTCTTTCTGTTGTTAGAAAAGGCAAATGCAATAAGTAGAATAAGGATGATGCCCAGAATTCCGTGAAAACGTGAAAAGTCCATGTACTAGTTTTGGTTAAAAAGGAATGCGGCAATATAGTAAAGTTGCTCTTAAGCCTGCTTTCTTTTGTTTATCTCGTCTCTGATACGACTGGCTTTTTCGTACTCTTCTTGCTCGAGTGCTTGATCCAACTGTTTTTGTAGGTCTTCGATACTAATTTGATTGGATTCGGAACTATCAAGAATTTCTAAAAACTCTTCACTGGAAATTTCACCTTCGCTTTCTGCCGCATCGGCTTCTTCGGGATTGATGCCTGCGGATTCTAAGATAAACTCTTCACAGAAAATAGGGCAGTTGAATCGCACGGCAATTGCGACTGCATCGCTGGTGCGTGCATCGATTTCTGCAGTTCTATTTCCCAAGCGCGCAATGAGTTTTGCAAAGAAAATACCCTCTACTAAATTATAGATCAGTACCTCTTCTACATCAATATCAAATCCTTGAGCGAGATGCTTGAATAAATCATGCGTCAAAGGTCTGCTAGGACTCATTTTCTCAAGTTCTATGGCGATTGCTTGTGCTTCTACACCGCCGATTACAATGGGGAGTCTTCGGTTTCCATCTGCTTCAGCAAGAACCATTGCATACGCTCCACTGGTGCTTCCACTGGGGGCTATATCTGCAATTTGTAATTCTATTTTTCTTCCCATAATGTGTCCCGGACCTAATCTGCGTCGGTTTTACGAAAATAGTGATGAATGGTTGTAAAATGCAAAAAAGAGGTACCCCGACAGGATACCTCTTTTTATTTATTGATTATTTGGATGCGTTGTAAGCCTTTGCTGCTTCGATGAGTTTCGGTAAGACTTCGAAGGCATCGCCAACGATACCATAGTCGGCGGCTTTAAAAAACGGTGCTTCAGGATCCTTATTAATGACTACAATTGTCTTGGAACCATTTACTCCAGCGAGGTGTTGAATAGCTCCACTGATGCCAATGGCAATGTATAAATTAGGACGGATAGTGATTCCTGTTTGCCCAACGTGTTCGTGGTGAGGGCGCCATCCAATATCGGAAACGGGACGTGAGCAAGCAGTTGCTGCTCCGAGCTCGTGAGCAAGCGTCTCAACAATTCCCCAATTTTCTGGTCCTTTTAAGCCTCTTCCGGCTGAAACGACTAAGTCAGCCTCCGGCAATGGAATTTCGCCTTCCTTTTCTTCAGACTTTACCTCTTTTACTTTTAATGTAGTATTTCCAAGGTCCGCTTGAAATGCCTCTACCGGTGCGTCTTGTCCATCTGTTTTTACAGAGAAGGAATTGGGGAGAAGTGTTATCACTTTTTTGGAAGTAGTCACTTCTAATTCAGCAATCGCTTTACCGGAGAATACATTCTTCTTGATTTTGAATGCACCTTCAGAAGCGGGTAGGGAAGTAGCTCCTGGGATGAGTCCAGCGTCCAAGCGAGCCGCTACACGAGGCGCGATCATTTTCCCAGCGATATCGTGAGAGAAAATAATCACATCCGCATTTTGAGCCTGAGCAGCAGCTACCACCAAGCGACTCAGTTGTTGAGAGTCAGTGGTATGGACAGAGGAAGCATTCAGAACTTTTTGAGCTCCAGCTTTACCCAGACCACCGTCGCCTTGAAGAGTGCCAATGGTCAGCACCACTGAAGTAGTTCCACGTGAGGCAGCAATGGCTGCTCCGTATGATACCGCTTCTAAACTACTTTTTGGAAATTTGCCATGGTGGCTATCAGCATATATTAATACAGACATATCCTATAATTTTTTTATTAAATCACTTTAGCTTCTTCATGCAAGATTCGGATAAGATCACCCGCTTGTTCCGCATCGATGTATTTGCAAGCACCTTTCGCAGGTGGCAAGTCATAGGAAACAAGTTTAGTAGAGGTTTCAGCAGCAAAAGCTGGAACCACTTGAAGTGGTTTGGTGCGGGCTGCCATAATTCCTCTCATGTTTGGTATGCG
This sequence comes from Flavobacteriales bacterium, assembly GCA_027491075.1. Classification (GTDB taxonomy): domain Bacteria; phylum Bacteroidota; class Bacteroidia; order Flavobacteriales_D; family Sanyastnellaceae; genus JAIXWP01. The sequence continues at coordinate 29,511 of JAIXWX010000018.1, forward strand.
TTGCTCAGCCATGCCTTTTGCAGCGCTAAGGACAAAAGAACCGGTCACTTCAACCACCTCTAGTCCTCCATTAACTTCTCTTTCTAAAGTTGCTACTCCGGCATTAACGTCTAACTTCACGGCCAACGGAATGTAAGGCAAATCCAACAATTCGGCAACCATGCCTGGCACCACGGAACCATTGTAATTGATGGTTTCTTTGCCACACATGATGATATCAAATCCTTTGTCTTTTGCGTATTCAGCAATTTGTTTGGCAACGTAAAGAGAGTCTGACTCTTGCGCATCGATACGCACGGCGTCATCGGCACCAATGGCCAACGCTTTGCGAATGATCGGTTCGTAGTCTGCACCCCCAACGGACAGAATTGTGACGTTTCCGCCTTGTGCTTCTTTGATTTCCAAAGCCCTAACCAAGGCGTACCACTCATCGTAGGGATTTACAATAAACTGAACTCCGTTCTCATCAAACTTGGTGTTGCCTTCTGTGAACGCGATTTTGGATGTAGTATCAGGAGCTTTGCTGATACAAACGAGTATTTTCATTCAAATGCTTGTTTATTATTCGGGATGCGAAAGTAATCAGTAAACCATTTTATTGAGCCAAGGTTTGCTTATTTTCGCAGCCTTATTTTATAACAACATGAGAGAGATTCAGTTCAGAGAAGCCATTTGCGAAGCTATGTCAGAGGAAATGCGTCGCGACGATCGTGTTTTTTTGATGGGAGAAGAAGTGGCAGAATATAATGGAGCATATAAGGCTTCTAAAGGTATGCTAGATGAGTTTGGACCAAAAAGAGTGATTGACACTCCAATTGCCGAACTTGGTTTTAGCGGAATTGCAGTGGGTGCAGCAATGAACGGCCTACGACCAATCGTTGAGTTCATGACTTGGAACTTCGCCATTCTTGCGGCAGACCAAATCATCAATTCCGCGGCTAAAATGTTGCAAATGTCGGGAGGTCAATTTCCCGTGCCCATCGTTTTTAGAGGGCCCAACGGACAGGCTGGTCAACTAGCGGCCACGCACAGCCAAAGTTTTGAAGCGTTCTATGCGCACGTTCCAGGACTTAAGGTAATCACACCTTCCAATCCTTACGATGCAAAAGGCTTATTAAAAGCAGCCATCCGCGACGAAGATCCAGTGGTCTTTTTTGAATCTGAAAAGATGTATGGTGATAAGGGAGAGGTTCCAGACGGAGAATTCATCATCCCAATTGGAGTGGCTGACGTGAAAAGAGAAGGTACGGATGTGACTATCGTTTCTTTTGGTAAAATAATGAAAACAGCTCTTGCGGGAGCAGAGGAATTGGCCAAGGAAGGAATTAGTGCGGAGGTAATTGATCTTCGAACCATCCGTCCTTTGGACATCGATACCATCATTAATTCGGTAAAGAAAACCAATCGACTTATCATATTGGAGGAAAGCTGGCCAGTGGCAAGCATCTCAACTGAAATTGCATACCGCGTTCAGCGCCATGCTTTTGATCATTTGGATGCTCCCATACGTCGACTCACTCAAACCGATACCCCGTTTGCTTTTGCAACTACTTTGATTGAAGCAGCGCTTCCTCAAGTTAGTGACGTGGTGAAAACAGCGAAAGAGGTGCTTTATAAATAGCCCTTATATTCGCGCCCGCAATTTTTATTAAACCATAAACCAATCATAATAATTATCTGATGAATCAAATGATTTACATCGTTCCGGCCTTGGGAATTCTTGGCCTGATCGTAATGGCCATCAAGTCTGCATGGGTATCAAAACAAGATGCAGGAAATGACCGCATGAAAGAAATCGCAGGTTATGTGGCGGAAGGCGCCATGGCATTTCTTAAAGCTGAATATCGCATTCTTGCCATTTATGTGGTAATTGCTGGTGCAGCATTAGGCTGGTTAAGTCAAATCGTAGAAACTTCCCACATTTTAATTGTAGTGGCATTTGTAATAGGTAGCTTCTTTTCTGCATTAGCAGGATTCTTCGGAATGCGCATCGCTACGAAAGCGAACGTTCGAACCACTCAAGCTGCTAGAACTTCTTTAGCAAAAGCGTTGAAAGTTTCTTTTACTGGAGGTACTGTAATGGGACTTGGCGTGGCTGGACTTGCAGTTTTCGGACTTAGCATGTTATTCATATTGTTCTTCATGTCTTTCATGGACGGTAGTCTTGCAAATGGCGGTTATCAGAAAATGACCACTGTCCTTGAAGTATTGGCGGGATTCTCAGTAGGAGCAGAGAGCATTGCTCTTTTCGCGCGTGTAGGTGGAGGTATCTACACCAAAGCGGCTGACGTGGGCGCTGACCTTGTTGGTAAGGTAGAAGCAGGTATCCCAGAGGATGATCCAAGAAACCCTGCGACCATCGCGGATAACGTCGGTGACAACGTGGGCGACGTAGCCGGTATGGGAGCCGACTTATTCGGTTCTTATGTTGCTACCGTGCTTGCATCCATGGTATTGGGTAACTATGTTATCCGTGATTTCATGCTTGCCAACAACAATGCTTTGATACCAGATATGTTCGGTGGTATGGGACCCATTTATTTGCCGTTGTTTATCGCAGCGGTGGGTTTGCTCGCGTCCATTATCTCTTCTTATATGGTAAGAATTGGTAACAACGCAAAAGCAGATACCAATACTGTTCAAAGTGCTTTGAACTTAGGCAACTGGGCATCTATCATTATTTCGTTGATCGCTTCTTATTTCCTAATCGACGTATGTCTTCCAGAACAAATGTCCATTCAAGTGTTCAATGCTGGTGAGTTTGGAATGATGACCACGAGCAGCATGAACGTGTTTTGGGCGGTGTTGATAGGAATGTTTGTTGGTGGTGCTATATCTTATATCACTGAATTCTACACGGGGCTTGGTAAAAAGCCTGTTTTAGGTATTGTACAAAAGTCTGCAACTGGAGCAGCAACAAATATTATTGCAGGTTTGGGAACGGGTATGTTATCGACAGCGCTTCCTGTGATCTTGTTTGCTGGTGCAATTTGGGGAGCCTATGCTCTAGCAGGGTTCTACGGAGTAGGTATTGCGGCATCAGCGATGATGGCCAATACTGCAATGCAACTAGCAATTGACGCCTTTGGTCCAATCGCAGACAACGCGGGTGGTGTAGCCGAGATGAGTGAACTTCCTGCTGATGTGCGTGAAAAAACGGACATCCTCGATTCGGTAGGTAATACTACTGCAGCTATCGGTAAAGGATTCGCCATCGCCTCTGCTGCTCTAACTGCATTGGCTCTATTTGCAGCTTATGTGACTTTCACAGGCATTAAAGGGATCAATATTTTCGATGCGAAAGTGCTTGCTGCTTTGTTTATCGGAGGCATGATCCCAGTAGTGTTCTCTGCGCTTGCAATGAATAGCGTTGGTAAAGCAGCAATGGACATGGTCAATGAAGTGCGTCGCCAGTTCCGCGAAATTCCAGGAATTATGGAAGGAACGGCGAAGCCAGAATACGGTAAGTGTGTGGAAATTTCTACGAAAGCGGCTCTTCGCGAAATGCTTTTACCAGGTGTGATCACCATAGTGACTCCAATCATCGTGGCGTTCGTAATGGGAGCTGAGGCATTGGGTGCGTATATGGCGGGTGTAACTGTGAGCGGTGTGCTTTGGGCTATTTTCCAAAACAACGCTGGTGGTGCATGGGACAATGCAAAGAAGTCTTTTGAGAAAGGTGTAGAGATCGAAGTGAATGGAAAGAAAGAGATTTTCTATAAGAAATCCGATCCACACAAAGCAGCAGTAGTGGGTGATACCGTAGGTGATCCTTTCAAAGACACTTCTGGTCCTTCTATGAATATCTTGATCAAGCTTTCTTGCTTAGTTGGTTTGACCCTTGCTCCAATGTTGGGTCATGAAAAAGCAGAGGATAAGCTGAATCAAGAGAACAAAGTGGAGAACGTAGATGCGACCACCGTTACGAGCGTGGTGAACAATACCGTAGAGTATATTCCTGTTTCAGAAACGGAGGTGAAAATCATAAAGACAAGTTCACGAATGGTGAACGAAAAGGAGGAAGTGACTACTTCATCCAGTGTTAGAGAGATGACCGAAGATGAGAAACTTAGATTTAACGCAAATCGTCAATGAAAAAAATAATTGCCATTGTGGTGGCTGCTGCTAGCTTAGCTTCCTGTAGCTCCCCTTCTTCGAATAACACTGCAAGTCTAGATGCTTGTGGATGCGCCAAATTGGTTGCCACAAATACCCAAGACCAAGACAGTAAAAAGAAGTGTGAAGAGAGTATCGCTAAAGATCAAGTTTTTGCTTTGGACTACCAGAAGTGTTTGATGGCTGCAGAAAGTGGTACAGACACAAGTAAAGTCAGCATTGGGCAACTGGATGCAGCGAATGGTTTGAATTTCCCTGCAGCTTCAGACGGGCAGTACAATTTCAACGCCTCCTCTGCGAAACTTGCTTGGATGGGGAAGAAGGTGACTGGTCAGCACATGGGAACATTCAATTTGAAAGATGGTTTTGTTGCTTTTTCTCAGGGAAATATTAGCGGTGGACAGTTCAATTTTGACATGAACTCCATCCTTGTTACCGACTTAAGCGGAGATGCCAAAGCTGACTTGGAAGGTCATTTGAAAAGCGATGATTTCTTTGCTACAGCGAAGAATCCGTCCTCTTCATTTATCATTAAATCATCCAAACCAATCAACAAGCATCAGTTTGAAGTAACCGGCGATTTGGTGGTGAAAGGAATTTCAAAACCGGCTACGATGGTCGTTTTAGCGGTTCCATCTGGGGATAAAAATTTGAACGTCAGCGGCGCTTTAAACATTGATCGCACGCAATACGATATCAAGTTCCGATCTGCAAAGTTCTTCAGTGATCTTGGAGATAAAATGATCGACGACAACTTCCTCGTGAAGTTTGACTTGCAAGGGTCGAAGTAAAAAATGAATAGAAACGAAAAAAGCCTTCTCATTGAGAAGGCTTTTTTTGTCAATGTGTAAGATATTAAAGCAACAATTAGAATGGATTGATTCCTACCACTTCACCACCTTCGATGTATACCATCTTCCTCTACCATCATGGCACTTTATAGTGTAAATGCCTGCGGGGAGATACTGGAGGTCTAATTCAAATTGTTGGGTGTGCTTTAATTGGTCTTGGCTTACGAGAGCTCCTTGTAAATTGTAGAGGGAAACATTCCAGTTTCCGCTGGTTGGAAACTCGATGGTAGTATGAGTGGACGCAGGATTGGGATACACGAGTACATCTTGTTGCTCTTCCCATTCTGTAATGCCCACGGCGCATCCAGAGACCAAGCAGCCCAAGCTATCCAC
>JAIXWX010000021.1 GCA_027491075.1 Flavobacteriales bacterium
AATCCGTCCTTTGCGAATCCGTCCTTTGCGAATCCGTCCTTTGCGAATCCGTCCTTTGCGAATCCGTCCTTTGCGAATCCGTCCTTTGCGAATCAGTCCTTTGCGAATCCGTCCTTTGCGAATTGATAGCCGCGAATCCGTCCTTTGCGAATCTTGCATTGCGAATTACCAATACATCCCCGTCAAACACCTTATCGATAAAAAACACTGCTTTGTCGACAATTAAAACCAACTTGTCTGCCGTGTGAACAAAACATGAATTTCTCAAAAAAAAAAAGTTACCATCAGGCTACCGTTTAATGTTTTTTCGTCTTAAACTTGCGTATGCTTAACTTTAGGCAAGCATCCTTAACAATTTTAATTTATTAATCAAAACCAAATTTTTCTATGAGCAACAGATACTCATTTAGCCGAACGAGTTGGCTAAGGTATTCTTGGCTACTACTCGTAGCATTTTTGTTCTCTACCAACGTGGGCGCGCAAGTCAACGCCTACACGTTTTCATCATCTTCGGGTACTTACACTCCAATCACTGGAGGTACGGTGCTGAATACACCTGGTGGTGCAACCCGTCAATTTGATGACAATGCCTACAATGCCCTACCAATTGGGTTTACGTTTAACTACAATGGAACTCCTTTCACACAAGTTTCCATCAACTCCAACGGTTACTTGACCTTTGGTGCAACAGTTGCTAACTCCTACACCGCTCTTTCTGCTAATGCCAATACTGTTGCAGCTTTGAACAGAGACATGCAATCAGGGTATGTGGTTTCAGGTACGAGAACTACTGGTTCTCCTAACCTTACTGCCGTTGCCAATACCAACGGAGCCGTTGTAGGACAATTGGTTTCTGCAGGAACAGGATTTGCGGCTGGAACAACAGCAATCACTGCGGTGGCGGCTAACCAATTGACAATGTCTACCAACGCTACAGCTGCGGGTACAACAGCGATCTCTTTCAACTTTGCTGGTTCAGCAATTCAGAATCCAACAGAGATTCGTTATGAAACACTCGGCTCTCCAGGTTCACAAATCTTCGTAGCGCAGTTTACGCGTATCAAGAGATTTGGAACTACAGTAGCTACTGTGAACGGAGACCACTACTCCTTCCAAATCAGACTACACGAGGGTACAAATTTGATTCAGATCGTTTATGGTGATTGCGGAACTGCTGCAACCACTACAACGGCAAACACATTTGACGTAGGTATCACAGGTGCTACCGTTGCCGACTTTAATATGCGTACCGGTACTTGGGCGTCTAACTCTGCTGCTACTGCAAACACGCAAAGAATGACTGTTGGACCAACCAACGTTCCAACCTCTGGTTTGACGTTCGCTTGGGCTCCACCAGTTCCTTGTTCTGGTACTCCAACGGGAGGAACAACAATAGGCGCAGGTCCACTGATTTGTAGCGGCGCAAGCTTCACATTAAACGTTTCCGGAGCTACAACAGGTGTTTCTGGCTTGACGTTCGAATGGGAAACGTCTCCTAATGGCACTACCTGGAATCCTACCGGTATTACCACAGCTACCTACACTACCTCTACCACCGTAGCTACGTGGTACAGAAGAAGAATTACGTGTGCAGGTAACAATGAGTGGTCTTCAGCATTGCTGCTGAGTATCGATGTTCCAACAAACTGTTATTGTACACCTACATATACATTTGGTAAGACTTCTGGTGACTTGATTTCAAACATTGCAATTACAGGAACCACTTTATCAAATAGCACGGGTACGGCGCAAACAAATCCAGCGTACACCTTCTTTAATTCATTACCGAATCACACAGGAGACCTTGCTGCTGGTGGTACTTATAACGTTAACGTATCAGTAGGTATATGGGGCGACCAAGTTGTTAGAGCTTGGATAGATTACAATGACGATGGAATATTTTCAAGTTCGGAATCGATAGGTGCTGCCATTATTGCCCCAGGAGGCGGTCCTACTGGTCCTTTCCCTCCAGCATCATTCGGAATAACCTTGTCATGCAGCCCTCCTCTTGGAATTCACCGCTTGAGAGTGCGTAGCGCCTGGCAATCTGGCGGACAACCAACGACATCGAACCTAGATCCATGTATCAATTATGGTTATGGTGAAACGGAAGATTATCTTGTAAATGTTACTACAGCTGTTCCATGTCCTGCTCCAACCAACTTGGCTGCAGCAAACGTGACGACTACTGGTGCGGATCTTTCATGGACCATAGGTTGCGTTGAAACAGTGTGGGCAGTAGAATACGGTCCTCAAGGTTTCACACCTGGTACTGGTATCTTCGTAGATGATGTATTCACCAATCCATATGCTTTGTCTGGTTTGCTTCCTGCTACCAACTATTCAGTATATGTTTACGCGAAGTGTGGACCTACATTGTATTCTGCAGCGTTCGGTCCTGTAAACTTCCAAACATTGATCCCGCCTCCAACGAACGACGACTGTTTGACCGCGGTGGATTTGGGAGCTTTAACCAGCCCATATACTTCTACTACCACTGGATTGTTGGCTAACGTGGCTACCGTGTGCGGCGCTCCTGCAGGCGAAGACGGTGTATTGTTCATCGACGTTCCAAACAACTTCATTTTGACTATTGGTCAGACTTCGAATGCTTATGATTCTGAAGTCAGTGTTGCATACGGTGGTGCTTGTCCTGGTACAACCCAATTGGCTTGTTTTGATGAGCCAGACGTTCAGAACATTACTTTCAATAACAATACTGGTTCTCTTCAAAGAGTATACTGGGTTCAAGGTGCTTGGATCAGCGGAGCCACTGGTGCATATACACTTGCATGGTCTCTAGCGCCAGCACCTGCTTGTGGTGTTCCAACCGTTACAAACGGAACAACTACCGCATTCACTCATCCTTTCACAGTGACTCCTTCCGTTTGGGGAACACCAACAGGTTATGAGTACGAAGTAGGATTGACTGGATTTACTCCAACAGGTGTAGGTACTGCATTCACTGGAACTTCTGGAACAATTACAGGATTGACCGCAAGCACATCATATCAGTATTATGTGCGTGCAAATTGTGGTGGTCCTCTCTCAACTTGGGTAGGTCCATTCAGCTTTACGACTACGCCTCCTCCTCCAGCGAACGATGATTGTGCAAACGCCATCACCATTAACTGTGCATCGAGCCCCGTAATCGGAACAACCGTGAACTCTACACTTGATGCTAACTACGTTGCTGCTGGGCCTAATTTAGGATCTAACACTACCGAACGTGGGGTATGGTACCGTATCGTGGGAGATGACCAAGAGTACACCATCACGAACTGTCAAACTCCTTCGCCGTTCTTCGACTCTCGTATCACCGTATTCGAAGGTACTTGCGCTGGTCTCGTACCACTCGTTGGTAACGATGACTGGTCGGGTTGTTCATCTTACGTTTTAAGCTCACGTGTGGTATTCAGCGCGTTCGCTGGAACAGACTACTACGTATACGTTCACGGATATCAGTTTGGTACTTCGTTGAGTGCAACAGGTCCATTCCAGTTGACCATCACGTGCGCTCCTGCTTGCGTTCCACAGACTTACAACCAGTGTGCAAACGCTGTGGCCTTGACGCCGAACGTAACCTGCGTAAACCAAAGCTTCACTACTCTTTGTGCTACTCCAACCATCGGTTTGGCAAACCCAGCGGGTGTGAGCATCTTTGCTACTTACACAGATTCTTGGTTTACCATTACTCCAACCACACCAGACTTCTTGTTGACCTTTACCTACGGAACAGCGTCAGGTCTTCGTTATACGTTCTACAGCGGAGTTTGTGGTACATTGACTCAACTAGCGCCTAACAACTTGATCGTGAGTGGAACTGAATACGGCGTATTCGGTGCAACTGTAGGTCAGACGTATTATGTTCGAGTAGGTAACGACGGTAGCGGAATAGATGGAACATTCGATGTGTGCGTGCGCTCATTGCCATGTGCAACACCACTCTCTGCTACAGTAACGACTACTTCAAGCACCAACGTAAACGTTGTGATTAACGGTGGCATCCCTGGTGATACTTATATCATTGAATACGGTCCACAAGGACACATTCCTGGTGTTGCGGGCACTCCTGGAACAGGAGGTACTATTGTTACTACCAACACCTTGAACAGCAATGTTCCAGTTGCTGCCAATCAAAACTACACCTTCTTTGTTCGCAAAGATTGTAGCGGCAGTGCAGAAGGGTATTCTTTCAATGTTGGACCATACAACGTAAACACCTTCATAGTGGTTCCAACAACCGGCACGCAGACCTTGAACACTTGTAACGCAGTAATCTATGACAGTGGAACAACGAATAACTACCTTGTGAATAACAACGGGGTGTTGATCGTTCAGCCTACCTCGGCTTCTGCATTGATGACATTCGTAGGTAACTACGCAGGCATCGAAACGTGCTGTGATGATTTGAATATCTACCAAGGAGCTGGTACTGGAGGTACTCTACTAGGTACTTTCAACGGCTCAGGTACTTTCAATATTCAATCTACCATTCCAGGTAGTGCATTGACCATTCAGTTCCTCAGTGATGGTTCTGTGCAGGGTGCAGGCTTCGATATCTCTGCTCAGTGCCAGGAAGTTTGTACTTCTCTACCAGTGGCCATGCCAGTAACGGGTCCATCCTCTGTTTGTCTAGGTCAATCATTCACCCTTGCTGTGGCAACTCCTTCCATTGGTTACACTTACCAGTGGCAGCGTTTCACTAGCACCGGTTGGGTGGACATTCTTGGTGCAACCAATGCTTCTTACACTGGAACTCAGACTACAGCAACAACTTATCGTTGTCGTATCGGTTGTACGTTCACAGTAAACCCATTGTCTACTACGCCAACACAAGTGCGCACGGTGACAATGAATGCACCATCGGCGTGTTACTGCACTCCTGCGAGCCAGAACAATCTTTTTGGAGATTTTGTTAACTCTGTTGAACTCGGCGGAATTAGCAATACTTCAGGTGCGAACCCAACCTCGTACACTTTGTATCCTGCGAACCCAGGCTTGACAACAACATTGTTATCAAATGGTACATACATTTTGAGCTTTAGCGCTGGAACTTTCGGCAATAACTTTATCGCTGCTTGGATTGACTTCAACAGAAATGGAGTGTTCGAACCAAGTGAAAATCTTGGAGAAGTAAACTTGGGTAGCTCAGAGTCGTCATCCTTCACGTTCACCGTTCCATCGAATGCATCATTAGGTGCTTCACGTTTACGTGTGCGTGATGAAGATGCCTCTATCGTAGATCCATGTGTCAACGGTTCAAGTTTCGGTGAAATAGAAGATTACGTAGTAACATTGGCTCAAGGTTCTAGCAACGACGCATTCGCAAATGCTGCGCCTGTTGCTCCTGCTGTGTTCCCTGGCTGTACCAACATCACTGGAAACCTTGCTAACGCAACTCCAACAATCGGTGAAACCGGAAATGACTTGTGGTATTCATTCACGGCGGCTTCAAATGCTGTGCGTATCCAGTTGACGGGTGCTCAGGATTGTGAACTTGAAGTTTACAATGCAGCACAAGTAGAGCTTGCTACAGAAAATGCTACTAGCTCTAACGGTAACGAAGTACTTGCTGTTGGTTCATTGACTCCTGGTACTCAGTACTGGGTGCGTATCCACAGCTTGAGCGTGAACCCGGCTACATTCTCTTGTTGTATCCAAACACTCAACGATTCTCGTTGCGAAAGTGGTCCTACTTTCACTGGTCTTTGCTCTAACTTTAAGGTAGACTGGACGGGTACTGGTAACTACGTAGCTCGCTTCACGGATCTCGTTGATAGCCAAGTATACACTCACAACTTCGTGAGCGGAACTTCAGTACAACTGGTAAACGTTCCTGGTCTTCGTCACGACAGATCATACAGTGTGGCTGTTGACGCGATCTACACCATTGTAGACGCAGGTGGAAACACTTCAACGGTGACTGCAACTTCTAACGAAACTTGCAATATCACTATCAACCAGCACCCATTGGTGAACTTGCGTAACATCGACCGCGATCCTGCAACACGTGCTATCGGAGCGTTCATCGCTACTGATATCGTAGTGTGCGGTATCATCGGTTGGTCTTGGAACTTCGAATTGGTAGATGCTTCTGGCAACTCTATCGACATCAACCCTGGTGATAACGAAGTAACTACAAGCACTACTTCACGTTTCATCAGAACTAGCCAAATCCCAGGTGTTCAGCCAGGTGATCGCTACCGTGTGATGGTTCGTCCAAGATTCTCTTACGGTTCTGGTGTTTATGACACAGGAAACTCTTACTTCTTGAAAATCGCTGGCGGTGCCGGTATGGTAGAAGTAGAAGAGGGTGTGGTTGTAAATCCAGAAGAAATGTATTTCGAGCGCAACGCTGCAAACGGAGTATCTGCTGCAATCTATCCTAACCCAAACAATGGTGACATGGTCAACTTGAATTTGGCAGGTATCGATTCAGAAAACGTTCAAATCCGCATCATGGATGCAACTGGACGTTTGGTATGGTCTAACCGTTTTGTTGTAGATGGTGCTTTGAATACTATCATCGCATTTGATCGTCCATTGCCATCAGGTATCTACATGGTGGAAATGACTTACAACAATGAGGTGATTACAGAACGCATGATGGTTACGAAGTAATTCGTTTCATCACGATATAAAAAGCCCCTCGCCTGCAGGCGAGGGGCTTTTTTTTTTATGAAAATTCTTCTGCATTTATAGGTGTAGTTTTTACACTTTCTTGCTATTTTCACCCTCGATAACCTTTAATCATTTCATCATACCAAAACCATACTCTTCGCTATGGAACAAAAAAAACTCAGCTTCTGGGATATCTGGAACATGAGCTTCGGCTTTTTGGGAATTCAATTCGGATTTGCACTTCAAAACAGCAATGCCTCAGCCATCCTTCAAAACTATGGTGCCGATGTACATGAGCTTTCTTGGTTTTGGCTGGTAGCGCCCATTACAGGCCTTATTGTGCAACCCATCATTGGGTATTATAGCGATAGAACATGGAATCGTTTGGGACGTCGGAAACCATATTTCTTGGCGGGAACGTTTTTGTGCTGCATTGCCTTGTTGATCCTGCCCAATTCGGGTGCCTTCCTTGCAGGTAAGTCAGCATTGCTTATCGGTGCTGGCATGCTGATGATCATGGACGCCTCTATCAATGTAGCCATGGAACCGTTTCGAGCTTTGGTAGCGGATAATCTACCCGATTCGCAGCGCACCTTGGGATTTAGCATTCAGACTTTCCTCATCGGAATTGGAGCGGTAGTTGGCTCTTGGCTTCCCAATATTTTGGACAAAGGATTTAATGTTTCTGCTTCCGCTCCCCAAGGGATAGTAGCAGACAATGTGATTTACTCCTTTTACATAGGCGCGGCAGTTTTCTTATTCGCGATACTCATTACTGTTTTGCGCACCCGTGAATATCCTCCCGCAGAGTATGAAGCGATACACGGAAAGCCAGATCAACACAGTGCGGGATTGGCAGATATTTGGACCGATTTCAAGAAGATGCCCTCTACTATGCGTCGCTTGGGATTGGTGCAGTTTTTTAGTTGGTTTGCCTTATTTAGCATGTGGGTATTTACCACTCCGGCAATCGCCCATCATGTGTATCACTTGCCCATTACCGACACCACAAGCGATCAGTTTCGTGAGGCAGGCAACTGGACGGGTGTGATATTCGGCGTTTACAATGCGGTATCGGCTATTTATGCCTTGTTCCTTCCGACCATCGCGAAGAAGTTTGGTAGAAAGAAGACACACGCTTTTTCTTTAGTAGCGGGCGGTATAGGTCTATTGAGCATGTATTTCGCTACCACTCCAGAAGCGTTGATTTACTCCATGATAGGAGTTGGTTTGGCTTGGGCAAGTATTCTGGCCATGCCCTATGCAATACTCGCAGGTTCCATTCCTGCAGGCAAAATGGGAGTCTATATGGGAATATTCAATTTCTTTATCTGCTTCCCTCAAATTGTGAATGGAATCATCGGTGGTCCAATAGTAAAATCATTTTATCAGAACCAAGCCATGTATGCGATAGTTCTGGCAGGTGTTTTCATGTTCTGTGCGGCCATTAGTGTGCTTTATGTGCAGGACTCTGGGTCAATAACCATCCAAAAGCAGGAAAAGGCCTGAGGTCTTCGTATTTTTGCGCAAAGAATTTGAATGCGCGAAGAGAAGGACACTCCATTGGTTCATGCTAAACTCCCCACTTCATCGGGGTCTTACGACATCTATGCCTTCGACAGCGGTAGGGCAGAATTACCCCATTTGGCGCTTGTTTCGCAAGATCTGGAGCTGCGGTCAGTGGTGAACGTGCGCGTACACAGTGAGTGCATTACGGGAGATGTTTTTGGAAGTTTACGCTGTGACTGCGGCGAACAGCTTCATGCAGCCATGAAACACTTCGAACTCTTTGGAGGGATCTTATTGTATTTAAGACAAGAAGGTCGAGGAATAGGCATCATCAATAAACTTAAAGCTTACAATCTTCAGGACGAGGGTTTGGATACCGCAGAAGCAAACATCGCTTTAGGTTTTCACGCGGATGAACGCGACTACGCGCCCGCAATACAAATACTGAAAACATTGGGTGTTTCTCAAGTGAGAATTCTCACCAACAATCCTGAAAAATTCGAGGCGTTCGAAAACTCCGGTATTGAAGTGGTCGAACGCCTCGCGTTGCAAATGGAAGCGCACAAGGAAAACGAGTTTTACCTCGATACCAAGAAGCGCGTCTTTGGTCATTGGTTATAGACCCTGCACGTAGCTTTTCTTCGGATATTTCACATTAAATCGAATTACTTTTTTCACCGTCTCCCCAGGCTGTAGGGTAAGTTTCCATGAAAGCTCTTGATTGAATCCAATCGATGCACCAGAGGTTTCTTCTACTTCTACTTCGATTTCTTCGTTCTGTGAGATCGGGAGTTGATCTTCGATCTCAATGGTAATTGCTTGTTTCTTGGTATTGGTGACCGTTATTTCAAATGCCTTGGTGGTCTTTTGCTTATTTCCAAACAACGATGTTTTGCTGTATTCCTTGATTTGTTCTCTTTTTACTTGAATCGCACGATCTCTACCAAGTGAAACGGTCAATGTGTCTATCGCTTGCGCAGGATCAATAAATCCTTTTCCTACGAATGTCCCTTTGAAGTAAATATTACTTTCACCAGGAATCAAGCTGTATTGCATCCAATCGGTCAAACGAGCTCTCAAAAACGCATCGTTGTCGAGTTTAGGAATGGTGACGTAATCGAATACCCCCTTTACATTTTCTTTCTGCATAATGACATCGTACGGTTGATTGTCACTAGGAACATCATAAGGTAAATTGATCTTGAATTCAGTATTTACAGTGTTGTTCGATACTTGCGTGAAATTGGCCATGGTCATGTCTTCTCTTTTTTCCTTAATCGAGTTGTTGTTAAACATTACCGATGGGGTGGCATTTTCAATGCCCTGATACATGATAGCGACTTCCTGAATTTGATAAGGATAGAGGTACCAAGGATAGAGTGTAGGAATCTGTCCACCTACAATGGGGTTGCCAGTAGAGATCGTCAAATTCACCCCTTTCCAGTCGTTTCCAGTGCTTTGAAACACCTTCGCGCGATACACCAATTCAATAGGGCTGTTGATGTCCTCCGCCCTCAAATCATAATTGGGATACCAACCGGCATTTTGCGTGAAATAACTCAGCTTCAATGGGAATTTACCATCCTTGTCGGCACGGATGGTAAAGAGTATTTCACTTGGATTGCTTCCGCTGCGTTGGTTTAGGCTGCTCATTTGATTCTGCATGCGCTGAATATTTTCTTGATTTACACGCGACTGTTCCATCAATTCCAACCATCGGTATTCAATCTGTTTAAAACGCTCTTTGAAAAAATTAGCCATTTCCATTAAGTCATCGGCTACCAAGACGGCATTGCTGCCTTTCATCTCGCGATTGGCTTCCAACAATTGTTTTTCCTGAAGAACAACATTCTTTAAACCGGCGATTTCTTGTGCTTGAAAGGTGTAAAAATCGAGGCTGTCTTTTATTGCTTTCCATTCGGCATTTCCACCGGTATTTTGAAGATAATTTACTTGATGGCGCACCGATACAATCATGTAACCGTTGCCGCCTTCCACCTGAATGGAATTGGGATCCAATTGAAGCGGAAGATATCCGATTTTCAGTTGATTTTCTCCAGCCTTCATGCTCACATCTCCCGAGTGAGTCACTTGAGCACCGTTAAGAAAAACAGTGACATCTGTGATTTTTGGATCTATACTCTTCGCGTTTTGTCCGAAAGACATTGCATAAGCGAGAGTGAATAACAAAACAAAAGTGTGCTTCATAGCGTGATAATTATTGCGGTCCGCAAGTTACCCAATATCGGGCCGTTTTTTTGCCTATACACTCTAACAGCTGGTGGGTTCATTTCTATCCAACAATCGAATTTCCTGATCTGCATATTGATCTACCAATGCCAAGTCGTGGGAGGAAAACAAAACAATCTTTGGAGTTGCTTGAGCCAATTGTTTTAACAAACACAGTATTTCTTCTTTAGCAATAAAATCTAAAAATGCAGTAGGTTCGTCCAATAAAATCACGGGCGTTTCTTGAATCAATACGCGTGCAATCATTACGCGCTGAAACTCTCCATCGCTGAGGTGATCAATGGGAGTTTGAAGGTGTTGCTCTATTTGAAGACGACTTGCCCAAGTGATAATGCGTTCTTCATCTTCTTTTCGATTTACTTTTTGATGAGGAAACCTACCCATCTCCAAAAGTGTAAAAACGTCAATGCCTTTTACATCGGGGCGTTTGGTGAGCACCAATCCAATGTGCCGTGCAATTTCGATGGGTTTTTTCTTCAATAAATTTTCTCCAAAAAGAGAAAGTTCTCCTCCATGCGATGGATAAAGTCCAGCGATGGTGCGCAGCAAGCTTGATTTTCCACTTCCATTTCTCCCAGTAAGAGCGTGTAGCTTTCCCATCTCGAGTTCAATGCTCTGCTCACCGAGCACTAAACCGGGAGGACCATATTTCAATTTTTTTAATTGTAGTCCTGCCATTAGAAGTAGTAGTTTTTTTTCGATTGCGCTAGAAGTATTGCCACTACCACCGGTGCACCGAATGCGGAGGTAATCGCATTTAAGGGAATTTCCAGTTGATGTGCTAGCAAATCGCTGACTTGTCCTACCATTGCTCCCAATAAGATAACATAGAAAAAGAGTTTTCCGTGGTGAGATGTTTTAAGAATCATGCGCGCGAAATGAGGCACTGCTAAACCGATGAAGGCAATAGGTCCGCAATAGGCAGTAACAATGGCCGCTAGAGTGCCGCTTAAGAAAATGAGAAGTCGGCGTTGTTGGCGCGTATCGACCCCTAAGCTCTTTGCGAACTCATCTCCCATAAGCAGAATATTTAGAATTTCTTTTTTTAGAAAAATCACTGCAGCAGCAGGAAGGAGAATGCAAAGAATGAGTATGATTTCCTGGATGTTGGTGTTTCCATAGCTACCCATTCCCCAGAGGATATAGGAGCGCAATGCAGCTTCTGTCGTTTTGAATTGGAGAATGCTTTCTATCGCACCAACAAAATGTCCGAGCATGATCCCGAAAATAAGCAGGGAGATATGGTCTTTGAACTTTCCAGAAACCAGAAGGAGCAAGGCCATAACCCCTAATGAACCCAGTATAGCGGCCCCGGCAATGCTCAAGGTTCCCCAGGTCGACTGAAACGAGGAGTAACCGCCAATGGCAGAAACCATGATTAAAAGAGCAACCCCCAGGGAAGCTCCACCGCTTATACCTAATATCGAAGGACCAGCAAGCGGATTTCGAAACAAGGTTTGCATCATCCAGCCGCTCAAGCTCAATGCAATGGAGGCCAAGATAGAAGTCAGGGCACGCGGCAATCGACTTTCTAACACGATGACCTCATTCGCATCGCCAGTTCCATGACCTTGAAGAATATCTGCAATGACTCCAATCGGTATAGACACACTGCCCATGGTCATTTGCATGGCAAACAAAACCACAGAGAGCGCGAGCAAGAGGATTAGACCGAACATCGACTTGGTTTTCAAGGGCAATGCAATTAATTCAGACCGCAAACTTCTCTATTTTTCACACTTTTCCTTAAATGGTTAGAAAAAAAATGGAGAAAAGCCCTCATATTCCCCTTGGAGTAACGACTTTTGCGCCCTTATTTGATAGTTATTTAAAAGATGAATTTTGATCGTAACACCATCACCGGCCTTTTGCTAATGCTTTTGCTCGTGGTGGGATTCGCGTGGTTTACCACTCCTTCTCCCGAAGAAATTGCAGAGAAACGCAAACAAGATAGCCTTGCCTTGGCTCAAACTCCCATAGTTGAGTCGGTCGTAGCTCCTTCTGAAGTAATTCAACAAGAACCACTGAGCGATTCACTTCTTGGCCAAGTGAATAGAGATAAGTTCGGTGTTTTTGCTGAGGCGGCCGTTGGACAAGAGCAAGAAGTCGTTGTTGAAAACAACAAGATTCGCATGGTGCTTTCCACCAAAGGCGGACTCGTTAAGAGTGTGACTTTAGTGGACGGTTATACCAGATACAAAGACGGCGCGCCCATATCTCTTTGGGTTGATTCCTTGTCTCAAATGAAAATGAGCATGAACATCGCTGGGAAAGGGAACTACTGGAGTGATTATTTCTACTTTTCTCCCTCAGAGCAAAATATAAATGCTAAGAGCGGTGCAAAGGATGTCTCTATGCGCCTGCAAACTGCCGATCCATCGAAGTATATAGAGTTTGTTTATCATATAGAACCGGATAGCTACGAAGTCCCTGTGAAGGTAAATGTAGTAGGGCTGGGAAATGAGCTCTCATTGGGGGCGGCAGACACCCGTTTTCAGTGGCTCGCTGTCGGGCACGCCAATGAAAAAGGCATTACCGCAGAAAGAAGCAAGTGTTCTGTTTACTTCAGAGAGAAAGAAGAAGACCGCGATTACCTCAAGGAATCGGGCGACGATGTACAGCGCCCTGAAACTGATATTCACTGGGTAGCTTTTAAACAAGATTACTTCAGCACAGGAATTATCGCAAATACGCATTTCAAAGCTGGAAGCGAATTGGCAGTGGCGACTCTTTCAGATAGTTCTCAAACAAAACGCTTCTATGCAGATTTGGCATTTCCACTAAATGGAGAAACGGCTTCTACAGAATGGAAATTCTTCTTCGGACCCAACGATTATAAAGTCTTGGATGCAACAGGGGCAGAAGAGTTTGACAGAATCATCGATTACGGTTGGAGTATCATCGGGGTCATTAATAAATACGCGGTGCGACCGCTGTTTTGGTTTTTCTCCTCATGGATTGGTAGTTTCGGATTGATCATTCTTCTGGTCACGATCGTGATCAAAATGGTGCTCTTCCCAGTTACTTGGAAAAACTTTTTAAGCAGCGCCAAGATGAAGGTTTTAAAACCCGAAATGGATGAGATTAATAAAAAGTTCGAGAAGAGCGAACAAGCGATGGAAAAGCAGCAAGCAATCATGGCTCTGTATCGCCAAACGGGAGTGAATCCATTTGCAGGGTGCATCCCCGTCTTGATTCAAATGCCTATTTTGTACGCGATGTTCCGCTTTTTCCCTGCAGAAATTGTATTGCGAGGAAAGTCCTTCCTATGGGCGGATGATTTGGCAGCGTACGATAGCATTTTCTCTTGGTCACAGAACATTCCGATTTTATCATCCATCTATGGCAATCACGTGAGTGGATTTACCTTGTTGATGGCGGCCAGTACGTTCTTGTATACCCGCATGTCCATGAGTTCACAACCGACCATTACCCAACCAGGAATGCCTAACATGATGGTGATGATGAATATCTTCACAGTAATGATGTTGTTTTTCTTCAACAACATGCCTTCTGGTTTGAGCATGTATTACTTCACGGCAAACATGATCAGCATCGGACAGATGTATATCATCAAGAACTATATCATTGATGAGGCGGCGATTCGCGCGAAGATTGATGCAAACAAGAAAAAACCAAAGAAGAAATCAAGCTTTGCAGAAAGACTGGAGCAAATCCAGAACGAGCAAAAGAAGAAATTAGAACAAGCAAAAAAGTCACGATCGTAACATGCGTTATCTTTTGACAGCAGCACTTTTGATTTTCTTTTTTTCTTGTAAGAAGAAAAAAGAAACGGTGCGGGCATCAGAAGTATCGACTGCATCTATAGAACCCTCCGTCTCGAGTGCATCGTCGTTAAACGGAGATTCATTGTTGTATTATTTCGAGCGCACTCCTTGTTTCGGACAATGTCCTATTTTTAAATTGTCGATTTACGACAGTGGATATTCTATTTATGAGGGGCGCAATTTTGTAGACCGAATTGGCACCTACCAATCAAACGGCGATTTGGCCTCTCTTCATAAAATCAAACAAGTGGCCGACAGCATTCAATACTTTAGTTTCGATTCTTTGTACGACAATCCCAACCTAATGGATTTTCCTTCTAAGATTATTATTATAAAAGATCAAGGGGAAAAGAAAAAAGTGGTGGCAAGGGTCAAAGCGCCGAAGTCACTGGAAGTGTTGTACAGAGCCTTCGATGATTACATCGATGCACAAAAGTGGAAACCCAAACAATAACCAAAATTTGTTTTTTTAAATCATGAGAAAAGGATTGAAATTAATGCTCGCATTGGTGCTTTTTGTCCCAATGATGTCATTTGCAAATGAGGGCATGTGGCTCGTTAGCCTGCTCAACAGAATGCAACATGCGGAGATGACCGGTATGGGTCTAAAACTCACCGCGGAAGAAATATACAGCATCAACAATGCTTCTTTGAAAGACGCCATCGTTAGACTCAATGGTGGTCAGTGTACAGGTGAAGTAGTGAGCGACAAAGGACTTATTTTTACGAATCATCACTGCGCCTATGACGCAATTCAGTCCTTGTCGACGGTTCAAAACGACATGCTCACCAATGGTTTTTGTGCAAAGTCTTTTGCAGAAGAACTGCCAATTCCAGGTTTTGAGATATCCTTCCTTGTACGAGTAGAAGACATTACCCAGGCAGTGTTGGAGAATGTGAAAGCTGAAATGGGAGAGGCGGATCGTCAAGCAATGATCCAGGCGCGATTAATGGAGCTTCAGGTGAAAGCGGCAGAAGGAGGCAAGTATGATGTAGACGCTAAGAGCTTCTTCTACGGAAACGAATTTTATCTTTTCGTTTATGAGACCTATCGTGACATTCGCTTGGTGGGAAATCCTCCAGAAAGCGTAGGAAAGTATGGTGGAGACACAGACAACTGGATGTGGCCTCGTCATACAGGCGATTTCAGCATGATTCGTATTTATGCCGATGCACAAAACCAACCAGCAGATTATTCCAAAGACAATCAACCGTACAAGCCGAAACACTTCCTTCCAATGAATATCAAAGGAGTAGAAGAGGGCGATTTCGCTATGATCATGGGTTATCCCGGCTCTACCGATCGTTTCCTTTCTTCTTGGGGTGTGAAACAAGCCTTAGACTTGACCAATCCGGCCACCATCGAGATCCGTGATTTGAAATTGAAAACCATGAAGAAGCACATGGATGCCGATCCAGCAGTGCGATTGAAATATGCAGCGAAGTATGCTTCTACTGCGAACTATTGGAAGTATTTCATTGGTCAAAACAAAGGTTTGACTCGCCTAGACGTCTATGGAAAAAAGCAAAAGCAAGAAAACGCTTTCAGCGATTGGGTATCAAAAGATAAGGCGCGCCAAAAAGAGTATGGTGAGGCACTGCAAGTGATCAAAGATTATTATTTAGCAACTGACGCTACTGCGAAGTCGAATGTGTATGCATTGGAAGCGGGACTCATTGGTGCGGATTTGACACTGTTTGCTTTCCGTTTTAGCAGAACTTTTGATGCAGCAATGAAAGAAACCGATACAGCAAAACGTGCTGCCATCTTAGAAAGCTTCAAAGCTACATCGGATGAATTTTTTAGAGACTACGACCAAGCGACAGAAAAAGATGTGTTGAGTGAATTGACCAAATTGTATCGTGCGAATATTCCATTGGCAGATCGCCCTGAGTGGATGAATGTTATTGACAAGAAGTTTAAAGGAAATGTAGATGCATTTATTAAGAAAATGTTCGCTTCTTCTTTCTTAGTATCTAAAGAAAAATTGGAAGCGTTCTTAGCGAAGCCCAATCAAAAAGTATATGACAAAGATCTAGCAGTAATGATGGGCAAAGGAGCAATAGATAAGTACAGAGCGACATTTGCAAATCCCGCACAGGAGAAGTTTGATATAGGATACAGATTGTATGTGAAAGGACTTCGTGAAATGAATCCAGAGAAGCAATATGCGCCAGATGCCAATAGCACCATGCGTATTACATACGGACAAGTGAAAGATTATCAAGCAGCAGATGCTGTGCAATATTCATACTACACCACTACGCGCGGAATCATGGAAAAACGCGACAACAGCAATCCCGAGTTCGTGGTTCCAGATAAATTGGCTCAATTGATTGAGAAAAAAGATTTCGGAAGATATGCCAACAAGAATGGAGAATTGGTGGTGTGTTTCATTGCAGATCTCGATATCACTGGCGGAAACAGTGGAAGTCCAACAATTGATGGCAGCGGTAATTTAATTGGCATCGCGTTCGATGGCAATTGGGAAGCCATGTCAGGTGACATTGCCTACGAGCCAGAGTTGCAGCGCACCATTGTTGTCGATATTCGTTATGTGCTTTGGGTAGTAGAAAAGTTGATGGGAGGAAAGAACATCGTCGATGAATTGAAGTACGCGAAGTAAATTTTGTTTTATAAAGAAGAAAAAAATCCCTCTCGCTTCGGTGAGAGGGATTTTTTTATTTTAAAGAGAGCGACTTAGACGAAATTACGCTCCTACCAATTTCATGTTGTCCAATACGCTCATCACTTCTTTCACCGCTTTGGCACTTCCATGCACCAATTGCATTTCTGCCTCCGTGAGTTGAAGCTCGATGATTTGCTCGATACCATTTTTACCAAGTTTAACAGGAACTCCCAAATAGATGTCCTTCAAACCGTATTCGCCGTTGAGCCATGCACAAACAGGGAAGATTCTTTTTTGATCCCTTACGATGGCTTCTACCATTTGTGCTGCCGCTGCACCAGGTGCATACCACGCAGACGTGCCTAGGAGGTTTACAATTTCTCCACCACCCACTTTTGTTCTTTCAACAATGGCATTGAGTTTTTCTTCATCAATTAACTCTGTAACTGGAATTCCTCCAACGGTGGTGTAGCGAGGAAGTGGTACCATGGTGTCGCCATGTCCGCCCATCAATACTGCCTGAATGTCTTTTGGAGAACAGTTCAACGCTTCAGCTAAGAAAGCTCTGTAACGCGCTGTATCCAGAATACCAGCCATACCAAAAACGCGCTTGCTGTCGATTTTAGCTGTGAGATATGCACAATAAGTCATTACGTCCAACGGATTGGACACTACAATGATCTTTGCGTCTGGCGAATATTTTATCACATTTTCAGTAACAGTCTTCACAATGCCCGCATTGGTAGCGATCAAATCGTCGCGGCTCATCCCCGGTTTTCTTGGTAAACCACTGGTAATAACCACTACTTCTGATCCCGCGGTTTTGCTGTAGTCGTCTGTAGAACCCACTGTGCGGGTGTCGTAGAGATTGATGGGAGAGGTTTGCCAAATATCCAACGCCTTGCCCTCAGCAAATCCAGGCTTGATGTCAACGAGTACTACCTCATTGGCAATCTCGCGGTGAGCCAATACATCAGCGCATGTTGCTCCAACGTTTCCTGCGCCTACTACTGTTACTTTCATGTTTTTGATTTAAAAAAATGTGCTTATTTGATGGTCAAAAGTACATTACAATTTTAAGTGTACAACTTTCGTTGCGCCTATTGTAAGTCCACTTTTCTCACAATAACTTCACAGCGGGCATAATTGTTGGTTTGACGCAAAAAATAACCTGCTAAATTCCTGATAATGACAATGATCATTGGAAAGATAAAAAATCTTAAATCGCTGATTTTATGCGGTTTCCTGCTTTGGAGTACTGCTGTATTTTCACAAAAACCAGGTTGGGAGTGGCCATCGGGGGAGGCCGGAAAAGACTATAACGCAGTGGATGCAAAGGGAAATAGACAAGGCCTTTGGGTCAGGGTTTATAGCTCTAATCCCAAAGCACTTTTATATAAAGGACAATTTCTCAACGGTCAACCTCAAGGGGTTTGGGAATGGTACTATCCAACGGGGGAGATCATGACCATCATGAATCATATAAAAGGAGAGTGGATCACTGAAAATAAAAACTACTATGACGACGGAAAAACGCTCATGAGCGAAGGCCGGTTTGAATTGAAAAAAATTGATGGAAAAGATAAACGATGCCGAGAAGGTCTTTGGAAACTCTATGCTAAATCTGGGGTTGTTTTGGCAGAGGAAAACTACGCGGATAGCCTCCTTCATGGTGCATGTAAGTATTATTATCCTTCAGGAAAAGTAGTTAGCATTCATGAATACATTAAGGGTGTCAAGAATGGACCATTTGTAGATTACTATGAGAATGGGAAAAAAGAAAGAGAGGGTACTTATTTGGCAGACGATTTCGATGGCGCTTACAAGTCTTGGAATCAAAATGGAACCAAGGAAAGCGAAGGTGCATTCATGAAAGGGGCAAAAAACGGCACATGGCATTTTTACAATGGAAATGGGGAATTAGAAGTTTCTGTGCTCTACGAGCGGGGAACTGAAAAGAAAAGAAAGTACAACAAGGGAACCTTCAAGGAGTATTTTGACTCAGGAATTCCTAAGTCAGAATATACCTATGACAATGGAAAGAAAGACGGGCCATTCACCGAGTGGTACGATATCGGGCAATTTGCACAGGTGCCAAGTTCAAAGGAGGATATGGAGCTGGGAATTATGTATCGAGAAAAACTGCAAGGCACGCAAATCCGCAAGCAAGGAGACTATGTGAACGATCTACTGGAAGGAGAGGTGATCTATTATACCGAAAAAGGCCAAATTGATAAAATCGAGGTTTACGAGTCAGGAGTTCTAAAAGAAACAAAAAAGGCTAGGGAAGAATAGGATTCAATCTGTATCTTAGCATCACATGAAGCGGATGTTGAATAAGATTGTTTTCACATTTTTCTTTTCTTTTCTATGGGTCAGCGTTTATTCTCAGACGGCGCCTTTGACCTATTTTGTTGTTTTCTCTGATAAAAATAATTCACCTTATTCGCTTTCTGCACCACACCAATTTCTTTCCAAAAAATCCATGGAGAGAAGAATGCGTTGGGGAATTCCACTGGATTGGAAAGACCTCCCAGTATCTCCTTTTTACTTGCAACAATTAGAAGCTGTTGAGGGCTGCTACATCCATCATGCTACCAAGTGGTTCAATGCGGCCACTGTGGTCATTACAGACGTTGCAAACGAGAGTCAAGTTCTTGAATCCATCAATGCGCTTCCTTTCGTAGTAGAAGTAAAGACCCAGCGTCAACCATCGAGTACAACGACGCTGGAAAACAAATGGAATTTTTCTTTTACAGATTTAAGAACAGAGAACACAGAACAAACCTTGGAAGAACAGTACGTTGAATTCTATGGTCCGTCGTTTCGACAAGTCAGCATGATCAATGCACACGTGTTGCATGAAATGGGATTCACTGGCGAAGGCATTGATGTCGCCATGATGGACAGCGGTTGGGAATACACGGATGCTCTACCTGCTTTTGATCGTTTGAGAGAAAGAAATGCAATACGCATGACACGCGATTTTGTAAATGGAGGAACCAATGTCTACACTGAAAGCACGCACGGTACTTATGTACTGAGCACTATGGCCGCGTGGATTCCTGATAGTCTTATTGGAACGGCACCCGATGCGAACTACTATTTTTTTAGAACAGAGGATGTCGCTACTGAATACCGAATAGAAGAAGACAATTGGGTAGTCGCAGCAGAATTGGCGGATAGTCTTGGTGTGGATATTATCAACTCAAGTTTAGGATACAGCGAGTTTGACGATGCATCCATGAATTATACGTATGCCGATATGAATGGAGAAGTATCTCGTGCCAGCATGGCAGGTGACATCGCAGCATCGAAAGGAATATTGGTGGTGAATAGCGCAGGAAATAGAGGGCATCAGGCTTGGAGATACATTACCGCTCCATCAGATGGTGACAGTGTATTGTGTGTTGGAGCAGTCAACATCAACGAAAATAGAGCTTGGTTTTCGGGATTTGGTCCTTCTTCCGACGGGAATGTTAAGCCCAATGTAATGGCCATGGGGCAAGCTACTGTTTTCGCAGACTTGGATAGCACCATCCGCACGGGAAATGGAACCAGTTTCAGCAGCCCGATCATGGCGGGAGGAGCTGCGTGCCTTATGCAAGCAGTCAATGGAAGAAAAACTAATATGGATGTGTTTCGTGCTATTGAGAAAAGCGCGGATCATTATTCCAATCCTTCGGACTCTCTGGGGTATGGAATTCCCGACTTGTGGAAAGCGTTACAATTGTTGAATGAGGAATGGAGCGAGATATTCGCAGAAAACCTCATAGCCGTTTTTCCCAATCCAACTACCAATCAATTGACCATCTCTACCGAATGGTTACAAGATAAAAGCAAAGCCAATTGTAAGATTTACGATATGCTTGGCCGCGAGGTTAAACAAGACGAATATATGGTTTCAGCAGATGTTGCGAGGTCGGTATTGACTATTCAATGGAGAGTAGGCCAGCTTTCACCAGGAAATTATATTCTCAGTGTCACGACGGATAAGGAAAAAAGAATGGCCAAGTTCAGCGTTCGTTAAGCCATTGAAATGGCTTTCTCAACTTTTCCTCTGATGATTGCTTCTTTTTCTTCGGCTTGCTTTTGAGCATTCACTGCTTGATCAATAAGCTTTTGGCAGAAAGCTTTATCTTTTATTCCCGCTGCATTTATTTTTACGTTCATTACTGCACCGAGCACGGCAGTTCGCGCGCACAATGCTCCAACGCCAGCATCCGTTATCGAGTTGGGATTGCCTTTTTCCACCATCGCCTCCAATATGTCCATTGAAGCGAGCGCCACGATGGCTGTTTTTAGGGGAACTTCCATGGCATACTTTGAAGCGGACTCAATGGCTTCTGCTCTTAGAGCCTTTTCTTGATCAGAGTTCTTGGGCAGCGCAAAAGCTTCCATGATCTTATTAAATGAGCGCGTATCCTCGTCTACCAGTTCCATTAATTCTTGTTGGATCTTCATTCCCTGTTGTGCCCAAGAAGAAAACTCTTCCCAGCGTTCGTCCCAACCTCTTTTATGAGAGGATAAATTGGCCACCATGGTTCCCAAAGAAACTCCAAGAGCACCAACGTAAGCACTGACAGATCCACCACCCGGAGCGGGACTTTCACTTGCGGTTTCATCAGCGAAAGCGCGCAAATTCATATCTATCAATCGATGCATACTTTTCATCTTTGCATCGATGATGTAATCGATTACCTTTTCCTCTGGTTTGAATGGAGCAAGGTCATCTAATCCGAGCGACTTAACCGCAATTTTGATTTTTTCTTTTTCAGAAATACCCAAAGAACGTTGTTGTTTTTTGAGAAAATGATCTGCCGCGTCCAATAAACTTTGCTTTGGAATCAATCCTACCAATTCAGAACCTGTGACACGAATGCCTCTTTCCTCCGCTTTTTTAACTGCTTCTTCAAAGGCGATGTGTACAGGAGTGATATGGATATTGGTCAGATTGAGGGATAGTTGAGCAATGCCATACTCTTGGATATACCAACCAATTCCCTTTACCGCTTTGAGAGTGCCTGGAATTCGCTTGGGTTCACCGTTTTCATCCAATACTTGTTTTCCATTTTCTTGTATCACTCTTCCTGCTTCGCGAATATCAAATGCAATCGCGTTGGCTCGACGAGTAGAAGTCGTATTTAAATTCACATTGTAGGCCACCAAAAACTCTCGTGCTCCAATAGTGGTGATGCCGCTTTTTTTAACACTTTCGTTTACTTCGGATGGACCGAAATCGGGTTTCCATTCGCTTGTAGTTATTTTTTCTAAAGCTTCATATTCTCCTTTTCTGCAATTCGCGAGATTCGCTCTCTCTTCTTTCTTTGCGGCATATTCATAGAAATACCCGGGGATTCCAAGTTCTTTTCCAACGCGCTCTCCTAACTTATGTGCAAGGTCGACACATTCTTCCATACTCACCCCTGAAATAGGTACAAAGGGACAAACATCCGTAGCACCTTGACGAGGATGTTCGCCTTTGTGCACACGCATGTCTATGAGTTCTTGCGCTTTTTTAATAAGCAAAAATGCAGCTTCCAATACTTTTTCAGGTTCTCCCGCAAAGGTGATGACGGTGCGGTGGGTTGAAGCACCGGGATCTACATCCAATAGCATTACGCCTTCAACTTTCTCCACTTCTGAAGCTATGGCTTGTATCTTCGCTTTGTCTCTGCCTTCTGAAATGTTAGGAATACACTCAACGATGCGCATAAATTTTTTTTGGGCGAATATAATACCTTCATTTCTTATCAATAAGTGTGTTTTGTACACTTATAACCCGCAGAAGAATTTAACATTTTGAACGAGTAGGAAATGAAGTTCTCTTGCATCATTAAACTCAATAAGTTATTGAAAAAAAATGGATTGAAATAATAAATTTCGGGTATCAAAGACGTCAGCGCCGTCCATGATTTTTAAATGATTTAGTATTCGCTCTTCGTACCTTTGCAACGTCGTCTGAATGATAGTCGAACCAAACAAAACAAAATGAATCACATTGGAAAGAAGCCTGCCAATGCAGACTTGGATTATTTAGGATTGAAAAATGTAGCTACAGCTTATTGGAATTTACATCCAGCTGAATTGGTAGAAGAAACCATCATGCTAGGACAAGGTGTTCTCACCTCTTCGGGTGCGATTGCCGTAGATACTGGTGAATTCACCGGTCGTTCTCCCAAAGATAAGTTTATCGTGAAGGATGCTGTAACTGAGAATACAGTATGGTGGAGCAATTTTAATGTGCCATTCGACAGCGATAAGTTTGACCGTGTCTTTGAAAGAATGTCGGCCTACCTTACGGGCAGAGAAGTGTATGTAAGAGATGCATATGTTTGTGCTGATCCTCGATACCGAATGAACGTTCGGGTGGTGACGGAATTTCCATGGAGCAACATGTTTGCATACAACATGTTTTTGCGTCCGAGTGCAGAAGAATTAGAAACGATTCAACCCGATTGGCATGTGATATGTGTTCCTGGTTTTCATGCAGACCCAGCAATTGATGGAACCCGTCAACACAATTTCGCAATCATTAATTTCTCCAAGAAAATGGCCATTATAGGTGGAACAGGTTACACTGGGGAAATTAAGAAAGGAATCTTTACAGTATTGAACTATGTGCTACCGCAAGACAAAGGAGTTTTGAGTATGCATTGTTCTGCCAATGTCGGAGTGCATGGTGATACTGCCGTTTTCTTCGGTTTATCTGGTACAGGAAAAACCACCTTATCATCTGATCCAAATAGAAGACTTATAGGTGATGATGAGCATGGATGGACCAACGATAGCGTTTTCAACTTTGAAGGAGGTTGTTATGCGAAGACCATTGATCTGACTCGTGATAAAGAGCCACAGATTTTTGATGCTATAAAATTTGGTGCTATTTTGGAAAATATTGGATTTGAAGACGACGGCGTTACTCCAGATTATACCGATAAGGATAAAACGGAGAACACACGCGTAAGCTATCCTTTGCATCACATTGATAACATCATGGAGCCTAGCATGGGTGGAATTCCAAAAAATATCTTCTTCCTTACCTGCGATGCTTCCGGCGTATTGCCTCCAATTAGTAAGCTTACCAAAGGTCAGGCGATGTATCAATTCATCAGCGGATACACTGCAAAAGTGGCTGGTACGGAAGCGGGAGTTACAGAACCAACCACTACTTTCAGTGCTTGCTTTGGCGCACCATTTTTACCGCTGCATCCTACCAAGTATGCTGAGATGATGGGAAAGAAAATTGACGAAAGCGGTGCTCAAGTATGGATGATCAATACCGGATGGAGTGGTGGAGCCTACGGAGTAGGTGAGCGCATTAAGCTCCGATTTACCCGAGCAATGATCACTGCAGCTTTGGAAGGAAAGCTCGATAAGGTATCCTACGAAACACATGAAGTGTTTGGTTTAGCTATGCCAACGGAGTGTCCAGATGTGCCAGCCGAAATATTGAATCCAAGAAATACATGGTCAGATAAAGCGGCCTATGACGCCAAAGCCAATGATTTAGCAGAGAAGTTTGTATCGAACTTTGACAAGTTCAAGGAGTATGCAAATGAAGAAATCATGGCGGCGAGTCCAAAGGTTCGCAATAAAGTATCGTAGTATTATTGATTTTTTTATAAAGGGTCGTCCAATTGGGCGACCCTTTTTCATTTCTCTACTTAGCGGCGTTGATCAACTGATCCCCTTTTGCGTTCGCGTCTTGAACAAGTTTATCCGCGCGTTTATTCGCTTCCGAGATGGCCTTATTATAAGCTTCGTCGGCTTCTTTTCTGAGCTTATCTGCAGCCAATTTTTTCCCCGCCTTTTCTAAAGGGTTACGCGCCGATTTTTCTGTGTCTTCAGCTAGTTTATATGCTTGGTCTTTTGCTTTCTGCGCAGCAGATCGTGCTTCTTCTTTTAGCCGGTCTGCTTGTTGCTGGGCCTCAGCTACGAGACGGGCTTTTTCAGCAATAGCTTTTTCAAGAGCATCGTTTTTTAAATCGGTAACTTGTTGTTTGATTTCTTCTTTGATTGTCTCTTTCAATTGATCTTTTAGACTTTCTACAGCATCGTTGCCCAAGGCTTTACTGGTAACACCAACCTTAGGGTCTGTAATTGTACCCGTGATTCGAGCTATCACATTTATTTTACTTCCCAGACTTAAATTGGTTCCTGTTTTTTTATTGATCTCGCTGAGCAAACTCCCTGCTTGTTGGACAGCGTTGCCTGGGAATTTTTCAAAGGGGATATCCATCTCAACATTGTAATCAATTACTTGATCTAGAGTGGTACTTCCATAGACCTTAGCGGGAACGTCGTCTACTTTTACTGTAAAGGGTTCTACATTGACTACGCCATCTTTGATTTTAAAGCTGACATTGACATCGGTAATTTTTGGGTTTTTTAATTTGTCTACATTGATCTTTTCTGCAAGTTTTACTAATGGTTGAAAATCTTTAATGGTGACGCCCTTAGTGGATAAAGCTCCCATGCCATTTACGGTTGGGTGAACTGGCATCATCTTTTGATCTAAATCAGATTGAATGTTCATCTTCGTACTGAATCGTCCATTACAAGATTTGGCAATCGGAGCCAACTTGTTTATGGTGTTGAATTGGTTGGCGGCTTTATTGATATCCATATCTTTTATATCAAAGGCGAAATCCATTCTTGGAAGAGCAAGATTGCGAGCGTCGTACGTGCCGCTCATTCCAACGGTTCCATCAAGCACATTCATGGTCAGATTTTTCAATCGAGCTATTTTATCTTTTAATTGTATACCGCCTTTGACATTGGTTATTTCATTTTTGTCATAAATCATTTTTGTGAAAGAAGCATTCAAGTTGAAGTCGATATTCCCCGGTAGCTCAATTGGTGCCAAATCGGATGCGACAGCAGCAGAGTCTGTGGATGCGGGAGTCGTTGAAGAAGACGTGGACTCTTCCGTCATGAACTCATTCAAATCCATCAACTGACTTGATACATTAAATGAACCCATCAACAATGAATCGCGAAGGAAATAAGCGAGGTAGTTATTTATTTTGCCACTGGCAGCGAGATCGCTACGTCCTACTTGAGCATTAAAGTTAGAAAGGTCGAGAGAAGAAGGGTTGAATGAGAAGGTAGCAGTATTTACGTTTAGATCATAGGGCAACGAGTCACTTTCGAATAGTACATCCGCAATATCTATTTTTCCAGAAGCATAAAATTGATCGTATTGTTCTTTTTCCAACGCGCTCACATTTCCTTTTAAGGCCACATCTGCTTGGATTGTTCCATGCACTTTATCTCCTTCTTCGACTGGAATGAATTCTTTAACATTGTCTAAATTGACAAAAGCTTTGCAAACGAAATCGATAAACGGATCACTCTCGGGCGTTCGAAGCAGCAAAGACATATCTATAGGATTGCCCGCCATTTCTAGGTGGAATTTAGGTACATCGATTGTTGTTTTATCCATCACATTAAGATCTGCGTCGATGGCAGCATTCATTTGTATATTCTCCACGCTTTTGGGGAGGTCAGGATATTTGAATCTGCCATTTTCTACAAACATTTTTAACCCAAAACCAGGCAGACTTTTTTCGTTATAAGTGCCGCGTACATATCCGTCGAGTCCCATTTTTCCGGTTGCATCCACTCCCTTTATGTCCTTCGCAAATTCCAGTGGTACCATTGAAAGCAGATTTCTGAAGTCTGTTTTGGTAGCGGCAAACGAAATATCCATATCGATGTCCTCTTCTGGCATGGCTATCCAACCTTGAGCACCTAGTAATAATTCGTTGAGCTTAATTTCGTTGTTGGATAAAGTGAATTTCATATTCTTCATATCCATTTCTAAATCCAACCTAATATCCGTTTTAGCCTCGTTGATGTAGGTAACATTGTCGAACCAAAAAGTTAGAGAATCACTTTGAGTGTTGGTTATAAATTTAAAATTGTCTTGGGTAAAATCACCCGAACCTTGATGTTGTAAGCCGAAAATCTTTAACAACATGGGCATACTTTGATCATAATACTTGATCGTTCCGTCTTCAATGGAATATTCTTTCAATTTGAGTTTAAAATTACTTGCTGTTGTATCCGTCTTCAATTCTTCAACGGTGGTTGAAGTGTCTGTCTTGGCGATATCGTAGTTGGCAATACCTTCCGCGGTAACGCGAACGTCAAAAACAGGTTTTTTTATGGCAATTTTTCGAATTTGAATTTCATCACTGAATACACTCTTGATATCCACCACCGCCTCTAGACTTTCGATTTTGGCCAACTGAACGCTATCGAAAGGAGCACTATTGGTTATGGAAAAGTTTTCAATCGATATTCGAAGATTTGGAAAGTTTCGTATGAGGGAAAGACTTACATCATCAAATTGGACAGTTGCATTCAAGTTGTCATTGGCTGCTTGTTTTACAGCATCGACAATCTTTCCTTTAAATGCAAATGGTAGAATGAGAAGTAAAAGGAATATTACCCCAATAGTAATTCCTGAGAATTTGAGAATTTTTTTCATGATGCGTTGTAACGTAGGGTAAAGGTAACGAGAAGATGGTTATGGAAAAAATCCATAGCTAAAACTATTTTACCAAAAGATCTTAACTAGGCTTGGGTGCTATTTTGAATAAGGATCATATCCATAAGCACCATGGCTGACATGGCTTCAACAATGGGCACTGCGCGGGGAAGTACACAGGGGTCATGTCTTCCTTTGGCCTCCAAAGTCACTTTCTCTCCGTGAACGTTGTGTGTTTCTTGAGCCTTGGCGATGGTTGAAGTGGGTTTAAATGCTACGCGGAAGAAGACATCTTTACCATTGGAAATTCCTCCTTGAATTCCTCCATCGTGGTTGGTCTCTTTTCCATTTCGTATACTGTCATTGTTTTCACTTCCTTTTCGGAGTGTTGTAGCAAAACCGTCGCCTATCTCAAAACCTTTTACAGCATTTATACTAAACATTGCATGAGCGAGCACAGCGTTTAGTTTATCGAATACAGGTTCGCCGATGCCAGGCTGAATTCCGGAACATACGCAGGTGATCACGCCTCCTAGTGAATCTCCTTCATCACGTGCTTTTTCGATGATTTCAATCATTTTTTGCGCTACAGCTTCGTTCGGGCATCGAACAATAGAGGCTTCAATTTTATCGGGAGAAAGCGGTTGATCGATTAGGGGCATTGAAACGTGAAGCACTTGGGAAACGAAGGCAGTGATTTGAATTCCTTTTTGTGCGAGCCATTGTTTAGCGATAGCTCCTGCTACGACCCGACAAGCTGTTTCTCTTGCTGAAGATCTTCCCCCACCTCGATGATCTCGTATTCCATATTTTGCAGAATAGGTGAAGTCGGCATGACCAGGGCGATAAACCTCTTTTAATGCATCGTAATCATTGCTTCTAGCATCTTTGTTTTTAATGATAAATCCGATAGGAGTGCCCGTAGTCTGGCCTTCAAAAATGCCAGACAAAAACTCTACTTGATCCTCTTCATTCCTGAGCGTGGAAATGGCGCTTTGGCCAGGTTTTCTTCGCTGCAATTCTTTTTGCACCGCGACAAGGTCTAGGGTTATTCCTGCTGGACATCCATCTACAATTCCACCAATAGCGGGACCGTGAGATTCGCCGAAGGTGGTCAATTTGAAGAGGGTGCCAAAGCTATTTCCTGCCATGCCTGTTAGAAAAGTTAGAGCAAAGATAAGGTCAGGTATGGATTAAACGATTTTCTTTGTCGTTGCTATGAAATTGCTGGTAAAGAATATTGGTTGTTTGGTTGGGGCTTATGATGAAGTTCCTCCTTTGAAAAAAGGAAACGACATGGGAAATGTTTCCATGATTCCAAATGCATGGTTGGCCATTGAAGATGGTCGCTTTTTAGATTTTGGAAGAATGGAGGAGTGGCCTGGAATCAGCGATTGGCGTGATTTGGAAGTGCTCGATGCCGAAGGCGGTTGGGTGCTACCGACCTTTTGTGACTCCCACACCCATTTGGTTTTTGCTGCATCGCGAGCGCAAGAATTTAGTGATCGAATTAGAGGAATGAGCTATGAAGAAATTGCAGCCAGAGGCGGTGGTATTTTGAATTCAGCAGCGAAGATGGCAGAGGCATCAGAAGAACAGCTCTTTCAAGAAGCAATGAAGAGATTAGATGAGTTGGTTGCTTTGGGAACTGGAGCCGTGGAAATAAAAAGTGGTTATGGCCTTACCTTGGAAACCGAGTTGAAAATGCTGCGCGTGATTCGTCGTTTAAAGGAGAGTCATCGGGTAAGCATCAAGGCTACCTTCTTAGGAGCGCATGCCTATCCTGTTCAGTATAAAGATAACAAAAATGGCTATGTAGATTTGATATGTCAGAAGATGATTCCTACTGTGGCAAAGGAAGGATTGGCCGACTATATCGATGTGTTTTGTGAAGCCAATTACTTTGGTTTAGAAGAAACCGAACGAATACTCGGTGCTGGTCTAGCGCATGGTTTGATTTCCAAAGTACACGTGAATCAATTCAACTCCATTGGAGGCATAGCTTTGAGTGCGCGAATGAAATCGCTGACCGTCGATCATTTAGAAGTGATGGGTGAAGAAGACTATACGATATTGAGAACATCCGAGGTGATTCCTGTGGCACTTCCTGGATGTTCTTTGTTTATTAAGATTCCTTACACACCAGGTAGAAGGATAATAGATGAGGGGAATGCCTTGGCTTTGGCCAGTGATTTTAATCCTGGATCATCACCCAGTGGCAACATGCAATTGGTGATGAGTTTGGCATGTATTCATATGGGTTTGACACCTGAGGAAGCGTTCAACGCTGCGACGATTAACGGCGCCTATGCTATGGGAATGGGCGAGGAATTAGGAAGTATAACACCTGGTAAAAAAGCGAATTTCATCCTATCCCGCCATATTAAAGAGTTGGCAGAGCTTCCATATTACTTCGGACGAAATAATGTAGATGCAGTGTATTTGGGAGGGGTGAGGAAATAGTAGTTGTCACAAGCTCCTGAGAAAAGTGTAGTTGAAAAGAAGAATTTTGTAGAAGTCGTTTTAAATTACATGCTGGACAGTAGAGTTTCGTTTATTAGAATGCGCATTTAGAATGGTAGATGTTAAAATAAGGTCGTCAAAAAAACCTGTTTAATATCAAATAAGTCGATTTGGGTCTAGAACCGACTGTTAATTTTCATTTTTCTCTTGTTTTCAAGAAATTAAATGTATAGGTTTGATATTATTCTGAAGGCCAAAAACGATTTCTACAAGTTCTC
>JAIXWX010000019.1 GCA_027491075.1 Flavobacteriales bacterium
ACAGAATGGGAAGAGCAGCAAGATTTACTCGTGTATCCCAATCCTGCGTCCACTCACGCTACCATCGAGTTTCCAACCAGCGGAAACTGGAATGTTTCCCTTTACAATTTACAAGGAGCCCTCGTAAGTCAAGACCAATTAAAGCACACCCAACAATTTCAATTAGACCTCCAGTATCTCCCCGCAGGCATTTACACTATCCAGTGCAATGATGGTAGAGGAAGATGGTATACATCGAAGGTGGTGAAGTGGTAGGAATCAATCCATTCTAATTGTTGCTTTAATATCTTACCCATTGACAAAAAAAGCCTACCTTTTGAGACAGCCTTTTCTTTTTATGAAGTCGCGTTAAATCGATTATTGACCCCCATTCCAAACAATGCAAAATCATACTTCACAGGATCGTTCTTATCAAACAGCCTCAGTGTAGTCATTATTTCTTCTAATGCTTTCCAATCATTCTGATTGCGTTGAAGTATACCAAGTTCACGAGCAACGTTGCCCGTGTGAACATCCAAAGGAAGCATCAAAGCTGAAGTTGGAATCGCATTCCACAATCCAAAATCAACTCCTTTGGTACCAGGACGAACCATCCATCTCAAAAACATATTTATTCTTTTCGAAGAAGAACCCGTTTCAGGATTTGAGACATGTTTAGTCGTGCGCACGGGATGAGGTATTTCAAAAAAATCTTCTCTAAAGCCAATGATTGAAGTCCTTATATCGCCTTTCTTGAAATGCCTACTAAACGATCCTTCCAAGCCCCCGTGATTCAGGTAAAGATGTTGCAAACCTTTAACAAAGAACATAGCGTCATCCCCATTAAATGTTCGGTGGACAAACTTCTTCAATCGCATCAATTCTCTCTTGGAATGATTTAAGACAAAGTCATGCGGTTGATGATCCATCCAATTCATCCATTTCGATGCATTTGCGATAATGCTCTTTCTGTTGCCCCAAGAAATGGTCGCTGCAAGAAAGGCAGCAACCTCAATGTCTTCTTTCTTAGAAAAAAAATGAGGAATGGAGATGGGATCTGATTCAATAAAGCCAAAACGTTCATAACGTTCAGCTTCCTCATCCAGCAGTTCTTTTAATTGAGAAGGCGACCACTTCATTTAGCGGCTCCCATCAAAGCATACTGAAGAATATTTGCTCCCATCTTCAACGCTTTCGTTCGAGTCTCTTCAGAGTTTTTGTGTACTTCATAATCTTCCCAGCCATCACCGAGATCGCATTCAAAATCATAAAAACAAACTACTCTGCCCTCGTAAATCAAGGCTAATCCTTGAGGAGCTTTGCCTTCATGTTCATGAATTTTGGGAAGACCGTTCGGAAAATCATAGGTTTGATGGTAAATGGGATGAGAAAATGGCAGTTCAACAAAGTCTAACTCAGGAAAGACTTTCTTCATTTCCTTACGGATGAATTTATCCATTCCGTAGTTATCACTGATATGCAAAAAGCCACCCCCCATGAGATAAGCCCGGAGATTGGAGGCATCGGAAGAAGAGAAAACAACATTGCCATGCCCCGTCATATGCACGAAAGGATAATTGGCTAACTCAGGACTTCCAACATCCGCGAAAGGAACATTAGAGTCAATGTTCATGTTGAGATTCTTATTTACAAAACCAACCAGATTAGGAACCGATGTTGGATTTGCATAATAATCTCCACCTCCTTTATACTTCAATACTGCGATTTGATAGGTAGGCGCTAGAAATGACGTAAACACCATTCCTACCGCAACTATCACGGCAATTCTCATCCACTTCATGTCTACAAAAATAAGCGTTATCACTTTACGGCGATCATGCTTATTTCTACTTTGGCATCCTTTGGCAAAACCGATACTTGCACTGTTTCGCGTGCAGGAAATTGCGAGGAGAAATAAGTAGCATATACTTCATTCACTTTGGCGAAATCACCCATATCCTTGAGAAAAATGGATGTTTTCACCACATGCTCAAAAGATGCACCCGCCGCGTTTAGTACTGCTTGAAGATTTTGCATGACCATTTTGGCCTCTTCCTCCACCGCCAAGGGAATGTAATCCCCTGACTTCGGATTTATTGCAATTTGACCGCTGGTAAATACCATTCCGTTGATCTCAATTGCCTGGCTATACGGCCCTATAGGCGCTGGAGCCTGTGGCGTTTCAATTACTTTTTTCATATTCTATTCAATGAATTAATCCAATTTTGAATCATTTTGTTGCCATTCGGGGTGAGTACACTTTCAGGATGAAACTGCACTGCATGAATGGGCCTCAATTTATGTTTTACGGACATGATCCAACCTTTCTCGCTTTCCGAAGTTACTATCAGTTCTTTACCTGGGTCTTTTGCCGCCCAACTGTGATAGTGTCCCACTTGTAGCGGAAACTCCAACTCATCAAAAAGTTCTCTATGAGGTGCTGTAGGAAAAATATTCGAAGAACGCCCGTGCAACACTTCTGGAAGGTTTTGCAGCGTTCCTCCAAATCTTTCTACAATAGCTTGAAGCCCTAGGCAAACTCCCAACACTGGTTTTTCAATTGGCAACTTTTCCAATAATTGCGGCATGATGCCAGCGTCTTTGGGCAATCCAGGGCCAGGAGATAATACGATAGCATCATAGCTCAATGCCTTATCCACGCTAATTTCGTAATTGCGAAAAACATCTACGATCATCCCCTCTGACACCAAATAATGATACAGATTGAAAGTAAAACTATCGATATTATCTAATAGTAGAATCCTCACAACAATTAAAGCCTTCTAGTGGTTATATTTGTCTAAAGAAAAAGATATGCTGTTAAAAAAGATCCTTTACTATTTAAATCCTGTTAACCTATTCAAACGAGAGAAAGTAGACATCAACTTGCGATTCATGCATGGTATTAACAAGATATCTATTCTTTTATTCCTTGTTTGCTTGGCCGTCATGATCATTCGTGCTGTGTCGCGCTAATATTCCATTTCACCGAATTGGCCATTTTCAATAAATCTTCTCTTACAAAATCCAAAACTGGAGCAATTGAATCTGGATTCGGTCGGTTGTTAAAATAAAGACTTCCTCTTAAAAAATTAGCGGTACTATCTGTGACGAAAAACTGTACCTGCGATGCCGCTTCACCCTCTATGTCGTAAAAAATTCCGTACACATTGTTTTGCGGTTGATCTATAGGAGTTCTTTTGAGCGCCGTGGCCTTCAGTTCATGTTTCGCGGCAAACTGGTACGCCTCCTTCACCAATTCATTGACATCCTTATTTACTGTAAAATAAGTACAATAAACGGAAGCATTGAAACGGGGAAAATCTACGTTAAACCAACAGGAATCACTTCCCGTGCGATCCTTAAAAACATTCACTTTAGAATACTTTGGCACTTCCATAGAAAAGTTACAGCTTGATTCGAAGGTGGTATATGCCTTTTGAGGGAGATCAATACGGAAGTATCCGGATGGCTTGGGAATAGGAGGCGATGAGCACGCCAGCAAGAATATCACTATGACTAACAATAAAACCGTTGACCGCATTCTTAAGATAATTTTACTTTAACCCTCTTGATTTTTCTTATGTCGGCTGCCTCTACAGAAAAAGAAACTCCATTGTATTTGATCTCATCTCCCTTTTCCAAAATGCGACCACTTTGTTCGAGAAGAAATCCTGCCAAGGTAGTGCTGTCTCCCTTTGCTGCTTCAAAAAACTCTCGATCCAAGTCAAGAATTTTGCTTACATCCACCAACAAGATTTTTCCTTCAAAGATGTATGTACTTTCATCTAATTTTGAATAGTGTAATTCTTCATCATCAAATTCATCGTTAATGTTCCCAACGATTTCTTCTAAGATATCTTCGAGCGTAATAAGCCCTTGTGTCCCCCCGTATTCATCCACAACTATTGCCAAGTGAATTTTCTGTTTTTGAAATTCTTGGAGTAAATCATCAATTTTCTTATTTTCTGGAACGAAAAACGGCTGCTTGATGATGCTTTGCCAATGGAAAGTTTGACTTTCTATATGTGGAAGTAGATCTTTTACAAAAACGAAACCTGCAATCTCATCAGGAGAGTTTTTGAATACTGGCCAACGGCTATAGCCTTTATCCAGAATCTTAGTCATCACCTCCTCGAAAGCGTCATCTTCCCAGAGGTATGCAATATCCGTACGCGGCGTCATCACCTGCCCTACTTCCTTTGCGCCAAAGGTTACAATTCCCTCTAATATTTTGTTCTCCTCATCGCTCAGATTATCGCTTTGGGTTAGTTCTAGTGCGTGTCCAAGATCATCCACCGTGATATGACTAGAGGCTCTATTTTTTAGCTTCCCCTCCAGAAATCCCGAAGTTTTCATCAAAATAAATGTCAGGGGAGAAAATATTTTTTGAATCCAGATCAAAGGTACCGCCATGAATCGTGCGTTGCGCATGTTGTTTCCTGTAGCATAAACTTTGGGGATTACTTCTCCAAACAACACCAGAATAAAAGTGATAGCTACGACATCAATCAATGTTTTCACCCAATCTGGATATTGCTCCGACGGAAACCACATAGCGGCTATTTCCGTGGCAACTAAGACAATCGCAATATTGATGGCATTGTTGGTGATTAAGATTGTGGCCAACAATCTTTTTGGTCCTGTTTCTTTATCGGGTTCCTCCAGTAATTCCAAGATGGCTTTAGAGCCACGATCTTTTGATTCTTTCAACTCCGCACGTTGCGAGGGGTTGAGAGAGAACAGTGCGACTTCGCTACCACTGATTAAGGCGCTGCACAAAAGCAAAAGCAGCACGAGTAATAGAGGACCCGCGCTGCTCCAAATGCTAAGAAGATGAATATCTAAAATCGAAAGGGGAATATCCAAATCGATAAGTGTTAGTTAGCAACAATTAAAACGGAAGGTCATCTTCCTGAGGTTCCACTGAAACGGGAGCTTCCGGCATGGTGCGATTCATGGGTTGGGTATTTTCGCTTGTGCTGTTGCTACCAGAACTCTGACCAGCATTTTGGCTTCGTGGAGTGAGGATGGTCAACTCATCAATGTCCACTTCAGTAATGTACTTCGTTTCTCCGTTTTGTTCCCACGAACGATTTCTCAGTCGTCCTTCCAAGTATACACTCATTCCTTTTTTCAAATAGTCTTGAACCACTTTTGCCAAACCAGCGCGGCGAACAGTAATGTTGTGCCAATCCGTTTGTTCTTTCATTTCCCCTGAATTCTTATCCTTCCATCTTTCTGTGGTCGCAATTCTAAATGACGCAATCATACCGCCGTTATCGAAGGTTTTTACCTCTGGATCCTTACCTAGATTACCGATAAGGATGACTTTGTTTACACTAGCCATGTTGTTATTTTTTTTGGTTAATTATTAGTTTAACACTGCAAATCTATCTTCAAAACCTCTCTCTTTATCCGTTTATGCGGTATTCTAATTATTTATACAAATTTATGGCTTCAAAGTAACGTTCAATCAATCGAGGCACGCCCTTTTCCAAGATTTTATCAACCGAAAACCAATTGGCTTTATCCAGCGAAAAGGATGGAATATTATTCACTTCAAATCTAAAAAAACGAGCTTCTATTTTCCTATGGCTCAATAAGTGACGGTATGCTGGAGATATGTCAGTTAGAACAGCCTGATTTGAGAGTGCATATTCTTTATTGAAGAAAGAGAGAACTTGCTCCTCTAGGATAGGAGTTTCGCTTTCTAGGACGGGAAAATCATATAGTCCCTTCCAGATTCCTTCACTGTCTCGTCTTTTAACAAAGAGACCATTTTTATACTTGACTACGGCATAGTATAAAAATAAATTTTTTACTGCCGTCTTCTTCGATTTCAGAGGTATCTCCTTAACCACCTCCATTTTTTTTGCATAGCACACGCCTGAAAGTGGGCAGTCTCTACAATTTGGATTCACTGGCACGCATTGCAAAGCCCCAAATTCCATGATCGCCTGGTTGTGAAGCGCTGGACGCTCAAGGTCCAATTCCCTAGCAGCGATCGATTTTACCTCTCCGAGTCCAAACATTGAATCCACAGGGTCCAATACTCCAAATACCCGAGAGATAACACGGATAACATTTCCATCTACTACTGCATGCGGCAAATTGTAGGAAAAAGAAGCAATCGCTGCGGCTGTATATTCTCCCACCCCTTTCAAAGATATTATTTCAGAATAACTAGAGGGAAAACGACCTTGAAAACGATCCCTAACAGTTTGCGCACTATGATGCAAATTTCTAGCTCTGCTGTAGTAACCCAAACCTTGCCAATGCTTAAGGACGATGTCCTCCGATGCGTTAGCAAGATCAGTAATCGTTGGAAATGCATCTGTAAACTTCAAGTAGTAGGGCAACCCCTGTTCTACTCTTGTTTGTTGTAATATAATTTCCGAGAGCCAAATTTTGTAGGGATCCAAGGTATCTCGCCAAGGCAGATCGCGCTTGTGTTTTAGATACCATTGGATGATAGAGTTCGAGAAATTCATAGGTGTTTTAAAAAAAATGCTAACACTCGGAAAAACAATGTATTGAAATTCGGGGATAAACACTATATTTGCCGCCCCAAATTTTAGTGAATATTCATTAAACAAAGATAAAACCTCAGCAAGATGACGAAGGCAGACATCGTAACAGAGATTTCCAATAAGACAGGCATCAGCAAAGAAGATGTATTGGCGATTGTGGAAGGCTTTATGACAACAGTTAAGAACTCCATGGAGAATGGAGAAAACGTTTATTTACGTGGATTCGGCAGCTTCATTGTGAAGAAGCGTGCAGAAAAGTTGGGAAGAAATATCCTTGCTAAGACAAGCGTAACTATCCCAGCGCACTATGTGCCTGCGTTCAAGCCAGCGAAGGAGTTCGTTGACTCTGTGAAGGAGAAAGTGAAAGTGGCTGAGCATGTCTAAGAAATCTGGACTTGCGTTTTTAGTGATTGTGAGCCTTGGGCTCATCGTTCTTTTTTTATTGCTTCCAAAAATTCCTTCTTCATTAAAAGAGAAGGCTGACCAACCCATCGATGCAGATAGCCTCAAGCTGATGCAAGCCATTGAGTTGGTGAATGGACCTAATCCAATGGAAGGCATAACCATGCTTCGTGAGATTCTATCAAAAGATTCTATGAACGTGGAGGCCAATTATTGGTTGGGCGTTTTTTCCGTTCAATCTGGACAACTGGACAAAGCAGTTTCTAGATTCAACAAAGTGTTGTCTGTGAATCCGAATTACTTGGCTGCCCATATTGATATGGGATCCATGTACATGGAAATGGACAGTGTTAACAAGGCTTTGGAATGCTTTCAAAAAGGTATTGCCATTGACTCCACTAACAATTTCGCTTTGTTGTTTGCGGCAAGAGCTCAAGAGCAATTAGGACAATATGAGGAAGCGAAGAAAAACTTCGAGCAACTTTTAAGACATAACTCGGATACTGTCGTAGTAAAGAGAGTTAAAGAGTACATAAATAATATAGAAACAAAACTAAACCCGTAGAACAATGCCTTGCGGTAAGAAAAGAAAGCGCCATAAGATGGCTACGCACAAAAGAAAGAAGCGTTTGAGAAAAAACCGTCACAAGAAGAAGGTTAGATAGTCTTTGGACTTCCTCATACAAGCTGTGGAGCATGTTGGCCATTGGTCTACATGCTTTGCTGCTTTGATGGTAATTCATATTCTCCTTTATCGGAGCTAAATCATTCAGCCGATTAATTCATTGAATGCAGAACTAGTCATAAATGCTACACCCACTGGTGTGGACATCGCCCTGCTGCACGACAAAGCGTTGATTGAGTTGCATAGAGAGCAACGCAATCAGCAGTATGCCGTTGGAGATATTTACTTGGGCCGAGTGAGGAAACTTATTCCTCACCTTAATGCTGCATTTGTAGACGTGGGATACGATAAAGACGCATTTCTCCATTATTTGGATCTGGGTCCTCAGTTTTCTTCACTCAACCATTTTACACGACGCACTATCAGTGGTGAACAGAAATCCGCCGACCTTCTCAACTTTCCTCTTCAACAAGATATCTTAAAAGAAGGGAAAATAAAGGACGTAATGGGTCAAGGGTATGTGATTCCTGTGCAGGTAGCAAAGGAACCTATCTCACAAAAGGGTCCTCGATTGACTTCTGAAATCACTATTGCTGGACGCTATTTAGTGTTGGTTCCTTTCTCCAATAAGGTTTCTTTGTCTTCACGCATCACCGATGAAAACGAAAGAGATCGTTTGAGAAAACTCATGCAGAGCATTCGACCTGCCAACATGGGAGTAATTATTCGCACTCAGGCTGAGGGAACATCGGTAACTGAATTGGATCAAGATCTTCAAGACCTTGTAAAACGTTGGGAAGAGATGTTTAAGACGATGAAAAACGCTCGTCCTCCGCAACGCATTCTCGGTGAAATCGATAAGACAAGCAGTGTGTTACGTGATTTGCTCACCGATCAGTTTACCAATATTCACGTAAACGACGAACAGGTGGCTGCACTGGTGAGAGGCTATATGAAGTCGATCGCACCAACGCAAGAAGGCATTGTCAAAATGCACAAAAGCACCGACCTCTTCGATGCATTTAACGTGCACCGTCAAATTAAAGCTTC
This sequence comes from Flavobacteriales bacterium, assembly GCA_027491075.1. Taxonomy (GTDB): domain Bacteria; phylum Bacteroidota; class Bacteroidia; order Flavobacteriales_D; family Sanyastnellaceae; genus JAIXWP01. The sequence continues at coordinate 8,590 of JAIXWX010000019.1, forward strand.
ATTTGGTAAACAAGTAAATCTGAAAAGCGGAGCCTATCTTATTGTCGAGCACACAGAAGCAATGCACGTCATTGATGTGAATTCTGGCAATAGAAAAAATAGCACTGTTAAAGATCAAGAAGAAAACGCTCTTCAGACCAATGTAGAATGTGCTAGAGAAATAGCCCGTCTTCTTCGTCTTCGCGACATGGGTGGCATCATTTGTATCGATTTTATTGATATGCAAAATCGCGACAATCAGAAGAAACTCCATGACGCTATCAAGACATTCATGTCTGAAGACAAAGCCAAACACAATGTTCTGCCTCCTTCAAAGTTCGGAGTTGTAGAAATTACTAGAGAACGTGTCAAGCCTGTTACCAAAGTAATCACCACGGAAAAATGCCCTAGCTGCGACGGCAAAGGGGTGGTTCAAGCCTCCGTGTTGTTTACAGATGAGCTAGAGAATGGAGTTCGTTTTTTGAGCGAAGAAGGTTCTCACAAGGAAATCAAATTGGCAGTGCATCCAATGGTCGAAGCATACTTAACAAAAGGTTTCTTCACCAATATTCTCAAAAAGTGGAAAAAGAAATACGGAATGAAAATTTCTGTTGAACCTTCTTCCTCCTCTGAGTTTCTGGAATATCATTTCTTCGACAAAGAAGGAGAAGAAATTTCGATTTAGGCTATCGCCGATAGGCGATAAAATATTTTTCTACAGAATTAGAAAGTGCTTTTAAGTTGAGATGATCGCTTGCTGACGCGGCATCCACAACACTTCCGTCTTTCAACTTCACTTTGATTACGTCTGATGCCACGTTGTAGGCACGGTTAAACACTCGATCTCTTATAACAAAATAGTTCGCCTCTTCCCTACTCAAGCCACACTCCAAGGCAATCTCCTTCACCTTTTGATTAAAATACTCGTCACTAAATGGAGTTCTGGACATTTCAATTTTGAAGAGGTTTCTATTAACTAATCCCTTACTCAATTCGCTCAAGACAAAATCCTCATGATGGCACCAAACCTTGATTGCACCCATGATATCAAAATCATCCAATCGAATGAAATGATCTAATGCTTCTGAATTCTCATCAAAATCGACCCTAGTGATTTTATTATAAAGGAAAAAGTGCAGAGAAGGCGAGGCAAAAAGTGTAACCCCTTTTTCTGCCAATGCTTTCGCTCTTTTGAGAACATTTACCAGCATAAATTCAGCACTTAACACCGTTTTATGCAGATAAACCTGCCAATACATAAATCGTCGAGCTACAATAAACTTCTCAATACTATAAATACCCTTTTCCTCCATCACCAACTCATCATTCACCACATCCAACATTTTCAGTATTCTTTCACTACCCACTTGACCTTCCACCACTCCACTAAAAAAACTATCTCTCGCCAGATAATCCAGTCGATCCATATCCAACTGACTACTTACTAGTTGATGTAAAAAGCGCTTGTGATATTGATCATTGAAAATCTGAATAGCCAGATCAAACTTTCCTCCGTATTCGCGATTGAGACTATGCATGAGCAGACTTGAGATTTCTTCATGCTTCACTTCATGTACAATACTGTGTTCAAGTGCATGACTAAAAGGACCATGTCCTATGTCATGAAATAGAATTGCGCACAAACAACCAAATTCTTCTTCAGGAGAGATCGCGTGCCCCTTATACCGGATTTCCTCGATTGCTGATTGCATCAAGTGCATTGCTCCGATGGCATGTTGAAATCTATTATGAACAGCACCGGGATAGACCAAGTAAGATAAGCCCAATTGCGCAATTCGACGCAACCGTTGAAAATAGGGATGATCCACCAAATCCAAAAGCAAATCATGGCGAAACGTGACGAATCCGTACACCGGGTCATTCACGATTTTTCGCTTGTTGGAAGTTGTTTTCTCCTTACTGCCACTCATGATGCAATAATACAGCGGAAATTCGGTTGAGCTTCTTAGCTTTACACACAAAACCAAATTATGGCAAACGAGAAGATCCTTTGGGCGGATGATGAGATAGATCTATTAAAACCGCACATTATTTTTCTTGAACAGAAAGGATATCACCTCACCACAGTCAACAATGGTCGCGATGCCATTGACAAGGTGAAAGAAGAATTCTTTGATATCGTTTTTCTTGATGAAAATATGCCTGGACTAAGCGGTTTGCAGGTATTGCCAGAACTTAAGAATATCGATCCTACTCTTCCGGTAGTAATGATTACCAAAAGCGAAGAGGAAAGCATCATGGAAGACGCTATCGGTTCCAAGATCGCGGATTACCTTATAAAGCCCGTGAATCCGAATCAAATTCTTTTGACGATAAAAAAGAATCTTGATGAGAAAAGACTAGTAAGTGAAAAAACGACCAGTGATTATCGACAAGAATTCCGTGAAATTTCCATCCGCCTCGGAGATAGGATGGATCACGAAGAATGGTCAGAATTCTATAAGAAATTGGTCCATTGGAGCATGGAGCTTCAGAGTACCAGCGATGAAGGAATGAATGAAATTTTCCGCACCCAACGAATGGAAGCCAACGAACAGTTTGGAAAGTTTCTTAAAAACAACTACGTGCAATGGCTTAAGTCCTCTTCTGGCCCAGTGATGTCTCATACACTGATTAAAAACAAAGTGGCGCCCATTCTAAAAGAAAGTACAGAAAAATCAATATTTCTAGTAGTAATTGATAATCTAAGATTCGATCAGTGGAAGGTTATTTCTCCCAAGTTAAAAGAGTACTTCCGTGTTGATAAAGAGGATATTTTCTACAGTATTTTACCCACTGCAACGCACTATGCTCGCAATGCTCTTTTCGCAGGATTAATGCCCAGTGAGATTGAACGCTTGCACCCCCAACTTTGGAAAAACGAAGATGAAGAGGGCGGAAAAAACTTGCACGAGGAAGAACTTTTTGCGACTCAGCTCAAGCGCCTGGGCTTGGATATAAAATGGAGTTACAATAAAATTACTCAGCTGCAACAGGGCAAGAAGCTCTCTGATCAGTTTTCTAATTTGCTCAACAATAAACTCAATGTAATAGTCTACAATTTTGTGGACATGCTTTCCCATGCGCGCACTGAAATGGAAGTGATAAAAGAGCTTGCAGATGATGAACCCGCGTACAGAAGTTTAACATCCTCTTGGTTTGATCACTCTCCCTTATTAGATATTCTGAGAAAAATTGCTGAAAGCGGATGTAAACTTATCATAACGACCGATCACGGAACTATTCGAGTGGATAATCCAGTTAAAGTGGTTGGAGACCGTAACACCAATGCTAACCTGCGATACAAAGCAGGAAAAAATTTGAACTACAACCCAAAAGAGGTTTTCGAACTTCGCAATCCTGCGGATGGATTTCTTCCGAAAACGAATGTAAGCACGGCCTATATCTTCGCACAAAACAATGATTTCTTTGTCTATCCGAACAATTACAATCACTTTGTGAATTTCTACTCCAATACTTTTCAGCACGGAGGAATTTCTATGGAGGAAGTATTAATTCCGTTTGCAGTTTTATCGGTGAAGTAAATGAGGACAATATCAATTTCAGCATTGGCCGAGCTTCCTATGGTTGCTCAAACCTTTTTGACCGCGTATCCTAAGCCTACAATTTTTTTATTGGAGGGTGAAATGGGTGCTGGCAAAACAACATTCGTCAAGGCCGTATGCGAGCTATTGGGCATCACTGAAACTTCCAGTCCTACTTTTGGAATCGTAAATGAATATGAGTCCAAAGAAAAGGTCAAAGTATTGCACTTTGACCTGTATCGTTTAAAAAGCCTTCAAGAAGCCATGGACATTGGCCTTGAAGACTACCTCCATCAAGAGGCATATATTTTTATAGAATGGCCGCAACTGATCGAACCGTTGGTCGATTCAACCGCCATAAAAATCTATATCGAAGAAACACCGTTGGGGAGAAGTTTCACTTTTTAGTGACCTTCGCTATGGGTAGTATCTGCGTGCGCAGTAGAGTCCACTTTGGTATCGATGGCCTCTTCCATTTTCATTTCTTTCTTTTCCTTAATAGGCATCGCGCCATCAAGATGAGGCTTGTTTGGAGCGGCCTTATGGTTTGCGTTCACGAACAACAGCGTAACAAAAACTGCTGCAGGTATGATCAGCCACAAAAGGGCTGAGCTAGGTTGGTTTTTATCTTGAGATGCCATGTGTTTAAAAACAGTTAGTATGAGCGGCGAATTTATACTTTATTTTCTTACTTTCGAAATCCGAATAAGCCTGCTTTATGGATATTAAAAAAGAGTCCATCAGAACCCTTGCTAAAGAAGCTGCTCTGATGCCACAAGAAGAGTTGTTGGCCATCTCAATACGCAATTTTCATCTTGTAATCGGTATTCCAAGAGAAACTTCATTCCATGAACGACGAGTGGCCCTGGTACCAGAAAGTGTTGCACTTTTGGTGGCCAACGGCCATGAAGTGATCATCGAAACCAATGCTGGAAAGGATTCGAATTTCCAGGATCACGATTATTCGGAAGCTGGTGCAAAAATTGTCTACAGCCCTGAAGAGGTATTCAAAGCTGACTTGATCATGAAAGTGGCACCTCCAAGCGAACAGGAGATTGCCATGATGCCTGGAAAGCAAACACTTATCTCAGCGATTCATCTGCCTATTCAAAAGAGCGAGCATTTCAAAATGCTTTCTGCAAAAAAAATAACCGCGGTGGCCTGGGACTTTATCAAAGACGAAACAGGCATTTTTCCTGTAGTTAGAGCTATGGGAGAAATTGCAGGCAATACGAGTGTGTTAATTGCAGCTGAATATCTCAGTCACAATAGTGGAGGCCAAGGATTGATGTTTGGAGGAATCTCCGGGGTAAAACCCACAGAGGTCGTGATCATAGGGGCGGGTACTGTTGCAGAATTCGCGGCCCGCGCTGCACTGGGTCTTGGCGCCAGCGTCAAAATTTTTGATAACAGCATTTATCGACTCCGCCGGATCCAAAATGATCTGGGTACGCGCTTGTGGACTTCAACCGTTCAACCGCGCGAACTTGCCACAGCATTGATGACAGCAGATGTGGCTATCGGTGCGATACATACCCCCAAAAGCCGTACTCCCATTCTTGTATCGGAAGACATGGTCAGCAACATGAAATATGGTAGCGTGATCGTGGATATCAGTATAGACCAAGGCGGTTGCTTCGAAACTTCGCGTGTGACTACACATGACAAGCCCGTTTTTAAAGAACATGGAGTTATCCATTATTGCGTTCCAAACATTGCATCACGTGTATCGCGCACAGCCTCTTATGCCCTCTCCAATATATTCGCGCCCATTCTTTTGACTATTGGAGAAGAAGGCGGTATTGCGAACTTGGTAAAGCACCAAGAAGGTTTTCAAAATGGAGTTTACATGTACAATGGAATACTCACCAATGAAGCCATTGCAGGAATGTTTGACCTTTCCTGGAAGCCCCTGAAACTTCTAATTGCAGCCTTCTAATTAGGAACGCACTTTCGCCCCCAGCTTTTCATCTAAAGCAGTCGTCAATTTACTCATGATGCCTTCCACTTGCTGGTCGGTCATGGTCTTGGTGCTGTCTTGCAAAACAAAGCTAATGGCGTAAGACTTTTTACCTTCTTCCAAATTCTTTCCTTCATAAACATCGAACAAACCTACTTCACGTAGTAGTTTCTTTTCTGTTTCAAAAGAAACCTTCTCAATTTCCTGAAAAGAAACTGATTTATTCAGAAGCAAACTCAAGTCCCTTCTTACTCTCGGAAATTTATCCGTTGGCTTGTATTGTATAGAATTCTTGGGCAACATCGAAAGCAATAGTTCCCACTCCAACTCTGCATACAATACATTCGACTTGATATCAAACTTCTTCAAGAGTGTATCTTTCACGAAGCCAAGCCTCGCAATGATTTTATTTCTTGAAGAAAAACTTAATCCATCTGAAAAGATATCCGTATTGGCTGCATTGACTTGATGTTCAGAAATACCCAAGGAGTTCAATATCCCTTCTACATTCGCTTTCAAATCATAGAAGCTAACTTCAGAAGAGGAGTTGTTCCAAGACTCTGGTTGTGCTCTACCTGTTAAAAATAACGCAAGCACATATCGCTCTTGGTACTTGCCTTCTCCCTTGTGATATACTTTTCCAAATTCAAATAATTTTAAATCCGGATTCTTGTGATTGCGATTATACTCGATGCTTTCTAAACCTCCCCAGAGAAGAGATTGACGCATAACTCCCAAGTCTTGACTCAAGGGATTGAGCAGCGCAACAGAAGTTGTATCATTCAATGTCATTTCTTGCGAGTATCCGGTGTACTTGGTTTTTGTCAAAGACATTCCCATCATTTCATGGAAACCTCTTGATACGAGATAGTCCGCTATAGCATTGGTTATCTTCTCTGCATCCGGTTTCGGCGCAGCGCTCATTGAGGCTTTTAAACCTTTTGGAAAATCAATATTATTAAAGCCGTATATGCGCAGGATCTCTTCCACTACATCTGCAGGTCTAATAACATCCGCACGATAATTAGGAACTGTAAGATTCAGTTCATCGCCATTGTCGGAAACAACTTCTATTTCCAAATCTTGAAGAATGCTCCGCACCGTTTCCTTCGGAATTACTTGTCCAATCAACTGATTGGCGTAAGTCAGAGACAAGGTGACACTCACAGGCGCTATTTTCTCCGGATAGACATCGACTACTTCCGAGGCGACATTCGCACCAGCGCACTCTTTCAACAGAGACACACAGCGATAAAGCGCATGCATCGTTATTTGAGGGTCTACTCCTCGCTCGAATCGAAACGAAGCATCTGTATGCAATCCATGTCGGCGAGCAGTTTTTCTAACCACTACAGGATTGAAATAGGCGGACTCAATAAAAACACGGGTTGTTTCGTCCGACACACCGCTTGCAGCTCCACCAAAAACGCCTGCAATACACATTGGTTTTTCTGCGTCGCAAATCATTAAATCCTCCGGATGCAACTCACGTTCGACACTATCCAAGGTTACAAATTTTTCCCCCTCCAACGCGTATCTTACCACTACTTGATTGCCCGCAATTTTATCCGCATCAAATGCATGAAGAGGCTGCCCTAATTCATGTTGAACATAATTGGTGATGTCCACCACGTTGTTGATTGGTCTCAAACCGATAGTAGTCAATCGATTTGCAAGCCAATCTGGTGAAGGACCTACTTTAACATTATCAAGCAGCACACCCGCATATCTTGGCGCGCCATCTGGGGCCATGACATTCACTTTATTTTCACCTTTACCAGAAACCGAATGAACATTCGGCTGTATCAAGGTTGCATCGATTTTTTCCAATCCATGCATGTTTCTTAGCGCTGCATATAAATCACGCGCTACACCGAAGTGAGAAAACGCATCCGTGCGATTTGGAGTTAAGCCAATTTCCAGGCAAAAATCACTCTTCACATTCAGGAACTCTGCCGCTGGAGTGCCAGGTATAGCATCGTTATCCAATATCAAAATACCGTCATGACTTTTTCCTAAACCAAGTTCATCTTCTGCACAAATCATCCCCAAAGATTCAACACCGCGTATTTTGCTTTTCTTAATCACCAAAGATTCTTCACCACCATTGGGATATAACGTCGATCCCACAGTAGCCACTAGTACTTTCTGACCTGCAGCTACATTGGGTGCTCCGCAAACAATTTGTGATGGGCTTTCTCCACCAAGATTTACGGTAGTTACTTTAAGTCGATCAGCATCAGGGTGCTTCTCACACGTGAGTACTTCGCCAACTACCACTCCCTTCAAACCGCCTTTAATGGTTTCTACTTCTTCAATTGCTTCCACTTCCAGCCCAATGGAAGTGAGAATTTCTCCAATTTTTTCTACCGAAATATCTGCTTTGATATAATCCCTAAGCCATTGATATGAAATCTTCATCTTCGTTATTTATAAATCTCAATAATTGATTCTTCTGGGGTAGCAAAACCTCTGTACATCCCTTCGCTATTAAATGGGAGCGCAATGTTACCGAGGTGATCGACCGCAATAAGTCCACCCTCTCCTCCCATTTTCACCAGTTTATCATTCACTACAAGCTCGCATGCTTGCTGAAGACTGAGTCCTTTGTAAACCATTAAACAGTGAATATCGTAAGCCACCACCGCGCGAATAAAAAACTCGCCATGTCCAGTGCACGAGATGGCACAAGATTCATTGTTGGCATAAGTTCCAGCACCGATAACTGGGCTATCGCCAATCCTTCCCCACCTTTTATTGGTCATTCCTCCTGTAGAAGTAGCTGCTGCAAGATTTCCAAATGCGTCTTTGGCTACCGCTCCAACTGTTCCAAATTTTTTTTCATCCGTATGATCCAATTGATAGCCCTCTTCATCCTTCACAGACATCCACTGACCGAAACGGAATTCATCATGAAAGTATTCCGGCGTTTCAAAAGCTAAGCCTCTGCTTCTGGCAAAATCCTCCGCTTGATTTCCTGCTAGAAAAACATGTCCAGAAAACTGCATGATCTCTTTTGCGAGAAGAATGGGATTCTTTACTGCAGAAATCCCCGCCACAGCTCCCGCCTCCAGAGTATCTCCCCTCATGATGGCCGCATCCATTTCATGCTTGCCAGTGTTGGTAAACACAGCACCTTTTCCTGCATTGAAAAGTGGATTATTCTCCAATGCGACCACCGCTGCTGTGACAGCATCCAGCGCTGTACCGTTCTTTCTTAGTATTTCTTCTCCTTGATTCAAAGCATAGGTCAATGCCTCTCTGTAAAGTTTTTCTTTTTCAGATGACATCAAAGAGCGTGTGATGGTTCCAGCTCCTCCGTGTATGGCTATGGAAAATGTTCTCATGATTGTTTTTCTGCGATTACTTCGCCTGGAGAGAAACTGCTTTCCTTGATATCGTATAGATTGCCGTGGACCAACACATGCACGCGCAGGTTTTCGACAGAAATAGGTGTACCCATTCCCACCTCAGTGATGTTAGAATGTCGTATGTCCTTGCCGTCAATGATAACAGTTGCACCGCTTCCAATGACTTCTATTTTATGCGAACCCGTTACTATCACACCTGTATCCTCCCCCAATCCAATTCCTGTGCACGAAGGATTGCTCGCTACTGCTTGCGCCAAGCGATTAAATCTCCCTCGTTTATCGAAGTGTGAATCAATGATTACATTCGGCATGAATGCGAGACCCGTGGTAATTTTTACTTCTCCTTTCAAATGGGCAAGATCACTTCTTCCTTGATAAATCATAGTATTGCTCATCGCCATTGCTCCAGCAGAGGTTCCCGCGATAACCAATTTATCATTTCGATATCGATCATGAACGATTTCCAAAAACTTTGTACCTCCGAAGATCGTTGTCAACCGAAGTTGGTCCCCTCCACTAAACATGACACCATCACAAGATGCAATTCTTGCTTCATAGTCTTTGTCTTTTGCCTCTTCTCTGTTTCGAATATTCATGACCCCCACATTGGTGCAACCTATTTTATGGAAAGCAGCGACATAATTTTCCGCCACTTCGAAAGGGATGCTTGAGGCCGTTGTTATTACTTCGATTCGCACATTGGGTCCACCCATTTCTTGAACGACTCTTTTAAGAATTCCTAGTTCAAAAAAATGAAGATTGCTATGCGCCGAATAATAGCCTTCATTCTCGGTTCCTTTGTCTTCCGCCCCCCCGATGGCAATAAGCTTACCTGTTGGATGTTCCACGATGGTTTGATTTTATGTGAGGCGCAAAAATAGGTCAATAATCCAAGGTTTTTCCCCCTAAATGATTCACAGGATTAACAATTTTGGTGGATAATTCATATATTCGACGCTAATAGAACAACCTTTACCACAACTATGAAAATTCTTGACATAAAAGTGATGAAAGGACCGAACTATTGGTCCATTAGAAGACATAAAGTCATTCAGATGAAGCTCGACCTCGAAGATTTGGAGCAGAAGCCGACCAACAAAATCCCTGGATTTTCTGAAAGACTTGAAGCGATGTTTCCTTCCATGTACAGCCATCGATGCAGTGTAGGGGCTCCGGGTGGCTTTTTCTCAAGAGTAAAAGACGGAACCTGGATGGGTCATGTCATTGAACACATCGCCTTGGAAATACAAACACTTGCAGGCATGCAATGTGGCTTTGGACGTACTAGAGAAACATCACGTTCAGGGGTCTACAATGTAGTGTTTGCTTACATGGAGGAAAAGGCAGGGATTTATGCCGCCAAGGCATCCGTGCGCATTGCTGAAGCATTGATAGAAGGCAAACCATACGACCTTGCTGCGGACATACAAAGCTTAAGAGAAATAAGAGAAGATGAGCGCCTGGGTCCTTCAACAGGTTGTATTGTTGAAGAAGCAGCAGCGAGAGGTATTCCATACATTCGACTCAATAAGCATTCCCTGGTGCAGTTGGGTTATGGAGTAAATCAGCGACGCATAAGAGCAACGATTGCAAGCACGACAGGAAGTATTGCAGTAGATATCGCTTGTGATAAAGAAGAGACAAAAAATCTTTTGGGTGCCGCTGAAATTCCAGTACCAAAAGGACGAATCGTCTATACAGAAGAAGGTCTAAAAGATGCTATCGACAGTGTAAAGTACCCGATTGTAACCAAACCTGTAGATGGCAATCACGGCAAAGGAGCTACCACCAATATTACCGACTGGGAAGGAGCTGTAACAGGATTGCAAGCGGCTAAAAAATACTCCCGAGGAGTTATCGTGGAAAAGTTTATCACCGGTTTAGATCATCGAGTGCTCGTCATCAATTATAAATTTGTTGCAGCAGCCATTCGCAAACCAGCCGCAGTAATGGGAGATGGTAAACACACCATCAAAGAATTGATTGAAATCACCAATCAAGACCCTCGAAGAGGTTATGGGCATGAAAAAGTTTTAACGCAGATTTCCATTGATGATTTTCTCATGGAAATGCTCACCAGAGAAGGACTTACTCTAGAGAGTATTCCTGCCAAGGGAGTAGAAGTTTTCTTAAAGCCAACTGCAAATCTCAGCACAGGAGGCACAGCCACCGATGTTACCGATATGGTTCATCCAGACAATATCTTTATGTGCGAGCGCATTGCGCGTATCGTCGGATTAGATATTTGCGGAATAGACATCATGGCACCCGACCTGAGCACCCCAGTTTCTGAAAACGGAGGAGCCATTCTAGAAGTAAATGCCGCGCCCGGATTTAGAATGCACATTGAACCCACAGAAGGCTTGCCACGTAACGTAGCAGAGCCCGTGATCGATATGTTGTATCCGCCTGGCACCAGCGCACGCATACCTATTATCGCTGTATCCGGAACCAATGGTAAAACCACAACGACTCGTTTGATGGCTCACATTGTGAAACAAATGGGACACAAAGTAGGCTACACTACCACCGATGGAATCTATATTCAAAATAGGTTGATGATGAAAGGGGATTGCACAGGACCGATTTCTACAGAGTTTGTGCTAAAAGATCCAACTGTAGATTTCGCAGTATTGGAGTGCGCGCGTGGAGGAATTCTCAGAGCAGGCCTCGGATTTCACAACTGCGATATTGCCATTGTAACCAATATAGCCGAAGATCATTTGGGTTTGCAAGACATTGACACCTTGGATCAATTGGCACGCGTCAAGAGCGTTGTTCCTGAAAGTGTTTTCCCTGGAGGCTATGCCATTCTCAATGCGGACAATAAATACACTGCTGCCATGGCCAAGGAAGTGAAGTGTAATGTTGCCTATTTCTCATTAGATGAAAACAATCCGATCATCCAAGAACACGTGAAGAAAGGTGGATTGGCTGCCATCTATGAAAATGGTTTTGTGACCATTTGCAAAGGAACTTGGAAGATACGAGTAGACAAAGCGAGTAATATTCCCTTGACATATGGAGGAAGAGCCATGTTCAATATTTCCAATATTCTTCCTTGCTTATTGGCCGGCTTTATTCGCAACTTCAAAATAGAAGACATGAAAATGGCTTTGGAAACCTTTATTCCAAGCCCCGTGCAGACACCTGGAAGAATGAATATGTTTCATTTCAAAAACTTCACGGTGATGGTAGACTACGCGCACAATGCACATGGTTTCATGGCCATAAGTGATTTCCTGTCCAAGGTAGATGCGTCCCCCAAAGTGGGAATTATTGCAGGAGTTGGAGATCGAAGAGACGATGATATCCGCAATCTCGGCCGCGTGGCAGCAGGAATGTTTGACGAAATAATCATTCGTCAGGACAAGAACTTAAGAGGACGCACAGAACAAGAGATTATTGATCTTATGACTGAAGGAATCAAGTCCGTTGGCCCAGATAAAATTGTAACCGTCATACCTAAAGAGGCTCAAGCCATAGAATATGCCATTAAAAATGCATCACCTGGTGCATTTATTACCATTTGCTCCGATGTTATTCCCGATGCATTGGAACAGATCATGAAATATAAAGAGGAAGAAACCTCTAGCATTCCTGTTTAAAGTTTTTCAAAAAGAGCTATTGTGGGGAAAAATAATCCACAATGGCTCTTTTCATCAATAGTTCCTGTTCGTTAGGATTCAAAGAAGGCAGCGATTCTGTTCTGCTGAAATGCGGCCATCCCTCCTCGTCTCTTCCTTCAAAAGTGTAATACCCATAGGGAGCCAACAGGCTGCACACTCCGATGTGCATGATTTCTAGTTTCTGGTCCTTTTTATAGGTTTGATAGTCTTTTCCGAGCTCTTGTAGACCTATTAAAAATATGATGGCAGAATAATCCAGCTTTTCACCAAAGCGCTCCTCAATCATCTTCATGGTGTCTTGCCATGTTTTCTCAAATACGTAATCCATATATTAACTTTATGCAAATGTTCAAAAAAATGGAACAACCCTTGTATTGCCGAATCGTCTAACTAGTGTTAAATTAGCGGCGCAAATTACCTAACGGTTGTTCTATTCTAATTATATGAAATTAAAATTAACCAGCTGCCTATTAACTATAGCAGTAAGTTTCTTGTCAGTGGCGGCTTTCGGTCAGGAGAGAGTGGACTATTTGGATCCACAGCTCAACTTAGTGAAGGATAGCCTCACTTCAAAGTTCATTCGCAAGGTATCTTCCGTCAACGATTCGGTTCACAATGTTACCATTAATTATCGTACTGGAGAATTAATGATGACTGGTTCTTACAAAGACAAAGGCCTGCAGTTAGAAAATGGAGATTTTAAGTACTTCTATGCCAACGGTGTAGTTGAATCAGAAGGAAAATATAGAAATGGATACAAAGTAGGAACCTGGAAGCGCTGGAGTTATGACGGAAGCACCAAGCCAGACCGTTTGTATGCTGATGAGAACTTCAAAAAAACCAATCGCACTACTGGTTCAGCTAAATTCCCTGGAGGAATGGCAGCACTTCAAAAAATGGTAGATGATAGTTTGCTTTACCCTGTTGAAGCCAGAGAGCGCGGAATTGAAGGCACAGTTTATGTCACTTTCTTAATAGATGCGTCGGGAGATGTTCGTCAGCCCGAAGTAACTGACGGTGTGCACTATCTCTTAGATGACGAAGCTTTGCGATTTGTTTCCACAATGCCGACATGGACACCCGCAACTCGAAACGGTTTGCCCGTAGAAAGTAGCTTTATAATGCCTGTGACTTTTAGTTTGATGAGAAAGGGAGCTGCTGAGTAATTTCCTTGGATAATTGGTGGTTCTGATTATTTTTGCGCCTCCATTTCGGGATGTAGCTCAGTTGGTAGAGTACACGTCTGGGGGGCGTGTGGTCGCAGGTTCAAGTCCTGTCATCCCGACGAAAATAATGAATGCTGATCTCATCGATCAGCATTTTTTGTAAACAAAAAAAACCGGTCTATCGACCGGTTTTTTATTCTTCATATACTCTTTATTCGAGTGTTACACTTTCTTCCGTGGTTTCCATCTCCTCTATCTTGATGATACCAGATCCTTCAAGACTTCCCTTGTTGGCTTCAATGTTTAATACCGCGAAGCCTGCTTGACCCGCCTTATAAAAATCGCTGAAGTCAAAGGTTACCTTACCAGTACCATTGGATGTTTGAGTAGTGTCAAATCGAGGAGTGCATTCAGTACATGGTTCACTGGGTTCACCGAAAAGTCTAACACTGGCTCCTGGAACTGGTCTTCCGTCGGTATCCAGAACAAGAACAGTCGCTATAGTCTTTTCATCTTTTTTACATCCTGAAATAGCAATGGCCCCTGCAATGATGAAGGCGGTTGAAAAGAGCTTAATTCCTTTGGTAGTTGTCATGATTGGTTTGCTTAATTTCGCATCCCGTTTTATACGTTAAAACAGGAAGAGCGTTACAAAGAAAATAAAATTTATCCAATGAAAAGACTTTTATTCATATTACTTGGTTGTTTGGGGCTGATTTCCTTTGTCGGCACCACCGGGTGTAAGTCTAAAAAGGCTACTTCCGACTCTGCAAAAAAGGAAATAACCCTAGCCGAAGAGACCTTACCTCCACCCCCGCCCCCCGCAATAGATCCTTCAATAAAATATAATTTACCACCAAACGTGAACAATAGAGTGAGAATCAAAATCACCACATCATTGGGAGAAATGATCGTGGAACTTTACAACGAAACACCGCAACACCGCGACAATTTCGTGAAACTAGTCAACGATGGCTTTTATAACGATCTTCTTTTCCACCGCTGCATCAAAGGATTCATGATACAAGGTGGTGATCCAAATAGCCGCAATGCTGCTCCTGGAGCGCAGCTCGGAGTAGGCGGACCTGGATATACCATTCCTGCTGAATTCAATGCCGCTTTGCTTCATAAAAAAGGAGCACTCGCCGCGGCTCGCCAAGGCGACATGGTAAACCCTACTAAAGCATCCAGCGGTAGCCAATTTTATTTCGTACAAGGCGGACTGCTGAACGACGCTCAATTGGACCAATACCAGGCATACATTCAAAGAAAAAATCCATCTTTTGCTTTCACTCCAGAACAGCGCAATGCGTATAAAACCACTGGAGGAACTCCCTCATTGGATATGGATTACACCGTATTTGGAGAAGTCATCTCTGGTTTGGATATCATTGACAAAATAAACGCTCAACCCACCTTTCCTGGAGATCGACCTCAAACGGATGTGAAAATGACCATGGAAATTTTGAAGTAATGCAGGACAAAATCAACGCATACCTAGGGGAAGTTGAAGCTTTTGATGCCACAGATGAGGCAGCCATCGAGCAATTCAGAATCAAATTTGCTGGCAGAAAAGGATTACTCAATGATCTTTTCGAAGAATTCAAGACCATTCCCAATGATCAAAAAAAGATCATGGGGCAAGAGTTGAATAAGCTTAAAACTGCAGTTCAGGCAAAGATCGAATCATTGAGCGCTGGCAATGATAACCACGCCTCCTCTCCTCTTTCTGGATTGGATCTCACTCGCCCAGCTGGAGCAGGTGAAGTGGGTACGCGCCACCCTCTTTCTCAAGTAAGAAAAGAAATCCTAGATATTTTCTCCCGTATAGGATTTACAGTAGAAGACGGGCCGGAGATCGAAGACGATTGGCACGTTTTCTCTGGACTCAATTTTCCACCGGAGCACCCAGCAAGAGACATGCAAGATACTTTCTTTATTGAGAAAAATCCAGACATGGTGCTTCGAACCCATACCAGCAGTGTGCAAGTGCGCGCCATGGAAAATTCTCAACCTCCTTTGAGAATTGTGATGCCAGGAAGAGTATTTAGAAATGAAGCCATTAGCTCCAGAGCGCATTGTCAGTTTCATCAAATCGAAGGGTTGTACATTGATGAAGGGGTATCTTTCGCAGACATGAAGCAGACCTTGCTCTATTTTGCGAAGGAGTTTTTTGGCAAGGCTAAAATTCGTCTTCGCCCATCCTATTTTCCATTCACCGAACCGAGCGCAGAAATGGATGTGTATTGGGGATTAAATTCAGAAGCCGACTACCGGATTACCAAAGGAACAGGTTGGCTGGAAATCCTTGGTTGCGGAATGGTAGACCCCAATGTTCTTCAAGCTTCAGGCATAGATCCACTGAAGTACAGTGGCTTTGCATTTGGAATGGGAATCGAACGCATCACCATGCTTCGCTATCAAATCGATGACCTTAGAATGTATTTCGAAAACGATGTGCGCTTCTTAAAACAATTTAATCGATTGGTTTAAAATACGTTAAATTAGAAAGTGTACTACTTACACTTATCTAGATAAGATGATGCTGATTAAGCACCCAACACTTATATTTGCGACCACACATAGATGAATATGGCAACAGAAATTGCAGGCAAGAAGAAAGCAGAAAACAAATCTGCTTCAAAAACAACGCAAGGATTTTCTAAAGAGACCTATATACGTTGGCATCGTGAAATGCTTCTCATGCGCAAGTTTGAGGAAAAATGCGGACAACTTTATATTCAACAAAAATTTGGTGGATTCTGTCACCTTTACATTGGTCAAGAGGCTGTTCTTTCAGGAATGATGGAAGCCATTCGACCAACCGATCGCGTCATCACCGCCTATAGAGATCACGCACATCCATTGGTGATGGGCACAGATCCGAAGTTGGTAATGGCAGAATTGTATGGCAAGGCCACTGGCACATCGAAAGGAAAAGGAGGATCTATGCACATGTTTGATAAAGAGAGAAATCTTTTTGGTGGACATGGTATCGTAGGAGCTCAAATTCCAATGGGAGCTGGAATTGCATTTGCAGATAAATACCGAGGAGAAGATCATGTAACCGTTACGTTTTTCGGAGATGGAGCTGCTCGCCAAGGCGCGTTGTTTGAAACATTCAACATGGCAATGACATGGAAATTACCTGTTATCTTCATTATTGAAAACAACCAATATGCCATGGGAACGAGCGTAGAAAGAACATCCAACGTCACTGACCTTAGCAAACTAGGATTGTCTTTCGAAATGCCAAGTGAAAGTGTTGACGGAATGAGTCCAGAAGCTGTGGCAGAGGCTATTGCTCGCGCAGCAGCACGCGCTCGCAGCGGAGAAGGTCCAACTTTATTGGATATACAAACATACAGATACAAGGGGCATAGCATGTCTGATCCTCAAAAGTACCGCACTAAAGAAGAAGTTGCTGAATACCAACAAAAAGATCCTATCGAACATGTGTTGCGCGTGATTCGCGAAAACAAATGGATGACGGAAGATGAAATCGAAGCGGTAGAAGCAGACATCAAACACATTGTAGAAGAAAGTGTAAAATTTGCAGAAGAATCTCCTCTACCCGCTGCGGATGAAATTTATAAGGACGTATATGTCCAGCAGGATTATCCGTATGTTAGTGACTAGAGACTAGAGACTAGTGACTAGTGACTAGTGACTAGAGACTAGTGACTAGAGACTAGAGACTAGTGACTAGTGACTAGAGACTAGTGAGTAGTGAATTGTTACTCGAGAATACGATATAATATAAAAAACGAAATAAAAAATGGCGAACATTATTCGCATGCCGAAGTTGAGCGATACCATGACAGATGGTACCGTTGCCGTATGGCACAAGAAAGTGGGTGATAAAGTAAAATCTGGTGAACTTCTCGCAGAGATCGAGACGGACAAAGCCACGATGGAATTTGAGTCGTATGAAGATGGTGTGCTTTTGCACATTGGTGTAGAAAAAGGGAAATCGGCACCAGTTGATTCAGTGCTTGCAATTCTTGGAAAGGAAGGTGAAGATATCAGTGCACTTCTAGCAGGTGGCGATGCTCCAGCTCCAGCGGCGGCACCAGTTGTTGCGGCCCCGAAAGAAACAGTTGCGGCTGCTCAACCGGCACCTGTAGCTGCTCCAGTAGCGGTGAGTGCCCCTGTGATGCCTTCAGGTAATGGACGTGTGAAGGCTTCTCCCTTGGCTAAGAAAATTGCAGAGGACAAAGGAATTGATATTGCCTTGGTTGCTGGTTCTGGTGATGGCGGAAGAATTGTAAAAAGAGACATTGAAACCTTCACGCCCGCAGCGAAGTCGGGTGCAGCTCCTGTATTCTTTGCAGCAGCCCCAGGAGTAGAATCATATACCGAGGAAAGTGTTTCTCAGATGAGAAAGACAATTGCGCGTCGCCTTGCGGAAAGTAAATTCAGTGCGCCTCATTTCTATCTTACCATGGAAATAGATATGGACGGAGCCATAGCAGCCCGCGCCGGTATCAATGCCAACGGTGATGTGAAAATTTCATTCAACGACATGGTCATTAAAGCATGTGCCATGGCTCTTCGCAAACATCCTAAAATCAATGCATCTTGGAGAGGCGATACCATACGCTACAATCAACACATTCATATAGGTGTAGCCGTAGCCGTTGATGAAGGGTTATTGGTTCCAGTAGTTCGTTTTGCCGATAGCAAAGGCTTTGCACAAATAGGAAGTGAAGTAAAAGTTTTTGCAGAAAAAGCAAAGACAAAGAAATTACAGCCTTCAGATTGGGAAGGAAACACCTTTACCATCTCCAACTTGGGGATGTTCGGTATTGAAGAGTTTACAGCCATTATCAATCCTCCAGACGCTTGCATTTTGGCGGTAGGAGCGATCAAGCAAACTCCTGTCATCAAAGGTGGCAATGTGGTTGCAGGAAATGTGATGAAAGTGACCCTTTCATGCGATCACCGCGTTGTAGACGGAGCTTCAGGAGCCGCATTTCTTCAAGACGTGAAACGATACTTGGAGAATCCGGTATCGATGTTGGTATAGTCAATACGATTCAATAGAACTATGATTCAATAAAAAGCGATCCATAAACGGATCGCTTTTTTTTATCCTTTATTCGAGAATGTCTTCCGTCAATTCTACAAAAACACTCCCATATAAAATGACAACGCACTGAGCGAAGTGCGTGTTTAGCGGAATGCGTGACCTCCCCAATATTTCTGGGATGTAGCTTCACATCCCTATGGATAAACTATTAATTACATACATAGAAAAAATCAAGAAAAAAACAACCCGTCATATCCTAGCGAAAAATTGATTAACTTAGCCTATACCCAATCAAAAGTTGGGATGCACTAAACCAAAACCACTACTATGTTACGCTACTCTTTTTTTTGCGCAATTGCTTTTGCAATTATTATTTCCAACAGCGCTACTTCAATCGCCCAGCAATCCGCACCAATTCATCTTACGGGTAACGATCAAGATGCTTTTGTAAACATTGCTGTTGATGATAAAAACAAGGAGGCTTATGATCTCGAGAGTCCTAATCGAATTCACTTCTTTGCGAGTTCCGCCATCGCTACAAGCGAAAGCGCAGATAACTTTGCTACCAATGGTAGTTTTCAAATGCTTGCGGCATTTCATCCCAAATTACTTTTTGGAGCTGCATATAACCCCATCGGTATTCAGCCAGAAAGTATTTCGAAAGATTCTATAAGCATCAACAATCTTCAGTTTCCCGAAGCTGGAAGCGCTGGTTTCATGGCCTCCATCTCTTGGCGACCTTTTATATTCAAAGACAACAGTTCCATGTTTGACTTCTTTCGACTTTCACCTACTGCTGAATTTTCTCTTAGAAACGTTAAGTTCAATTTAGCCACTACAAAGAGTTCAACATTGAGTGACTCTACAATACTGATCGAAAACACAATTGACGAAAGTAAGTTTACTGTAATCAACTATAACCTAGGGTTACGTTTCGAGTACTTTCATATCAACAGGAGCGACCAAAGTAAAGTAATGATGATTGGACTCATGCCCTATCTGAACATTTTTAATATTCCAAATGAAGATGCTCAAACCTTTTATTCTACATTGAAAACTAACAATACCGAACCAAATGGATCTCAAATCTATTCAGCAGGAGCGAAAATAACTCTAGGATATAAAAATGTGATCTTCTTCGCAGATCTAAGACAGAATATGAAATCTGAATTAAATGTAAGCGGCACCGACCTGGAGGGTTTTGCGTTCAATATTGGGACAAGTATTGTTTTCAAAATAAGAGAATTCTAATTCACGAATATGAAACACTGGTTACTTTTCTCTATCTATACACTATACAGCGTTTACAATTGTATAGCTCAGTCAAATTCCTCGGATTCGCTGCCTTATGTGATATACAGCGATGATTGTTGCAACACAAAAATTGAACAGAGTTACTTACGAAATTGTAATGGGTCGAGTAAATTTATCAATCGAAAATCAAATCTTTATTTTTTTGAAAAAATTAATACTCATTCTATTCCTTCAACATTTTCAACTCAAGACCTTACTTACGTGAGTCCACGAGAATGGCAAAAGAAACCATTTTTGCTTAATGCAGATCTCCGAACCGTAGCCCCTATCGGAGGTAAATGGTTTGGTCGATTTGTTATTCATTTAGAACCCTTTTTTAGAGTGCGCATATTTCGTAATGATTCCTCGAAGGGAGACTTATCAAGTCCAGTTCGAACGCCTAGTTATATGCCAGGTGCTTCAATCTATTTCACCTTAAACGGCTCAAAGTACTCTGCACCAAAACTTTTCAATGAAAATAATAATACAAACTTTTACCTAAGGGTTCGAGCATTTCATCACTCGAACGGACAAAACCCAAATCCTCAAATCGACTCTTTGGGAACAATTAACCTACCTTCTCAACCAGGATACTTCAATAGGTACGATGGAGATTTTGGAATCAACCTTCATTGGGAAGTAGGTCTCGGAATGATTTTTAAATGCCGAAAATCCAAATTATCCAATCACTTGGGAGATTTCATTCATAAGATAAAAAGTGATCACCTTGCATTCTACAATGTCTTTCATGAACGGAGTCTTTATCTTAGTTTTGAACGACCACTTTTCTTCCTTGCTACCACCTCAGAGCTCTATAATAGTGCAGACGGTGGTCAAGTTCAGTCTTATATTTATGGTACCGACCGAATCAATATTAAGTTCAGTGACATTTTCGGGAAGTGTGCGAGCGATTTAGTCAAACACGACAATGAATGGTATACAGTACAAAGACCCCGCTTCATAGAGCGTTTTCGATTTATTGCCGAGTTTTCCTACATAACGAACAGAGACTGGAAAAGAGGACCTGTAACCGATTTAAAGAATATTGGATATTTGGATCAAGAGCGATTTGGTTTGACATTAACCACCCATTTACGCATAGCAGGTTCAACTACTTCATTATTTCTTCAAGCAGGATATTACGGCAGTGACATCTATAATGTGTATTTTCAGCAATCCATTTCATTTATAAGATTTGGATTGGGTCTGGGTATGTTTAGAAACCCTGAAAGAGCTGATCTTCCAGTGAATTCTATCAAAGCAAATTAGTCAATCTAAAATATATGGAATAAAATCACAAAACAATGAATAAAAAACTAACCTTCCAGCTCTTCCTACTAATTATTAGTTTTCTCTTGGTATCTACCATTCAAGCACAAACAAATCGAATAGTTTACAAGGGTAAAAAAACAGTTCTGTCTAAAGCAGTCAAAGAGGCAAATCGCCTACTTAATGACTCTACGTTTTATAAGAATATCCGTTCTGTCTCCTCCTTTGATTCTACAAATTATAGTGTAGCTCAGATAAGCCGAGAGATTCAAACCTTTCAAGGAGAAATTCAGATAAGATCTTATTGGAATCCTCTAGGGACAGCCAACGCTAAGACCTTAGAAAAGATCTCTGTCAATACATCCAAGCTAAATCGATATAAAGATCCATTGAAGAATCATAAAGACGTAGTAAACACGCTAATTCATGAATATGTGCATGCAGTAGACTATCATCTTGACGGTACGTTCAATTATAGTCATGACTTTAATTCCGAAGGCCAAGAAAACACAGCCCCTTGGAAAATCGGTTCCATAGCTGAAGACATGGCGCGTGAGTAATAAAGTTGAGAATATGAGTTAACAAATTAAAGGCAAAGCATCGAAGGCCAACGCCAAACAAACTTCAATGTTTGTGCTGGAGTAACATCTTGGGACAATAAACCAAACTACAACTATATCGATGTTGTCTACAGCGATGTGGAAATTCAAGATGAATACTTTGACTTAACTCAGCGAACGAATGCCATCAAACCTAACATGTCAATAGAATTTTTAAAGTATAAAGAAGGATTCGATTATGATATTCAGCATCCGCGGAACATATTTTCATTCCAGAGATTGTACGAGAACAGATGTATAGATTTGACATATCCAAAAGTAAATGCAAAAAGAAGCGTATGAACTAACGAGCTGAGGTCACTGATTCATGACCTGAGAACTTTTCAAATTTTACGTTCTATTACAGCAAATCCAACCCGGGCGCAGGACTAGAAGAGGGCACATTTATCTATCCCAAAACAGCGAGTGATGTATTAAATACAATCTACCCAGCAAATGCGAGCTTCCAGCTACATAATAGAATAATGGGGGATTATCTTGGGGGAGTGCATAGGGTGTATAATATCTGATCTTCGAATTCATCGAACGAAGCAGAAGCGATGATGGCATAACTACTCATACAAACTTTCGTAATGTTGAGAGATAAACAATACTGTTCATCAAGCTTCAACCCTCTCGATTTACCAAATTCTTCTTCCAATTTTATTAATAAACCATCTCCATTGGTCGTTAGCAGCCAAGTGATAATCAGGCCATTCTCAATTTCAATAGCTCTAACCTTGACACAGGTGTGAACGACCTCCACTCCTTCATAAACAAGATTTAAAAGAGTAATCTCCGCCTTCAGCTCGAAATGTGCGTTGCCATCTGTCAGCATAGAAAACAACTCCGTATTAGAATAGTACTTGGATTCTTCTTCAATCTTACTGATCAATTCAGCCATTAAAGCCTTTTCGTGTTTTCCTATTTTTGCAGCTCCCCATGTGTCAGAAGGAATATAATACATTTTCACATCTGATAGCTCCATACTCAAGCCTTTGTCCAAGGAAAATCTAACCGTGGCAACAGCTTTCATATCATCATAAGGTCTCTCATAAGAAAAGTCTTTGCAAACTATTGTCAATGAGTCATAACCAAATTGCGAACATTCATATTGGCCATTTTCTCCTAAGATTTTAACAGAAGCATAAAACGCGCTATAAACATCGACCTGAGCTATTAATCTGTTAGAAAAGCTGAATATCAATGATGCGAGGATAATTGTTACTCTGAGTTTTGAAATTGTTGTTTTCATGGTGTTTTATTTTTATTTGATGGGACAAACATTCACCCATTTCTGAATAACACTTTCAAATTGGGATAGCCCCGCGAATTTTGGGATAATCTCCATATACAAAAACATACACTATTGATTTTCATTATTTTAAATGATTTTCACATTTCGTTCCAATTAAAATTCTGAATTATCACGGATTTTAGAAGTTTATCCCGAAATAACAAAGGACTACCACAGCACGACCATATTTGTCCCAACAGATAATGTTTAATAGAAAAATAAATACCTTAGTACTACTAAACTCCAAACCGAATTATCGCCTTATGATGAAACTAATGACTTTTGAGAAGTATTTTATTCATATCATTCGATTCAAAAAAATTATCTTTGAAATACTCCTTTTAATCGTTGCGACCATCACAAATCACAACTGTTTCTCTCAAACAAATTATGAACTTATCCAGGAATATGAAAAAATTAGTTCAGACTCACTAAAATGGCTCAAGGCAATTGACATCTTTAATAAAGTCGTACCTCATGACCTCGTGAATACCATTCGCTTTGCTGATGAAATAAAGTCAATGGCCGAAAACTCGACTAATAATAGAAAGAAGGCAGTAAACTTCCTTGTGCAATCGAAAAAATTCCAAGCGTTTAGAGATTATAACAACGTCATCTCCAGTGATAAAGAGGCTTTAAAACATGCGAGACAAGTTGGTGACACAACTCTTATACTAAACTGCTGGGCTACACTGGCCACTAACCTCGCAGACGCATCACGTGAATCAGAGGCCATAAAAGAATTTGAAGCCATTCCAATATTTTACAAAAACCTAGCAGACAAAGCCTTTTGGGGTAGATATTATTATGCATATGGAGCACTATGTGTCAATGTTTTCTCCAATGAAAAGGCCGTGAATCTTCTCAACAAGTGCGTTAGTTATTATGACTCTCCGGAAAGTCTTTCCAAGAAGCACCGAGCACAGTCTTATTTAGCGCAAGCCTACTATAATATAGGAGATGTAAAAAAGGCATTTTTAATTCTTGATGAAATGGGTAGAGATCACGCCATTGGTCAAATGTCCAAAAATGCTCAAGCTTCGTATTTTCTAACACTAACCAATTTACATTTCTATAATCAAAACTATGAAGCGTCTATAGCTGCAAATGAGCAATACACAGCAATAAAAAGAGAAAAATCACAAATCTCTGATATCGCTATAGCCGATTTGCAAAAAGCAAACTGTCTAGTGTACCTTGGAAAATTTGAAGAGGCGAAAGACGTTGCAAAAAACTCAATCGACGCTATCAAAAAATTTGACATACGCCAAGGAGATAAATCCCTTCATCTATTTCTTTCATTATATAATATAAAAAGAAAAAGATACAAGGAAGCAGAAACGCAACTCAAAAATCTACAAAAAATACTAGAAAAGGAAGTAATACCGGCAGAACTGGCAGAACTTCAAAAGCTAAAAGCGGAAATGTACTACTCTAAAGGAGATATTAAAAAAGCAGATAGCTGCATTGTTGCCTATGCTATTCTAGTATCCAAAAACTATGACAAAAAAACTAAGAGAGCTTTAATTAATAATATAAAGAACAACAACCCAAAAGTATCCGCATCAACTTTAGAGCTCATGAGTTTCATTGAGGATGATGAAGGTTACAAAAAATTAAATGGACTCTATAAAACCAAATCAATGGAAATCTTATACAGTGAAATAATAAATGATCGTGTTAATGATTCCGATACAACACTCTCGCCATATAGTGTTTCATTAATGGATCTTGAAAAAAATACCAGACAAAGTTAATTGAAAGGAAATCCAAGATAACAGAAACCCAGCTTGCCCTGCAAGAAGAACGCAACCGGTTGCAAGAGAGAAACAATACCCTCATTCTTGCCATCACCATTGGATTAATATTCGTTCTCGTCGGACTCGTATTTGTACTAAGACGCCTAAGAAGGGATAACAAAACTATCAAAGAACTGCGAGACGATGTGCACCACTTAGCAGACAATAATTTCGAACTAGTCAATCAACTCATTGAGTCAACTTCAGATCAAATGAACATTGATTTGACTTTCCTGCAATCTAGAATTATCAGCATTCAGAAGCTTCATGAAATTTTATATAAAATAAAATCCATTGGAAATGTTCCAATGTACCCATTTTTTAATCAAATCACGCAGTCCATTAAAGAGCTGTATTCTCTGAGTATTCCGGTAAATATTAAAATTGATACCGATATTATACTTGATGAAAAAAGGGCAAAGCTCCTTGCACGCGTCGTAGGTGAATTGACCACAAACACTTTCAAATATGCATTTACAGGTAATGATAACGGAGAGATAATAATAAAATTCACCCAGACGGAACAGCAGTTCCGACTAGAGTATAGCGATAATGGAAAAGGTTTTAGTGAAAATGTCTCCGACTCTTTCGGAAGAAGATTTATAAAAAACACCGTAAAATCCACTTTGAAAGGCACTCTTGAAATGTCTGGAACAGACGGAATGAAAGCAATCATAGTATTCCCTACATAAACAAAAAATTATGAGTAAATTAAAAGTACTTATTGTAGAAGATGTATTCGAGTTTTATAGTAGACTCGCAGCATTTTTCATAGAAAAAGAATTTTATGTCATTCGTCCAGATGATGAAGACCTATTCGTAGATAGTTATGAACTAGCGGTTGAACTCTGTGCTAAACACGATCCCGATCTCGCAATATTGGACATTGAATTAAACGGAAAGAACAAAGATGAAATCGATCTAGCAATCTGGTTAAAGGAACAGTTCAATATTCCGGTGGTATTTCTTACATCTAAAAATGAATATGGAAGTTTAGAACGCATCAAAAAATATCCTGACTTTAGATATTACTTAAAGGCCAACACCAAGGAAAAGCTGGCTGAATTGTGGTTCACGGTCCAACAGCTATTGGCCCAACCAAAAGTAGATTGTCTAGAGCATCAAGGAATTATTCTAGATGTTCAAACCGTTCCTTATTACTACTACAATGACAAGAAAAAGTCGCAAGACACCTTTAAAGAAGAATTTGGAACCTATGACATACGAGAGCGACTGATCCGATTTTCAGAAATACAAGAAATCAAGAGTTCTAATAACGAAGGGTGGGGAAAAAATAAAATCGTCATTATTGAAAAGAGTAAGGCCAACGTTCATTTTATTCGTACCACGCTCAATAGTATTGAAAAGGAACTCCCCTATTGTTTTGTGAGGATCAGTAATTCTATGATTATTTATGGTCGTTGGATCAACTCCAAAGGATCATCGGAAGATGTGTATTTCATGGATGATACACGCTACGAGGTAAAGAAAGATTTTGAAGGTCGGGATCTCGCCTTGCGCAAAATGAGACGTATTTATGGGAGATAATCCCAAATAATCGGGATTTATCCCAATTCGAAAATTGCTAACAAAAACCACCATTTCTTTGGTCACAAATCAAATAAATCAATTAATTTTTAATATCTAAAACTATGAAAAAAAGTTTCATTCTCATCGCAGTAATTATTCTTCAAGCATCTTTGGCCTCAGCCAAAATCTGGAGAGTAAATAACCAATCCACTTACCCAGAAAACGGAAGTTTCGGCGAATCATTAGGTGGGAATTCAGCAAATCCAGTTTTTGCACAGATAAGTCAAGCACTTAACTACTCATCATTCAGCGATGGAGATACAGTTCACGTTGAGGCCAGCGTAAATGACTACAACTCCATTGACATTCAACGTCCTTGCACTCTCATCGGTGGTGGCTACTTTCCTATTGAAAATGATCCTATTCACCCCAATGAATTAGAAACTAGAGTGGCAGGAATTGAAATAAACTCTTCCAACGTATCACTAATTGGAATTTATGTTAACTCAGGCTACACCGACTTAAACGGCTCAAATATTCTAGTAGAAAGATGTCGCTTTCATGGGGGGGTCGATATAGGATATGACGGACCAACTGCCTATAATGGAATATTCGTTAGAAGAAACTACTTTAATGGTGGCACTGCAGGGCTTATAATACCAGCACCAAGTTTTGATGGTTTACCGACGAACGTTTATATACAAAACAATATATTCAGAGGCAGCGTAACATCCAATGGAAATTATATGACCATCACTGCCTTCGAAAATAACACCATTGTTCCAACAGGCTCTGGTCAGACAGTTGTGAGGATTAATACAGGATCTTTTAGAAATAATATTCTCAGAGGAACAAATTACGATTTAATAATCAATGGAAGTAATTATGCAAATGTGACGAATAATCTTGGCACTACAGTCGCGCAGTTTCCAGCCAATACAGGGAATCAGATATTGCCCGTCACGGCAAGCGATGATGCGCTCTTTGTTGGCAGCAACATTGCGACTGCCACCGACAAAGACTTTCCTTTAACCCCCAGCCAGGCTGCTACCTACCTCGGCAATGACGGCACTCAGGTTGGAGCATTTGGAGGTGCTTTTCCATACTCAATAAGCGGTGTTGGTCCTATTCCCTACATCTATGAAATGCAATCCACAGGCGTTGCGACTCCATCCTCAGGTCTCATCATCAATGTTTCAGCTAAATCTTCAAACTAAATCCTATGAAGACCCTATCAATCTTAATTATAACATTGATGTTTGCGGTCTCCGTTTCTGCACAAACAACCGTCACTGAATTTGAATACTTCATTGATCAAGGTGCAGAATTTGGAGAAGCCATCAGCGTCGATGTGGCTGACAACGCCACGCAAAACCAGAGCTTCAATATCCCATTCACTAATCTCTCTCCTGGCATACATACTGTATTCATGAGATGCAAAAACAACTTGGGTTTGTGGAGCCACACTGTGAGTCGTGTTTTCCTTGTTCAGGAAAACCAGCCGGCCAGCGCAGTGACTGTTATCGAATATTCAATCGATCAAATGCCATATTTTGGAGAGGCAAATACCATCGTATTGACCGAACCAAGTTCAGACGTGAATTTTGCTATTGAAATATCACCAAGTGAATTGGAGAACTTATCTGAGGGCCCTCATGTGGTGTATGTTAGAGTAAAAGACAACAATGATGAATGGAGCCATACCAATAGCATTGTTTTCATCAAAGTAGATCCATTAAACGCCCCGATTGTTGGTGCCGAATTTTTTATCGGTGAGGACCCAGGTGTTGGAATGGCCGAAGCACAAGGCGATTATATGGCATTCGCTCAACCTGCAATGCAGGGTGTATTTCCCTTAACTATACCCCCTAATTTGCTCATAAATGGATTTAACTTAGTTGGGATACGCACAAAAAATAGCAATGGCGAATGGTCACATACGCGCTTCTTTGAAGTAATAGTGCAGATTGAGGAGTTTGTAACAGGTACTATTCAATCATCAAGTGAAACGATATGTTATAACACCATCCCTAATGCTATCTCCGTAACAGCCGCAGCAGAAGCTATTAATGGTGGCATTAGCTATCAATGGTATTCCAGAAGTGGAATACACACTGCATCTGGCGCTCTGTCTTTGTGGAATATCTTAGATGGCGAAAACATGCCGCACCCATCGCTGAATAAGCATACTATAAATATCAATGTTAACACTGGTGAAGAAGTAATTTTGAATGATATTCTAAAACCTCATCAAGTATCCATCCTACCCAATAAAGTAATTACTAAATTAAAAAAGACCATCAATTATCGCAATGAATTTCCATTTTGCTTTGAGATGCCAACTAATTTCTTCATTACTAATGACGGTATTGGTTTTTTATTCAACCCATATAAAGTAGCACCATTTTCATCCGGCTATGTTGCTGCTTTTTTAAACAACGAAGAACTTTAATCCCCGTGCACCCACCTAATACCATTCGGAAGCACAATTCGCAAGGACTGATACGCAATTCTAGTCACTCGCATCTAGTCGTTAGTATCTTTTCCTATTCCCTCGCCCCTTTCATCTCAAAAAAACCACTAAATGATTTATTGGAGAGAATCATGTTATTATCGGCTTCAATAGAATTTATTTCTCTTTGAATAGTTGAAAGAAAACCTTGACCAAAAGAGAGTCCCGAAAAATAAAAAACGAGAATCATAAAGGCAATTGTGTTTCGTAGCATAACAAGGAGGATTTGGTAAATAGTTTTAACTTATAACGGTCCTAAAATTAGTAAAGCTCTTGCCTAATTCCTCAAGCCCTTATTTCACAAACTTTCCGCACTAGTTTCTACGTAATATTTGCCAGTCCAACAACGGATTAATATTAGTCAAACTAATCTTCTGAATCGCCTGTTTATCTAATTCATTATATTCCTTTATTCGTCTAAAAAGTTCCATTAAATCAACTTTGCCATCAAATGAATTCAACACATTTTCAAAGACCACCCCGAAATAACCATCACTCGCCTTTTCTAATCCATAAGAAGAACTTAAAACTTGCACCCCTGTAGGTAAACTATAATTAAAGAACATCTTATAGTACAACTCTATATCCTTTGCAGCGAATTCAGGATTGTTTAAACCAAGTCCTGAATGACACGCGTCAATCATTAATAGCTTTTTAGCCATTGGTAATTTTTGCAACTCTCCTATCAACTCTGAATAGGAAAGATATTCAAGACTACGGTCGGCGACTGTTGGGTCAAGAGGCAACACAAAGTTAAACTCATCCATTAAAATTCCATGACCAGACAAAAGCATCACAAATTCGTCATTAATAGATGACATGGCCAATGAACGAATTGTGTCTAATAACGCGGCTTTTGAAGCTTCGTTGTTATAAATCTTATGCACAATCACATTCTCCTTTTCATTCAAGGGACTATATTCCTTGAAAAGTCTTTCTATTCTTGAACAATCTTCCAAGGGCTTTGAAAGTCTATCCAGGCCTTGCGGATAGGAATCCACACCGACGAGTATTAAATGCACTTTTCTACTTGATAGTGTCACCGAATCAACTATTCTCCTTATAAGCACATATTTCGAAATCGATTTATAACCTTTATAGCTAGTAGCAACAAACTTTAAATTATTTTCTCCAAACATTAATGAAACTGCAAGGTTTCCATTTACTTCTGTTTGATTGTCTATTAGAATCGTCTTCCACGGAATATTGTTGTTATATACTTCTAAACGAGTTATTGGGTCATTGATTTCTGAGTTTAATGAATAGTCCACACTAACAGTTTCTGCGCTACCGTTATAATCGAGGTATCCCGAAATCCGAATCTCTGGTAAATTATCCGATAAACGCTCTTGATCCGAATTTTTGCCACCTATGATTGAAGTGCGATAATTAGCTAAATCACGCAATAGTGAGTGTGATGTGCTGGCCGAATCGAGTCCTGAAATTCGATTGAACAATTTCAAAATGTTATCCGGTCTATTCTTCAGCAAATCAAATTGCTCAAGTGGATATGAGTTTCCATCATAACTAAATGCAATCGTTCTTATGCTCGCATTCTCTGTAGTATAAAAGCCCTTATCGTCATAAATGATCCCATTATCAGCGCCTAAACTAACAATATATGAAAACATAGGTACATCAATTACACTTTGAACAGTTGACAAATCCCATACCTTAAACTGATTATCTGTTCCGGAGGATAACAAGAACTGTTCGTCAGAACTGAAATAAACCTCCCCACCATGTCCAACAATCTTCTTAACCATTCTCCCTTTTCGATTCAAATCATAAACTTTAATCGTATTAACCAAATCATCAGACGAAGAAAGAGCAAGAAATCTTCCACTCTCACTAAGATAAGGCTTTAATCTACCTGATGATTTTTGCTTTATTTTAATCTTCTTTCCTGACCTACAATTCCAAACGTAATACTTGGCCTTTCTTTCTTTTACTTTTCTAGCATATACCAAATTGTTCCAAGCGGAATCAACCTCAATGAAATTCACAATGGTCCTCTCAATTCGAGAATTCCTAATGTTATTAACAACACTAAAATCAATCTCACCTCCTTCAATGGACTTACCCTCAAGATATCGCAAAAAACTTTGCTCAAAGCGGAAACTAATTGGAGCTATGGACTGAACAGGACTTTTTTTATCAGTTGTCAAATCATAAATTCTCATTTCAAATCCATTGTACGGAAGAAATAACAAAAACTTACCATCAGCAGAAGTTTCAATTCGATTAGGCACTTGTCTCAAAAAATACTTTTCTTTTTCCTCCTCTGACAGACGTTTTCTAATTTGCTGCTCAGAACTTCGCTTATTCGATGTATTATTCCCTGGAGACTCCAAAACTTCCTTAGCTCTACTTAATTCGTCAACGGTTGAAACTATATTCTTTTTACTCAACTTTTTGGGATTTCCCAAGCTCAAAGGAATAGAAGATATTACTTTCATTTTTCCCAATCTGTCCTCTAATTTTTCTGCCTTTTTTGAAATTATCCCCATGCCATCGCCAAATTTTTCAAGTCTTTTATCAAAATTTTTTGGTTCTTTTATTCCCTTTAAAACGGAATACGATGAAGCCTTCCTAGTTGGAGTTGAATAACTCCATTGAATCAATTGGTAAGAACTATCTAGAAAAAAAATGGTGCGTGAAGCAGCATCGAAACAAGCATCCAAAATCTTATTATTCCACGTGAGGCTATCTTCAAGTGATCCATTTAGTCCATTGACATAGTGTATTTCCTTGTTCTCAAAACCTAGTGCCTCCTTGGAAGTGGGATCCCACTTAATGCAATAATCTTTCGAAACTTTGATTAGGCGCTTATTGTCATTCGTAAGAAAATTATTCCACCATAAATAATTTGCGGTATCCTTTACAAAGTACATTGTTTTGTCTGGAGAATAAAGCCATGACTCATCATGGATGATCACATCATTGCTTAGATCCTTAAAGTTAATGGAAGCATAGCCGAGTAAACTCGAATTATCTTTTGACAATTGATTTAGTGACAAACTCTTTAAATTATTACCCTTTCTATACACTCCTGTTATGAGTCTTTCTTTCGAAAAATCTTCCACTTTAAGCACTGCTAGTGGGAACTCACTACCAAAAGACCAACTATAGGTTTTGCTATCGAGAGAAAAAGCCCGAAAACAAATTTGTTGAAACCTAGATGTTGTTCCTGTTATGTAAACAGTGTTCGATGAAGGTTCAAAATAAAAGGCATTCACCTTTTCGAATAATTCAAGTCCCTGGTTTTCTGGATAGAATAGCGACGGTAAAGAAACTCCATCATTCAAATTTATAGCCTCCAAACGTTCATCATCGTACAATACTAAGAGCAATTCATTCGTAAGTGTAAGGGCTTTAACTTTACTTAAGGTAATAGTTCGCAATAGCGGTAAGTACAATGCTGTGTCTCTTTTGACCTGACCTTTTTTGTCGTAGGTCCTAATAACCTTAGATAAATCATACATTTCAACAATGCTCTCATTATCTGTAGATCGAGCGCGCACAAATATTGATTCGTTTGGATTTATACTGAAAGAAGTCCAATTGTAACTATTCGATAATAGTGCAATAAGTCGTCTAGTCTTTTTCTCCATCTTCCGATCAGTATCAGCAGTATAGAGTAAACTATTACCCAAAACACTAAAGTTCTCACTTGGACTCATCCAGATGGATTTTAATCTACTACTAGTCAAGACATAATCTATCGGTACTTCCGAGATTAACTTCTTTTTACCTTTAAAACTCTCATTATAAAAACAGACCTTCATATCATCTCTTTTCCATTTCATTCTATGCAGGTTAAAAATGCCATGTTCCCATCCTAAAGAATCTGGAGAATAACTTTTACCATAACTTTTTATTCGTCGCTTAAAACTTCTAAATCGCTTATTGAAATCCCTCTTTGAGCCGGCGACATTCTTATATCTAATGTAAAATATGGAGTGTTCTTTCGTAGATAGATAGTTTCCGTCATTGATAGTTTCAGAAAAGTACTCCGTCCATTCCTCTTCATATTTCTCATTTAACTTCTCCACCGCACTCTCATAACGTCGCATACTCTTTTCACTTTCATTTCGGTCACTATACTTTAGCTTCAGCAAATCATATTCATTCCCATTTATTTTTTCATCAAGAGGCAAATCCTCAATTTTTACCAGTTTGTTTGACTTAACTTCCTTGAAAATAATCCTATTATTCATAACAAAAGACAAGATTATATCAATGGAATCATTTACAAACTTCAATTGAGATATAGGAAGCTTCCTATCATAACCTACGGTCAATTCACCAGATTCTAATCCCGTTTCAAGATCCCACAATTTTATTTTGTAACCGTCGGTAGTAGCCGCGGTTCGTTTATTAGGGTGAACTGTTATTTCTTTAACAGGAGCAAAGTGACCTGATTGAACAATAGTCTTAACCTGCGCTGATCCCTGATAAATCATAAAAACTAAAGCTAAAATGAAGGAAACTTTTAAAATAGAGTAGTACATGTTAAAAATGATTAGAGTAAGAATTTTTGATTTAAGAATTTTCAACAATTATAATTGCTTTAATAACTAATAATACTACCAAAAGCGGGAAGAAAAAATTAAATGCGAAGAGCGTGTATTGAGTCCAGTATATCCAAAAGAAGATTATGAGCATAAAAGCTATTTCCTCTGAGCATTTGACAATTATATACCAAATAGTGCCGAAATATTTCAATCTAAACTCCTTGAACTTATAGGTTTCCGAACATCTTTTTATAACATATAAAAAAATGGAAAAGAAAATAAAAATTATAAAAGATTGTAGTATAAAAGTTGAATGTTTCTTGAGATATCCAAGTTGCATATAAACCAAGCCATTCAATATAATTTCAATACCATAAACCTTTCCGAAAGCAGTTTGATGCAAATCGGCATTATCTAGTACAGATCCTACAACAATAATGTTTTTGTTTATCTGGCTACCAATTTGTTTGTTCCTCTTAGCTCTTTCTTCGAGCAAGGTAATTATCGAATCCATGTTACCAGATTTCACGCAATCATTCAGGTCAAAATAATTACAATTCAAAGATTGAAAATTATCAATCTCAGAACCATGAACTTCATTATCTGAACCACTATAAATTGTCCCATCATTTATGAAATGAGGTGTAACGAAGTGATTCGAACGAAATTGAAAGAGATCGTTTCTATTGAATACAAAATTCCCAACTAAATAATCATCCGAAATCTTCCCGCCTGGATTTAATTTCCTATAGCACAAATAAGGAAGAGAAGGCTTTCTTGCCAAATGAAATGTTGAGTCAAAATACAAATACTGGGATAAACTAATTCCCTCCTTAGATCTGAAGTTTACTTCTCCATACAATTCAAAAAGTTGATCTTCGTTCAACCCACTCCTGATATACTGAAACTTTGGATCAATATCATTTGCTAAAGCTATTTTGCCTTTTTCAGCAAAAAAGAGAATTTCTTGGATTAAGGAGTCATCTTGGCCGTTTACGGTATCAATGAACAACATATCAAATAAAATCAGATCAACATAATCTACTCCCTTTCTCAATTCTTTCAAAAACTTAGCAAGTAAATCTCTTCTTGTAATCTCTCTTATCGGGTCACGCGCATAAAAATTATCAATGAAAATAATATTGTCCACATAAAACTGATTAAACAGTGAGTCTGCATCAGATAAATTTCTATGTTCCAGAGAAGCATTAAGAAGGTCTAACCTAGAAAAAAAATCCGCCTCGTTTATAGAATTGCTAAAGACGCTTATTAAAAATCCACTTGCAGCTGAAAATAGGAGTAAGCCATACCTTGTTGCCCGAGTTAACGTACCATTCTTCGAAAGTTTCTTTAGCACGAGTAGAATCAAAACTACTGTGAGCACCAACCAAAGAGGCCAAAATTGCCAAAAATCAATCATGTAATCTTACTTATGTAAAGAAGAAATAAAGCTCTCTAATGATCTCCGATCAACGGTTTTTATTTGTGGGAATTCGTATAAAAAGATCGAAGCCCATTCGCTAGGAGAAAAGTTACATGAAAGGTAATCTCCTAAAGCTAACTCCATTTGCTTTTCTTCTTCTTCGGAAACAAAATGAAGCACCCGTTTTTCTTTTCTACTTTTATATGTTAGGTTAATTGTTGCTTCTCTACTATGATTGTCATCATCCTTCAATTTAAAAAAATATGACGAGCCAATTCTGTCCAAACTCAGAAAATCGGAATCCTTCGAATCATTGGATATTTCGAACTTTACCAAGTTCGCATCAAAAACTGAAGAATCTATAGAAACCTCCAGGGTTCCAAAAACAAAAAGGGTATCTTTCCATGAGTCTAATAAAACACCATAGTTCTTATAGTATTTTTCATCAGACTTGGTCGCAAGCAAGGTTATGTTCTTTTCTTTGGAATTTTTATAAACCCATAAAAAAGGTTTATGACCAATGAGGTTGATTGCCATGATCCATGAAATGACCTTATTAGATACAAGCATTGGTTTAACTTCTTTTCTAAGATCCTCTGGAGTAGTTATTCGCTGCACTATTTTCGTTACTCTTTCGCGTAACGCTTCGTCTGGAGGAAAAGACCTAAAATCTACCGAATTAGAATCTCCAGAACTAACATTAGTGGTTATTGGAGAATTCGAGCAAAGAAAAACCATTATCACAGTGAGAAGGCCAATTAGCCCAAAAGAGAATTTCATAGTAAGTTAATTAAGTTATGCAAACAAACTTATTAAATGTAACCTTAAAATAAAAGAAAACCCTATTAAGAATATGATAAATCAGGGATTAAGCCGCATTAAAGCTATTTCTATCGACTCTCTTCGAGTTTAAAAACTCACTATTGCTTTCTCTGATTTATTTCGATACAAAAAATCTACCCAAATACTCTATACCCCCCCACCGCAACCCCAAAAACGTCAACCCTCCATTGATCAACAATAACTCGCTGCCGAATCTATAGCCGCCGAGATGGTGCGGGGGAATGAGCGTCAATGAATAGGTGATCAAGGGTGCAAGAATGCACACAATGGGGGTCAAACGATCGTTCACCGAACGCTTGGTCAATATGCCAAAAGCAAACAAGCCTAACAAAGGTCCATAGGTGTAATTGGCTATGTCCAACAATACATTGATGATGCTGCCGTTGTTGAGCCACTTGAAAAGAAATACAAAGAGAATAAATACTCCAGCAAATATCAAATGCACACGCTTGCGCAAACGAACTTTCTCTTCTTCACTCTTCTTCTCATCGCGCTGCATCCCCAATATATCGATGCAAAAAGAGGCCGTCAATGCAGTAATGGCGCCGTCGGCCGAAGGAAACAACGCACTGATTAACCCAATGATAAATATGATGCCAACTACCGGTGGCAAATAATCCAATGCAATGGTGGGAAACAAGGTATCGCCAGATAAATTGGCGCCTTTGCTACTGGCATAGAGATATAACAATCCTCCTAAGGTAAGAAAAACAAAGTTGACCAACACTAAAATGAAGCTGAAGGTGATCATGTTCTTCTGCGAGTCTCCCAAGGTCTTTACACTGATGTTTTTCTGCATCATCTCTTGATCTAATCCCGTCATACTAATGGTGATAAAGGCTCCACCGATAATCTGCTTGAGAAAGAATTTTTTATCCGATGGATTGGTCTCAAATATCTTCAAGTATCCCGCGTCACTCATGGCGTTCATGGAACTGGCAAAACTATAATTGAGGTCTTGGAGAATGTAAACAACGCAAACCACTAGAGCCAATAACATAAAGAAAGTTTGTAAGGTATCGGTCCAAACAATGGTCTTGACACCGCCTTTGTAGGTGTAAAGCAGAATCATCAGCATAATGGCAAAAGCGGTAACTGCGAAAGGAATAGTAAATGATTCTCCTCCCAAAGAGAAGGTCATCTTGTCGACTACATACACCTGCAATACGTTCACCACAATGTACAATCGCAAGGTCGCTCCAAGGGTTCGAGAAATGATAAAAAACAATGCGCCGGTCTTATACGAAACCATGCCCAATCGTCCTTGAAGGTAGGTGTAAATAGACGTTAGATTCAATCGATAGTATAAAGGCAAAAGAACAAAGGCCACTACAAAGTAACCAATGAAGTATCCAACCACTACTTGAAAATAGGTGAATCCTGCATCGCGCACTGTACCGGGAACACTCACGAAGGTGACTCCCGACAAAGAGGTGCCCACCATGCCGAAGGCCACTAAATACCAAGGAGCACTTTTGTTGGCTGCAAAAAAAGTCTGATTGGTGGCCCGCTTTCCCGTAACATAGGAAATACCTAGCAAAATCATGAAGTAGGCCAATAAAATCAATAAGATGAGTAGTTGCGACATGGAGCAAATATAACCTGTCGGGGACGTTGTATATTTACCCCGTGAATATTCCAAGTAAACTCATCGAACAGGCGGTGGATCAAATGTCTGGACTACCGGGCATTGGTCGGAAAACGGCTTTGCGATTGGTGCTCGAATTGCTCAAGCGCAAACCAGAAGAGGTGAAGCGATTCTCTGAGGCGTTTATACAGATGCGTGAACATATTCACCATTGTTCGATTTGCCATAATCTATCCGATGAGGAAACTTGTTCAATTTGTAGAAATGCTTCCCGCGACCGTTCTACCATCTGTGTGGTGAGCGATATTCGAGACGTGATGGCGATAGAGTCCACAGAACAATACAAGGGTTTGTATCATGTATTGGGCGGTCTTATCTCTCCAATGGATGGGGTGGGTCCTTCTGACTTAACCGTGGATGATTTATTGAAACGTGTAGGATCTGGTGAGGTACAAGAAATCATTTTCGCGCTGAGTGCAACCATGGAGGGCGAAACGACGGGCTTTTTCTTGTATAAAAAATTGCAGCCCTTAGAGGTAAAAATATCCAACATCGCCCGTGGTGTAGCCGTGGGTGGTGAATTGGAATATACCGATGAGGTGACGCTAGGAAGAAGCATCCAGCTCAGAACTCCTTACGAATCTTCATTGAAAAGATAGCGCCATGAAGATCTCCATTGTTATCGTCAATTATAATGTTCGGTATTTTTTAGAACAATGCCTGATCAGTGTCGAAAAGGCGATGCACCGTATTGAAAATAATGGAGAGGTATGGGTAGTAGATAACAACTCGGTAGATGGTTCGGTACAATTGATTCGGGAAAAGTTTCCATGGGTCAAAGTGATCGCGAATACAGAAAACACTGGCTTTTCGAAAGCTAACAACCAGGCTATGCGTAAGGCTATAGGAGAATATGTTTTGCTCTTAAATCCCGATACTGTAATTGAAGAAGATACTCTGGAAAAAGTGATCCACTTTATGGATGAACATCCCAAAGCGGGTGGTTTGGGAGTAAAAATGGTGGATGGAAAAGGAAAATTCTTGCCCGAATCGAAAAGAGGTCTTCCCACTCCAGCAACTTCGTTTTATAAAATATTCGGAATCTCTAGGCTATTTCCTTACTCCAAAAAATTCAACCGATATCATCTGGGACATTTGGATGCGGAACAAACGCATGAAATAGAAATCCTCTCTGGTGCATTTATGATGATGCGCAAATCCGTATTGGACAAGGTAGGACTCTTGGATGAGGCGTTTTTCATGTATGGAGAAGATATCGATTTGTCTTGGAGAATCATTCAAGGCGGTTGGAAAAACTACTACTTTCCAGAAACGCGGATCATCCATTACAAAGGTGAAAGCACCAAGAAGGGAAGTCTTAACTATGTTTTCGTTTTCTACAATGCGATGGTCATTTTTGCGAAAAAGCACTTTAGTGAAAGCAACGCAAAGACGTTTGGACTGCTCATTCAATTTGCCATTTGGTTGCGTGCTTCCTTCGCTGTGATTTCGCGCTTTGTAAAACGTATTGCACCGCCCTTTCTCGACTTTTCGTTTCTTATCACGGGTTTATTTTTTACAAAAGAGATTTATGCTTCACTTCAACACAAGTTGTTCAAAGAGGAGTTAATACTTCCTTCGTTTCTTGTATTTAGCACTGTTTGGTTATTTTCAGCGTGGCTCGGCGGGCATTATGATCGAACAAAAAAAATCCCTTCGAGTTTGCGCTTTACATTATTCGGTTCGCTTATCATCCTATTGACGTATTCCCTATTGCCTGAGAGTATGCGCTTTTCGAGAGCCGTAGTTTTAATCTCATGCGTACTTGCTCCTATTTGGCTTTTGATCAGTGCGTTGGTCTATCGCTATATCTCGCAAGGCAGTTCGGGATGGACCAGCAACAAAAACAAAAACTATTTGTTGGTTGGCAATGAAGAGGAAACGCGAAGGGTGAGATCCATCATAGAACAAACCTCTATGAATCAAGGAGAAATCATCAGTCGATCTCCTGAAGACACTTTACATCAAGACTTGGAAGAGTTGATCCGTGTATTGCGCATTGACGCCATCGTTTTTTGCGCAAAGGACATCTCTGCAAAAGATATTATCCGCACGATGAGTTCCGCTGAGTCCTTGGAAGTTGAATTCAAAATTGCCCCACCGGAAACGCTCTACATCATCGGTAGCAATTCCATTGAAACCACTGGTGATGTGCATATGTTGGATATCAACTCGGTTGATAAGCCTTTGAACCGACGTTTAAAGAGGCTTTTTGATGTGGTGATTTCCTTCGTGCTCTTAGTGCTTTCGCCGCTGCTTATCTTTATTCAGAAAAAACCCGTTTCATTTATACGCAACCTTGCTCTGGTGCTAGTTAATCAAAAAACATGGGTGGGCTATTACTATGGAAAAGAAAATACGCTTCCCGCAGGCCTGCCGAAGATGAAACGCTCTGTTGTTCATCCACTGATTCAATTGCCATCGCCTCAAGTGACTGAAGAATTGAAAGAAAAGTTCAACGTGGTGTACGCAAAAGATTACAGCATGAAGCAAGATTTTAAACTGCTTCGTAAAGGCATCCGTTTTCTTGGAAATTAAACAGACTTAATCAACGCTGGACGCTGGGTAATTTCATGATAGCAAATGGCATCTTGATTGAAGTAATGAAATACCATGCTTTTTCGCGTTTTAGATTTATCACTGTGAGGTTCACCTCCATGAAATAGATTAGCATGCCAAATCAATAAATCTCCCTTTTCCGCTATAAATACACTTTTTTCTAAATTGTTATCTGCAATTTTCTTGCGCATCATCTCTTCATACTCAGGATACTCCTTGTCTCCCGTGAAGAAGAAGTTTCCT
Organism: Flavobacteriales bacterium; assembly: GCA_027491075.1. Taxonomy (GTDB): domain Bacteria; phylum Bacteroidota; class Bacteroidia; order Flavobacteriales_D; family Sanyastnellaceae; genus JAIXWP01. The sequence goes on from JAIXWX010000019.1 coordinate 48,804, forward strand.
TCATTGTCATAGTCTTCATTCAAATAGTAAGGCAACTTGTGGCTACCTGGATAATAATGCAAAGGACCATTATCAAGAGTCATTGGCTCCAAGGCAAGCCAAGCGCCAAGCAATCCCCCCAGCGGATAGGTGGTCATATGAATGGAATCGGAATGCGTGGGTTGTTCGCTACCTTGGATGAAGTTGATGCTCTGAAACAATGCAGCTTCTCCTCCAATTAAACAAGAAAGTAATTCTCTTAAATCTGAATCATTGCCAATGTCACGAAGTAATTTCGACTTGTGAATAGCAAACATGATTTTATTCTTATAGCGAAAATCAATGGTACCTGATTGAAGAAGGTCATTGATTTCTTTATTGACGGCATCCACTTGATCAACGCTCAAATAGTTGCGAAGAATGGTGTATCCATTATTATTAAACTCCAAAATACTTTGTTGATTGGCCGCATTCAATCTTTGAAACAAGCGGGTACTGCGCGCTCTATCCAAATCAGGAGTACATTCCTTTTCCTTTAGGTGTTTAAAATCCCGACTACTTACTGGTGAATAATAGCTCTTTCGAATTCCCCATTTCTTATAAAGAGGAAGATTATGCGCTAATTCTTTTTTGTGAAAAAAATTATAGAGCATGTAGGAGAACTTAATCCGGCGCAGTAGTGACATCTTCGATTACTTTTTTAAGGTCGCTTTCACGAAAGATACAAAAAGTGGATGAGGATTCATCACGGTGCTTTTATACTCTGGGTGAAATTGTGCGGCAACGAAATAAGGATGATTATCCAATTCAATGATTTCGACCAAGCCGCTATCAGGATTGATTCCGGTTGCTTTAAATCCAGCTTTCTCAAACTGCTCTTTATAATCGTTATTGAACTCAAATCGATGACGATGGCGTTCTTCAATCATCTCTTTGCCGTAAGCTTTGTATGCCTTGGATCCTTTCACCAATCGACAAGGATAAGATCCAAGACGCATGGTACCACCTTTGTTTACGATCGACTTTTGTTCGGCCATCAAGCATATTACAGGATGCTGTGTATATTCCTTCATCTCCGTAGAATGCGCATCCGGGTAGCCCAGTACGTTGCGAGCAAATTCGATGGTTGCGATTTGCATTCCCAAACAAATTCCAAAGAAAGGAATCTTATTTTCTCGAGCATACTTTATCGCTTCAATTTTTCCATCGATGCCTCTGCTACCGAAGCCTGGCGCAACCAGTATACCATCCACACCATCCAACTTTTCTGCTACGTTTTTAGCATAAATCTCTTCGCTGTGCACCCAACGAATGTCCACATGCGTTTCATTGGCCGCACCCGCGTGATTGAAAGCCTCTGCAATACTTTTGTAAGAATCTTTTAACTCAACATACTTTCCTATCAGCGCAATGGTCACTTGATGCTTGGGATGTTTATGTCTGTACAAAAAATCTTCCCACTTCTTCAAATCTGGTTTCTTTTTCGACTTAACATTTAGTTTTTCTAAAACTACTTCATCCAGTTTTTCCTCCATCATTAATACTGGAACATCATAAATTGTTTCTGCGTCAATACTTTGAATCACTGCGTTCGAAGTGACGTTGCAAAACTTCGCTATTTTGTTGCGAATAGACTGATTCAATTCATGCTCGGTTCGACACACGAGAATGTCTGGCTGCACTCCATTTTCCAGAAGCATTTTCACACTGTGCTGAGTGGGTTTTGTTTTCAACTCACCTGCGGCGGATAAAAACGGAATAAGCGTGAGATGAATCACGATCACGTCCTCATCTCTCTCCCATTTCATTTGACGCACTGCCTCAATGTATGGCAATGATTCAATGTCGCCCACTGTTCCACCTATTTCTGTAATAACAAAATCAAAGTCATTTTTACTTCCTAATATTTGAATACATCTCTTTATTTCATCCGTGATATGCGGAATGATTTGCACTGTTTTTCCAAGATATTCTCCCCGTCTTTCCTTTTCTATAACGCTTTGATAAATGCGACCTGTGGTGATGTTATTGGATTGCGAGGTAGGCACATTTAAAAATCGCTCATAGTGTCCTAGATCCAGGTCAGTTTCTGCCCCGTCGTCCGTCACGAAACACTCGCCGTGTTCATAAGGGTTCAACGTGCCTGGATCTACATTAATGTAAGGATCCAATTTTTGAAGGGTAACGGAAAATCCTCTGGATTGAAGCAACTTAGCTAAAGAAGCGGAGATAATACCCTTTCCGAGGGAGGAAGTCACCCCACCGGTGACGAAAATATACTTTGTGTTTTCTGACATGGCCGTAATGCTATAAAAGCTTAATTACGGGATACAAAAGTAGGCTAAAGAGGTATTGAGAAAAAATAAACTTATTACACACCCTCTGAAAGGCTTGATAAATCAAGGTTTTTCTTCAGAAATCGCCCTCGTCAAAGACTCCACTAGCTTAAACTCTGATAAGAATTCTCTCGCCACTACCCGAAGTATGGTGTACGATGGAATAGCGATAATCATTCCTACAATCCCGCCGATGGTACCGGCGGCGAGCACTACGATAAATATTTCCAAGGGATGGGCTTTAACGCTATTTCCTAAAACCAACGGCTGAATTACGAAGCCGTCAATCTGCTGTGCTACAATGAACACCGAACCCACTTTGAGCATACATGAAACAATGTCCAAAGAAGGATCTTGATAGACACCCGTTGTGACCGCAATGATGATCCCGAAGGTAGCACCGAGAAGAGGACCCAAATATGGAATAACATTTACTATACCTGCGAAAAGACCTATTAATACAGCATTTTTGACACCAAGCACACTCATTCCCACTCCGATCATCGTAGCCATCACAAGACTCTGAATACACACCCCCACAAAAAATCGACGCAATAAGTGATGACTGTGCTCCAGAATATTTTTCATTTTCCCCAGATGTTTATCCGGAGTAATAGTAAAGACAATGCGAGTAAATAGCATCCCATCTTTTAAAAAGAAAAACGCCATAAAGAGAACGGCAAAGAACCCCACGAAAAAACTTCCCAAAGCCCCCACTACGTTCGTAAAAAATCCGCCCACCCATTCAAAGCTCATGAAACTCGCCAAGGTAGATTGCAGCCATGCTTTCCATGCTGCAGGGTCCGTTTGCAGCCCATTGCCATTGGCAGTATTGGATAGCCAGTCAAACTGCGCCTCAATGGTGGTCATTAACTGCGTAACGTCCATTGAAGAAAGTATTTCAATCTCTTCGAGCACTACTGGGGCGAACAAAGCGAGAAGTCCGAAAAATATAGAGAAGAAAGTGGCCAAAGTCACCAAAGCTCGGAGCCAAGCTGGCATGATCCATTTTCTAATCTTGACTTTCTTGAGCAATTCCATAAGCGGATCACCAATAAAAGAAACCACTACCGCGAGCAACGCGTAGGTAAGAATGCTACGGAAAATCCAGATTACATAACCCAGAATAAAGATACCGGCTAAACCAAAAATGATTTTCCAGTTGTTATCTAATTTAAAGGAGTTCATTCGAATACAATCATAGTGTATTTTCGTGACCTAATGAAACGAATTCACATCATTCGCCATGCAAAATCCGATTGGTCGGTAGCCGGTCAGAGAGATTTTGACCGTGTGCTCAATGAGCGCGGGCTTTCCAATGCTCCAATGATGGCGGCTCGTTTTGCAAAAAAATATAGAAAACCCGACTTCATCGTATGCAGTCCTGCCAAACGAACACACGATACCTGCGTTTTCTTCTGTGAGGCTCTGGGATTTGACTTCAAAGATGTTTTTTTTGAGAAAAAAATCTACGAGGCCCCGCTTTTGAATCTAGTACAAGTGATTGGGGACATACCTGATCATGCCAACGAAGCCCTGTTTATAGGACATAACTATGGTGTTGGATTGTTGGTCGAATATCTTACAGGGGAGCAAGTTGCAATGCCCACTTGCGCCATTGCCACCGTGGATTTACATATCGATCGTTGGCAGGAAGTTGGTAAAGACAGTGGTACATTGCTGGAGTATGATTTTCCTAAAAATGATTCATTATGATAGAGAATTCTGGCTTCTTTCATCCGATACTCGAGTTCTTTCAAAACATTGATCCAGTATTGGGAGCTTTTATTGCCACTACCTTCACATGGCTGGTTACTGCAGCTGGGGCAGGTTTGGTATTTCTATTCAAAGATTTAAGCAGAAAAACACTCGACGGAATGCTGGGATTCACAGGAGGAGTGATGATCGCTGCCTCCTTTTGGTCGTTGCTCTCTCCCGCTATTGAAATGAGTCCTGGAGAAGGTTTCGTGAAAGCTGTTCCCGCCGCTGTAGGTTTCGCATTAGGAGCATTGTTTCTTTTTTTTCTAGATAAACTTCTTCCACACCTCCATTTGAATTTCCCAAGTGAAAAATCGGAAGGCATACAAACCAATTGGCACCGGACTATTCTGTTAGTATTGGCCATTACGCTACACAATATTCCGGAAGGTCTTGCAGTGGGAGTACTCTTTGGCGGAGTAGCGGCAGGAATTCCAGAAGCGAGTATTGGAGGCGCGGTCGCCCTTGCTATTGGTATTGGTTTACAAAATTTCCCCGAGGGTACTGCGGTCGCTTTTCCCTTGAGAAGACATGGATTGAGCAGAAGAAAGAGTTTTTTTTACGGTCAACTTTCCGCTATCGTAGAGCCCGTAGCAGGTGTTATTGGAGCTTTGGCTGTCATGCAGATGCAACCCATCCTTCCTTATGCCTTGGCCTTTGCCGCAGGAGCAATGATCTACGTGGTTATTGAAGAAGTGGTACCCGAAACACAAATGGATAAATTTACCGATGTGGCCACCCTCGGTTTTATTGGAGGTTTTCTAGTAATGATGATGCTCGACGTTGGTTTAGGCTAGCATCAGTTTTCTCCCAAAAGAGAAAAATCCATTCCATCAAAATTTCCGCTGGTCATCATTAAAAGGTTCGCCTTGTTCCATTGTTTGGATTGAAGTAGATCAAACAACTCTGTGGATGAAGTAAACACACGAACATTCTCTGTTCCAAACGCAGCTTGTACTTGTTCTGGTGTAATCTGCTTTAATTTCTTGTGTTCGATGGTATGCGGATTGAAATACACATAGGCTTCATCTGCTGCGGCCATTGCTCCATCATATTCTTTAAGAAAATCCTCATTTAAACTAGAAAATGTATGGAGTTCCATGCACGCCACCAAGCGGCGATCAGGATATTGTTCTTTTAATGCATTCGTTGTGGCCTTTAACTTGGATGGAGAGTGAGCGAAATCCTTATAGACAGCAGAGACATCATTCTTCTTCACCAATTCCAAACGCTTTGAAGCTCCTTTAAAACTTGTAATGGCTTTATAAAAATCACTCGGCTCAACGCCCAGCTTTTGACAAACCAATAATGCCGCGCTCAAATTTTGGAGATTGTGGTTGCCAAAAATTTGAATCGCCACCTCTCCTTCTTCTGTAGCCAAATAAGTCACTCCATCGTGTACTTTGTGGTCAAAAGTGGTATAACCAATTTTCTGAATGTCTTGGCGCGCCGATGCTGCGACCTTCTGGACTTCTGCATCGTCTACTGAATAAATCAAAGTGCCCGCAGGACTTATTTTCTCGGTGAAAATTTTGAATTGATCCACATAATTTTCAAAAGTTGGAAATACATTGATGTGATCCCATGCGATGCCTGTAATCACTGCTATGTCTGGCCCATACAAGTGAAACTTAGGCCTTCGATCGATAGGAGAAGACAAGTATTCATCTCCTTCCAAAATTGCGATGGGAGCAGACTCAGAAAGTTTCACCATGCAATCAAAACCCGCGAGCTGTGCACCCACCATGTAGTCACAGTCGATGTTTAACAAATGCAACACATGCAAAATCATAGCGGTGGTACTGGTTTTTCCATGACTACCACCAATTACCACCCGCGTTTTTCCCTTGGTTTGATTAAAAATGTATTCAGGATAAGAGTATATCTTAAGTCCTAGCGCTTGGGCTTTCAAAAGTTCTGGATTATCCTGCCTGGCGTGCATCCCAAGAATAACAGCATCCAAATCGGAGGTTATTTTTTCTGGAAACCAACCTATGGCTTCTGGCAATAATCCTCGTCCGGCCAAGCGAGAACGACTTGGCTCAAAAATTTCGTCGTCACTTCCTGTTACCAAGAATCCTTTGTCGTGCAGGGCAAGGGCCAGGTTGTGCATAGCACTTCCGCCAATAGCAATGAGATGAACTTTCACGCTTCTTTTTTTTTCAAAATTATTTCAGAAAATTCCTTTTGGCCGGAAGCTGAATGAAGGATATTAGCAAACAAATGTGAGTTACGATGACGACAGACAGAACAACCAAAGCGGGCATGGGACCAGGAGCACTGATACATATTGGCAACAAAACGGAAGCACCTTTGACCTTAAGGGTCATTGACTATAACCTTGAAAAGTGGGATGAGCGCTTAATACATAACATTGATCAATGTAGAGATTACAATAATACCGACTCGGTGACTTGGATCGATTTAGATGGCATTCACGATCCTGTATTAATCGAGCGAATTGGGGTGCAGTTTGACATTCACATTTTGGTATTAGAAGATATTCTCAACTCTACCAGTCGCCCGAAAGTAGAAGACTTCGACGATTACACCTTCGTCACTTTAAAGATGCTCGACTTCAAAGGTCCATCAGGAGAGCTCAACGCCGAGCATTTCAGCATGCTCATCGGCAAAGGATTTCTTCTCACCTTCCAAGAACGACCGGGTGATGATTTTGATGAAATACGTGAACGGATAAAAGCATCAAAAGGAAGAGTGCGCGGCAAAGACAGTGAGTATTTGGCGTATCTCATTCTAGACGTCATTGTAGACAATTACATTCGTGTATCTGAACGTTTCTTGGATCGGATACAAAAGCTGGAAGAAATCGTTTTAAAGAAACCCAACGAATTCACCTTGCACAGCATCCTCTCGCTTCAAAAAGAGCTCCTTGACTTTAAGCGAAGTGTTGACCCTTTGAAGGAGGCATTAAACACCATGCAACTCAATTGCAATAAAGACAATCGAAAATATTTTCGTGATGTGCACGATCACTTGGTTTACGAAAGTGAAAATCTTCAAATTCATCGAGAGATGCTGTTCAACTTACAGAACTTGCATCACAGTATTCTTTCAATGAAGTCCAATAGCACCATGAAAGTGTTTACCATCATTACTACGATTTTTGTTCCCCTGACATTTGTTGCTGGAGTTTACGGAATGAATTTCGACAACATGCCCGAATTGCGCTGGGAGTACGGATATTACACGGTTCTGGGTGGCATGGGCCTTCTGGTGATTGGAATGTTGATTTATTTCAGAAAACAGAAGTGGATGTAAACAACTTCACCATTGTTATTATTCCAGTTATCAAAATGATCACCAGTACCAAACTACGAAAGTTGGCTTGAGGGATTTTCACCAAGAGGTTTTTGCCTATCCAAGACCCAACAAATCCTACTACTATTAAAATGGGAATGAGCCACAAATCATGTGTATGAACAAATCCATTGAGAGAATATACGACTGCTCTTGTTGAATCTACGCCGAGATCAATCATCGCAGAAGTGGCAATAAAAACCTCTTTCTCCAAATTAAAGGCAGCGAGCGCCAATCCTCTCACCGATCCGCCTGTTCCTACCAATCCAGCAAGAAAACCTGAGATGAGTCCGCTCCATAGGCTTAATGTATGGGTAGGATTCAGTTCCAAATCTCTTCTTAAGAGAAAAAATAAACTCAAAGCTACCAACAGCAAAGAAAGAGACGCTTCTAACCACCATGGGTTGAGCATTGCCGACAGCACTGCACCCATGGTCACTCCCAGAAGAGCAGGAACACCCATCCAAAGAATGAGACTTTTGCGAAAACCCTCTCTGAATAGAGTGATTTTCGAAATATTGCTGAACACATGAAAAAGAGCAGTGATGCCTAGGACACTTTGAAAGTCAAAGAAAAAAGATGCAAGCGGAACAAAGAGTAGCGACGACCCAAACCCTCCAATGGTTCCCATCACCTCTGCAATCAGCGCCAAAACTATAAAAATGATTATTTCATAAAACTCCATACATCGCAATCAAAAAGAAGGAAATTCAAATGTAATGTATTGACCCTCACAAGTTATATTTGCGCGAAAATTAGATTATTCGCAGAGGATGAAAACACGCTATATAGATTTGATTGAGCAAACCATTGATTGGCCGCAGGAAGAGTTTACCATGAATGGAGACCAATTGATGTTTCATGACATTCCGTTAATGGACCTGATCAAAAAGTATGGCTCTCCCATTAAGTTTACATACTTGCCAAAAATCTCAAAGAATATTCAACGTGCGAAGGCATGGTTTGCAACAGCCAAAGCAGAAGTAGGATACGAAGGCGATTATCACTATTGCTACTGCACCAAGAGTTCTCACTTTCGTCACGTACTGGAAACGGTTCTTCAAAACGACGTTCACATAGAGACGTCCTCAGCATACGATATTGATCTTATTCGCCGCTTGGGAGTAATGAAGAAAATTCCAAAGACCCAGCGTATCATTTGCAATGGTTTTAAGAAAGAAGAATATGTAACCAAGATTCTGGATTTGAGAGATGATGGCTTTGAAGACATCATTCCAATCATTGATAACGAATATGAATTGGCGGTTTTCAAAGAAAAGAATCAAGGACCGCTGAACATTGGTATCCGCATCGCCAGCGAAGAAGAACCGAAATTTGAATTCTATACTTCACGCTTAGGGATTGGGTATAAAATGATTACACGCTTCTATAAGAAGCAAATTCATGATGATCCAAACTTGAAGCTTAAAATGTTGCACTTCTTCATCAATAGTGGAATCAAAGACACAGCCTACTATTGGAATGAATTAGTGAAATGTCTGAAGGTGTATTGTGAATTAAGAGAGCTTTGTCCAACTTTGGACAGTCTCAACATTGGCGGCGGCTTCCCGATCAAGAATTCTTTAGTGTTTAGCTTTGACTATCAATACATGGTCACTGAAATTTTACGCCAGGTGAAAGCAGCCTGCGATGAGGCTGGAGTTCCTGTTCCTCACGTTTATACAGAATTTGGATCCTTCACTGTTGGAGAGAGCGGGGGAGCTATTTTCAAGATACTTTATCAAAAAGAACAAAACGACAGAGAGAAGTGGAACATGATTGATTCTTCGTTCATGACTACACTTCCTGACACATGGGCTATTAACAAGCGCTTTATCATGTTGCCAATTAATAATTGGAATGAAAATTATGAGCGCGTCTTTTTGGGAGGACTCACTTGTGACAGCGACGATTATTACAATTCAGAACAGCATACCAACGCTATATACTTGCCTAAATATTATCCCGACCAGGAGCAGTATATTGGATTTTTCAATACTGGAGCCTATCAAGAAACCTTGGGGGGATTCGGAGGCATTCACCACTGCCTTGTACCTTCGCCCCGCCATATTTTAATTGATAAGGATGCTAAGGGTAAATTGAGATACCGTGAATTTGCGCCAGAACAAAAGCCCAAAGATGTATTGGAGATTTTAGGCTACTACGATAAGTAATACATGAGAGAACAAATTTTGCGGTTCTTTTTAACGGTAGGGTTTCTTGCTGCGAGTATTTTGTTGCACCGTTTTTATAACATGTGGACCTCTTGGGTCGATTTGCCTGCCGTTTTTGAGCATACCTTCTATAGATCTGCTATTGCTTTCTTAATGGTGGAGAGTTTAAGACAAATCATCCTCCTCACCTACCGGCCTCAAATTCCAGGTCACAAACACGACAACTTCACCATTGGCATCAATCACATTTCCAAAATCATCTACTTCGCCCTTGCGTTGGTTTTGCTCTTGGCCTTGTTCAACATTTCAGTAAAAGAGGCCTTCACCACGCTCTCACTGATCGCAGCAGCGGTGGTTTTAATGACTAAAGACTACATTTCCAATCTCATCAATGGAATGTATCTAACTTTTGCCAAGGTAGTGACCATCGGTGATCAAGTGTCTATCGATGGAAATAAGGGTAAAATTGTGGACATCACCCTAACCAACGTTCACCTTCTCAACGATGATGATGACATCATTTACATTCCCAACAATAAGGTATTTTCTTCTGAAATAATCAATTACACTCGCAGGGAACTCAAGAAGACAAGCATCGAGTTCGAAGTAGACCCTGTTGTGATATCCGATATAGCTGCGCTAGAACGTCAGCTCATTGACATGCTCAAGCCCCATGCTGCCGATATTCAGCCAGAAACCTATACCTTAAAAACAGTTCAAGTAAAAAAAGATGTCATTCTTCTAAAGTTCCAGTATATACTGATGGAACCGTTAAACAAAGAAATGGATAAAAAGGTTAGAAGGCATTTCGTGAGAGGGCTCGTGAGAGTGCTTCATGAGGAGTCTCTGAAGTTTTAAAATCTTTTTTTTAAAATTCGAATAAATATTTACTAGTTGCGGCTCGGATTTTTTAATATTTGCCGCCAGAAAAACATTTAATTTCAATTATTAAACATGGGCAAGTATAGCAGCCTTCGTGAATTTATGTCAACCAATTATCTGCACTTCAATGCGGCAGCTATGGTAGACGCGGCCAAAGGGTATGAAACCCATTTGACCGAAGGTGGAAAAATGATGATTACGTTGGCAGGCGCAATGTCCACTGCAGAATTGGGAATTTCACTGGCAGAAATGATTCGTCAAGGAAAGGTTGATATCATCTCTTGCACAGGCGCCAACTTAGAGGAGGATTTGATGAACTTGGTTGCGCACGACCACTACAAGCGAGTGCCCAACTACCGTGACCTCACCCCTCAAGACGAATGGGATCTTTTAGAAAAAGGCTGGAACCGAGTGACAGACACCTGCATTCCAGAAGAAGAAGCGTTTAGAAGATTGCAAAAACACATCCATGCCTTATGGAAAGATGCCAACGATAAAGGAGAAAGGTACTTTCCTCATGAGTTCATGTATAAAATGATTCTTAGTGGTGTTTTGGAACAATACTATCAAATTGATCCAAAAAATTCATGGATGATTGCTGCAGCTCAAAGAAATCTTCCTATCATCGTACCCGGATGGGAAGACAGCACTATGGGAAACATTTTTGCCAGTTACTGTATTAAAGGAGAAATCAATGCTTCCACTATGAAAAGTGGAATCGAATACATGATGTGGTTGGCGAAATGGTACACAGACAATAGTCAAGGAAAGGGAGTTGGGTTCTTCCAAATCGGTGGAGGAATAGCAGGAGACTTCCCTATTTGTGTGGTTCCAATGTTGTACCAAGACATGGAAATGCACGATGTTCCTTTCTGGAGTTATTTTTGTCAAATTTCAGACAGCACCACCAGCTACGGAAGTTACAGTGGAGCAGTGCCAAATGAAAAAATCACTTGGGGGAAATTGGACATTCATACCCCTAAGTTTATTATAGAAAGCGATGCAACGATAGTTGCTCCATTAATTTTTGCATGGATATTAAATCATTAATCATAGCGCAATGGCTTTGAAGCGTATTATTAAAGATTACAAAACACTGAATCAAGAACACATCGACTTGATCAACGAACACTACCCTAACGGTTTTGAAAATGACAACCTCATTTCCTTCGTTACACCGAAAGGGCAATTCATTAAAGCATTGGAAATTCGCACCGACGATACCATCTATCTATTCAAAATAGATAAGAACATGGAAGTCGATGACGAAGAAAACAGCGAAAATGAAAACCTCAGCATGTCTGAATTTGAAAACTTCAAAGGCGACGACTCTTCTGATAATGATGAAGAGGAAGATGATAATTCGGACGAGCGCCCAGAAGAAGATGATGGAGGAGGAGAAGAAGACGAAGATTAATTTAGAATCGATCCATAAGAGGACGACTCGTACGAGTCGTCCTTTTTTTATGCGAAAAATCATCTCTTAAATAACCCTTATTCTTATCAAACTAAGTAGTTTCTATTTACCCTTCATTATCTTCGGCTAATGAATTCTTCCGCTTTCCTTCAAGCCTTTTTTTGGTGGAGAAAATCTTTCTCCTTCATCCGAAAAAATAAACTGATGCACTATTTCCTCTATCCACTGATCGTAGCAATAGTTCTATTTGTTTATTCCATTTCATGGACATCAGATCTGGTGCATTACTTGATGAAATTCCTTTATGATTGGACAGGTCAGCCTTCGGAAAATCCTGGGGAAGATTGGATCCAATGGGCTGCCTTCATTGGTGATTCCATGTTGCGCGGAATTCTTTGGATATTCTCTTTGTTGATCATGTGGAAAATCAGTAAATACAGTACACTGATATTGATGTCTCCATTGCTATCCTTATTGAGTGCGAAGGTAGATGGCATTTTAACTGGAGTGGATGCCCCTTTTTCGCTTGCTCAGTTGTTTAAAGATATGGTTAGAGGAATAGCCTTGAGCATTCGTAATCTACTCGCCGAGTTGTTCTTTGTTATTGGACTCGGGCTGCTAAACATTTTCATCGCTCTTTTTTTTCCTATTCTCGATATAGCACTATCCCCAATCTCCTTGGTATTAAGTTTTCTTATCGGTTGCTATTATAGCGGAGGAGCTATCGTCGATTATGCACTGGAGAATAAAAGATTTTCATACAAAAGCACTTTGAAATTTCTTAGAGAAAATAAATCCATGGCCATCGGTTTCGGGGCCATTTATACTGTACTTTTTCGAATACCCTTTATAGGAATTGCACTAGCCATTGTAACATGCACTGTAGGCTCTTCGATGCTCATTCATGAATGGGATAAAAACGGAAAACTTAACGTACAATAATGCGCTGCGTATTCAGACTTGTATTGGTAAGGATCGTCATTTCATAAATTCCTGAAGGAAAATTAGAAACTGAAATGGTAGGCACTTGTGGATTATTGAAGGCAATCACTCTTCCTGCTGCATCTGTAAATCGTATCAATTGAATCTCTTCTTCCGATTCATTTTGAATGTAGATGTAATCGTCTGCTGGGTTAGGAAAAACGAAAAACTCATCTTCTTGCTTTTGAAGATCATTTTTATCCGTAAAAACAGGAAAAAAACCAACCGACTCATCCCTTCCACTTCTGGTTGGATTCAGGAATGGAGCGAATTTATCCCACGATGTTTTAAGCAAGCCGAAATAATCACTTCCATTTCCATCGCAATCCGAAAGTCCACCGATAAGAGCTCCGACAAAATCACCCGAAGCATTGTATAGAGGCGCGCCGAGACTACCTACAAAAGTATTGCCCACTTCCCATTGAGCTACTTCCGCCACTTGCAATCCTCCCCAATCTTCTACTTGAGGATTGGAGTAGGACGAAGAATAGGTTTGAGATAAACCAAAAGCATTTTGGATACAGTAGTAATATCCTTCACTGGGCTCTTGCACATTCCATCCAGCGAAATAGACTCCCCAAGAGGTTTCTGGTTTTTGAAAAATTCCAAGCAGCGCCAACCCGTTGTCACCATCTACTTCCAATACCTCGGCACCCGCGATCGCTCGATCCCAGCAGGTCACGTCGTTATTGGTACACTGATTCGCATTCAAGCCAAAAACAAACACCCAATCCCCAGGATCACCCATCAAGGCATTGGACGAAGTAACAAAAAGAGGATTTCCATTGCTTTGAGTATTGTTAAGCAATCCACCCGTGCAAACACGCTGACCGTCGTCAACCAACATAAGCAAGGTAGAGGATCGTGCATGACGAATTTTTTCGTTTACTTCTGTTAATGGAGTAATACAAGAAACCTCACTGCGATTGGGCTCCTCAAGTGCTTTATAACCTTGAGCCACCTTTGTAATCGCAAGCGTTCCTATCCCTCTAAACTCAAAGGGTTCATAATATTCTACGATTACGCGATTGCCCTCCAAAGGAAGTGAAATCAAACTTCCCGAATTTCTATTGTTCTCTGAGGTAAGAGGACCAACGAAATCAGTTCTGTCCTCACTATAGATATAAACTTTTCCTCCCTGAGGAATCTCAAATTCTCCAAAAATTACATTTAACGAAAAGGCAAAGGAACTTTCCAATCCCAACATCCAAACGCGATCTCCATTGCTGAGGTTGGTCCATCGACCTGAATTCGATGGAGTGTAATTTACATTGCTTGCAATTGCAAAACGATAAGGCAAGACCTTGTTGGCTTGATCAATTGCATCTTCCGCTAGTAAATCCAATAAATTGTGCTCGGGCAGTTCCTTCCAGATATTACTGGCGTTGAGAACATCTCCCACAGACCACGCCAATGGCATGCCTTCCTTGACAATTTGACCACATGTCAAAAAGGAAATCAGAGAAGAAACTATAACAAGCAAAATGCGCATAGTTTAGCTGTGGTTTATCCTATCTATACGAAGTTATTAAAATTTCGCCAATAAACCAAAGATCTGGTCGAAAAGCAACCTTTTTCTCATTAAATGCATCCTCCAGTCAAATCACCATTAGTACCATGAATAAACTTCTATTTTTTACCATTAGCGCTCTTATTTCTTTTTCTTTTAAAGCTCAAGACACCTGCAATGTTGTTCCTGATGGAGTAACATTTGGAGATTGTGACATGGCACTGGGTTACGGCTACAGTGAATCATTGGGATGCATACTTTATTCTGGATGCTCCCATATTGGAAGTGATAATGTCGACTATCTAGACTTGTTTTACTCTTCTTTTGAAGAATGCGAATTTCGCTGCGACACTTGTGAAATCATGCCAGTAGGTATCGACTTTGGTGCATGTACTGCATTTCTTGGATATGCCTTCGTAGAAGGACAAGGATGCGTTGGATTGTCGGGCTGCGGCTATATCGATATCACCGGTACTGACTACACCAGTTATTTTTATAATTCTTCCTTTGAATGCTCACAATCGTGTATTTCAGATACCGTAGTTTCTTTATGTATCGATTCTACTCTTATTGATCTCTCAGCTATCTGTCCAATGATTTGGGCTCCAGTGTGTGGATGCGATGGTGTAACCTACGCCAATAATTGCATTGCAGTTAATTATGGCGGAGTTCTAACCTGGGAACAAGGAGAATGCATTACTTCTGTCGAGGAGTTTGACGCTTCTCTACTTACCTTATTCCCCAATCCAGTATCTGACATGGTGTATATTAAAAATGAGTCTAATCGCGCCATTCAATTATTAGAGGTATATGATCAACAAGGAAGATTGATAGCATCAAAACCAATAGAATCGTCTCGTCAACCTACACTAGAAGTGAGTCAGCTTCCTTCAGGATATTACCAACTGCGAATTTATTTTGAGAAAACGCAGAGTATCATTACCAAATCCTTTATTAAATAAGAGATTGTTCGACTTTTGGTTTGTGTTTGTAGAAATACAATACAATCAAAGGTGCGAAAAGCAATTCGGTCACAACACCTATGATTAAGGTTATTGTAATTAAATAACCGATGTAGAAAGTGCCTAAAAAACTCGAAGCAATTAAGGTCATGAATCCTCCGCACAAGATAAGTGTTGTGATGATCATGGCCTTTCCTGTTGTCAGGAAGGTTCTTTTTACCGCGTAAGGAAGTGTATATCCATCTGCAAGCAGTGTGCGCAATCGCGCGAGGAAATGTATAGTGTCGTCCACGGCAATACCAAATGCTATATTGAATACAATCGAAGTAGAAACTTTAATAGGTATTCCCGAGAACCCCATTATTCCACCTACTAGAATGAGAGGAATGACGTTTGGAATGATGGTTAAAAACAACATCCGCGGCGACTTATAAATTATAGCCATCACTAATCCAACCATAAATACCGAAAGCAATAAGTCCAATACCATGTTATCTACGAGCGCTCTATTATTAACATCAATCAAATGAGCTGTTCCCGTCACCTTGTAGTCTAGCAATCTATCCAGCTGATTGCGCTGGATGTATTGATCCAATTGTCCATTGAGACCTTCAAAGTGTATCCTTCCCAAGTCTCCAACTTTACCGCTTATGCGAAGAGTTCTTTGCTCAACATTGACAAACAATTGAGACAGTTCTTTGATGTCTTTGCGTTTCAATATTTTCTTAATCTGTTCAATCTCGTGTTGCTCTGGCACGATGAAGAAGTCTGATTGTCCTCCATTCAATCCTTTGTGCAAGTTTTTTACTATACGAGAAATAGACATCAAATTCCCTACTCCATAGGAGGTCTCTAAAAAAGAATCAATGCTATCAACCGCTACCAAGAAATCGCGGTCATATATATCCACGCCTTCTTTTGGAAGAACAGCCATTTCAAATGGACGCACACCGGAGTAGTGTTTTTCCATGTATCGAAATTCTTGCTTGAGAAAATGATCGTCTCTCAAATCTTCAAGCATTACATTATCTACAATAAGTAAACTGATTCCGTAAAATCCCAGTGCTAAGACGGCTACACCACCAATAAGAACTCGGTTTCTAAACCTAAAAATCCAAGCCAATGCTCTGTGAAGTTTCTTAGTCCAAAA
Organism: Flavobacteriales bacterium; assembly: GCA_027491075.1. Lineage (GTDB taxonomy): Bacteria > Bacteroidota > Bacteroidia > Flavobacteriales_D > Sanyastnellaceae > JAIXWP01. The sequence continues at coordinate 65,271 of JAIXWX010000019.1, forward strand.
GTCATCACTCGAACTAAAGGCATAAAGTCTTTTGGGTTTTGCCAAAAACAGCACGGCGGGAAGCATTGTAAATGTGAGCCCATAAGCCAACATTACTCCCATCGCGGTATAAATTCCAAAATCAGAAATAGGCTTAATATTCGAAAGAGTCAATGTTAGAAAGCCAATTGAAGTAGTCAGTGCGGTCAAGAATGTCGCCAATCGAATACTCTTAAATGCATAACGCAAGGCCTCGAATTTATCCTTTCCACTTCGCAATTCTTGCAAGTACTTGGTGAGCACATGCACACTATCACTCATACCTACGACAAAAATGATGGTCGGCAAAACCGTTATCATCAAGTCAATATTCTTTCCGATAAGGCGCATGAACCCTAGTGTCCATAAGATAGAAATCATTACTACCAACGTTGGAATGATGATCCCCCAGCCACTTCTAAACGCTATAAAGAGAAATACGATTGTAATGATCAGGCTAAGACTGATGAAGGTGATCAATTCTTTGATCATCATTTCAACATATATTCTTTGACCTAAGGCTCTGCCAATGACATGATATCCATCGAAACCCATGGCCTTGACCTGCTCTTCAATGTTTATGGAGAGTTGATCACACTTTAACTTACTAAGTCGCTCTTCATGCTTGAGATTGATAGCCACACTTTTCGCGTCCTCACTTACAAAAACTCCTACAAAACTTTTATTGGAATAAACGGCCGTTGAATCGATCTGATAGTTTTCTGGTTCATTGAAGCGAAGAACAGGACGCGTAAAAACGCTTCCTAGCAATGGGTCGCGCACAAATTCTGTAAGGTCTGTAGGACCTATGGCCTCTACCACATGATCTACTTTCTTAAGAGTACGATTTAATGAATCGACCTTGACTAGAAAATCCTCTTTAAATATGCCTTCCTTATTCTCAACGACGACTATAAAAAAGTCATTGTCTGTTTCAAATGCATCTCTGAATTCTAAATAAAAATCAGTTTCTGGGTCATCTTGAGGAAAAAAAGCTTCGAAGTCATAGTCAAACTTCAAAGTGGAAATCAGCGCAATGCTACCCAGTGTAAGTAGCACCACCCCGGCGATAATCGCAACAGCCTTCTTATACGTCATCATTGTCGGTCGATTAACCAACAAACATAAGGAGAGCAGCTATGTTCGATTCAAATAATATTCTACTTTATAAATTTGAATATCACGTCTCTGAATGTACTTCTTTCCAAAGGTTTCGAAATATATTCATTGGCACCAACGGCAAGGCAATTTTCCTTTTCTCCCATTACCACATTCGCTGTAAGTGCGATTACAGGAAGTTGAAAACCCTCATTCCTAAGGACTCGTATGGCCTCATACCCATCCATTTCAGGCATTTGAATGTCCATTAGAATTAAATCAAACGTAGACTCACGGAGTCTATTTAGAGCTTCTTTCCCGTTCACCGCTTCTATGATAGTGGCTTTTGGAAGAAATTGGTTCACAAGTATTTTAGTCAGTAACAAATTGACCTCATTGTCTTCAGCGACAAGGATACGTGGAGCTGCACTGCTTTTCTCGGTTAATGTATCCATTCCTAAATCTAGTCTTTTCCTCGAATCATTTTTCTGAGCAATGTTCTGAATCATGTCCATTAATTCCTTTCTCAAAACCGGTTTTTGAAGCATATAGTCGTAACCGTTTCTGTATAAAACTTGATGGATAGCAGGTCGATCTTGTATGTAGTACAGAAGCACGGGGGTTAAAGCCAACTGAACATTCATAGAGGTACGAATGGATTCGATGAATCGGCATTGATCATCCCCTTTTTCCGATTCGGAAAGTACTACCAAATCAACCTTTCCAATGGTCTCCAACTGATCTAGAGCACTGCCTCCCATTTCAATAACCCTCAGTTCAATCTCCTGACCAAAGAAAATGCTCTTGATCATGGCGGAAAATTCCACAGAGGCACATACTATTGCAATTCTCTGAATCCCCTGAATCTTTTGTACTGGAACAATCTCCTCGGTCAATACAGGTAAGCTGAGATCAAACCAAAACTTACTTCCTTTACCAAGTTCACTGCTCAACTCCATCTTGCTCCCCATCATCTCCAGCAAATTATTTGATATCACAAGTCCCAAACCCGTGCCTCCGTATTTCTTTGTGGTGGATGTATCTGCCTGCACAAACGCCTTGAAGATAAAAGATCTTTGCTCCTCTGAGATTCCAATACCGCTATCGACTACTTCAAATCGAATAGGAACCTTATAGCTGTCTCTATCATGATCCAGAACATAAATACGAAAAACAATGGACCCCTCTGAAGTAAATTTGATAGCATTGCTAAGGATATTGACCAGAACTTGTCTAAGTCGCACTGCATCACCAATCACAAAAGTCGGCACATGCTCACTCACATGCAGTTGAAAATTCAGATGCTTGATTCCCGCTGAGTGACGTACTAACACACAAGCATTCTCAATTATTTCATGAAGATTGCATCGATCTAGATCTAATTCCATGCGTCCAGCCTCTATCTTTGAAAAGTCTAAGACTTGATTGATTAAATCAAGAAGAGAGCGTGAGGAGTCTCTCAGATTTTTGACATATTGGTTTTGTACATTATCAAGTTTAGTTAGCGTCAAAAGATCTGCAAAGCCTATCACACCATTCAATGGTGTTCGGATCTCATGAGACATGTTTGCCAAGAACTCTGATTTTGCTTTGTTTGCCGCTGTGGCTTCTATTGCCAATTTCCTTAGTTCTTGTGAGGAATGTAATAGTTCCTTATTCTGTTGAATTCTATGGATAACAGAACCTAAATTTTCCGCCAAAATCATTAAGAGTTGTCGCGAACTATTATCCCAGACCATGTGCTTGGATACTGCGTCAAAGCCCATAAATCCGTAGAGTTTACCATTGATTTGAACAGGTAAAACAATAACGGACTTGATACCTTGAGGCTCCAAGATATCCCTTTCTCCACTCCAACTCTCAGGAAGGAGGTCGACATCCGGGATGTAAACTTCCTCATTCCGTTGGAGCTTTTTCATCCATTCTGGAAATAATTCGGAGGGTACATCCTGAAGATTATCCTTTTCCGCGGTAACACCAGGAGCTGCCCATTCGTGCGTATTGGATGCCGTCACATAGTCTTGGCTAAATGCGAATAAATAGGATCGATCAACTCCCGCAAACGATCCAATTCTTCCCAATACCTCATTGATAGAACGATCCAACGTATCTTCCGTTGATTGAATCAAGGAAGTGGTACAATGCACCAATAACTCCTCAAATTCCTGATGGAATTTATTGGCCAACCTCACTACTGTTTCCTCTGTTATATCTGCTATGGATGCAAAAAAGTAATAGGCTTGATCTTCCTGTTGCTTTCGAGAAACGGTTGCACGAAAAAATTTCTGCTCATTGTTTAATGCGAGGGAATAATCTAGAGACTGCTTACTTCCACTTTCACGAACTTTCTCAAAAAGCGAAACAAACTGACTGGTCAGGTTTGGCGGGAATAAATCATCTAGCCCTTTTCCAATAATCTCTTGCTTGCTATACATGAGTTTTGAATCGCTCGAAGAAATTACATCGGTAAATGTCAGTGTGTCATTCAACTCGAAGATTATATCATCGAACAGATCAAGCATATTTAAAAGTCGAAGGCTATTTCTTTTCAGAGCGTCTACTTCAGTGATACAAACGGCGATGCGATTATCAGGTAGAAAGCTCTTCAGCATTCGCATCCAGCGATGCTCTCTATGAGAGTACATATCTAGCTCATTGTTGGAATCATCACTTAAAAATGCGCTGACCAATGCTTGATCAACATCGTTAAAGAAATGCTCGCTGTGATCGATAAGATCAAATGAATGAGTAGACGTATTGATTTTATAGAGCGCTATAGCGTTGTTTCGGGAGGAGTAATTTCTTGTCATAGTAAGAGAATAATCAAAAGTAAGCCGGGGTGAAAATAAAAAAGTCCCAGGAGTTATCCGGGACTTTTTACGTTCTTCTATAAAAGAAGGTTACTTTTTATCATCTTTCACTTCCTCGAAATCAACGTCAGTTACCTCACCATCCGTTGCATTGCTATTAGGACCATTTGCTTCTGCATCTCCAGCCTGATTCGACGCGTTGTACATGTCTTGACTAGCCGCTTGGAAAACTTGATTTAAGTGATCCATGGATGACTTTATTGCATTCAGATCTTTCTCTGCGTGTGCTTTCTTCAATTCTCCAAGAGCGTCTTCAATTTGCTGCTTTTTATCTGCAGGTAATTTCTCACCAAATTCTTTCAAATTCTTTTCTGTTTGGAAAATGAGTGAATCTGCTTGATTTACAACGTCTGCCGCTTCTTTTGCAACCTTGTCCGACTCGGCATTGGCCTCTGCTTCCTTTTTCATGCGCTCGATATCGTCTTTGCTCAAGCCACTAGAAGCTTCAATACGAATAGACTGAATTTTATTGGTCGCCTTATCCTTCGCGCTAACATTAATGATACCATTGGCATCAATATCGAAAATGACTTCAATTTGAGGCACACCTCTTGGCGCTGGCGGTAGGCCATCCAAATGGAATCTTCCAATGGTGCGATTGTCTTTGGCCATTGCTCTTTCTCCTTGCACCACATGAATTTCTACACTCGGCTGATTATCAGATGCTGTTGAGAATACTTCTGACTTCTGAGTGGGTATCGTAGTATTTGCTTCAATCAATTTGGTGAATACTCCTCCCATGGTTTCAATTCCAAGAGAAAGAGGAGTTACATCCAAGAGCAATACATCCTTCACCTCTCCAGTAAGCACACCTCCTTGAATAGACGCTCCGATAGCCACTACTTCGTCAGGATTAACCCCTTTACTAGGCTCTTTACCGAAGTACTTCTTTACTGCTTCTTGAATGGCAGGAATGCGGGTTGAACCCCCAACGAGAATCACCTCTTGAATATCCTTAACACTCAACCCTGCTTTCTTCAATGCAGAATCACAAGGAGCGATAGTGCGCTGAATGAGTGAGTCTGCCAGTTGCTCAAACTTTGCTTTAGAAAGCGAACGTACCAAGTGTTTTGGTATTCCATCCACTGGCATAATGTATGGCAGATTGATTTCCGTCGAAGTTGTGCTTGACAATTCAATTTTTGCCTTTTCTGCCGCTTCTTTCAAGCGCTGCAATGCCATAGGATCCTTTGTAAGATCCAAATTGCCATTTTCATTCTTGAATTCCTGTACCAACCAGTCAATGATTACTTGGTCAAAATCATCTCCTCCCAAGTGAGTATCTCCATCTGTAGCGAGTACTTCGAAAACACCATCTCCCAATTCCAAAACAGATACGTCATGTGTTCCACCGCCACAGTCAAACACCACTATCTTCATGTCTTGCGCCTTCTTATCAAGGCCGTATGCCAACGCTGCTGCAGTAGGTTCATTGATGATTCTCTTCACCTTCAACCCCGCAATTTCACCAGCCTCCTTCGTTGCTTGACGTTGCGCATCGTTGAAGTATGCTGGAACAGTAATCACCGCTTCACTTACTTCATGCCCTAGATAGTCTTCTGCTGTTTTCTTCATTTTTTGAAGCACCATGGCAGAAATTTCTTGAGGAGAATACAGACGGTCGTCTATTTTAACTCGTGGGGTATTGTTGTCGCCTTTCACGACTTCATAAGGCACACGAGAAGCTTCTTTTTGAGTTTCGTCGAAGCTGCTTCCCATGAAGCGCTTGATAGAATAAATTGTTTTACGCGGATTGGTAATCGCCTGACGCTTGGCAGGGTCACCCACCTTTCTTTCGCCACCATCAACAAATGCCACGACGGAGGGCGTAGTGCGTTTACCTTCACTGTTTGCGATTACCACAGGCTCATTACCTTCCATAACCGCTACGCAGCTATTGGTTGTTCCCAGGTCGATTCCTATAATTTTACTCATTTTATTTTTTGCTTAAAAAATTCGTTGGCCGCGAGTCAAGCATAATGCCAACGCGGTAAAACATGACATCAAGGAAATTTTGTCATAAAAAAAGCCCCCTCACTGACAAGTGAGGGGGCTAAATGTCTTAAAGGAATCAATTACTTCTTGCCTTTTTCGGGAGTCTTGGAAGGGGTTGGAGTCTTCGTTCCGCCCGCAGGGGCCTTATCATCTACTACCGGCTTTTGCGGATTGGTTGGACGAGTTGGACGATCGATGTTTGGTCTTCCTCCTTTCATGGCCTTCTTTTCAAAAATCATGTGATTCTCTCCTCTTTCTCCGAAACCTGAAGTGTAAGAAGTCACGAACTTATAACCCATATTCGAAAGATATTGAAATGCATCTACCACAGTGGAAAACTTCATATTTCTGGCTTCTGCAACTTGAGATAAAAACTCTTTGTCATCGCTTTCTTTCATGATATCCTTTCCAAAATCAATACGAATAGCCTCTCCTCCAGCTCCGTTGGTACCAACGATCAACTCGCAGAAATACGATTCAGGACCTCTATTGGGAGTGGCTTCTGCCTTTTCTTCTCTGCCAACAGGCGCTTGAAGAGATTGTGGTGTGCTTTGTGAAAAAGCCGCTACTGGAGCAGCAAGCATAAGGAACAAAAAGATTTTCTTCATAATTCAAAAATGGTTTTATTGTAGCCAAAGGTAGCCAAAGGTTATGCCATTATAAAAAATGAAAAGTTAAAGTCTTTTTTTATTCCTTTGAGGCGCCATCATGAATGCCCTACACGAAGCTTTTCATTACGTAAAACACCTTTGGACCGCAAAAAAGCGACACGGCATTCATTCCCCTCTTGTTTATGCGTTGAGTGATGTGGTCTTCCACTTCAAAAAAACCAATCCCAGTTTCTCAAGTCTGATAATGTTGAAAGAAGAGTGGTTAGGCAATCACAACGTCTTAGAAATAGTAGACTATGGAGCAGGAACTAGGATTTCAAAAGGATCAAGCGGAAGAACGATCTCCGAAATCGCTCGTGTTTCTACCTCCGACCAGAAGCAGGCACAAGCGATGTATCACTTGGTTCAGTTTTTAAAGCCCAAAGCCATTCTCGAATTAGGTACCAATCTGGGTTGGACTTCCTTTCACATGGCCTTGGCTGCGCCCGAGTGTTCTGTAGTTTCCATTGAGGGAAGCAAAACCCTTCATGACTTCGCGGAATCAAATAGGAAGCGATTTAAGCTGGGTAACCTAACCTTGATTTGTTCAGAATTTAGCCAACTATTGAAAACTCCAAAATGGACCAACCTTGCGTTTGATTTGGTTTATCTCGATGGAAATCATCGCAAAGAACCCACATTGAACTATTGTAAGCTCTTGGAACCTTATCTCACAGAAACAGCAGTGATTGTGGTAGATGATATCTACTGGTCCAAAGAAATGACCGAGGCTTGGGAGATACTGCGCTCTTCAGAGAAGTATGATCTCACTGTCGATTGCTTTCATTTCGGGCTTTTATTTCTAGAGAAAAGAAATCAGAAAGAACATTTCCGACTTAGGATTTAGACTGTTCTAAATCGTCGATCCTTCTTAAAATTTCAGGCAACTTTCTAAATCCCACATATGACTTTTTATAGTCCATAATCGAAAATGCAGGCGAGCCTTGAACAATTGTATTCGGTTCTGATATAGTTTGTCCAATACCACTTTGAGCGGCGATTTTCGTACCATCCGCAATAGAAATGTGACCTACAATTCCCACTTGTCCTCCTATCATACAATTCTTGCCTATTCTGGTCGATCCAGCGATACCTGTCTGCGCAGCGATAACCGTATTCTCTCCAATTTCCACGTTATGCGCCACTTGAATCAAATTGTCCAACTTCACTCCTTTGCGAATGATGGTGGAGCCCAAAGTCGCTCGGTCTATCGTAGTATTTGCGCCAACTTCCACATGATCCTCAATGATCACGTTTCCGATTTGTGGCACCTTGCTATAGTTATTTTCGGAATTAGGAGAGAACCCAAATCCATCTCCACCAATCACAACACCAGAGTGGATCGTGCAATGACTTCCAATCTTGCAATCGCGATAGACTTTAACACCAGCGAAGATTTCCGTTTTTGCGCCTATAACTACATTTTCAGCCAAATAGGTTCCTGCATTCAGAATGGTGCCTTCTCCCACCAGCACCCCGTCAGAAACCACCACATGCGGACCGACATATACCCCCTCGCCAATGTTAGCTCCTTCTGCGATTACAGCCGTTGGGTGCACTCCAGCAGGCTTCTTTGTTAAATTGTTGTATGCTTCAAGCAATTTTGCAAAGCTGCCATATGCATCTGCCACGCGGATCAATGTCAAACCCTGGGGTAAGGCTTTTTCAGCAATAAAATCATTGGATACAATCGCTATGCTGGCTTTGGTTTCATATATGAAGGAAGTATACTTAGGATTAGCCAGAAAAGTAAGGGTTCCAGGAACTCCTTCTTCGATCTTTGAAAGGTGATGAACCAAAACTTCGTTGTCACCCTCCACGGTTCCACCCAACATAGAGGCAATTTGTAGCGCAGAAAATTTCATAGCGCGAATATAGCCAAAGGCTAAACAACCTTAGCACCTAGTGCCTGTAAGTGATCAAAGAACTCGGGATATGATTTATCGATGGAATGAGCACCGGTGACCGTTATTTTGTCATGACCGAGTCCTAAAAGTGCTGCAGCCATAGCGATTCTATGATCGTTGTGGGCATTCAAAGTTGCACTTCTAGAAAATCCTGGATACACCATCATGTCATCTTCCCTGATAACAATTCGAATATTTGCTTTTGCAAATTCCTCCTGCAATGCTTTGGCTCGATTACTTTCCTTATGCAGCAACCTTTTTGCCCCTTTTATGGTACTGACACCGTTGCCAAAAGCAGCAAGAACAGCCAATGGCGGCATTAGATCGGGACATTGGTTGGCGTCAAAATCAAAAGCGTGTATATCTGAAGCCTCGACCTCCAGCCCTGCTTCGATCCAGCGATGGCGCACATTGGCGAGCTTTAAGACTTCTAGTATTTGACTATCCGCTTGTGTTATGTCCTTGGAAAGCTGACGAATCACTATGCGCGAGTCTTCTGCAATGGCAGCGGCGACTATCAAAAATGCGGCGCCACTCCAGTCTCCAGGTACCGTCGTTGTCACCGCGCTGTAGTTTTGGCCAGCACGAATATGAAAAACTTCAAAATTCTCATGTTTAATTTCTACACCGAACAGAGCGGCCACCTCCATGGTCATAGAAACATACGGCTTGCTTGTAAGACCGCTAACTATAATATGGCTATCGCTTGAGGCCTTAGGTAAGGCCATCAGAAGGCCTGTTAGAAACTGGGAGGACAATGCTCCATCTATTGTTGCATGGCCTCCTTTCAACGGACCTTGAACCCTTACAGGCAGCCTTCCTTGGAATGTTTCGCATGTTGCTCCCAGCGCGGGAAGCACCTTGTCAAACTCTGAGAATGGGCGAGTCAACAAACTGCCTTCCCCAAACACCGATATCATTTGATCGTGAAGGGCCGCTATAGGAGTGAATAATCGTGAAGCGAGTCCCGATTCACCGCAGAATATTTCGGACTTAGGATTGCGAATTTGAGCTTGAAAATTGGAGGGAAATCCTCCCTTTATGGATAGCTCATTTCCTTTTTGTACCACAATTGCACCCAACGCTTGAGCTACACTCAACGCCGCCTTGCAATCTTCACTATTGGGATAGTTTCGAATGATGGTTTCTCCTTTGGATAAAAGAGCACCCGCCACTAGTCGTTGAGCAATGCTCTTACTACCCGGCGCTGCTATTTCTCCGCGCAACGTGGAAGGAAAAACTTCTCTTTTCATGAATTACTTTCGACCGAGGTAAATGGTCGCAATGCCACCGGTGAGTTTTATGCTTCTGGTTTCTCGATAACCTACTTTTTTCATAACGTCGAGAAAAGCCTCGCCATCAGGAAAAGCTTGAACTGACTCGGGTAAATATTCATAGGCTCTTTTATCTTTAGACACCAACTTGCCCACGCCAGGCATAATTCGCTTAAAATACAAGTTAAATATCTGCTTGAGTGGAAAAGACGATGGTTTAGAAAATTCCAACACTATACCCAATGCTCCCGGCTTCAGCACACGTCTCATCTCCCCCATTCCTTTTTCCAAATTCTCAAAGTTACGAACGCCAAAGGCCACTGTAAACCCATCAAAATAGTTGTCTTCAAATGGCAGATGCTCTGAATCCCCCTTTCTCAATTCTATGATGGAATCCCAACCTTTTTCTTTGATTTTTTTTCTTCCAACATCAAGCATTCCTTCTGATATATCGACTCCAATAATTTTAGTGGCACCTAAATTCATTCGAACAGCTTCCATCGCAAAATCTGCTGTGCCAGTAGCAACATCCAACACCATTTGCGGGGACTCTTTCTTTAGAATACGAATTGCTTTCTTTCTCCAAAGAATGTCTATCCCTAATGAGAAAAAATGATTCAGGAAGTCGTAGCTGTGAGCGATGTTATCAAACATCTTGGCTACTTCTTCTTTCTTTCCTGTTTCGTTGTACGGCTTAACGCTGGTTCCCATCCATTTAATATTACTTCAATGAAACGCCTTACATCTAAGAATGTTCGGCGAAGAACGAATTAGTTCTGATTTTCATAATGGCTGCAAAAGTAGCCAACCTGCCGAGAATCAGGGAAAACACCATCATGATTTTGGACTCGTTTGATAATGCCTCTGTTTCTAGTGATCCAGCACCTAGCCACCCTCTAAAAATCATTTGACCTTGATGAAAGAGAGTTTGATGCGGGTCAGACCAGTGACAAAGAGCTGTTAGAGCAATTGTACCTATTATCAGGGTAAAAAACCATCGCACGAAATGCCGCATGTCCTTCCTGATCCTACCATTAATGAAAATAGGAAGTGCCGATGTGAGGATGAGCAGAAAAAATGCAAGCACATTGGTTGGTGCTGGAGCGTTCCATAATCCCATTATACCAGCGCCATCAAGAGCAGAAATAGATACTCTACCAAATATACTGTCCTTGGGTGAGGTTTCGAACAACATGAGTAAGGTGGAAAGTGAGGCAACGAAAACCAATGTCCACAGAAACAACGCAGACCCTTTCTCTATTCTCTTCTCTGGAAAACGAAGTCTTTGACTTAATCTTTCTGGTGAAAAAAAATCAGCAAGGGTAGAGAATCCTAACATACCTACCCAACAAAGACTCGCGATAACCAAAACTCCCAAATAGCTTTTTTGGTAAAAAATAGAGAACGAATCTACTTCGCTGACCGCACCAGATCCGAAGAAGGCAGATGTGCTAATTAAAAGATAGTTCATAAAATGACAACTCCCATCTTCATTTGAGATAGGAGAAACAAAATACAAAGCCAATACACTAGATAATTGAATGAGCAGCGATGCACCCAACACAACCAGAACAACAGATCTAGGACTTATCTTTTTGTAAAAAAAAGAATACATTAAAAATGAAGAATACATGACTCCTGCGCACTGCAGTAGAATCCATGAACCAATCATTTCACAATTGGAATTTCCAATTAAAAAAGGAGACAACGAAACCAGGCCGAATCCTTGAAGGACGGCATCTAGAGCCCCTATATTGCTGCAGAAATAGTAAAAAAATGAAGTGGCAATACCTAATCCAAAAAATGCGATCGTCATCCAAATTCGCGCATCTTTAATTGGTAGGTAGCTTCTCACATCCGTTAAATATTTTGTAATGCCTCTTCAAGAAGTCGTTGCTTATCTATGGGCACTACTCCGACTTTTTCACAAACCAATCCCCCTGCAAGATTTGCAAGTTGGGCAGCCTGCATACTCGACAATCCAGAGGCCAAGGCTAGGGCAGCAACGCTAATCACCGTATCACCTGCACCTGACACATCATTGATTTCTCTTTCGTGCGCAGGTTCCCGATAAAAATCTTCTCCGGTATAGGACACCACACCCAATTCTGAAAGCGTCACCAATGTTGTGTTACATTCAAGTCGTTGACGCAGCTGAACAATGGCGCTTTCCAAGGCATCCACGTCCGTTTTATCGAACTCCACTCTCAATCCTTCCTTTAATTCTTTTAGGTTGGGCTTGAAAAGGGTACATCCTTTATACGAAAAAAAGTGATCTTTTTTAGGGTCTACCGCAGTGATAATGTTCATTTGCTTTGCCCATTGCAACACAGTTTGAATCACCTTTTCTGTAAGCACTCCTTTATTGTAATCCTCAAAAATGATCACGTCAATTTTTTGCTTTTGGAGGATTTGTTGAATACAATCAAGTAGGTTTCTTTCATCGGTGGAAGAAAGAGGCTTAGTGATTTCATCATCGATGCGCACAATATGGTGCCCTTGACTAATCACACGGGTTTTAACCGTGGTCATTCTTTCTGTTGAATCAATAATTCCTTCGGTAGAAAAGCCACTTTCTTTGCACGTCTTTCTGAACACGTCACCTTTTGATCCATCACCAACTACGGAACACATGATGGCTTTTGCGCCAAGACTTTTGACATTAAGTGCCACGTTGGCAGCACCTCCTAATCGGTTTTCTTTTCGTTGAACCTGCACAACAGGAACGGGAGCCTCAGGACTAATCCTGTCTACCTTTCCCCAATAGTAGGCATCGATCATTACATCACCGACGATTAAAACTGTTCTGTCGTTGAAGGATTGAAAAACTTCTTGTAAAAGTGTTGGTGTCATGGTATTTTATCTCAATGCAGCGAGTGCTTTTTTGATTCTGTTCATTGCCTCGATCAGCGTTTCTTCTGCTGCGGCATAGCTTATTCTTATGCAGTTAGGATCACCAAAGGCCTCACCTGTAACCACTGCTACCAGCTCCTTCCGTAGGAGATACATGCTCAGGTCATTGGCATTATTGATCACTTGATCTCCATCTTTTTTTCCAAAATAATCAGAAACATCAGGAAAAAAATAGAATGCACCTTCTGGCAGGTTTACCTTAATTCCTGGTATTTCCTTTAACATACCGTATACAAGATCCCTGCGCTTTTTGAAAATCTCTATCATGTGAGCGACGCTATCTGGATCGGCATCTACAGCTGCTTTGGTGGCCATTTGTGAAATGGTAGAAGGACCGCTTGTAATTTGTCCTTGCATTTTCGTACAAGCTTCTGCGATCCACTTCGGTGCTCCGATGTAGCCCATTCTCCAACCGGTCATTGCGAATGCTTTGGATACTCCGTTCACGGTAATTGTTCTATGAATCATGTTTCCAACAGCAGCTATGCTATGTGTTTTTCCAGAGAAGTTAATCAACTCATAAATCTCATCTGAAATCACATAGAGTTCATCATGCTTTTCGATAACCGCTGCAAACTGTTCTAGTTCACTCTTACTATAAACACTTCCGGTAGGATTGCAAGGGGAGCTATATATAATCAGTTTCGTATTGGGCTTAATAGCTGCCTCAAGCTGGCTAGGTGTAATCTTAAAGTCGTTGTCTATGCTAGCGAGCAATTCCACGGGAGTACCACCAGCAATCTTGACAATTTCCGCATAGCTCACCCAATATGGACTTGGCATCAAAACCTCATCACCTGGATTGACCAGCGCTAGGATGGTATTTGCGATGCTCTGCTTGGCACCCGTGCTTATCACTATTTGGTCTGGAGAATATTGTAATTGGTTATCTCGCAAGAACTTTCTGCAAATGGCTTCTCTTACATCCAAAAAGCCATTCACGGGTGGATAGTGCGTGAAATTTTCATCTATAGCTTTTTTCGCGGCGTCCTTTATAAAGTCAGGGGTATCAAAATCAGGCTCCCCGAGAGATAGACTAACTACCTTATGACCTTGTTGGGCAAGCTCACGACTCATCCGTGCCATTGCTAAGGTTGCAGACTCTGTTATCTTTTCCAAGAGTTCCGAAACCTGGCCTTGTTTTATTGAAGTATTATTCATTATTAAATTGCCTTGCGCTCATTTCACAAAGCCGTGCAAACTTACCAATAAGCATGAGAAAAACTACACTTCCCACTGCTTTCCAGTTCTGAAAACAGTACCCTTAAAAAAAGCTACCTTTTTTCCACCTTTGACAAATACATTGACGTAGTACAGACCGGTGCTCTTTGTCAAATTAATCTCTTCGGTTTCAGCCACTAGCACATCCCCTTCTTTCACTGGAGCAACGTGAGAAATAGAAGTTTCTATGGACACTGCTTGAATACCATGACCATTGGCCGCAAAAGCCAGAGCGCTGTCCGCAAGAAGATAAGCGATTCCTCCGTGCGCTATAGCAAATCCATTAAGCATTTCAGGTCTTACAACCATTTGAAGCACCACACGCCCAGGTTCAACGGAGATACGCTCCATTCCGCACCATTGACTCATGGGGTCATTGTCAAACATTTTTGCCACTATGGCATTTGCATTCGAATTCACTGTCACTTTTTTTTATTCTAATATACTTAAATCGCTGAATTGCAGGTCAAACAACTTCTTGTAATGCCCATTCTTCTGCATTAGTTCTTTATGGTTTCCCTTCTCAATGATGCGACCTTCCTCCATTACCACAATTTGATGTGCCGCACGAATGGTACTGAGTCGATGTGCAATGACCAAAGAGGTTCTGCCAGAGGTAATTTTCTCAGTTGCCTTCTGAATTAAAAGTTCCGAAGCTGCATCTACGCTCGAGGTAGCCTCGTCCAAAATCAATACGGAAGGCTTGTGAACATAAGCACGAACAAAAGAGATCAATTGCCTCTGACCTACACTTAATAACGCGCCTCGCTCTCCGACCTTGAATGAGTAGTTTCCTGGCAATTGCATTATAAATTCATGTGTGCCGATTTCCTTTGACGCCAAGATTATTTCATCATCTGAAATAGCTTTATTGTATAGTCTGATGTTGTTGAAAATCGAGTCGTTAAACAAATAGACGTCTTGGAGCACGAGAGAAATAGCTCTTCTAAGAGCATCCAAAGAAAAATGAGTGTGTACGACTCCATCAATTAAAATTTCTCCGGCATTCACTTCATAGAAACGATTGATCAACCCTGCTAAACTCGACTTTCCCGCTCCAGTAGCTCCAACTACGGCAGTCATTTTCCCCTGTGGAATTTCAAGATCAATATCCCTCAGTACCCATTGCTCTTCTTTGTAAGCAAACCAAACTTTCTTGAACTCAATATGCCCATAAATCTGTTGATCAACTACTCCAGCCTCTATTACTTTCTCATCTGTATCAAAGACTTTGAAAACACGCTCTGCATTGACTACTCCCATTTGAAGCACATTGAAGTTATCTGCCATTTGTCGAATAGGGCGATACATCATTGTCACAAAAGTGCTAAATTCCAAAAGCAAGCCTGGTGTGATACTGCTACTCATCACGTCGTGCAGGCCCCACCAAATCATGAGTGAAATGCTCATAGCAGAAAGCAATTCAACAACAGGAAAAAAAACAGAATATGCCCAGATACCCCGAATATGCGCATTGCGGTGCTCTTTATTAATCTGTACAAATTTCTCTTTTTCCTTTTTCTCTCGGTTGAAAATCTGAACGATGTTCATTCCCGTCACATGTTCCTGAATAAACACATTGATGCGAGAGACTTCATTGCGCACGTCATTGAATGACTTTTTTACGGCTTGTTGAAAAATCCTGGTAGCATAAAGCAAGAGCGGAATGGGCAACATCACAATTAAAGCCATTTTCCAATCCAGCCAAAGCATAAAGCCAATGATCACAGTCAGCTTTAATATATCCCTTCCAATATCCAAAAGCCCTACGCTGAACACCTCTGCAATTCCGTCGATGTCACTAATCAGTCGGGTTACAAATTGCCCAACAGGAGTGCGATCGTAGTACGCCAATTTGAACTTCAAAATATGTCGGTACAACTGAGATCTCAGGTCTAGGGTAATGCTTTGCGCTACTGTATTTGCTAATAGAGCTTGGTAGTATTGAAGAATAGCTTCAAGGATAATAAAAGCAATAAACCAAAGTGCATAGAGGAGTACTCCGCTGTAATTTTTTGCAGGTACTTGTACATCAATAATCTCTCTCATTTGCTCCGGCCTGACCGGGGAAATGAGTGCAATTACTAAGACCAGAATGGCTGTTATGGTGAAAGAGCGCTTGTATGGTTTACTTTGCCCATACAATCTCCGGAAGATATTCCAGTCAAATGCTCTGCCTCCACTGCTGCTCATGTTCAATTCACACCTTTATTCATCTCACCAAGACAAACCAGTTATTCTTCAATTAAATCAGTGGGAGCCTCATAGCGCCCATCGCGAATGTAGGGGTAAAGCACTTTGCTTAGGTGTAAACCTTCTGGTCGCATACTATCTCCTGCGAGGGTTCTCTGCCCTGAATCGATAACCGTTTTAAATTCTTCCAAAGTCATACGTCCCTTACCCACTTCAGCCAATGTCCCTACTACAGCTCTGACCATGTTTCTAAGAAATCTATCCGCACTGATATGAAAAACGAAACCCATTTCTGTTTCTTGCCACTCCGCTCTTCTTACATCACAGATAGTAGTTCTTTGTCCTCCGCCAGTTCTGCTGAACGCTGCAAAATCCCCTTTAAAAATGAGCAGCTTCGCAGCTTCATTCATTTTCTCAAAATCGAGTTTGTAAAAGCAATGGGTACTATACAATCGATTGAAAGGATTTCTCTTTAAGTGCAGATGATATTCATAGGATCGCTCAACAGCATCAAAACGTGTGTGAGCGTTAGGATGTACAGCAAAAAAATCATACACTGCTATGTCTTTCGGCATGGCATTTCCCAATTTAAAAAGAAATTCTTCACGCGGGATTAGCTCCTCTATTTCGGGGTTGAAATGAAGATAAAAATCTTTTGCGTGCACGCCTGCGTCAGTGCGTCCGCAACCGGTAGTGATGACTCGTGGTAAATGAAGTACTCTACATAGCCACTTTTCTACTTCCTCTTGAACGGTATTCCCGTTCGGTTGCCGCTGCCAGCCGTGATATTCAGTGCCGTCGTATGCTATTCGTAAAAAATATCTTTGATACATCATAAATAAAAAAGGCTGCCCCAAAGGTATTGGAGCAGCCCTTTATCAGGATAAGAAATTATTTCTGAATAAATTCTGTAGTGTAAACTTCGCCATCAACAGACCAATGCATAATGTATTGACCTTTTGAAAATTCAGTCATGTCAAATACTCTGCTGTATTCGCCTTGACGAATGGATTCATTTATCCATTCCTTGACTTTTCTTCCCATAGCATCGAACATCACTACTTGAAGTTGTCCTGCCTTTTGAATAGAGAAATCAACTCTCAAAACATCCACCACTGGGTTGGGATATGCGTTAACGTTCACGGTATTCATTATATCCTCTACTGAAGAAGTAGTGGAAGGAGGTACAACTTGAGAAGCAGTGTAGATCAAGTCACCGCTAGTACTTCCATTACCATTGGCTGCATTACCCGCCACATAAAAAGTAACATTTCCAATATTGGTAGAAGGGGCAGTCCATGTAAAGGTAAACGTGTGTTGATCTTGTGATGCTCCTCCATTTTGAAGGTGTGTAATGGAAGCGCGAGAGTTTCCTTGAACAGTAGCGTTAAGAATGTGGGTTCCAACACCTGGAGAAAGAATTCCAGCATTGGCACCGCTTGATTGTAACGCCTCAAAGCCCAAACCAAATAAGTCACGACCGGGATTCGATACAGTGACATTTATAGTGTATTGTTGACCAGGGACGTATTGTCCGTTAACTAAGTCTGGTGCGGAAATGGAAACACTTCCATTGGGTCCATTCACCGCAGAACCTGCGTGGCAACCGCTCTTAGCACACGTTTGTTCGCCTGGCGATCCTGTATGACCTGCGCGTCCATCATCATTGTCCTCTGCAGCGAAAGAGAAAGAGATCAGCGCCAAACCAGCCAAGAAGAATAAAGAGTAAATTTTTTTCATGTTTTGGATTTTTTGTTTCATCACTAATACTGTGGATAGTTGTTATACCCTAAAGAAGAAAGGCCCCCTTTCGGCGGCCTTTCAACACTATATTGTTATGCCCAGCTTGCAATTTTTTCTGCTTTGTAGGCACCTGTTTCCAATTTCTCACGCACCTTCTTAAAGCATTCTATCGTGTACTCCACATCTTTCAGAGTATGCACTACGGTAGGAATGAGACGCAACATAATTACGTCCTTAGGTACCACTGGATAAACTACAATAGAACAAAAAATTCCGAAGGTCTCTCTGAGATCTAAGGTCACGTTGGTGGCCTCTCCCAATGAGCCCTTCATAAATACTGGAGTCACTACTGAGTCCGTTTTACCAATGTCGAATCCAGCATTCTTCATTCCAGATTGAAGAGTCTTTGCAATATTCCACAATTGTGTTTGTAGCTCTGGCTTGCTTCTCATCATTTCCAAGCGCTTCAACGCTCCAATTACAATCGGCATTGGAAGCGACTTTGCAAAGGTTTGAGAACGCATGTTGTAGCGCAAGTATTCAATAACGTGTTCATCACTGGCAACAAACGCGCCTACAGTAGCCATTGCTTTTGCGAATGTCCCAAAATATACATCTACCTTATCAGCCACTCCCTGATGATCTGGCGCTCCTCTACCATCCTTACCGATCGTTCCAAATCCATGAGCATCATCTACGAACAGGCGGAAACCATACTCGTCTTTGAATGCACATATTTCAGCAAGTTTTCCCATATCGCCAGCCATTCCGAATACACCTTCGGTGAGAACCAAAATTCCTCCTCCTGTTTGTTCGCAAAGTTTTTTAGCGTGCTTCAATTGTTTCTCAAAACTTTCCATGTCATTGTGCTGGAAAACGAAGCGCTTTCCTTGGTGCAGACGAATGCCATCAATCATGCATGCGTGACACTCACTATCATAAACAATAACGTCTTTTCTGCTAACCAAAGCCTCGATGGCGCTTTGACAACCTTGATAACCGTAATTTAACAAGAAAGCGTCTTCTTTTCCCATGAAAGAAGCCAATTCAGCTTCCAGTTGCTCATGGTACTTTGTTTGACCGCTCATCATTCTTGCTCCCATTGGATAAGCCATTCCCCATTCTGCCGCAGCTTGGGCGTCTACCTCTCTGATCTCAGGGTTATTTGCAAGTCCAATGTAATTATTCAGGCTCCACACCAAAACGGGCTTCCCGCGGAAAGTCATGTGTGCCCCTATCTCACCTTCTAATTTCGGAAAAGTGAAGTATCCGTGAGATTCTTTAGAGTGCTGTCCAAGAGGACCGCGATTCGTCTTGATTCTTTCAAATATATCCAATGCTTTAACGTTTTGTGATTTTTGCAAATGTAATGATTTTCGTTACCCTTAATTTGCGTTCTTTCAACAGCTTGATTGTTAAAGAATGTAGTCGAATGGGCCTCTCAGTCGTCTTTGCTTTGGATTCATTACTTTTGCACGCCCATGAAGCAGATTTTGAAATACATCACCGCCTCGATCTTGATTATTCTTGTTCTAAGTAGCTGTTCTGAATACAACAAAGCACTTAAGAGTCAAGACGTTAACTTAAAGTACGATGTCGCTATCAAGAGTTTTAATAAAGGAGATTGCTTCAAGGCCCTGCCTTTGCTGGAGGAATGTATTGGATTGACGCGCGGCACTCAAAAGGCTGAAGACGTTTACTACTACTACGCCAAAACCCACTACTGCGTAAACGACTATTATTTAGGAAATTATTACTTCAAGAACTTCGCGAAGACCTTTAGCAGCAGTCCTCGAGCAGAAGAATGCCTGTTTATGGCGGCCATTTGTAGCTATAAAATTTCCCCAGAGTTTTCACTCGATCAAACAGAAACCAAGACATCGATTGACGAGTTTCAGTTGTTTTTGGACACTTATCCCAATTCCGCTTTGCGAGATAGTGCCAACAACATGATTATACGATTGAATAGTAAGCTAGAAGTAAAGGATTTCGAAATAGCAAAGCTCTACCATACGACACAGCGCTATAAAGGAGCCGTAAACGCCCTTAAGGAGTTCATGACCAATTATCCCAACACGATTTATAAAGAAGAGGCCTTGTTCTTAATTGTACAGAGTTATTATCTTTATGCAGAAGGGTCTATAGAAGAGAAGAAATTAGAAAGATATCGCCAAGCAACCGAATCTTATATTACCTTTGCGAGCACTTTTCCAAAAAGCAGGTATCTGGATGAGGCAGAGTCCTACTACGAAAAGAGTCGCAAACAGATAGAAAAATTAACCGCCTCAAATTAAGAGAAATGAGCAATTATAAAAATTCAAACGCAGCGAAGACAACGATTACCCGCAATACCAATGAGCTTTACGGCAAGGTAGATGGTAACTTGTTTGAAGCTGTTGTTCTTCTCAGCAAGCGCTCTAGCCAAATCTCAAGAGAGATGAAAGAAGAGTTGAACCAAAAGCTAGAGGAATTTGGAAGTTCTCAAGACAATTTGGAAGAGGTTTTTGAAAACCGTGAACAAATTGAAATCTCTCGTCATTATGAGCGCCTTCCTAAGCCGCATTCTATTGCAGTTCAGGAATTATTGGATACCAAAGTATTCTTCCGCTATCCGGAGGAAAACAAATAATTAAGATCTTCACACTCGGAAGGCTGTCCGCAAGGGCAGCCTTTTGTTTTTCCTTATTTTTGATCTAAAAATCGAATTATCCCTTGTTGGAAGGTAAGAAAATACTACTAGGAATTTCTGCAAGTATTGCAGCTTATAAGTCTGCATGGCTTGTCCGGCTCTTAGTACAACACGGCGCCGAAGTAAAGGTTATTCTCTCTCCTAACGCAAAAGACTTCATTACCCCACTTACACTTTCCACACTTTCCAAAAATCCAGTTTACTCAGACTTTACCGAGGATAAAGAAAAAGGTACATGGACCAATCATGTGGCCCTGGGCTTATGGGCAGATTTATTTTTGATGGCACCTGCCTCAGCAAACACGCTCTCCAAGATGGCATCTGGACAAAGCGATAATTTCTTGCTCACCACCTATATGAGCACTCGCTGTCCAGTAATGGTTATGCCTGCCATGGATCACGATATGTTTCTACATAATGGCACAAAAGAGAATTTGGAAAAGCTCTCAAAAATGGGCCATTATATCATCCAACCCGCTGAGGGTGAATTGGCCTCAGGGTTAATTGGCAAGGGACGCATGCGAGAACCTGAGGAAATTGTAGAAGCCATCATCGCTTTTTTTCATCCCGACCTTCCTCTAAAAGGAAAAACGATATTAGTCACTGCTGGTCCAACCTACGAACCCATCGATCCAGTTCGATTTATCGGCAATCACAGCAGTGGAAAAATGGGATTTCGTATTGCCGAACAACTTGCCGAATGGGGGGCGCGAGTGCATTTGGTAACAGGTCCTACTCACGAGAAATTGAATCATCCTCATGTTGAAATCACAAAAGTGATGTCGGCCTCTGATATGTTTCAAGCATGTGAAGACGTTTTTGAGAACTGCGATATAGCGGTACTTTCTGCTGCAGTAGCTGATTATCAGCCTCTAGCAGTTGCTCCCGAGAAAATCAAAAAAACAGGCAATCAAGGGATGACCATTGACTTAAAACCTACAATAGATATAGCCGCAACTCTGGGCAACAGAAAAGGTCATAGAATTCTGATAGGCTTCGCATTAGAAACAGAAAATGGTCTAGAAAATGCAAAACGCAAGTTGGTTAGTAAAAACCTTGATATGATTGTGCTCAATTCTGCTAAAGAAGAAGGAGCAGGGTTTGGTTCGGACACCAACAAAATAACATTAATTTGGCCCGACAATAAACTCAAAGAGTTTGGGTTAAAAAACAAAACCATGGTGGCAAGAGATATTGCCGAAGAAATTGTAAATCTGATAAGAATCAAATGAAGTCGCTAGTACTGTTTTTAAGCCTTGTGTTCTTTTCATTCAAGTTGCATGCGCAAGAATTAAATTGTAACGTTACAATTATTCAACCACAGGTCATTCTAGCTGATCCCGCTATCTTCCAAACCATGGAAGTGGTTATGGAGGAATTTATCAATAGTCGAAAATGGTCAAGAGACGATTGGGCGCCAGCTGAACGAATAGATTGCAATATGCAAATCACGGTAGAATCTCAACCCAGCCAACGTCAGTTCAAAGGAAGCATTCAGGTGGGAAGCAGCCGTCCAGTATATAATTCTGACTACAAGACCCCTATTTTGAATATCAACGATCGAAACTTTGAATTCACATTTAATGAAAATACCCAGGTTCAATGGAGTATTGATCAGCATAGGGATAACCTCAGCAGTGTGCTGGCATTTTATGCAAATCTTATTCTTGCTTCTGATTACGATAGTTTTTCCCTTGAAGGCGGCACTGACCACTACATTATTTGTCAAACCATAGTGGCCAATGCGCAGAATGCGCCAGAAGCAGGATGGAGAGCCGAAGAACGCGGACAACAAAATAGATTTTGGCTCATAGAAAATATTGTGACACAAACCTTCAAACCACTTCGCGATTGCTTATACAACTACCATCGCAAGGGTATGGACAAAATGTTTACAGAAATGACCGCATCAAGAAAAATCATGTCTGATGCAATTTTGGAATTGAATAATATTCATAAAATCAAACCTAGCTCTTATAATATGCAGGTTTTCTTTTATGCAAAATCAGATGAAATCATTGCTATTTTTACTCCACTCCCTGTCGAGGAAAAAAAACCGGTGTATGAGATGCTTAAAAAGCTAGACCCCGGGAATATTGTGAAGTACGATAAAATGATGCAATAAATGCTCTGCCAGCTCGAAGTAGTAAATTACGGTTTAATTGATAAAGTAGATCTTTCCTTTGACAAGGGTCTGACGGCCATTACGGGTGAAACCGGAAGTGGAAAGTCCATTCTTCTTGGTGCATTTGGCCTACTCACCGGTGAGCGTGCAGACTCCAAGTCCATCAAATTTGCCAACCAAAAATGTATCGTTGAAGCCGAGTTCTCGATTAAAGGATATGGACTGGAAAACTTCTTTAAAGAAAATGACCTTGACTTTGAAGAAATTACGGTGATACGTCGCGAAATAGCACCAGGTGGTAAAAGTCGCGCCTTTGTAAATGACACACCTGTCAACGTGAGTTTACTCAAGGCTCTTGGAGAACGACTGGTGGATGTTCATTCGCAGCATCAAAATTCAATCCTCAGTGAAAGAGGATTTCAATTCTCTGTAGTTGACGCGTTTGGTAATTTAGAAAATGCGTTAACTGCATACCAAACGGAATATGTCCAATGGAAAGAATCGATAAAAAAACTGAACGAACTTAAAGAGTCAGAGGCTCGCTACAAACAAGAGCTGGATTACTTCCTATTTCAACTCCAAGAACTTCAACTAGCACAACTCGAAGATATAGATAAAGAAGCGTTGGAAAGCGAACAAGACACCCTTGCAAATGCTGAACAAATAACACAGAGCTTAATCGTTTGTGTGCGCTCTATCGAAGAAGAAAACGGTTTGTCTTCGGGAATTACTCAAGTGAAAAGCAGTCTTCAAAAGATTTCCAATTTCAATCCAGAATTGTTCGCATTGGCACAAAGAGTAGATAGTATTTCAATTGAACTCAGAGAAATTGCCAGAGAAATGGAGCAGTTTTCTGATCGTGTATCGCTGGATCCCGCGAGGCTTCAGGAGGTAGAAGATAAGTTGGCAACTCTTTTTCATTTGTTACAAAAGCACCGTCTATCTGATGTCTCTGAATTAATTTCTCTTCGCAATCAAATCGAAGAAAAAGTTCAATTCACTTCCAATCTTGACCAAGAGATTTTGAGTTTGGAAAAGCAATGCACTACTTTACAAGAATCACTGGAGAAAAAAGCCAACTCATTGACTCAACAGAGACAAAAAGCTGCGAAACAAGCCACAGCGGATGTCGCTGCATTTTTCAAAAAACTCAGTCTAGCACATGCTGAGTTGGAATTTGAGGTGTCGCAGGCCAAGGAGTTGAATTCATTCGGCAAAAACGAAATCAGGATCCTCTTCAAAGCAAATGCTGGTGGCACATTTCAACCTATCCAGAATGTCGCTAGTGGAGGTGAAATTTCGAGGGTGATGCTTGCACTAAAAGCGGCCATAACGAAATACAAGAAGTTGCCGGTTTTGATACTTGATGAAATCGATCAAGGAGTAAGCGGCGAGGTAGGAAAGCAAATTGGAGCAGTGCTAAAGGAGATTAGTCATCAATTGCAATTGATTACCATCACTCATTTACCACAAATCGCAGGACAAGCCAGCCATCATTTCAAAGTATTCAAAACATCCGACGGACAAACTACCTCTACACAAGTACTTTCATTAAATCCAGACCAACGCGTCCAAGAAATCGCAGAAATGTTGAGTGGAAAAGAAATTACGGAGGCAGCTATGACCAACGCTCGCGAATTGATGCTTTAGAATGAGAAGTCTAAGCCTATTGTGGGTAGAATAGGCAACTGATCCACTCTTCTTGCAGTAACACGGTCGATGTAAAATACATTTTCTCGATTATACATGTTAGTTGCGCCGACATTGACCTCCAATTGAGCCTTTTTAAATTTGAAGTCCTTTCTTACGTTAAAATCCAATCTGTGATAATAAGGCAATCTGCCTCCATTTAAAGATCCAAATTGAATAGTAAGTTGATCGGCATTCGTATTCAAATAATCAGATGCGATTCCTCCACCGCCCGGAGCTTGATAGAAACCTTGAGTTTGTGTAAATGGCAGTCCACTTCCAAGGTTCCATCTTACAGATACTTCCCAGTCTCTCTTCTTACCAAACTTTTCAGCTGCAATGAAGTTGATATTGTGACGGCGATCAAAAACAGGATCGTACCAAGCAAATCCATCCCATCTGCGCACTCTACCCAGAGAATACACCAAATTCAAATAAGTAGTTTTCTTCTCATACTTGAGCACGATATCCGCTCCTGTAGCCCAACCGCTTTCAACGATATAATCTTTTCTCAACACATCTGGTCGGAAGAAATTCTCCGCATTATCAGGAAACAGTTTGTTTCTGTTGAGGTTGGTTACTTGAGTAAAATCTCTGAAATAACCTTCAACGTTCAAGTTAATTTCCGAAGTAATATCGAACTCAAAACCTGCGATATAGTGATACGCTCTTTGCAGAGGATTCAAGACCTCTCTCACTTCATTCTGAGGGGTAACAAATTCATCTTGTAAGTTTTCAGGACCAGCAAGGAAACCATAGAAAAGATTGACCACATCCCTGTCGCTGTTTGTAGCCATTAAGTTTTGACTATATATACCTCCAGCAGCCTTCAAGCGAAGACGTTCGGTTGCTTTGAATTTAAATCCTATTCGTGGCTCCGGAGAAACCACTCCAAGCGTCGCGTAATATTGCACTCTCAATCCTGGCTCAAGAATAAATCGCTTTCTATTGAATTTGTAAGAAAAATACCCATTCAATTCCGTTGTCGCTTGTTCTTGCTCGATGATCACTCCAAGAGGATTAAAGCTATTGAATTTCGTCGAAAAACCGACCACATCGAGACCACATGTCAATGCATCTTCTCCTATAGCATATTTAAAATCCAAACCAAAATTGAAGCTGGTAATGGTATCACTTCTAGGGGCTACATTTTCTTCTACCAAGGCTATTCCGTACTCGCTTCTAGAAAAATTACCCGTGATAAGAAGCGGTGACTCTGAAGTGGCCACAACAAAATTTCCTCCGAAACCTGTATTGGTCCAACCCAAGCTGGAAAGGTTTTGATAGCTGGTAACATTGTCTTGAAAATTAAATCCAAATAGATTGAATTTACTCCCATTCTGAGCTACAAAAGAAACTTTACCATATAAATCTTGATAGTTGAATGGCAGTCCAGCACCATCATTGATGTACGGATACAGTTGCTGAGACGATTGATCCAAGTAAGATCTCTTTGCACTGAGAATATAGGAAATTCCTCCAGTACCCTCTTTTTGCTTGACAATTGGACCTTCCACTAAAGCTCTTGCACCTATAGGATTAAATCCAATTTTACCTTTTGTTTCCTTCTTGTTTCCATCTTTCGTGCTAATATCCATTACAGAAGAAATTCGACCACCGTATTGCGCGCCAAAACCTCCTGTGTATATATCCGCATTAGCAATGATGTCTGAATCAAACACCGAATAAAGTCCTATCGAGTGAAAAGGATTGTAGACTATCATACCATCAAGTAGAACTTTGTTCTGAACAGGACTTCCTCCACGAATAAAGATTTGACCTCCTTGATCGCCTGTGCTCACGAATCCGGGGAGTGTAGTCAATACTTGCACTAAATCAGCTTGACCCCCAACCGATGGAATACGTTTGATATCTTGGAGGCGAATCGACTCAACGGAAACATTGACATTGTTCTTTTGGTCACTTTTATCACTGGAAATTTCAATCTCGCCCAATTCATTTACATTCTCTTCTAGCTCAATATTCAGGTTTACTACTTTTCCGTTCTCAACTGTTATGGTCTTTCTATACTCCTTAAACTCAGTCGATTTAGTGATAAAAACATACGTTCCTGCAGGTACCTTTGTAAGAGAAAAGTAACCATCCATGTCAGTGACTCCTCCTATGGAGGTATTCTCCAATCCAACGGAAACAAAAAGAGCCGGCTCCCCGTTCTTTAAATTTTTGACAAATCCCTTTACTATTCCTTGAGCAATGGCTCCAGTAGATAAAAATAAGGAAACAACAACGAGAAGAAATTTATTCGGCATACAGGTTTTCGTGAAAGCGCGAATGTACTAATAATAGAGGTATAAAGCTCTGAAAAACTGAGATAAAAAAGGCAACAATAATAGCATTTCTATCCTATTGAAAATCGAGTGTCATTTTAGCAATTCGATCTTCTAACGTCTCTGAGGTCATCTTCTCCCTCAATCGATCCACCATGATTGGAAATGCAAATGGGGTAGGTTTTTCAGGATATCTCAATATGACTTTTTGAGAATTTACTCTTTTCAAAGCTTCCCGCAGCCGGGGCATTTCCAATTGATAAAGCAGTACCTCCTCGTAACTTTGCTTATACAATAGGTTTTGCACGTCGTAATCTTCGAAGACTTTAAATATGAGCGAACTACTTGTTTGAAGATGCCTGTCTTTTATCGGCTGTCCAGGAAATCCTTTGAAAACCAAGCCACTAATTGCAGCTATGTCTCTAAATTTTCTCTTAGCCAGCTCAGTACTGTTTACGCCATTAATCACATCTGCCTCCAATTGTAATTCGTCGGTGAGTGCCGATCCCAAAGCCTCTTCTATCGGAATTTCTTGATCCGAAAGCAATTCAAAGCCATAATCATTGTATGCCAAAGAGAACGAAATTGGAAACAATCTGCCTATTCTATAGGCAAAGAGAGAAGCCAAGCCCTCGTGTACAAATCTCCCTTCAAAAGGATAAAATACAGCATGGTGCCCGTCGTTCGACTTGAATACCTCAATTAAAAACTCATCCATACGAGGCACATGACTTCTTTTCTCTTGAAGGGCTATAATGGGTAAGACCTTAGAAAGCTCGGGATCTAGGAAACTCGTTTGAGTAGCCACCTCATTGAGCTTCGTTCGAATCATGTGCGACATTTTACTCGATAGCGGAAGTCTGCCTCCTTGCCATGAAGGAATTTTTCCCGTCATTTTATCTGTCTTCTTCACATAAGCTGTGAGCTCCTTCACACGAATCAATTCGAGACCGATTCCAGCAAACCAAAACTTATCTCCCTCGTTCAGGGCTGCTATGAAACTTTCTTCCACATGTCCAATAAGTCCTCCCTTCTGATACTTTACCATCACCATCGTATCTCCTACAATAGTGCCGATGGATAGCCGATGGCGTCGAGCGAGCCTTTGGTTCGCGATATGATATCGTCCTTCTTTCTCTATGAATTTCTTGTAGTCGGCATATGCGCCCAAACTTAAACCGCCTGTAGCCGTAAAGAAAATCAAACTCTTCCATTCGTCTCGGGTCATTGTTTGAAAACAGTGCGTTGAAAGTACTTCTTCGAATATGGTTTCGGGTAAAAATCCTTCTCCCACCGATAGTGTGGTGAGATATTGAACCAGGACATCGAAACACCGAATCATGGGAGTCTTGTCTTCAACAAACTTCTCCCTGATTGCTTGACGAAGAGCTGCCGCTTCCATTAACTCTAATGAATGCGTTGGGAGAAAATAAATAGTACTAATGGAGTCTGGTCGATGTCCGCTTCTTCCAGCGCGCTGCAGAAACCGCGCGATTCCTTTGGGTCCTCCTATCTGTATAATGGTTTCAACTGGCGCGAAATCCACACCCAAGTCAAGACTTGAAGTGCATACTACTACTTTGAGTCTACCGTCTGAAATAGCGTCCTCCACCCAATGGCGCATCTCCTTGGCCAAACTGCCATGATGCATGGCCATTTCACCGGACAAAGACATATCCTTCTCAAGAAGCTGTCGATACCAAATTTCACATTGAGCTCTTGTATTTGTAAATATTAGTGTCGATTTACTCTGTCTTACTATTTCAAGGACCCGATCTACCATCTTGATTCCCAAATGCCCTGCCCATGGCATCTTCTCCACCTCCTCAGGCATCAGTGATATAATCTCCAGTTTCTTTTCAATCGCTGCTCGAATGACTACTGCGCTACCGAATGATCGTTCGCCTAAGAGCACTTTGGCCGCCTCCTCCAGATTGCCAATGGTAGCCGATATCGCCCAAATTGCCAGTGAGGGTCGAATGCCACGTAACCTGCTTAAGGCGAGTTCCATCATGACCCCACGCTTAGTCCCAATCAAATCGTGCCATTCATCCACAATACACCATTGTAATGACTCAAAATTATTGGAGGCATTCCTCAGAGCGAGCAGCAGATGCAAGCTTTCGGGAGTGGTTATTAAAATATCAGGCAATTGTTTTCGCTGAGCCGCACGCTCTTGATCAGAAGTATCTCCCGACCTTATCCCTACTGAAAAGGGAAGATTTAACTCTTCAATAACCCTTTCCGCACTTTGCTTTATTTCTTTCGCCAATGCTCGTATGGGGGTAATCCAAATCAATTTGCATCCCTTCACTTCCCTTCGATGAGCCATCCACATGATGGATGGAAGCATAAGAGAATAGGTCTTTCCGCTTCCTGTTGGGGCATTCACTAAGCCACTTTTACCCGCCAATAAGGCCTCCCATGCTTCCTTCTGAAAAGACAAAGGGGTCCAAGATCTGAGCCTCATCCAATCGAGGCAAGCATCAAAGTCGGTGGTTTTTTTCAAGGGAAATTCCATGATATTTGGCGGCAAACAATATTACATATTACTTTAGGCATTGTTTTTGAAAATCTGCGTAAAAACCAAAGTGATGAAAAAGTTTATTTTATCGACCCTTATGATGTTTTCTCTCCTATCGGGAGTTATGGCTCAAAAAGACGAGCCCGTTGAAGAAAGAGATTATAAAGATCTGCTCACGCTATTCGTGACAGAAAAGTATGATAAAGTGGTAATGAGAGCCACCAAGTATACTGAAGATGAGAAAACCAAAAAGGATCCCCTTCCCTATCTATTCTTAAGTATGTCCTACTTCGAGATATCCAAAAAGGACGAATACAAGACACGCTTTCCTGACGCTTTTAAGCTTTGTTTGAAAAACATCAAGTCTTACGCTTCTAAGGATAAAGAAAGAAAATACGCTGCTGAGTATGAAGACTTCTTCTCAAAATTACGCGGAAGCATTATCTCTGAAGGAGAGTTAATGCTCGATCAACAGAAATATACGAAAGCAAAAACCATGTTTCAAGCACTTTTGAATATCGATGAGAATGATGCAGGTGCCAAAATTTATTTAGGAATTACCATGCTTGCAATGAAGAGCAAGAAAGAGTCTGAGACAGAACTGGGCGAAGCTAAAAAACTTCTTCAGGAGAAAAAGGCGGCCACTGGAACAAAAGAATTAGATGATCTATTGAAAAATGGATTAATGACCTATGCTACTCAGCTTTCGAGCGACGGCAATAAATCAGTAGCAAAAGAGTGGATGGATCTGGGAATGGAATATTTCAAAGATGACAAAGAATACAAAGTGACCTACGAAACCATTGCGGACTAAGTCAACTTTTAAAATAATAGCTAAGAAGACGGGGCCATAGGCCCCGTCCTGTTTTCAGGACAAACGTGGGCGTTATTGTTCCACCGAAGCTTCTAAAAAAATACTCTACTCCTTCGATCATTGAACCTTCAAAATCATACACTTGATAACCTTGTTCTTTAGCAAGTAAAATCGATTCCCAAATAACTCTTGCACCTCCCTTCGTCCCCGACTTTTCTCGATCGTTACTACCAAATAAGTAAAATGCTGTTGTTCCATTTCCCGCATGCAAGGCAGCTGCTACCAAATCTTTTTGCAAATACAGTGTAGAAAATTGAAGCGCTTCACTGCTCAAAATACTACCAAGCAACTCATCATCCCATTTCCCCCCCGTCCTTTTGAGCGCGGCAGTGAACAAATCTCTCACACGATTTCGATCTTCTTTGATATGACTCACTGCATAATCTCCATCTTCATGCGTCTGTTCAATTTTTCGTCGAATATTAGGATGTAAATTATTCCAAAGATCTTCTTTACTTCTTTTTAAATCTAAGCGATAAGTGTACTTCACTGAATAACTCATTCCCTTCCATATAGCGGGTTGTATGTCATCAAATGAAACTGGCAAGTCCAATTTGATGTAATGATAACTACTAGCTTGAAGAAAAGTACACATGGCTTCCAATACTTTTTTCTTGTCTGATTGAACGCCAAAAACCGAATCTTTAGAATGCACCAAGAATAATCCACAATGCGAAGCAAAAGGAGGCGTGATGAGCATTTTCAGCCCCCACTTTTTTTTCTCAAAAGCGACCCAGCCACCCAGTACTGTGTCCTTCTCATTTTTAATTAAAAAAAAGCGAATACTACTTCCGTAGGATGAAACCCATTCAGGCCAGGCATAGATATCCGCATATTGTTTTGCATATCTGAAAAACAACGCTGATGCTGCTGGACTTATTTGTTCGACTCTCATGCGTTAGATTCCGCGGAAACCACTTGTTTCGTGATTCGTGGCGCAGCGTCATACATGCGTTCAATGATATCCACTACCTTCAAACCTTCGAGCGCGTTCGTTGTGATGTTGGTGCGACCTCTAATCGTATCAATTACGTTTTCTATGATATAAACGTGATTGGCCGCTGAGCCTTTATAATCACCATAATCATTGGCTGGATTGGCCTCGGCTAGGACAGGCATAGTATAGTTCTCAATATCACAATAGGTGACTTCATTCATGTATTGCCCGCCCAGCTTTACTGTTCCTTTTTCCGCAACGATGGTCAAGCTGCTTTCAAAATTGGTACGATTTACAGCAGTAGAAAAATTGAAGCTACCAAATCCGCCGTTCACAAATTCGAAATTGACCATGCCGCTGTCCTCAAAGTTAGTCGTTTTAGCATGTTTAAAATCTTCAAATCGTGCATGAATATTTTTTATATCCCCGAACAACCAATACATGATGTCTATGAAGTGAGAAAACTGTGTAAACAATGTTCCTCCATCTAAATCTGTAGTTCCCTTCCAAGAACTTTTTTTATAATATCGATCATCTCGATTCCAGAAGCAGTCGATATTCACCATAAATATACGCCCCAATAATCCCGATTGGAGGACACCTTTAATCCATTCCGAAGGTGGGCTATATCTATTCTGCATCACACAGAATACCTGCTTATGCACATTCAAAGAGGTATAGATAATTTTTTCACAATCCACCTTGTTGAGTGCCATCGGCTTTTCGATTACCACGTGACGTTTCGCTGAAAGTGCCAGTAAGGCGTGTTCTGCATGAAGTCCATTGGGAGTGCATACACATACCACATCGCACTCGACTTTCTGAAGCATTTCTGCAGGATCTTGAAAAAACGGAATGTCATACGTTACGCCACATTCTTCTTTTGAACGAACATCAGACATGGCCACCAACTCTGATTCACCATTTCTAACGACCATCTCCGCATGACGCTTTCCGATATGTCCTGCACCAATAACTGCAAAACGAATTTTACTCATAGTGATTTATAATCACGCAAAAGTATGAAAATTACTGCCTTGGACTTCTGTTGAAGACGATATAGCCAAAATTGAAAAGAACACTCCAGGGCTTTTCCTTTCGGTCATAATAATTGGCAGAAATACTAACAGGCCCCAAAGGTGAATGAAAAACCAGAGAAGAAGAGCCCATCCACAAGGGTTCCCACTCCCCCCTATACAACGCCCTATTGTTTTCATCCGAAATGATAGAACTATAGGCGCCAAATCCATATCCTTCTAATCTCCAATCCACATTCTTTGTTACCTCAACAACGGTCATTAAGCCTCCTGCTGAGTAATTAAATGCCCGAAACTGGGGTAAGAAATATGTCATGCTTTCGGGAATGGGTTGAAACGCTGGAGCCATGATCAACGAACTAATATAATTATTGAAGAAAGGCTGTGAACTCAATACGTGTTCAACCATAAAACCCACATGAACTTTTTTCTTATTCAAGAAATAGTTTGTGTAATGCAACTTGAATGTCCACCAATCATGAAAAGAGCGAATGGTATCTTTCAAAGGAGTAGTTGAACCTGCATAAGTTTGTTCCAAACCATTCATATACCTCACGGACAAAAGGGTATGCGTACCCTTGCTGGCGAATTGCGGTCGATTCAAAGAGGTTCTTTCGTAAAAAGATTTGAATACAAATGCATCAAAAGTTGTTCTGTCTGCTGTATCCACCGAGAGAAAATTCTGTGTTTGATAGTACTCGTCAAAGCTGTATAAATAAGAGGTATTAGCAACAAGCTTTCCCTTATTCCCAATAGGCATGGCCATCCCAAAGGTTGCAGAACGCTCATTCATAAGAATGAATGAAGGTTTTACATCATCAAAAAATGTAGCCAATGACTTATAAAAGTCCCACCGATTTTGGGTAAAACTCGCATGGAGAGAAAAGGGAAAACTACCAGGAAAATCCCAACGTACATCACCATGTAAGGATGCATAGAATCTTCCAAAATAGCTATTTGCAGAAAGAGTCGCAGAAGATCTGCCAAACAAATTGTAGCGCAGTCCTACAAAACCAGTATTTATGGAGCGAGAAGAGAAATTTCCTCCAAAAGAAATAAACAGATCACGTTCTCTCTCGACATCTAAGCTCAAAGAAAAATCGGAGTTTTCTTTTCTATACTTTAATATTGGAAATATGGTCTTTATTTTATCATCATAAAACAATCTGAAATAGGCAGTGCGCAAATCAGCGAGTGGAACAAGCATCTTCTTTCTTCCGATCATTTGCTTCACATAATAATCTTGGGTTTTCTTCAGACCAATAATTTGAACATCTCCGACAATAAGAGGTTTAAACCTCTCTTTGAATGAATTTCTTAGACGTGATCTGTCTTCCTTGGAAACTCTTCTTTGTACACTTTGAAGAATTATACTCATAGAATCCAAGGTCGTCCTATAGCCTAAGTCTATTGCTTCTTCCCCACTTTCAAAATCGAAAGTTCCTATCCTTTCTGTGTTGGGTTCCACAATAATTAATTCTTCACAAACATCTATGGTGTTATTTCTAAACAAAATCATGCTCTGTATTTGAGAGATGATATCTCCTTCCATGGGATCAACGCCTTCGCCAGAGACGTTACAACCAATGATTACATCAGGCATAAATTCAGAGTACAACATGGATACCGGAAAGTTATCATAGATACCACCGTCAAAAAGCAGCATTCCATCTACCCTTCTCGGTGGAAGATAGAACGGATAAGTACTAGAAGCTCTTACAGCTACGTTCAGAGGACCATTTCTGAATATAACTTGTTGTTTATCTTTCACATTCGCTGCGATACACCGAAAAGGTATCATGAGGCTATCGAATTGATAGTTGGAAGCTTCATCCGCCTGAGCAAAGTTGGTCATCAAGTGCCAATCCATCTGCACTGGATCGATCAGATTTGTTGGCAACGTAGATGTGATGAACGTCCCTTTTGAATACTTAATGGTCCCTATAGAAGCATCCATATCCGGTTGCTTGAAATAGAATGAGTAGTCTTCATTCAACTCACCAGTTACCATCTTGTAAAATTCTTCTGTTCTTACAAAAGAATCAATTTCTGCAACACTGTAACCCGAGGCATACATAGCAGCTACAACGGAACCCATGCTCGTACCACAGATAAAATCAATAGGAATTTCATTTTCTTCCAGAGCTTTCAGAAAACCAACGTGAGCCAGCGCTGTAGCGCCTCCGCCGCTCAACACAACACCGACATTCTGTCCGGATGCTCCGCAATACAAAAGAGTCAATGAAAAAGCCAATAAAGTCCGTATCGTGATTCCTATCATTCTGACCCACAAAATAAAGGAATTCGCTCCCCCATTAAAACTAAATTACCATGAAAGTATCATTATTTGTGTTGAAACGGAACAGCACAAGGATGAATGGTAAGATCAATGCAGCTCGTCCAAGTATTTAAATGCATACTTCAATCTACTTCCATACCAGCTAAACAATTCTCCGTCAACCAATAGTATTCTTGACTGTGGCAAGATTTCTCTTAGCTCCTTCAAATGCTTTTCTTTGAAAGGAAACGGCTCACTGCTCAAGAATACAAAAGATGGGTTCGTAGCTATTAAATCCGCCATTTCGATCTCGGGATAACGCTCTAAATGCTCAAAGGCATTGCTCCACCCTCCCTCTTCCAACATTGCGTGGATAAAAGTAGAACGTCCTGCCACCATTAAAGGATTGTTCCAAATAAGATAGGCTACCTCCCCTTTATGGGCAAACCTAGAAGAATAAACAGCCCTTTCCTGAGCAATTACTTCAGTTAACACTTCCGCCTTCTGTTCGGTTTGGGTGATTGTGCCAACATCCCGAATCATATGAAGCGCGTCATTCAAGCTATATATATCACTGATATATACAGGATATTTCTCCATTAAGAATTCTATATCCTCTTTCGTGTTTTCTTCTTTATTGGCAATAATCAAATCTGGATTTAAAGCCGCAATTAGATCATGCTTTAATGTTTTAGTACCACCAATAATTTTCTTTGATCGCCTCCACTCTTTTGGATGCACGCAAAACTTTGTAATCCCAACCACTCTATCATCCAAACCCAAATCATAGAGGAGCTCTGTTTGACTAGGAACAAGCGATACAATCCTTTCCGAATTTGGAATATCAATCCATCTGCCCGTTTGATCCTGAATTTTCATGTTGAATATAATCCAATAAATTGTATAAATCTTCCTTGGTATTGGCCTCTTTTGCGGGCTTATCCTTACGCCATCGATGTATTCGTGGAAACCTCAATGCTATTCCACTCTTATGTCTGCTGGATCGTTGAAGACCCTCAAATGCGATTTCAAAAACAAGCTCTGGCTTTACAGATCTGACAGGACCAAATTTATCTAAGGTATTCCTTTTCACAAAATCATCCACCTGCTTCATCTCCTCATCTGTCAAACCAGAATACGCTTTGGTAAAGGGTATCAATTGTTCTCCTTCCCAAACCGCAAAAGTAAAATCAGTGTAAAGATTGGATCTCCGCCCATGTCCACGCATAGCATAAATCATTACCGCATCGATGGTCATAGCATCCATCTTCCATTTCCACCAATCGCCTCTTTTTCTGCCTACTTTATATTCACTATTTCTCCTTTTCAACATCAAACCCTCGCAACTCATCGATCTAGACCTACTTCTTATTTCTTTCAATTCGCTCCAATCATTCGCTTTTACTTCTTCGGAAAAAACAATGCACCCCAATCCCAAATTCTGTATAAACTCCTTTAGTAATTTCCTCCTTTCTGAAAGAGGAAACGCTCTTAAATCCTTGCCTTCGCTTTCTAATAGATCATAAGCAATAAAACCTACCGGCGCTGACTGTAGAATGCTGGCGGAAACCTTTTTCCGTCCAATTCGCGTTTGAAGTAAAGCAAAGGGGAGGACATCCTTTCCATTAAAACAAACAATTTCTCCATCAATAACAAAGTTTAAATTGGTATTTTCTAGAAAACGAAACTCTGGAAATTTGTCCGTAACCAACTCTTCTCCCCTGCTCCAAATAGAGAGTATTCCGTTTCTTACCACAATTTGACCTCTTATCCCATCCCACTTTCTCTCTACAATCCAATCCTCTACATTGCCCAAGTTCTCGGGTTCTTCCTCCAATGGATAAGCTAAATAAAACGGATAGGGCCTAATCAAATGTGCTTGCGCATGGTCTGAAAACAACGTCTCCAGCGTGGTATTCAGCGGAGACCAATCTCCCATTAATTTATGCGCCACTTCCTCTGTTGACCGTTGAACAGACTGCGCTAGAGCACGAATCACCAGTTGTGAAGAAACTCCCATTCGAAAGCCTCCTCCAATCAACTTATTGAATAGATATCGCTCTTCTCGGTTGAGACCATTCCAATGATTTAGAACATAAGCTTCTTTCTCTTCTTGTGGCTTCAATTTTAAGTGAGAAATTTCCGTCATCAATGCACTCAAAGACTTCTCAGGCAAACCGAATGATTGATCGGTAATTAAAGCAATCTTTTCTGACAAATCACCAACGATGTGATGAGATTCATCGACCAACCAATAAGGCAGTCCTGAAACCTCAGAAGCCAGCTCTTTGAGCCGAGTAGTAGGCAATGGCCTTGGTGGGCGTTTATCTAGGAGCAAAGCGATGCACCATAATTTATCTTCGGGACTCGCTTCTTGAAAATAACCAATTAGTGCCGCTACTTTAGCATTAGTGGAAGTTGTCTGATCCAAATTGCGATATAGCTGCACAAAGTCTTTCATGCAACTTCCTCCGTGTTCTTATCAATGGTCTCTCCTTCGAAAGCAGTAGATTCAGCTGTAGCCTGTATGCCAATTTCATTCAAGTACTTGGCAAATATGGGGGCGTATCCGTGTGTAACCGCCACTTTCTCCGCTTCTGAACTTTTTATGGCTGACAGCAATCCGTTCCAATCTGCATGATCTGACATTACAAATCCTCTATCCAAATTTCTTCTTCGTCTGGTACCTCTTAAAGCCATCCAACCGCTGGCAGCGGCAGTAGATACGTCTTTAAACTTCTTAAGCCAAGCATCACTATCTGCTGATGGTGGGGCGATGACTAGAGCTTTGGACAACTCCTCGTTGCGAACATCCCGAGTTAAGAGTTCTGTGCTTCCAATCATAAGACCCGCATTCCGCAGTACTTCATTTGTATTTTCAACGGCTCCATGGCAATAAACTGGACCAATGTTTTCTAGACCTTGAATAACACGCTGCGCTTTGCCTAGAGCGTAACAAAAAAGAATAGATGTGACATTTAATGAAGCATTATTTCTCCACCAATCATTGATCTCTTTCAGTATTTCTTGATTCTCCTTCCAGTGATAAACGGGCAACCCAAAGGTGCTTTCCGTTATGAATCCATGACATTTTACCGACTCAAACGGAGCTGATACACCATCCACATGTGTTTTATAATCCCCTGCTGCAACCCAAACCTCACCCTTGTATTCCACCCTTACTTGTGCAGAACCCGGAATATGTCCTGCTGGATGAAAGGAGACACTCACTCCATGGATATGCTGCTTGATACCATAATCCAAGGTCTCTAAAATGATAGATTGACCCAATCGATGCTTCATAACCTCACCCGTCAATGGAGTCGATAAATACGATTTCATTCCCCAGCGGGCATGATCACTATGGGCATGAGTAATTACCGCTCTTTCGCAGGGCAGCCACGGATCGATATAGAAATCACCAGGAGGACAATAGATTCCTCTATCTGTGAATTGGAGCAAAGACATATGCTTATAAACCGCCAAGATAGGTGTATGTTTCTTAAGGAAAGTCTACCTTTGTCCTACCATGGAAAAAAAGGAAAAAAGAACACTGTATATCCTCTATGTGCTGGGAATTTATATTCTTTTTCAGGCGGGATGGTGGGCGTATCACCTTGTGGAATTGAATAAAGAATTATATGAGTATAAAAGTATTCTAACAGGTGTAAATTTTGTAGAAACTTTTGACAAAAAAGTATGGATGATTATTGGCGAAGGAAGCATTTTTCTAATTCTTCTCGCTATTGGTTTTTGGCAAATAAAAAGAACTTTGACCAGAGAGTTGAAGCTGGCTCAGATGGAGAAAACATTCTTGTTATCTGTAACGCATGAACTTAAAACTCCTATTGCCGCTGTTAAACTCTTCTTAGAAACATTAAAAAGTAGAAAATTAGAACCCGATCAAGAAAGAAAAATAGTAGAAGATGCCCTAAAAGAAAATAAGCGAATTGAACAGCTTTCTGAGAACATTCTATTAGCAACAAAACTAGATCAAACCAAGAAATTCGAGTTTACAGAAAATGTAGAAATTAGTACTATCGCTCTTCAAACAGCCAAGCGTTTTCAATCTTATTGGCCCGACCGCAGTATCATCACAAAAGTTGAAGACAATTTGTGTATTCCAGGAGATGTACAAATGATTCAAACAGTATTGTCAAACTTAGTTGAAAATGCCATAAAATACTCCAAACCCGATGAAGCCATTGAGATACATCTCTCGAAATTGAACGATACGATTTCTTTGACCGTCGCCGATCAAGGCATGGGCATCCCAGCGGACGAACGTCAACGTGTTTTCACCAAATTCTATCGCATAGGTAACGAGAATACCAGAAAAACGAAAGGTACTGGCCTTGGATTATACATCATTAAAAACATCGTAAAATTGCACGGAGGAAGCATTGAGATCGTAGCAAATAATCCGAAAGGAAGTCGCTTCAACGTTTATTTTCCAATTCAAATTTAACAATGAATAAAGTAGCACTTATCATACTCGACGGTTGGGGACATGGAAGAAAGGATAGTAGCAATGCCATCTATAACGCAAATACCCCCTTTACAGATGGTCTGTATAAAAGCGTTCCTAATGCAGAGTTAAGAACTGACGGAGAGAACGTAGGTCTTCCTGAAGGCCAGATGGGAAACAGTGAAGTGGGACACACCAATATCGGCGCAGGTAGGGTAGTGTATCAAGACTTGGTGCGCATCAACGTAGAAATCAGAGAACGCAATTTTTTTTCCCAACCTGTTATTCTAGATGCATTTAAATATGCTCGACAACATAACAAAAAAGTTCACCTTGCAGGTCTTCTAAGCGATGGAGGAGTGCACTCCCATTTGGATCATTTGATTGCGCTCACTGAAATTGCAGCCACTTTTCCAGAAGTAAAAACTGCAATCCATGCATTCACAGACGGACGTGATACTGATCCTAAAAGTGCGCTTGGTTTTATCGCGTATTTCGAAAAAAATAAAAAAGGAGAAAATACCTCCATTGCATCTCTATGCGGTCGCTATTATGCAATGGATCGAGATAAACGTTGGGAAAGAGTAAAGAAGGCCTATGATTTAATGGTAAATGGCATGGGTGATGTCCATCCAACCGCCATAAGTGCAGTTGAATCAGCCTATGCAAATGATATCACGGATGAGTTTATCGAACCGTGTATCATAGGATCTCCAACAACTGTTGAAACTGGCGACGTTGTTATATGTTTCAACTATCGCACCGATCGTTGCAGAGAGATAACACAAGCGCTCTCTCAACAAGACTTTCCAGAGTTTCAAATGAAAAAACTAGATCTGTACTATGTCACAATGACCAACTATGATGAGACATTTAACAATGTCAAGATCATTTATGACAAGGACAATCTATCTCAAACTTTAGGAGAAGTGATTTCTCAAGCGGGAGGGACACAAATAAGAATCGCCGAAACAGAAAAGTATCCACACGTTACCTTTTTCTTTAGCGGTGGGCGCGAAGCTATTTTTCCAGGTGAAACCCGAGCCATGGTGCCTTCTCCAAAAGTTGCTACGTACGACTTAATGCCTGAGATGAGTGCTCATGGAATTAAAGACAAGATCATCGAATTAATAGAAACCAACCCAACAGATTTTATCTGTTTAAACTTTGCAAATCCAGATATGGTCGGCCATACAGGCGTTTTTGAAGCCATCGTTAAAGCTTGCGAAACAACAGACGCTTGTTTAAGTGAAGTCGTCGAGGCAGGAACTGCAAAGGGCTACAGCTTTGTAATCATCGCAGACCACGGCAATGCCGACTTTGCAATGAATGATGATGGAAGTCCAAACACTGCGCATACTACCAACCCAGTGCCTATTTGGATAATCGATAGCAGAGTGAAGGAAGTTAGATCAGGAATATTGGCCGACGTAGCTCCAACGATTTTAGAATTAATGGGATTAAAAAAGCCCGTCGAAATGACGGGCTCTAGTCTTATTCACCTCTAATCAGCTGAACTTCTCCACTAAATATCTCACCGTCAGATCGAGTATAGATGTAGTAATAAACTCCATCGGGCTGATCCTCTCCTGACCACTGGTTATTGTAATTCTGTGATTCAAAAACCACCGTACCCCAGCGATTGAGAATGCTCAAACTGCTGCCTGGGTACTGATCAATTCCTTCAATAGTAAAGAATTTATTTTTTGAGTCTCCATTGGGAGTAAATACATTGGGAATACGACAAATGGCAACACGAACAACGGCTGTGTCTACTTGTCCGCATTGGTCTGTAACTATTCCTAAAGCGTCACCTAATACATCTCCCAACACACGGTCGTTGTTTCCTTGGACCTCTGTGGCAATGTCTGGTAAAAACTCATAGATATAAGGCTCTGCTCCACCATTTGCCAATTGGCCTATTTCGTTGATACAGATAAATACATCAGGGAAAACCACAAAACTGTCTGGCTCAATTACATTGAAGATAACCGAGTCTTTATACCCACAAAAATCTGTAAGCATAACCATATACTGCCCTTCGTCGCCTTGTCCATAAGTAACCGATGGAACTGTTTCACCACTGGTCCAGCTAAAGGTGTATGGGGTATAACCCTGTGCAGGTATCGCTACCGCAGTAGCGGTGGTGCCTGGACAAATAAACATGTCTTCAATATCTTGTAAAAACGGCTCATTGGTATCGTAGTCCATCAAGCTCATGCTTCCAGAAACCGTTTGCTGCTCATTCAGAAGATCAAGGTAGGTGTAAGAAAGAACGATTGACTCTACTGACTCCTCTTCATCATCATCCAATGGGTTTACAGTTACTACAACTGGCTCTCCTGTTGGAAGAAATTGCAAAGTCGTTGGATAATCGGTAACGAAATCAGTGCCGTAGATCGCCGCTCCAGAGTAGGACAGGTTTACCACCAAGGTGTCTACTAAACATGGCGGCGGATTCACCAAAAACTCACCGGGTATACAACCCTCAACTACCGTCAGTGGAGGAAAGTTGTTTTCTGGATCGAAAGTGATTGGCTCAATTTCCGTAGACGCAATCTGAAAGCTACCCTCTTTTAAAAAGACCCAAGAAGTGAGAGCAGTATCCTGAGCATCGGCAATCGCAAGCTTGATATGATAAGTTGCTCCGCAAGTTAAACTACCGAAAAAGGCAGTCAAGGTAGTAGTATAGCCATTGATATTGACGGTTTGACTGGATGGATTATCGATATAGTATTGGCCGTTCAAATTGGGTTGTACTGAAGAAATGGTAATTGGCAGCTCTGGATCAGACCCAGGAACTACTGCGATATTAATAGATCCGTCCGGAAATCCAGCTGGAGCACTGAAGTTTCCTACAATGCCGGGTCCTGAAAGAAAAAAGCCAAACACGTCATTGTAAACGGTATTGATGTAGGTCTGATATTCATCAGAACCAAAAATATAGTCGAAAGAAAGTTCATTACCACTCGCTACGAAATCAAACTCGAGAATAGCCACATCATTCGCTCCAGTTGCGGTCCATTCTTGCCCGATCAATGGAGGAACGCTATTGGCAATGTTCAAAAGATCGGTGTTACCGTTAACGGGATTGGTGAGAAAATCAAAGCTTCCCGCAAGTTCTGCTTCTGCAACCACACCGGAAGCCAAGCCTATACCTGACGGTATTTGAAAAGGATTGACCGCTCCAGTCATATAAGCCAATTGCAAAGGATCTCCAGTGAATTGAACATTGGAGAACGTTACACCTGGTCCAAGTAATGTCTGAACAGCAATAGTAGGATCCATCACATCAATGTTCACCTGAGAGTAGCCACTCAGGTAACTTAAAAACGAAATTGCGATAGCAAGTCTTTTGAACATATTCATGTTTTTTTTCTTGATGCGCAAATATGTGATAAAGTTGCCTGTTCTCGAAATTTATCTTAGAATATGAAGATAACCGCTGTATTCGAAGATCCTTCCACGGTTGTTTTCAGCTTTTAAGACGTAGGGATAGACTCCATCAGGAAGGGCATGATCGCTTGTTCCTTTGAAAGATCCGTCCCAAACTTGCGTAAAGTCTTTGCTTTCATAGACCGTTTCTCCCCATCTATTAAATACAACCACTTCGAACCATCTAAGGTCAAAGGCTTCTATTTTCCATACATCGTTAAAACCATCAAAGTTTGGAGAGAAAGAGTTTGGAACAAAAATGTTCGATGGCGGCTCGAAGGTTTGAGATATTCTACGCACACAACCCAAAGGACTGTAGGCCAGAAGTGTCACTTCCCATTGATTGTAATCTGCGAACTCATGATAGTAGGAAGGCTCGAGCGAAGTTGTTCCGTCGCTAAATGCCCAAAGAATGCTTTCTTCACCCTCCGATAAATTCTCCACTGTGATTCCAAACTCCCCCTCATACCTGGCTGTGAATGCTGGTTCTACATCATCTACACTTACCAATACCGAGGCCTCATCACTGTTTCCACAGTTATCTGCAACATTTACAGTATAGAGGGTGCTCGACGAAGGTGCCACATTTACTTGACTACCAAATGCCCCTGGCTCGCTCCATGTATAGGTAATAGTTCCTGCACCACCCTCTGTCTCCGCTTTTAACAAAATGGTTTCTCCCATACAAATAGCAGTATCAGGATTCAACGTCACAAACAGTGGTATGGCTTCCATGTTTATTTGTGCATTGTCCGTAGCTGTCGTACCACATTGGTCAATCACACTCAAAGTTACTAGAGACGATGTATTGATATCGGTAGTAATTGAGGTCGAGCTTCCGGCTGGTATTCCGTTCACCGCCCAAGAGTATTGAGTGGTTCCAATGTTACCAGAAATGGACGCTTCAAAAGAAAATACATCATTGCAATTGCCTGACTGATCATTTCCAATACTCAAAGCTATAGGATCGGTATCTATGATCACAGGTATGGATATCACCTGATTGTTTTCGCATTGATCAGTGATTTCTAATACAAGAGTAAGCGGTGTGAAAGATTGAACGGTGACTTCTTCAGTAGTACTGAGCACCGTACTTCCTTGGCGCCATTCGTACGAGAGAGAACCAACTCCACCAGCACCTTCAGCGCTCACCACAGTTGGCTCATTGCAGTTGGCAATTACGCTGTTCGGTACATCAATACTTACATTCACTTGAGGAACGGCTAATACAATTATATCCGATCCAGTATTGCCACATTCATCCGAAACATCCAAGCTAATCGCCGCCTGATCGGATGTTTGATAAGTTATTGTAGGATCGCTTCCC
This sequence comes from Flavobacteriales bacterium, assembly GCA_027491075.1. GTDB lineage: Bacteria > Bacteroidota > Bacteroidia > Flavobacteriales_D > Sanyastnellaceae > JAIXWP01. The sequence continues at coordinate 108,824 of JAIXWX010000019.1, forward strand.
AGCACACCCGATTGATCCGACCATTCATAAACCACATTTCCTAGCGCACCTGTGATGGCCGCAGAAAGGGTAGTATTGTCAAGACAAGTGACATTCAGATCTGGCCCCAGATTAACACCAATTGCCAATTGAAGAAAACTGATGTCTATAGATTCCTGTTCTATTCCATCGCACTCATCCGTAATGGTTAATTCAAGTTCTCCAGGTTCATCGGGGTCAAATGTTACACCCGTATCATTACCCATTGGCGTTCCGTTGAAATTCCAGTCGTAGGTAAGCGCTCCAAAACCACCAGAAACGCTAGAATTTATAGTGACAGGATCCAAGCACGAAATAGAAAGATCGTTTCCTAAGTCAATAACAATAGGGTCAATGGGGTTCAGAGAAACAGAAACATTCCCCGCATAAGGCGTGACCCCACATGTATCGGTAACAGTAAAGGCGATAGAAGCAGAAGATGAAGGCTCTAGCGTCAATGTTGGTTGCTCTCCAAAGCCCACCCAGTTTACATGATAGAAACCAATACCACCGGAAATTTGAGGTGTCAATACCGCTTGTTCACCACAATTCACCGAAACATCATCCAATACAACATTTAGCGAAGGAAGATCCGATATGGTTATGCTTATTTCAGAAACGTCTGAACTGTTGCAAATTCCTTGTTCCACACCTATTGTAATCGTCTCTTGACCTTCAAACACACCGTCAGCAATGGCGGTAAAATCTAAAAGGACTTGTGTTTGGTTGGGTAGAAAAACTATCTGGTTAGGAATGTTCAAGTAGTCAACACCTGGTTGAGCAGATCCCCCGATAATCAGATCAAAAACATTGGTCGATGTAATTCCAGGCGGACGCTCAAATGCTATTACACCAGACTGACACCCTTCGTAGATGCCGTCCTGAGCGGGCGACAAGTTCGGAGGCGCGCTATACGATAAATTCAGTTGATTACTCTGGAAACTTCCTGCTTGAAGAAATACATAAGAATCATAAGAAGTATCGAGTGCATCTGCAATTGCTAATTTGATATGATACGTCTCCCCACATTGCACTTGTGCACTAGCGGTTATCTTCAGAGTGAATCCATCTGGTTGTATTGCAGTAGTAGGCGCACCAAATGATGAATTGTTATTGACGTAAAACTGACAAAACTCGCAAGGACCCGCAGCAGCGGTTCCATTATTGAGATTATTAATAGTTAAAGGAAGAGTTGTTCCTGGAATTTCGGCAATGTTTATAGCATTATTCAAATACGGGCCAGTTATACCAGGTCCCGAGAGAAAGAAACCAAACGCATCGTTGAAACTTGAATTGGCAAACTCTGGATATTCATCAGATCCAAAAACGAAGTTAAAAGCGACACTATCCCCCGTTGGAATGAAATCGAATTCTAGAACAGCAGCGTCATTCAGCGAGTTTCCACTTAGCTCAAACAAATCAGGATCAGAAGCTCCAAATCCTGAAGCTGGTGCTAAAGAAAAGGACCCCGATGTGTTTGGCCCTGACGCACCATCTACGTTTCCAGAGGCCATCACTAGACCAGTTTCAAGACCGAGGTTACAACCGTTGCATGTAAATTGTCCAATCTGTTCTGGAGTACCCTGGAAGGTAATATTGCTTGCAGAAACTCCAGGACCCAACAAAACATTCTGGACTCCATCTGCTGCGTTCACTGTGTTATTCACAATCATTTGAGCCCCGACCTTAGAGGAGGCGATCAAGAATATGATAAGCGGTACACAACAATTAAAGAAACGTGCTTGAAGACGTGTCATCTGATTTTTGGTTTAGGCTATGCCATCGCTAATATACGAAATTTCAGCGACAACAATTTCATAACACCCGATAGACGTAAAAGTGACAAATGGTTGTTCTTCTATTTAAGTATAGACTATTTTTGAAGAATGAAGGATAAAATCATTGAAATCAAAGGACTTACCAAATGGTACACCATTGGTAATGAGACCATTAAAGCGCTAAACGGAGTTGACCTAGAAATATTTCAAAATGAATATGTTGCTTTAATGGGGCCTTCAGGCTCGGGTAAATCTACTTTAATGAACATCATCGGTTGTTTAGACACTCCCACCGAAGGCAGCTATCACTTGAATGGACCAGACGTTGCACAACTGAGCGACAATGAGTTAGCAGAAATTCGAAATAAAGAAATCGGATTCGTCTTTCAAACCTTCAATTTACTACCAAGATATTCAGCTTTAGAAAATGTGGCTTTACCCCTCGTATATGCTGGGATAAGTAAAGAAGATCGGAACTTTAGATCCAAAGAAGTTCTTACACAAGTTGGTCTGGGTGACCGTGTGCAGCACAAGCCCAACGAACTAAGTGGTGGACAGCGTCAACGCGTTGCGGTAGCCAGAGCCTTAGTAAATCGCCCTTCCATTATTTTAGCGGATGAACCCACAGGGAACTTGGATACTAAAACCAGCTACGAAATAATGGCGCTTTTTGACGAAATTCATCGCAACGGGAATACGATTATTTTAGTAACACACGAAGAGGATATAGCACGACATGCGCACCGAATTGTTCGCCTTCGAGATGGAATCATTGAAAGTGATGAGAAAAATGAACCCAGTAAGGTATTATTTTCGCAGCCTCAATAAGCGAGACTATGCCTAAACATTTGAGTATTCAAACCTTATTTGCCGATCAGCCGGTTGGAACCAGACAAATAGTGAAAGGATGGGTCAGAACACTGCGCAACGATCAGTTCTTATCCATTTCTGACGGATCGACCATCAAAACCCTTCAAGTAGTTATTTCTAAAGAACAAGTTGGAGAGGAGATCTGTAAGAAGCTTCAAACAGGAGCCTGCGTGGAAACAGAAGGAGTTCTCCAAAAAAGCCTAGGCAAAGGCCAAGAAATAGAGTTGATATGTGATCGCATAGAAATTCTTGGAGAAAGTGATCCCAATGAGTTTCCAATTCAAATGAAGCGACACTCTCTGGAGTTTTTAAGAGAAAAAGCACACTTGCGTTTTCGAACCAACACATTCGGTGCGGTCTTCCGAATCCGTCATCATTTAAGCTTTGCAATTCACAAGTATTTTAATGATCGACAGTTTTTCAACCTTCACTCTCCTATTATCACTGGTAGTGACGCGGAAGGTGCTGGTGAAATGTTTCGTGTTACCACTTTGGACATAGAAAATCCTCCTCGTTTAGAAAACGGATCTATTGACAACACTGCGGACTTTTTTGGCAAACCTGCTAATCTCACCGTTAGCGGCCAGCTTGAAGCGGAACTTGCCGCGCTTGCTCTTGGAAAGGTTTACACATTCGGCCCTACGTTTAGAGCAGAGAATAGTAACACGAGTCGACATCTTGCAGAGTTTTGGATGATAGAGCCAGAGGTTGCGTTCAATGACATACAGGACAACATGGATTTGGCCGAAGATTTTCTTCGCTACTGTATTCGTTATGCATTGGATCACTGCAAAGATGATCTCGAATTTTTACAAGATAGAGAGGCTAACGAAGACAAGCTGAAGCCTGTGGATGAAAGACAGGCGCTTCCTCTTATCCAACGCCTAGAGTTCGTGGCTAACAATACGTTTGAACGAATAACTTACACAGAAGCAATTGATATTTTACTTCAGAGCAATCACTATAAGAAGAAGAAATTCAAGTACGATGTCAAGTGGGGCATTGACCTGCAAAGTGAACACGAGCGATATCTAGTAGAAAAACACTTTCAAAAACCAGTGATTATTACAGGATATCCTGCAGCGATAAAGGCTTTCTACATGCGCCTAAATGAGGACGGAAAAACAGTAGCAGCCATGGACATTCTCGTTCCTGGCATCGGTGAAATCATCGGCGGAAGTCAAAGAGAAGAACGCTATGATGTGCTGCTCGAAAAATGCAAGCAATTCAATATTCCTGCAGATCACATTTGGTGGTATTTGGAAACAAGAAAGTTTGGAACATGTGTGCACGCTGGATTCGGATTGGGATTTGAAAGAATGGTCATGTACGTCACAGGAATGCAAAACATTCGCGACGTGATTCCATTCCCTAGGACTCCACAAAATGCAGAATTCTAAACTTCAACTTCCTCTATATTTGTAGTGATATGTTGAAGCAAACTTTACAGCAAAAATTACAACAAAAACTTTCTCCCCAGCAAATTCAATTGATGAAGATGCTCCAAATTCCCACGATGGAACTTGAGCAACGAATCAAGGAAGAGATGGAGATCAATCCTGCTCTGGAGGAAGGAAGTGATGAGGAACCTTCAGAAGAAAACAACACCAATGAAGATACTGGTGGCGGTGAGGAGGTGGAAAATAAAGACAATCAAGAAGAATTTGATCTAAGTGATTATCTCGACGAAGACGATATTCCGGATTATAAACTATACTCCAACAATAGCGCTGCCGATGACGAAGACCGTGATAGTCCTCTTGGAGCTGGTCGGTCTTTTCAAGACCTTCTCTATGCGCAACTGGGGTTACAAGACCTAGACGAACAAGAGCTACAGCTGGCAGAATATCTTGTTGGAAATTTAGATGAAGCGGGATACTTGCGACGTGAACTTCCAGCAATAGTCAATGATTTGGCCTTTAGTGCCAATATTTCTACAACCGTAGCTGAACTTGAGGAGTTGCTGAAGGTGATCCAAGACCTAGATCCTGCAGGAGTTGGGGCAAGAGATTTGAAAGAGTGTTTGCTCATTCAAATCAATCGCTCGGAACCTCGTGAGGAAGTAAAATTGGCACATTTAATTATTAGTAAGTTCTTTGAGGAGTTTACCAAAAAACACTACGAGAAAATAGCCAAGAAACTTGAGCTCGACAATGACACCTTGAAGCCTGCCATTGATTTCATTCTTCATTTGAATCCCAAGCCTGGCAACAGCATGATGGAAACATCTCGAACCATCCAGCATGTGACTCCAGATTTTTTATTGGTGGTAGAAAATGATGAACTCAAGCTTACGCTTAATAGCCGAAATGCTCCGGAATTAAAAATCAGCAGAGAGTATAAAGAAATGCTTCATCACTATAGCAAGGCCAAATCGAAAGAGACGAAAGACAAAGAAGCTATGCTTTTTGTGAAGCAAAAAATAGACAGTGCTAAATGGTTTATTGATGCAATAAATCAACGGAATGAGACGCTGTTGTTTTGCATGCAAGCTATCGTAAACTATCAAAAAGAATTCTTTTTAAGTGGTGATGAAACCAAGTTGAAGCCGATGATTTTAAAAGACATCGCCGACTTGGTGATGATGGACATATCGACTATAAGCCGCGTTGCTAACAGCAAGTATATCCAAACACCTTATGGCACCTTTCTCTTGAAATTTTTCTTTTCAGAAAGTTTATCTACCGATGAAGGAGAAGAGGTTTCTTCAAGAGAAGTAAAGAAAATTTTGAAAGACGCCATTGAAGCTGAAGATAAGCGCAAACCACTGACTGACGAAAAACTAGGAAAGCTGCTGAACTCAAAAGGTTATAATATTGCCAGAAGAACAGTAGCCAAATACCGAGAGCAATTGGGGCTACCGGTAGCCCGATTGCGCAAACAATTATGATAATACGCTTCGCAAAAATTCTCTCTCTCATCTTTCATCCATTATGGATGCCGATGATCATATATTTCCTTGTGCGCTGGCTGGATCCTTATTACATCGCTCCGACGCAAGCAGATAATTTTGTCATCCTTCTTCTCGTCATCAATATTATTGCTCCTGCTGTAAGCATGTTGATTATGATCAAGTATGGAATGCTTTCAAGCATAGAATTACGAGATCGAAAAGAGCGCTTTGGGCCCTATCTGCTCGTTATTTTCTATTATATATTGAGCTACGCTATGCTTCGCTGGAAAGGACCAATACTGCCCCCAGAAGTGTTTAGTTTCTTTCTTTCTGTCATACTCTCATTGGTAGTTTCTTTGGCCATCAATACCTATTGGAAAATATCTGTTCACTTATTGGCACAAGGTGGTGTATTTGGAACACTCCTCGCACTGAATTATTTACATAAAAGTGACATCAATGTTTTCTTGATGCTGAGTGCGCTATCCGCGGGATTGACCGCTTTTTCTCGGGTCAAGCTTGAAGCGCATACTCATGGCCAAGCCTATGCTGGCTTCTGTTTGGGAGTACTGATGAACTATATTGTTATCAGCTTTAAATTGATGGTTTAAGAGCGTTCTGCCAAGCGCAGCTGCCACCTCCAAGCGTCTTTTAGCGCATCTTCAATAGTTAGCTTGGTTTGCCAACCCAATTCTCTTTTGGCCTTAGAAACGTCGGCAAAAATTTGTTCAATATCCCCTTGCCTTCTCGGACCAATCTCAAACGGCAGTGAAACCCCAGTAACCCGCATGAAAGCATTGACCACCTCCAATACACTATCTCCTTTTCCCTGTCCAAGGTTAAAGTCATCAGCACTCAGCGCGGTAGATTCTAGCCAACGAAGGGCAGCTACATGTGCCTCGGCCAAGTCTACTACGTGTATGAAGTCCCGTACTCCTGAGCCATCGGGCGTGTCATAGTCGCTGCCATGTACAATAAGCTTGGGTCGAATTCCTGCCGCAGTTTGAGTGATATATGGTATTAAGTTGTTTGGCACTCCAATCGGTAACTCACCAATATGGGCAGAAGGATGCGCCCCCACAGGGTTAAAATACCGCAATATTGCAGATTGTAACGGGCAGCCTGCTTTTGCTAAATCACGAATGAGTTGCTCACAAACAACCTTCGTGTAGCCATAAGGTGAAGCCGCGTTGTGTGCATCTGAAGTTTCTGTAACAGGAAGAGTATCTGGTTGACCATAAACAGTGCATGAACTAGAAAATACCAATTTACGGCACTCAAAACGGTCCATTACTTCTAATAAGTGAATAAGGCTTACGATGTTATTACTGTAATACTTCAAAGGCTCAGAAACAGACTCCCCAACTGCCTTGTAAGCTGCAAAATGAATCACCGCTTCCGGTTGCTCTTGCTGAAACACCGACCATAAAGCTGTCTTATCTCTACAGTCTATCTGATAAAACTTCGGTGCAAATCCTATAATCTTAGAAATTCCTTCCAGAATTAGCGGATCAGAATTTTCAAGAGTGTCCAAAATTATAGGTTCATATCCCGACTCCACAAGGGCGACCACGGTATGAGAACCAATAAATCCAGACCCACCTGTCACTAAAACTTTCTTCATTTACACATCGGTTTAGTGCCCAAAAGTAACTCTTGATTTATTTTTTTTTAAAAAAAATGAAACCTTATAGGGCAGACTCAAGTAATAATGCTCAACTAACCTAACAAAGAATATGAACCAAAATATCTACGGGCAGAGGTATGACCTCTCCTACCTGAACCAAGTGTTTCAGGGAAACAGGGAGATGATAGATAATATCATTCGTCTCTTCCTGCAGCAAGTTCCAGAGTATATAAAAGAAATGGAGGAGTGCGTTAGAAAAAACGAACCGCTTTCATTACATCCCCTTGCTCACAAAGCAAAAAGTTCGGTTTCCATGCTCGGTATAAAAGACATGGAGCATGATATTCTGAAAATTGAAAGCGATAGCAAGCACTTACGCAACTTAGATGAACTCCCAAATCTCGTTTCACGTGTTAAAGAAAATTGTCAAGTGGTTTACACTCAGTTGACACAGCAACTGCAGCGCGCATCATAGCACGCATATAAAAAAGTATAGGGTGGAGGGCCGCTCCCAGTACGATACATTGTATCCGAACGGGGCGGTTTTTCTTTTTTTTTGAGAACTAACGCCCTGTTGCACAAATAACACTTAATTTGTCACCCAAAAGTGTTCGTGTGTATGCCAAACCAAGTCGATTCAAACGCACTTGAACTGAAGGTAAAACATTTTATTGAGGGTATTAAAGCCGTTCAATTGGTAGCACCTTGTACTTCAAAAAATGGAATACACCCTATAGATCAAACGGACAAATCAAGTTGGATAACGTTTTTTGAGGACAATAAACACCTTTTTTCCATCGTCAAATTCGTACCAGCTTCGGGCGCAGCCACGCGCATGTTCAAACATCTCCTAGAGCACCATGATCAAATTCCCTCTAGTGAAACCAGTGACTTTATAGAAAACATATCAAGATTTCCCTTCTTTGACCAACTAAAAGAAACCCTTGGAGAAAAAGGATATGAGATCGGTGAGCTGATCCAAGAAAAAAAATGGAAGCTGATATTCAATATGCTTCTTACTCCGGCTGGCCTAAACTATGGTCATCAACCGAAAGGAATGATTCCATTTCACCAATACAGCAAAGAGCAGATTCGCACGGCATTCGAAGAACACTTGCAAGAAGCATCCGACTACATAAAGGATTCAGAAAATCGATCAAAATTGCACTTCACCATTTCGCCTCAGCACTTGAACGAAGTTGAGCAGTTCTTGAAGATTAAGACCAGTGCAATACAGGGAGAGACATTTGAGATTCAATACAGCATTCAAAGCCCTGAGACAGATACTCCAGCCGTAAACCATGACAACACTCTTTTTAAAGACGAACAAGGCAGGCTAGTTCACCGGCCTGCGGGACATGGGGCTTTGATTCACAATTTAGGTCGGCTAGATGAAGATCTCATTTACATCAAGAACATAGACAATGTCACTACACTAGATCAACGAGAAATTTCCGTTGCCTATAAGAAAGTGATTGGCGGCATGCTCATTCATTTGAAAAAGAAGGTCGATGAGCTTTTGGATCGGATGGAGGATGGTGATCAAGGAGTCTCTGTAGAGGCCCGAGCGTTCATTCGGGAGTGGTTCGCACCTGAGTTTGAAAGTACTGAAATGGATGAGATCTCCTCCATACTAGACCGCCCAATTCGTGTTTGTGGTATGGTTAAAAATCAAGGAGAGCCAGGCGGAGGGCCTTTCTGGATCATCGATGGAAAGGGGAATGTCAGTAAACAAATCATCGAAAAATCACAAGTAAGCACAAGCGACAACGGTCAATCGGCCATATTAGCGCAAGCGGAGTTTTTCAATCCTGTCGATCTGGTTTGTTGTATTAAAAATAGATTCGGCGAAAAATACCATTTGGAAAATTTTATTGATTATTCTACCGGATTTGTTTCTGAAAAAAATTATCAGGGAAAACCCATTAAAGCTATCGAACTACCGGGTCTATGGAATGGAAGTATGGCTTATTGGAACACGGTATTCGTAGAAGTTCCTATTGAGACGTTTCATCCCGTAAAAACAGTGAACGACCTTCTCCGAAAAGGTCACAGAACTACTTATAGTCCATAATTTTCAAAGACTGCGTAATTTTTACCAAATCGGATTGTTCGCTATTGGAAGCGATCAATGTTATTCTATTCTCTAGGTGATTCGAGAGAAGCTTCTTATACCAGTCAATCGAAGTGGCATCTAAGTGCGAAGAAGGTTCGTCCAACAATAACAATTCCGTTTGAGAAACAATCGCCAAAGACAACTTCACTCTTTGTTTCATTCCACTACTAAAGTTCCTCAAAAGCTTGTCTCGATGCTTGGACAGTTCCATCAATTCCACTAGATCATCCAAAGTACAGTTGTTTCTCAGTTTTTTAAATGATAAGAAAAATTGAATGTTTTCTGCCAACGTAAAATCATCATACAGCGTCATGTAAGGAGTGCAAAGCGCGACCTCTTTATACACTTTATCGATTTCAATCTTCCCGTCATTCTTCAGCCAAGAAATGCGCCCAGAAGAAGGAGTCAGGTAACCACTACACACTTGCAGAAATGTAGATTTTCCGCTTCCATTTGAACCTAGAATAGAATAAACACCGTTGTTTTCCAGCGCAATAGAAATACCCTTAAAAATCCACTCTTTCTGGAAGCGCTTGCCGATATCTTCAACTTCTATTCTCACCCTTTAAAGCCCTTGTGGACCGCGAATAATTCCTTTGTCAGAAGATCTAATAAATTCAAGGATCATCTCTTTCTCCGCTGTATTTGGCAGTTCCATTTCAGCAGCGTGAATCGCACGACTCATGTTGTTATTGTGCACATAAATCATGCGGTACACATCTTCAATGTGAGCAATCGTTTCATTGGCCATGCCTCTTCTTCTCAAGCCAATGGTATTTACACCTGCATAGCTCAAAGGCTCCCTTGCGGCTTTGATAAAAGGCGGTACATTTTTTCTCACCAAAGATCCACCCGCAATAAAACTATGTTGACCTACCCGAATGAATTGTTGTATGGCCACCACGCCTTCAATGATCACAAAATCTTCGATTTCCACGTGCCCGGCGATATTCGCAGAATTAGCGATGATGCAATTATTTCCAACAAAAGCGTCGTGCGCAATATGGACGTAGGCCATCAACAAGCAATTACTGCCCACTTTGGTTTTCCACTTATCCTTCGTTCCCCGATTGATTGTACAACACTCCCGTATCGTGGTGAAGTCCCCGATTTCAACGGTTGTCTCTTCTCCTTCAAATTTCAAGTCCTGCGGAATGGCAGAGATCACCGCCCCAGGAAATATTCTACAATTCTTGCCAATACGCGCCCCGTTCATGATGGTCACATTCGGACCAATCCAAGTTCCCTCTCCTATTTCTACATTTCCTTCTATGGTGGTAAAAGGGCCGATTTCTACATTTCCCGCTATCCGGGCATCGGGATGAACTACAGCTAAATTCGATATCATACCGTTTGAGTTGCTTTCGTTTCGACCGTTACACGGTCACGTACCACTTGCGCTAGCATTACCGCCTCGCACACTTCCTTACCATTGACGTATGCGATGCCTTTCATATTTACCAATCCTCTGCGTATCGGACTCTCGAGTGTCAACTTAAAAACAAGGGTATCACCTGGAAGAACTTTCTGCTTAAACTTTACCCCATCGATTTTCATAAAGTAGGTACTGTAGTTTTCTGGATCTGGTACCTGCGAAAGTGCAAAAATTCCACCAACCTGGGCCATGGCTTCAACTTGAAGTACTCCAGGCATGACGGGATTCCCAGGGAAGTGTCCTTGGAAAAACGGTTCATTCATCGTCACGTTCTTCACCCCCACTACGCTTTCAGCATCCATCGTAAGAATTTTATCTACCAATAAAAAAGGATAGCGGTGCGGCAACATCTTTGTGATCTCATTGATGTCATAAAGAGGCTTTGCTTCTAAATTGAACTTTGGAGCCTCCTCTTTTTGCGCCTTAATGAGTCCTTTTAAAATTTTGGCAAACTCAACATTTCCGTAGTGTCCAGGGCGAGCTGCTAAGATATGTCCACGAATGAATCTTCCTACCAAGGCCAAGTCGCCCACGATATCGAGCAGTTTGTGTCGAGCGGGTTCGTTTTCGTACTGAAGCTTTACAGTATTCAAAACTCCTATGCCCTCCACTTTCACCTCGAGGTCTTCTTTGCCCAATTTTTTTAGAATTCCTTTTATCTGTTCTTCCGAATAAGGCTGATCTACCATTACAATTGCATTGTCCAAGCTTCCGCCTTTGATAAGGCCATTGTTTGCCAATACTTCTAGCTCGCGCAAGAAAACAAACGTTCGACAACGGGCAATTTCATCCACGAAATGATTCAGTTGATACATGTGGGCATGCTGCGTACCGAGAATGGGAGAATTGTAGTCAACCATCACCGTAACCCTGAATTCGCCGCCCTCTGTAGGCACGGCCAACATTTCTATACCTTTTTCACTGTCCTCGTAGGTAATATTCTGAGTAAGTGTGAAATACTGTCTTTCTGCTGCTTGCTCCTCATAGCCTGCCTTTTCAATGGCTTGAACAAAAGGCCAAGCACTGCCGTCCATGATGGGCACTTCGGGACCGTCCAATTGGATTACGGCATTGTCAATTTTGCATCCATAGATCGCGGAGAGCACATGTTCTGTGGTATATACCCGAGCGCCATTTTGTTCGAGGGTTGTGCCTCTTTGCGTTGCCACGACATTGTCCGGATCGGCCTTGATGAAAGGCTGTTCGGGCAAGTCTACTCGTTGAAACTTATATCCGTGATTTTCTGGAGCGGGTAGGATGGTCAAATTGACTTTTGCGCCAGTGTGCAGTCCTATACCAGTGAGCTGCACGGGAGATTTAAGGGTTCTTTGCTTTGAACTCATGCGGCGAAGTTAGTGTGTTTTTTATTATGGCTTTTATAGGACCCAAGTAAATAAAAAAAGCAGCCCGTGCGGGCTGCTTTTTTACCTAAAATCGTATCATTTATTCACCACCTAGAAGGTAGGTAATGCCGAAAGACAACACTCTGTTTTGAAAAGCATCGTTCCCTTCTGAGGCTGTGTTAGATAAACCCAATCCGTATCTACCCTCTACCCCAAAACCGTTTGGAAGCTGCACCTGAACTCCCATGTTCAATCCAAAATCGGTTGAATTAATACCCGCATCACTGGTAGAACTAAAGTCGGTCTTTGTTACTACACCAGCGACTTCAACTTCGGTGGTTCCTTCTTGCTTCACGCCGGCCAAAAATCCAAAGTAAGGCCCCACCTTCAGCACGAAAGAATCAGTAAGTTTTACACCTACATGAACTGGAACTTCAATATAATTTAAACGAGCGGTTAAATCGAACTTGGTGTTGGTTTCAATCCCCAAGATGCTTCCGCGCGACTCATATTCCTGGGTAAACCCTTTAGCACTGTAATTGATTTCTGGAGAAACGAAGAACTTCTCTGAGAATTCATACTGTCCAACGGCACCCACGTGAAAACTTAAAAGCATACTTGGTTCCTGACCATCTGTGTAATCTCCAGCCATGTTTGCTACATTCAATCCAACTCTACCGCCGTATTTGAACTGAGCGTTTCCATTTACAGAAAACAATACCACTGCCATGAATACAAAGGCAACATTCATTATTTTTTTCATAGTTATAACATTGAGGTTTATGGTTCAAAAATAAGCTAAACACCATAATAATTCTTTCCAATAATTACTTCATATTTGTTTATCTAAACCAATTAACATTAATACCAAATGAAAAAAATTTTACTAGTTCTTACTATCCTACTTAGTTTTCAGGGATTTGCACAATCTTTCGGAAAGGGATCTACCCGCGTTCATGCAGGAATCGGCATCGGAAGCCCGTACATTTCTTCGGGTACTAAAATGGGAGTCCCTCCCATTCATGCTTCGTTCGAATTGGGTGTGACGGACAAAATAGGTGTTGGAGGACTTCTCGGATACACCTCATCTTCTATCGAAGAACAGTTTTTCACTACCAGTTACAGTTGGAAATTCTCCTATTTAATCGTTGGAGCACGCGGCGCTTATCATTTTCTCACTGATGATAAGATGGACCTCTATGGAGGTTTGATGTTGGGATACAACATTGCCAATGCAAGATTTGAATCCAATGATTCAAGCTTAAATTCTTTTGTTACTGAGCCCACAGCAGGCGGTGTGGCGTATGGATTTTTTGCCGGTGGTCGCTATAACCTGAAGAATAACCTCGCTGTATTCGCTGAATTGGGATATTCCATAAGCTGGATCAGCGCTGGAGTTTGCTTCAATATCAAATAGAATTGTTTGCCTGTCAAAGAAAAGGTTGGCCTCAAAAGCCGACCTTTTCTTTTTTGTATCTTTGAGCAACACCAAACTAAAACAGTGCTGGCCCTTTCCAAATATTTCTTCATACTAGTACTCTTTTTGGGAATTGTAAAAAATGGTTGGAGTCAATGCCCTTTTGACAACATCCCATATACAACCGTCAGTCCCACCTGCCCTGGCACTACTACGGTCAATTGCATGTTTGCAGGAGAGTATATAACCGTTAATGTCACCCTCGGCAATACGTATATCTTCAGCATGTGCCTTGGCGGAGTTGGTGACACACAACTGTCCTTATACGATGAAAGCCTCACCCCTATTGCCTATAGCGACGACTGGTGTGGGTTGCTTTCGGAAATTACCTGGACAGCCACCTATAGTGGAGCAGTATATTTGCTATTGGATCAGTTTCCTTGTACGGATCTTTTCTCCTGTAATCAAGTATCGATAACGTGCAATGGAGGCACTACCAATGGCGACGGTTGCAACACAGACGTCATCTTATGTCAAAATTCAGCAGGCCCATTTACGTTTAATCTAGGAGGTCCTCCTGTGAGTTCGTGTCTGGATTGGCTCGTCAATTCTCAGTTTGCATACATCATTCTCAACATTGTCTCTACCGGTCCGCTAAGCCTTTTGATTGAAGGAGATGTGCCAACGGGATTTTTGGACGTATCTGTTTTCAATATCCCTGTGGGCATAGATCCTTGCGTTGCCATACAGAATCCGTCCAATGAAATTGGTTGCAATTATGCAATTTTCCCAGGGGGGTGCAATCAATTCGGAAATTCATTCCCATGTCTTAGTGTGGTTCCCTCACCTACTGTTTTCGCAGGCCAAACCATAATGATTGTGGTAGAAGACTGGAATAATACCCCTTCCAACTTTTTTAATTTACAGCTGGGACCACCGCCAAATGCGCAATCGGGACTACCCAATCCAAGCATTTTTCCCGCAGGACCTTTTTGCACCTCCTCCGATGCGTTTCAATTGGTAGCCAATGACGCTGGAGGCACTTGGACCGGGCCAGGGACCACGAGCGACGGAATTTTTACCCCTGCAGACGCAGGTGTAGGCGTACATGTGATCGACTATGAGATAGGACAGTCTCCATGCAATGCCAGTTCCAACACTACGGTGACGGTCATCTCTAATCCCGTTGCAAACGTATCCGTTATGGATGACACTTTATGTTCAGGAGAAAGCACTCAACTGATATTCAGCGGTACCCCTGGATCCGTGGTTACCTATACCCTAAACAATGGACCACCACAAATAGCGGTATTGAATTTTTTAGGAAATGCAACAATAAATACTGGAAACTTGGCTGCAGATGTCAGCGTGGACATTTTAAACGTTGCCATATCCGCAACTCCACCTTGTTCTGCACCCAATACGGATCCTCCTGTAATGATCAATGTGGAAAATCCACCTATCATAACCCCTATCTTTCATGATTAAAGGGTGATGTGATTCAGCTCAACAAAGTTTCTTTCTGTTTCGTACAAAACGATATCCATTGTTTGATCTTTCTTCAGATAGGGTTTTAGGTTGTTAGAAATCATAACAGCGATGTTCTCAGCGGTAGGAACCACGTCTGCAAATTCAGGGCAATCCAAGTTGAGATTTTTATGATCGTAGCGATCTTCCACTTCTTTTTTGATGATATCCGCTAGCACCTTCATGTCAATGACGTAACCCGATTCAGGATCAATTTCCCCGTTTATTTTTACAATGAGTTTATAATTATGGCCATGGTAGTGAGGATTGTTGCAAAGGCCATAGATATCTTTATTCTTCTCGTCCGACCACTGTTTATTGTGCAATCGGTGTGCGCAATTGAAGTGCGCCTGACGGCATGCGGTAATTCTCATATACTTAGGACAATTAAAGCAGTGATTTGTTTTCGCTACTTTTAACCTGCACATAATTCACGGCTAGTTACCAATTGTAATTATTGCACTTTTGCACCCCATATTTGGACACTGGTTTACCTCGGAGCACATCCAGTATTTTTAAGAATTCATAGCCCTTCTTTACCCTTGGTACTCCTTCCTCTATTTCTATAAAGGATTTGAGATTCATTTTTCGTTTCACAAAGGAAGGCATGTTCTTATACCTATCGGTTACACAATAATCATAAGAAGAGTTCATCCCTCTTAGAGATATACCTTGGACATTCCCATAATCGAGAAACAAATTCAATTCGCTTTCCCATTCTTTAACATCATATGTATTATAGCCTTCAAATGTCTTAACAAACCCCTGAGTAAGTCCGTAATAGCTTTCGATATAGCTCTCACCGTTACCTATAGCAATGCCCCGAATCGCTCCCAATTGCGACAAGCCTTCCAATGTGCGTATATTATTTCTAGTCAAATTAAGCCACCTTAATTGGGGAAACTTGTCTTTACTGAATATGGAAATATCACTTAAAAAATTAAAACTTAAATCCAAATAATACAATCCTGAAGAATCTTTCAATGCCATTTCCTGATCAGTTAAAAAACAATTATTTAAAGATAAAGCTCTTAAATTGGGAACTTTAAAAAGTGAGTCCATATCACAAGAAAGGTCGTAACCAACAATTTCGAGACACTGTAACTTTGGCAACTTTTGCAACTTTGAAACATTGAGGCAAAGTTTTGGTGAATGTAAAGGTGCGTTTGGTGCTTTCGGTTCATAGACTAAAAAGATATACTCTATTTGATCATGATCCATTATAGAATCATTGGGAAAAACCCCGTCAACATAATTGATAAACGCTACATTTCGCTTCTTCTTGTAATAGTCAAATAGGTCTGTCCTAGGTGAGGGTTCAAAACCTATTTTTTTCCCGATCATTAAAACCTCACGCTCCTTTTTTCTTGATTCTTGAGCACAATTATATAAGCAGCATAAAGTCAAGAGAGCCAAAAGAATGTTTCGTTTCATAATATCGATATTTCTTCTATCTAAAATATAAATCAAAAATACTATGTCCTAAAAGCCTTCCCAAAGGATGAAATGGATAGTCGCTCCAAAGGTCGTTCAACGGCGGGTCTAGTCTGTTAGGACCTTATGCAAACACGTGGTAACTTGACTTTTACATTATAAAAGAAAGATAAGAAATTATTGATCAAAATATGAACTTGGAAGCTAATAAGGAAAAAAGCTTCTTAATAATTCGCCCTCCCTCTCAATATCGCATGCTCTTCCCTATGAACCGGGGAAAATGATGTCATAGTTGTTTTCTAACATCGTGTCGAGATCAAGTTGGTGGCGGGGGACTGTTTAAACGTGCTAGAATAATAGAATACAGGAATACCTATGCTCACAAAAAGAAGTTCAAGGATTTTTTTAATAACAATATTGCAGCCCTATAAAGCAAAAGCCCGATTAAATCGGGTTTTGTGCTTGTAATTCATTTACTATTTCTTGTAATCTTCTTTTTGTTATATCTCCATTTATTCCAGGATTTGCTAACTCAAAAATTAATTCCTGAATTGCTTCATTCTTAAACTCTAAATCGTCTCTACATTCGAGGGAATTAGCCCAATTTATTAAAGTATCAAAACCAATTTCATCATTTATACTTCGTTTCAAAACAAAAATGAAATCTTCATTACTGATTGAGTACAAAGGCAATTCGCTATCCCAACCATACAGAGATAATTCATTCTCTAAACTCTCAATATTGCCTTTAAGCAAAGCCAAATCTTTTAATATTTCTGCTCTACTTCTCATATCATAATTTCGGTTTTATGTGAATAATACTTCCATCGGGGGCAAACGTTGTTTTGATCATCTTAACCGTTTCACCATGCGGATTTACCCATTTTTGGTACAAGGCACTTGAACCTAGAACTTTTCCTGGTGATGTGGCTTGGAATAAATAGTTGCCATCATCTAACACTTGAAATGAGGCACTTGATTTAGAATTTGCAGGAATTTTACTTAGAAATCTTCCATAGTTGCTTTTTACAGCACCTTCTAAAACTGTTGTACTCGTCCTCGCGGACCCAATAATCTCCACTCCGAACCGTTGCCATGACCCTGGAACAACATTCCCAACATCATCGATATAATGCCCGCTTGCCCAAAGATTTCGATAATAGAAGTCGATTCCTTCCTCTATCGCCACGTACTGACCATGAGATATAGAGCCCATCCCCTTTCCATAGCTCCCACTCGTGCCCCATTCTTTTCCTTTATAAGCTGGAACTTTACCCGACGCCATCCACGGGGTTGAATTACTTGGGGATGCTGGTTCATGAGTTGCTCCATTGGAATTTAATACCCCCAGAATATAGATCAGAAACAACAAAACGAATGTCTTGATATGCATTGCTCTTGTTATTTTTCTTTCCATTTCAAAAGCAAGATAGGGAAACGTCGATCAAAATATGAGTTGTGATGATAATAAAGAATTAAAGAAAAAGCTTCTTGCTAATACAAGATTATTCTCAATATCATATGTTAGTAGAGAAGTAATTACTTTATTACAGTAAATGACGGCTTGACAAGTTTTCTATTTGATTATTCCTTGGTATTCTAACGGTAGCAACTCTCGTATTTCTTCCTTTTCTTCTTTGGGTTGCTTAAAATGTTCTTGAAAAAAATGAGCTAATTCAGGCCTAAAGCCGATTATGTCAAGAGGATTTTCATAGTCATTTGCAGAATACCTACCCCAATTACCTTTTGAGCCAAAAACAAAATATTCATTGTAACTCATTTCTAAAAGTACGGCTGATATATAGTTTCCGCTTATCATTTCTTCCCAAGTTATGTTCACAGGGAACTTCATTCTAAACATTGGCTCACCTTCAGTAAAATCCTGAGAATGTTGAATAATTACAAAATATTCTTCACCAACTTTCTGCAAAGCTTTTTGTAGTTGCTTAAAATCTTCTTCCATAAATAAGCAACCACCCCTTAAAGCAATTATCTCAAATTCGGAATGATAGATTATATCGGGTAAGCCCTTGCCTTGAATAAAAATATTATCTTGTATAGACTTCCAAGTGCTTAAATATTCCTGCTCAGTCAACCAATATTTTTGTAAATACTTTTCAGCAAGTTCTCTATTTCCCCAATCGGGTTCAGCAATAATTTTTGAAAAATCACCAAACCAGTAATTATCATAAAACTCTAAATGCTTATCAAATTCTATCATGGTGTTATTCTAATTTTAAAAATTTCGCCTGTCGCTTTGTGAATGTCAATAGTATAAATTCCTGTTTTGGTCGAAAGATGATTGAATACTGTTGTTCCATCTTTCATAATCAATCCACCTCTTGACGTAGCTCCAACTGATCCATTTGTAATTGCCTTGAATATTGACGGTCCGTCACCTTTCACAAAACCTTGCATTCCGCCTTTTACTTTAGTTAGATTTCCCGCCCCCCGAATTAAGCTTTCAACACTATTGAACTGATTCAAGGATGTTGTAGTCGCCCTAGTGGACCCAATAATCTCCACTCCGAACCGTTGCCATGACCCTGGAACAACATTGCCAACATCATCTATATAATGCCCGCTCGCCCAAAGATTTCGATAATAGAAGTCCATTCCTTCCTCCACCGCCACGTACTGACCATGAGATATAGAGCCCATCCCTTTTCCATAGCTACCACTGGTGCCCCATTCTTTTCCTTTATAAGCTGGAACTTTACCCGACGCCATCCAAGGGGTTGAATTACTTGGGGATGACCCTCTCCAAAATCCATTTCCAGACTTCCAAGAAACATAGCCCGAAATCGATCCCCCTAAAACGAATGAGCCCGCAGCTGTTAAGACGAATTGTTCATTACTCCATCTTGGGTCGCCAAGAAACATATGATTACCCTCGCTGAGAATGAGGTTGGAGGCTGTAGTACCTCCAACAGCTAATGCACCGCCACCTAGGAAACCACCAGTGCCAGCTGCACCAGCCAATGCCGCACCCCCAGTAAATCCAGTCGATAGTGGGAGCCCAGCAGCGGCAGCTGTACCTACTCCCAATGTCGCGGCCCCTACCCCACCCGCCAATGCACCTATTGCAAATGCTTTCAGACCTTCACTATCTAATGTTGCTCCATGCGCAACCCAATTTACTACTCCTCCGAATAAAGCTCCTACTGCTATATGCGCCCACTCCCCATCAGGATCAATAGTCGAGACTGGGTTATTGCCCATTGCTAAATAGGGATTGAAAAATTGATAAGCGGGATCGGGGACCGACCACCGAGCGATACAAGGATCATACATTCGCGCATGAAAATCCAAAAGGGCCAACCCCCTACTCGTCGAAAACTCCGAAAACTGAAACTCTTTACTCTGCGCCGTGCGATCGTGGATGGCGTTTGGATCATTAGGAACAGTAGGATTCTCCCAGGTGAGTCCATAAGGATAGTAATCATAAACCGCCCTAATTTTTGGAGCCCAGCGCACTATTTCCAAGTTATTAAAACTAACTTTACCTTGACTCTTATTGGTAACATAGGTATAAAAATAACCGTCTGCCCTAGGTTGAATTCCCTGTCTTGAAAGTAAACCTAATTGTTGAGCATTTCCGACCTGAATAGCCCCGCTATTCAAGGGATCAAGAGTCATGTTCTTATCAAAAGTCATGTAAACTAAATAGGCCTGTGGCTTAGAAAAATCAACACCATCGAAGGTGGAATTGATAAAATTATTGAATAAGCTAAATTGATTACCATTCACGTTGTTAAGCAAAGCCATTCCCATTTCGGGGCCAGTCGGAATAACACCTACGCTAGCGGAACTTAAATTAAAAATTGTTCCAGCCAATATTTCTGTAATATCATCTAAAGGTTCACCAGGTGATTCCTGATACCAGTATTTTGTGCTTAAATCTATTCGTTCTCCTTGCTTCACCTCCATCACTTTTGCAGGACCCATAACTTTTCCCGTGAAAGATGAAAGCTCGGAAACCATTAAATTATAGGGATCTTCAGAATCATAAGGATATAAATATGGTTTTTCTTTTTCAGTGAGCGATACATTTTCAAAATTGGCATCCTCTATAGATCTACGATCTATTTCAACAGTTACTCTATCGCGAATTATCTCGCTTTCCTCTTCCGTGATAACAGCCCTCACATTACCTAAATGGTCAGTTAAATAATAGTCATACTTCCAATCACCGCCAGAAAGCATACAATTCGGACATCTTGCTAGTCCTTCAGATGTCGCAATAGATTGAACTACATTATTAGAATACTCAATTTCCCCAATATAATAAATTGTGCTATTACCCGCCGTTTTTGATAGTTTATTTCCGGCAGCATCCCATACAAATGAAACTTGTTCAGAACCCGAATTCACTTGGCTAACTAAATCAATTTTATTGTATTCTATTGAACTCAATCCTTTATTCAAGTCTTCAATTAGTCTACCTCTTTTATCATATGAATACTCTATGGAAGAGTTTTGTCCATCAATAAAGTGCGTGTATTTTTCATTTGGTATCCATTGTGTTTGAGCGTAATCAGAAATGGAAATTAGAAAATTAGAGTTGGAAGAATAGGATAGAGTCATTCTATCCATTGCAAGCGGAGATGTTAGTAACACCCCTTGATCATTAATCCCCCTATTACGATTAATATTTAGTAAATTCCCATTTGAATCGTAGCTTATTGTTTCATCCCACATATTGCAGCGATTGCTATAATTATCAATATATGTTTCAAAGCTCGCTGCATAAAAAGCACCCGTCATTTGACCTAATGCATCATATCGATATACATAGCTATGGCCAGAGAGTTCGTCACCACCAAACTCAGGATTTCTGTTAGTCTTCCATTTTATAGCAGCAATGTTACCATTGTATTGGCTAATCATCTCCATTCTGTTGCTTTGAAAACGAGTCTGATCGTGATAGATGATTTCTTCACCAAATACATCCCAAGACTCTAAGTTATCGCCGTCATCTACCAATTCTGCATTATTGATTTTGGTCAACCACCCCCTTTCATTATAGCGATAATCTACAATTTGCATTCCCGCATTTGTCTCGTCCGTTATATGCAGGTGTTTTTTTACAAGCTGACCTAATTCATTATAGTAGTGCTTCGAGAGCATTACTTCCTCGTCGGTGCCTATTTTATGAAAAGTTCTCGTTATTCTACCCGCGTGGTCATATTCAAACCGTTTTATGATACCAACTGTTCCATTCAAGTTTACTTGCTTTTTTATTTGGGTAGGCCTTCCTTGATAGTCGTAAAATGATTCTACCTTTTCAAACCCGCCAAGAATGTGTGTTTTAAAATAAACGGTTAAAAGCCCCTCTTGGTTGTAATAATTAACCGATCTAATGTATTGATTGAGGCTATTGTCTAAAACGAGTATTTTTTCCCCAGTTACTTTGCCAATAACACTTCTTGACGCCGATGAATTATTATATGCGAAGCCACTTGTATTGAATTGATAATCGTCATAGTACTTTTCGAAATACAATTGACTATAATCCAATGGAAAAGCCACATTAGTATAGGGAGTAGTTGGATTGCCAGTTTTAGATTCCCAGAAATTCATTGATAAGGCGTTCTGGTTATCCTGAATTTGCTGTCTCGAAAGTGATGTGCTAAAGAGCCCACTTTGAATTATTCTACCAAAAACATCATACTTCGCAAATTCCCACTCCTGAGTGAACAGACTTGAACTAGGTTTTTGTGTTGCAATTAGCTGATCCAAATTATTATATACATATCTTGACCATGATTCCCCAGCCATTTTGGACTCAATTAATCTTCCTTTTAAATCATATCTGTTCGCTAAAATATATCCATCAAAAACTGTATAATTCAAACTCCCACTTGTGGATGAGAACTGATAATTTCCTGACATTGCTATTACAGCAATTGCTGGTACTTCATAAATCAGTTGGCCAAAATCATCGTAAATGAAATAATAATCTAGAAATCTCCAGCTAGGAATTTGATTTGGTAGAAAATCTAACTCGTTATCAGTAAATTGTCCAATACCATTATACCAACTGTATGAACTAATCCCTTCGCCAGACATCAATGTTTGTACTCTCCGACAAATGATCTGACCAAGAACATTCTTATATTCCCATACAGTTTGTCCATTTTCATCGGTGACGCTGTACTTGGTTAGAGAGTTCGCAGGATGGTACTCGATAGACGAAGCAGACATGGCAGAAGCCCCATCTATATTGAGTTTCCATAATAAAATTTCATCTTGGTCATTGAGTTCAAATTTTACCTTAATAGTTGAACCAGAATTTATTTGCCAAGCCTCACCAAAATTACCTGATTCAATAATGCGGGAAAGAGGGCTCTTCTCATAAATAACCTCCGCAAAAGGAAATGACGTCTCTACTACCCTCGGTGAAATATTATAAAAATTAAGCAATGACGTTTCGGGATTTGTGACATAAGTACCATTATTACCCCCTCCAATGGTAAAAGGTAAAAACTTCTTTGCTTCTCTTCCTAAACCGTCATATTGATAGATTTGTACAATGTCTCTTTTCATAGGACTTTGTCGCACAGAAACACTCTGAATTTCCCTACCATATCCGTCAAGGTAAGAGATATTTGTGGCAACTTCCAAATTTGAAGCGGGTGCATTAACTACTTGATTCTTTGTTAAATTCTCAGCTAGCACTACTTTAGTTTTTATCCAACTTAGATCTCCCGATACACTAAGATCGTTGAGATGAAATTCTCTATTGACAACAATTTGGAGTTTCTGATCTAATGTCCATTCTATTCTCTTCCATGCATCATACAAATGATACTTACTAACACTATTCTGATCACAGACGGTTGAAGAAGTTCCATCTTCGTTAAAGCATTCAGTTATCAAAATTGCATCGTGGGGATACAATCTGAGTTCATCAATAAATGAATAGTTGGTGCCACTAATAATGACATAAAAATCAGAAGTGGCATCAATGATGTACTCGTTGTACTTCCAATAAGGGTGATTGTTTTGTACATTCTGATGAACAGGAATGAAGCTCGTATTGCTAGAAATTGTAAGATTAAATGGCGTTGCTGAAAGACTCCAAAAAGTTAATCTATATTTTCCTGATGGCAATTCGTTACTTTGTATCGAGTTATTTAAGAATTGAAAACTTTTTTTCCCTGTGTAACTTTTCGGCAATGAAAATTCTAAATGACTTATCTGCTCTTGTACACAAGCGTTGCTATTGTATATCCAACCATTGCCATTGTTCGTTTCGAAACTCGTGTATGCGCATTCGGATGGATGTGCGTTCGTAATATGAGCGACAACCTTACCATCTGGATAATCTCTCAATACGGATTGAACTGGCTCCAATCCCGATTGGCTTGTAATGGTTCTTAAATTGGCATCGATAGATAAAATCTTAGATATACTTCTGTACCCAAAATACCTATTGAATTGGCCATTTGATATGTTACTAAATGTAAAAGCTGACTCTAGGATGGGCTCCTGTATTTGTAACCTAGAAACTCCAGTTTGCACCAACTTTCCATTAATCAATTCAAATTCATATATCTCACCCGCTATCACATAAAAACTCCCAGCTATCTTTCTTAGACTTATTTTCTCAACAGGAACGTTCCAAACTCGATTATCTTGGTTTCTCATAAAGTTTATAGCTTGCGCTTGACTATCTAAACAAGTAGTACATGCTACGTAATCCTTCGGGTATAAAGCAATCTCCTTCGTCAATAAATCCGACTCAACATGATTTACTTTTAATTCCACGAGCCTCAAATCGTCATCATAGCTATAATTTGTAATTGATGTAGAGAATTTCGCAGGGTTGAAAGCATCGTAAACAATATCAGTTCTCTTTTCTAAGAAGTATTGTTCTAAGGAATAATAATAAAGAACACCAATAACATTCCACTGTACCTTGCATGGCGCTGAACCTTGACTAGTAGACCATTGAGTATACTTTGTATCCCCTCCTTTCAATCCCCGAGTATAACCAAAATCTACAGAATTATACTCTAAAAGGCTTTCTGAAAGTATCTGATTCGAGGCACTATAAACCCGTTGTTTTAACAAATTACCACTTCTCCAACTTTTATTTAAGGGAGCATTTTGAACAGCTGGATGAACAGCAGAAGAGGCCGTAGGAAACAAGCTATATTCATATTCAATCCTGCCATTCTCACAGCTAGGATCGTTGTTACATGAGGTGCTTTCTGAAACATTTGTATACAATACATATCCTCCATTTGCCATTTGAAGTGGGCTAATACTATAAGAAAATGATTTTGTCAACGCATGTTCACCGAAGGGCTCATAATCACTATTACTAACTGGACAGCCAGATTGAAATAACCATGTTGACTTCCAATTGAGATACCCTGGAGCTTGATAGTAACTATATACTGGTTCAGTTAATAGATATCCACTAGACCTCTCTGGATCATCAAAGGATTGATAAGAAAATGTCCTCTTCAAAACTTCGGAAGCCTGACTTTCCTGACTTGATATCGATTTAATTCTCATACCTCCACCAAATCTTGATTTGGGACTCGGACTAAAGAATGGAGTGGCTTTGATACTAATCGAAACATTACCTTGATTATAAATAGGATCATTGCAATCTTCACCTTTAACCGCAAAAACTGTATAAGTTCCGGCCGGGACTGTAATACTAGCATTGATTCCGTTAAATGACTCCTGATCGGAAAAGAATACAACCTCTCCAAAACTATTCTCTATCCTTATAGAACTCGGTGAACAATTTGGATCATGAGTTATGGAATACGATAAGAACAGTTGCTTTTCCATATCGAGAGTAAAAAAATCAACATCATCATATTGCTCCCAATTCGGATCGGGAGCCTCTATAACATCGGCATTTGCTAATCCTTCTGTCCCAACGTATACAGGCCCATTTTCGTTGGTTCCATAAGTATTTGATTCAAACTGAAAAGTCACTTTTGCCCCAGTTGGTGAACTGATACTCTCGAGCATACCAGCACCTGTATAGACTGGATTTGGGTGCCTACTTGTGCCGTTAGGGATCAGAGAGCTAGATTCAAATCCATTAAAAAAACCCCAATGATCCTGAGCTGTAGAATATAAATATGGTAGCTCTATATCATTATAATCCAGAACTATGGGAGGCCATGACTCACCATCTGTATTGATATTACTAATTGTTCTTAGTCGCAACCTCTTTGTTCCTAAATTAGCTATTGTATAGTCATAAGTGAATTTAATTGCTGAAATAGGCGAGTTTAGTCCATTAAAAACTTCAATTGATTTCAACGCAAATTCATTGCCTAAATCCTCCCTTTCTTCTTGTTGTTTTACAAATTTAATCTGACCATTTAGACTCTCAATCCTTTTCAGACTAACTGAAAAATGCTCCAACAACACATCACAATCATTTATAACATCGGGAGGACAATCATCGTCAAACGGATTGCAATGATAATCGACAGTATTAGTGTGTGAAATTGACGTTTGACATGGCGAGGACGCAACATCATAATGAAAAGAAAACTCCAATTGATCATTAAAATTTCTGATTTCGGAAAGAAACCATCCTGATATACTACCCGTTTCAGTATTAACATTAATTGCTGGGCATGTATTGGTTGTCAGCGTTGTTTCAACTGTCGTGAAGTAGTATTTATAACCCATATCATCCGACAAAACAAAACCTTCAAGGAGACCAATCATTTCTATTTTCAAATTTTGAAAAGGTACTGGCCTAGGATTTCCATCATTTCCAAATACGAACATCCCTGTTCGACCTAAGAAGTTAAAATAAAACTCATCTGGCTGCAAGTCCAACTTTCCATGAAGGGTTCGTCTAACTAGGTCATCATATAATTGACTACCTTCATTAGGTACCAATGGACCATTAGACAAATAACCTCCATTTGGCGGTCCCCATAAACCATCACCAAAAGGCAAGCCATTAGCAAAAATATCCTCTGCGTTTGGTTCTTGAATCATTTCATCCGGGAATCCCTTTACAACACGAGTTATAACTCCTCCTGCATTTAATGCCCAACCAAGACCGACCCACGACGCTGTTTCCCCAACCCTTACCCCATTAGATTGATAGCTCAAGCTTACAGGTAAGGTTAAAGATCGCCCAGCTAGAGAAGTTAGTGGAATGTCAATGCCAGCTGCGCCAGTGCTAAGATTTACCTGAACTTTATCGGCGCTGAAAACAGCTGCAGTAGGGCTAGCAATTGCATACCCAACGTTATTCTGAGAATCCGTAACTTGTTGGCCTGTTAACCGAATTGACACTGACCAAGCGATTAAGATTATGTAAATTTTTCTCATTATTTTAGTTTCAATTAGTTTTTGCGATAGCTATGACGTGGTAAAAATTCCATTCCAAATCTAACAACGAAGGCCTGTCTTCCATAACGAGCATGAAGAAAATCGTAGAGTAATTCAACAGATTGATTACTCCTCTTTCCCGAAGGAGTCCTTAGTTTTACTCCAGACAAAATACTAGGTTGATTTCTACCATTCTGACTGAATGGCAAAATCAAATCGGAGTATTCTCCGAATATGCTATTAACTTCATAATTCATTTGAAAAAAAATACTATTGTGTAATTCCCAATTCACAAATGATCGCAAAGCATAACTATTTCTAGAAGAAATATTCCCAACTCGACTTTCCTGAAATAACTTTTCTAATGACCAATTAACTGAATGTGACACTCCCATTCCTAATGACATTTTTGGTAGAGTTTGATACCCAAGTTGAAATGATAAATCAATTCCTCTTGGAACTAACAGATTACTTCTTATTGGTTGCAAGTTGGATCCGTAAATTAAGCGGTCGATGAATCTTTTTTCCTTCAAAGGATTCTTTTTCCAATCTTCTTTTCTTTCTTCAGAAACCGTTTCTAATTTCCTTCTGTTTTCAAATATGAGCGAATCCAAATCACCTGAGATCGGACCTTCTTGACGAGGGAAAACAATATCCGAGTCTAACTCTTCTTTACTATTTGGTATAGGATTCTCTAGACCCTTAAATTCTTTAAAATTATTAATACTTTGTCCTAACGATTCGTGAATTTTAGAAATAAAATCCTTCATTGGTAATTCTGAAACAGAAATTTCGGACGGATCCAATTTAGAACTGCTTCCTAACGGTACCTCTAGAGGAACTTGACCTGACACAGCAGTATTGAGAGTGCTAAAGATCTTCTGTTCTAACCTTGTCTGATCGGAAAAAATGGATAAATCCTCTTTAATGCTTTGATCGAAATAATAATCCAATTTTTCTAGTGGATTTAAACTCAAGTTAACTTCCGGATATCTAGATAAAACCTTGTGTAGATATATATTTCTTTCATGAATAAAATCTTTCACTATTTCCGTTTTCTTCAACTCGATCTTTAAATCTTCTTGTGCTCGTTGAAGTTCCATCACACCTTCACATCTACATGAAGATTCAAAATTCGAAGAGTGAGCCTTTCCTTCTTGTGAAAAGATCGAATCAAGCCGCTCGAAGTTCTTAAAGCTAACTCCAGATAGATTTAACTTGTTATGGTCTGCGCGTCTCAGGTTTCCTTGAAGGCGGTTATGAGCATAAACAGAAGCTCTATTCAAACTTTCGGCGTTTTCTTCATCAAGGCTACATATTTTTTGAAATACCATATCCTCTAGAGTTGAGTAACGACTGAGCGCTTTACTAGTCGATCGACTGAGCCTTCTTTGAAGTTTTTTGCATTTTTTAATTCCGTAAGAACAAAATCTGGAGCAATCCTCGCCAGATAATTCTATATTTTCTTCACTAACATAGTCATCCTTTTGAGACCACAAATCCTCTAGCGAAAAAAACATGAAGAGCATCAAGACAAAAAACGATTTCATCGTAAAATAGAATTTAGTTAAGGTGTCCAAATTATCCTCGTACGGAGAATGTTTACTCAAAAATAATATTTTTTTGTAATTCTCAGCTCGCAATTCAAAAAATTTATAATAACGAAATGACACCAAAACGGATTGGAAATGGGACTAGTTAAACAAACAATATTGAGACGAATGAACTAGGTTTCTCATATTGCACCGAGCTAATCGATAAAGCTATCAGGATTATTTGCCAATCTCAAACCCAAGTTAACTAATAATTATTAATCTTTAAGCAATGGCAACAAAACTGGTTCAATATCTCGATACCAGATATCTAGTATTTAGAGCTTGATTTTAAAAAAAAAGCTGCCTCACTTTTTGCGAGACAGCCCCTTTTATAACCATTATTCACAAATTAATTCTTCAAACTCAATCGAATCAAATTCAATGCACCACCGGCTTTGAACCACTCGATTTGCTGTGCGTTGTAGCTGTGGTTAACTGCAATCAAATCCTTGGTGCCATCGTCGTGTACCAATTCTAAGTGCAATTGCTTTTCTGGAGCAAATGAAGTAAGATCGGTAAAGTTGATCATGTCGTTTTCACGAATCTTTTCATAGTCTGCTTCATTCGCAAATGTGAGTGCAAGCATTCCTTGCTTTTTCAAGTTTGTTTCGTGAATACGAGCAAACGACTTCACCAATATCGCTCTCACTCCAAGATGACGCGGTTGCATCGCTGCATGCTCGCGTGAAGACCCTTCACCATAGTTCGCATCACCCACTACAATGGTTGGAACTCCTGCTGCCTTATAGGCACGTTGTACGGCGGGCACTTCACCATACTCACCAGTAAGATGATTCTTGACCTTGTTTTGCTCTCCATTGAAGAAGTTGGTCGCTCCAATCAATGTATTGTTCGCGATGTTGTCAAGGTGTCCACGATAACGCAACCATGGACCTGCCATGGAAATGTGATCTGTAGTACACTTTCCTTTTGCTTTGATTAAGACTCTTGCGTTGGTGATGTTCTGGCCATCCCATGATGCGAATGGAGCCAATAATTGCAATCGCTCAGAATCGTCTGCCACATTAATTTGAACACCGCTTCCATCTTCCGCTGGAGCTTGATAGCCTGCATCTTCTACTGCAAAACCCTTTGTCGGCAGTTCGTCTCCGGTTGGAGCATCCAATTTTACCGCCTCGCCTTTATCGTTTATAAGGGTATCTGTAAGCGGATTGAAGGTCAAATCACCCGCAATCGCTAAGGCTGTAGTCAACTCTGGAGAAGCAACAAAAGCCAAGGTATTTGGGTTACCATCGTTTCTGCTTTGGAAGTTTCTGTTGAAAGAGTGAACAATGGTGTTTCTTTCTTTCTTTTCAGCGCCTACTCTCGCCCACATTCCGATACACGGTCCACAAGCATTTGCATAAACCGTAGCGCCCATTTTATTGAACGTATCGATAAAGCCATCTCTTTCAATAGTAAATCTTACTTGCTCAGAACCCGGTGTGATACTAAACTCAGCCTTCGGTGTCAAACCTTTTTCAATGGCTTGTTCTGCCAAAGATGCCGCACGTGCGATATCTTCATAAGAAGAGTTGGTACAAGAACCAATGAGTCCCACTTCTACTTTTGTAGGCCAATTGTTCTTGGCAGCCTCTTCTTTCATCTTGCTGATAGGCGTCGCCAAATCTGGTGTGAATGGTCCATTGAGATGAGGTTCCAACTCGCTCAAGTTGATCTCAATCACTTGGTCAAAATATTTTTCTGGATTGGCATACACTTCATCATCACCCGTCAAATGTTCTTTTATTGCATTTGCTAAAGCGGCAACATCTGCTCTTCCAGTGCTCTGAAGATAACGCTCCATGCTTTCGTCATAACCAAACGTGGAGGTAGTTGCACCAATCTCCGCCCCCATGTTACAAATGGTTCCCTTACCGGTGCAGCTCAACGACTTTGCACCTTCCCCGAAATACTCCACGATGCAACCGGTTCCACCTTTTACCGTGAGAATTCCCGCTACTTTGAGGATGACGTCTTTAGCAGAAGTCCATCCATTCATTTTCCCTGTCAACTTGATACCAATGAGCTTTGGAAACTTAAGCTCCCAAGCCATTCCCGCCATCACGTCCATTGCATCTGCTCCTCCAACTCCAATCGCAATCATTCCCAAACCACCTGCATTCACCGTATGCGAGTCTGTACCGATCATCATACCTCCTGGGAAAGCATAATTCTCAAGTACCACCTGGTGAATGATACCTGCTCCTGGCTTCCAAAATCCTATACCGTATTTATTTGAAATGGAAGACAAGAAGTTAAAGACCTCATTGTTCTTGTTGAGAGCCTCTTGAAGATCTTGATTAGATCCCACTTTAGCTTGAATCAAGTGGTCGCAGTGCACGGTAGAAGGCACTGCCACTTTCTTTCTTCCTGCTTGCATAAACTGAAGCAAAGCCATTTGCGCAGTAGCATCTTGCATGGCCACGCGATCCGGGGCAAAGTCGACATACGATTTGCCTCTTTCATAGGCCGAAGTGGCCGTCCCATCCCAAAGGTGGGCGTAGAGAATTTTTTCTGATAGTGTCAAAGGCTTATTCACGGCCTTGCGAGCAGCGGCTATGCGCTCCGGGAAACGGCTATACACCGTTTTGATCATTTCTAGATCGAAGACTATATTACTCATGTAGGAAAATATTCAAAACTTTATTTGAGCCGCGAAAATACGGAAGACGCCCGTTCATCACAATTTTTTCACAAATAGAAGGATACTGCGCATCTTTGGAGCATGCCATTGCTGAATACCGCAACCCTAGAAAACGTTAAAATTGCTTTCCGAGCCATTCGAAGTCAGATGCTTCGCACAGTGCTAACCGTAAGCATAATTGCTATAGGTATCATGGCTTTGGTAGGAATGATTACCGCCATTGAGGCTATTCAAAACAAGATAAGCAGTGAATTCAGCCGATTGGGAAGCAATACCTTCACGCTTCGCGGGGGAGCGAGCATGCGCGGCGGGAGGCATGGCACGGTCGCATCCGCCCATCCTTCCATTTCCTATGAACAAGCGGCACGATTTAGATCTGAGTTTGAAGACCAGGCATTGGTTAGTATTTCTGCCTTCGGCACTGGAACAGCGACTTGCAAATATGAAAGCAAGAAAACGAATCCCAACGTGAGTATTCTTGGTTGTGACGAAAACTATTTCCGTATCTCCAGTTACGATTTGGATAAGGGACGCATTTTTTCTAAACCAGAGCTAGAACAAGGCAGCAACGTCATCATCATAGGAGCGGATGTGGCCACCACTTTATTTGAAAACATTTCAGATCCTGTAGGGCGCTTTATATCAGTAGGAAGCGATAAATACCAAGTGGTAGGCGTACTAAAATCGAAGGGAAATACTTTCGGATTTGCAAGCGATAATCAATGCGCGATACCTGTTCTCAATGTGAAGAAGAATTTCGCAACCGAAAACACAGATTACTCCCTCAACATTCATACGGATAACCCTGAGAACCTCAACAATATTGTTAGTTCCGCAATCGGTGTGATGCGCGTCATTCGGCAAGATAAACCAACTGAAGAGGAGTCATTCAGCGTGCGAATGAGCAATAGTTTAGTAGAAGAATTATTAGGACTAATTTCGGGTATCACCTTTGGAGGTATTTGTATTGGACTCATTACCCTGCTGGGAGCTGGAATCGGATTGATGAACATCATGCTCGTTTCCGTTACTGAGCGCACGCGCGAAATTGGAGTCAGAAAAAGCATTGGGGCGAGTTCTAGTACCATTCGCCGTCAATTCCTCATTGAGGCCATTGTCATCGGACAAATTGGAGGTATCATAGGAATCATACTGGGAATACTCGTTGGCAATGTTGTTTCACTGGTCATTGGCACCGGATTTACGATCCCTTGGTTATGGCTTTTCTTAGGTGCTACCGTTTGTTTCTTTGTGAGTGTTATTTCGGGCTATTACCCGGCTTCCAAAGCAGCGAGATTGGACCCCATCGAAGCCTTGAGATATGAATAATATGTGGTAACATTGTGGCATGAAAAAGTGCTACGAATTTCCGTTATCCATTCTTTTCTTAATTCTCTTTTCAAGTTGTTCCGTCGGACAGAAAAATGCATCTAAGAAAAACGATGAGACAGAAAAACCAAGACGTCCAAAGCTCATTGTTGGTATCACTGTCGATCAGATGCGCTACGACTACATTGAAAAATTCTGGGGAGATTTCGGAAACGACGGATTCAAACTTCTGGTAAACAAAGGTTTCTTTGCACGAAATCTTCATTACAATTTCATGCCTACCTATACTGGACCTGGGCATGCGGCGATATTTACTGGCACCACCCCTTCTTACAATGGAATCATTGCGAATGATTGGTACGAGCGTAGTTCAGGTCGAATGATTTACTGTTCCTCCGACAGCACTGTGCAAGGCATTGGAACCAGCAGCGCAGCAGGAAAAATGTCTCCTCAATACTTGACATCCACGACTCTTGGAGATGAACTAAAATTATTTTCCAACCAACGTTCTAAAGTATTTGGCATTGCTATGAAAGACAGAGGCGCCACGCTGACCGCTGGCAGAACAGCAGATGCAGCATACTGGTTTGTAGGCGGAAATGAAGGCAACTGGGCCACGAGCAGCTGGTATATGAACGAACTGCCCGCATGGGTCATTGAATACAACAACGAACGACTGGCAGATAAAGTAATGTCCCAAACGTGGGAACTATCCAACCCAATTGAAAACTACGAGGAAAGTTTAGAAGACAACAATCCATATGAAATGCCATTCAAAGGAACTACGCGTCCTGTGTTTCCGTACAATATGGCAGAGCTCAAAGCACTCAACGGCAACTTCGATCTCATCAAAGGCACACCCTTCGGAAATCAATTGACGGTTGACTTTGGAAAGAGACTCATCGAAAAAGAAAAATTGGGCGAAGATGAAATCACCGATATGCTCTGCATGAGTTTCTCAAGCACCGATTATATAGGACATCAATTCGGAATTCACTCGAAAGAAGTTCAAGATTGCTACATCAGACTTGACAAGGAATTGGCAGCATTTATTAAATACCTCGATGAGAAAATTGGAAGAGAAAACTACTTGATTTTCCTAAGTGCCGATCATGCTGGAGCTCCGACTCCAAGTTATATGATGGATCAAAAAGGTCCTGCAGGTTATTGGAAAAGCGATCGTCTAGAAGAATCCGTTTCTTTGTTTTTAAAAGAAAAATATGGGCCTGCAAATTGGATAATCAATGAATCCAATTTGAATCTGTTTTTAAACCGAACAATCATTCGGGAGAAAAATTTAGACCTAAAAAAAATTCAAATGGAAGTAGCACAATTCGTGGGAGAACAACCAGGTGTTTTGATGGCATTCAATGCCTCAGATCTCGATAGGATTTCTGGGAAATCAACCATTGCAGATAAAGTTCAACTGGGTTACAACCAAAGATTAAGTGGTGATATCATCTACGTGCTTCAACCCGGTTGGATGGAATACGGAATGCAGGGCACGACGCATGGATCGCCCTACAGCTACGACACGCATGTGCCCGCACTTTTCTTTGGATTTAATGTGGAACACGGAGAAACGTTTCAACCTCAGACCATTTGCGACATTGCCGTCTCCGTCTCTTCCATCTGTAAACTTCCTCTTCCTTCCGCTACCATAGGTGAACCCATAAAAAAACTTGTGAAGTAGATGATAGAATATTTAATTAAATATGATCATCCGCATCGCCATTTCATTTCGTTTGAAAGTACTTTTCCAACAGAAAATAAAGATCATATAAGACTGCAACTGCCCGCGTGGCGACCGGGTAGATATGAATTAGGGAATTTCGCAAAAAACATCCGCCACTGGAGAGCGTATGACGTAGATGGAAATTTGCTTTCTTACAAAAAGATTACTAAGGACTGTTGGGAAATAGAAACGAAGGGTTCTACGTCAGTGCGCGTTTCTTATCAGTACTATGCTGCGGAGTTAAATGCAGGAAGCACATTTTTGGATGAGCAAATGCTCTATATAAATCCTGTAAATTGCTTTTTCTATCAAGAAGGAAGTGAAAACCTCCCATATCAGTTACGATTTGTTTTACCTGAATCATACGAGATTGCCTGCGGACTAAAACACACTTCAAAGCATGAATTACAGGCAGACAACTTCGATCAATTAGCAGACGCACCATTGATTGCTTCAGCAAATTTGCGCCACCTGCAATATCAATCGAATGGAGTAGTATTTCATATTTGGATTCAAGGAGATTTAGCTATTACAGATACCAAGCTTTGCGACGATTTTCAAAAGTTTACGGATATTCACTTTGAAATATTCGGAAGAATACCGTGCACTGAATATCACTTCCTCTTTCACTTGCCTCCATACTTCATTCGCCATGGTGTAGAGCACCACAATTCTACTGTTATAGCGATGGGACCTGCCACGGAGATGGCTACACCCGGCGGATATGAAGATTTTCTTGCAATAAGCTGTCATGAGTTATTCCATACTTGGAATATCAAGAGTATTCGTCCAGTGGAAATGATGCCTTATGATTTTACTAAAGAAAACTACTCTCCTCTCGGTTATGTTGCAGAAGGAGTAACTACCTATTACGGAGATTATCTTCTTTATCGAAGCGGGTTGATTTCCGAACATCGTTGGCAAGAAATGCTGGCCGAGTGGATCAAAGAGCACAAAGAAAATCAAGGACGTTTTAATTTATCAGTTGCAGAAAGTAGTGTAGACACTTGGTTGGATGGATATACTCCAGGTATTCCTTGGAGAAAAGTATCTATTTATACAGAAGGGGCTCTGATAGCATTCATTACCGACCAACGAATTAGACAAGCTACTTCAAATAGAAAAAGCTTAGACGATGTAATGAGAAAACTGTATGAGCGATTTGGAATGCAACAAAAAGGCTATTCAGAAAACGACTATAAAACCCTGCTGGAAGAGATCAGCGAATCCGACTTCTCCGATATTTTCAGTAATTTAATTCATTCCGCATCCGACTATACCTCTTACCTGCTCAGAGCACTTGAATATTGCGACTATGAACTTGTATCCTCCCCGGCAAAGTTCAGTGAGATGTGGCTTGGTATGAAAGTAGAGGAAGCCAATGGAAAAGTAGTTGTGAACTACATCAAAGAAAATGGTCCTGCTGACAACGCAGGCCTTTGGATGGGCGATGAAATCGTTTCGGTGAATGGAATCCAGCCCTACAAGAATTTTCAAAATCTGGTAACGCGAGCTGGGGAAATCATTTCAATTGTATTCTTGAGAAAAAATCAAATCAGGAATACCTCATTGAGTCCCACCACTGTTGCCCAAATAACGAATTACTTTGTTGCTAAGAAATCATCTACCACATCAAGAACGGAAGGATAAGTATTGGAGCGTACAATGTTTAATTGATCTTCAGAAAGCCATTTCACGTCGGTAATGCCCTCCTCCAACTGAGGTTTAGGCACATCGCTTCCATTGTACCTCATGACATACCACGCCGTACACTTTAGCATAGGTTCACCTTTCTGCATATAAGTATGCCACGAATCCTTTAGCCTTCGAAGTAAAACTAATTCCCCGATAGAACATTCTTCTTCCACCTCTCGCAACGCTCCTTCATCAACTTGCTCCTCTTCCTCCACCTTTCCTTTGGGTAAATCCCACTTCTCGTGTCTGAATATGAAAAGCATCTTTCCCTCTTTGTTCAGCACTAATCCGCCTGCTGCTTGGACAAAGTCAAACTGTTCAGAAAACTTTCTCCATGCCTTATCGGGATCAGAGCACACCACAAAAATAGACTTTACCCCTCGGGCGATAGCACTTTCAATAAGAACCACATCGGTCTTGCCGCAAGAGCGAATCACCTCAGCGCCTTTAAAAACCAAACCTGGATCAGGTTCAGAATGTGTAAAAATTACTGGCCTATTGGCAAAATATACTTTATAGTTTTGTGGCATGGAAACACAATCTTTGCGGGCGTTAAAAGTAGCAGATTTCTTGCTGCAAATTGCGGCGGTCAAATTATCTCCTGAAAAACCATTTATCTGGGCATCAGGAATTGAATCGCCAATATATTGTGACAACAGAAAAACGCTGAGTTTTCCTCAGATTCGCAATGAAATACGCGATGCATTTGTAGCAACTATCAAAGAGAAATATCCAAATGCTGAAGTAATAGCTGGTGTAGCTACAGGTGGTATTGCTATAGGAGCGTTGGTTGCAGAGCAGCTCAACCTTCCCTTTATCTATGTGCGCAGCGAAGCCAAAAAGCACGGATTGGGCAACCAAGTGGAAGGAGTGCTTCATGATCATCAAAAAGTTGTGGTGATCGAAGATTTGGTGAGCACTGGCAAGAGCAGTCTAACAGCGGTAGATGCCCTCCGCAGCGCCAATGCAAATGTTCTAGGAATGGTTGCTATATTCACTTATGGATTTGAAAAAGCAAACCAAGCATTCCTTCAGGCTTCTTGTGAACTGAGCACCCTAAGCAATTATGACGCCCTAATAGAGCAGGCCGTTGCCAGCGGTTATGTTCAAAAAGAACAACTCGATCAACTGCAATCCTGGAAAAAGCAGCAAGGTTAAACCTTTAAAATTTATTTTTATGTCTAAAATTGAAAGTAAGAAAGTAACCATAAACGCAAGTGCGCAGAAGGTACACGACTTTCTGATCAATGCCGATAACATTCAACCTTTGTTGCCAGAAGGAAAATACTCGGAATGGAAAAGCGACGGAAAAAACTGTTCCTTCAAAATTCAAAACGCATATACGATTGGACTCAATTTTCAATCTTCAACGCCCAATTCACTGATTATATACAACAGCGCCACTGGTAGTCCATTCCCTTTTGTTTTGAACATTCATCTTACAGAAAGCAATGGAACTTCAGATGCCTTTCTTATATGTGATGCACAGATAAATCCTTTTTTAGAAATGATGGTGAAGGGGCCTTTAAAAAACCTTTTTGATTATATGGCCGATAAGCTCGTTACAGCCGTCTAACGAATCTTATACTATTTCGACTGCCATGTTTTTCCTCCATTCTTAGGATGGAGCAATTGTACAATTTTATCGAACTCCATTTGAATCCCCTCTGATGGCTTGCGTGTGTAATCAAACATGATTTCGCCATCCGGATTCAACATCACCGCCTGAGGTATCGCCCTCAAATGAAAAACCTCTCTTATCTCTGGAGTGTTTCCCGTAAAAATAAATTCAAATTTCTGATCCTTATTGGCTTGTACATGGCTCTTTAATGCCTGAATGTTCTCATCTAAGCTTATGACTAAAAACTGAATATCCGATCCATACAACTCTCTCAACCGAGACATTAACTGCAATTCCTTTTTACAAGATGTACACCAGTCAGCGAAGAAAAAAATGTAGGTATAACCATTCAATTCATCGATAGATTCCCATTTATCTAATTTTAAATCAACGGCTGTAAATGGAGCAACAACCTCACCTGATTGTCCTTTTTGTAGTTCATACAATAAGCCAGCAGCGACCAGTGGATATTTGTTTTTATCTACTGTTTGGGATAGTTTTTTCAAGCAATTATTTACAGCTCCTTGAGAAAATCTCTTATCACCAATACCGTCTCTTAACCCCACGATTACCGCCATTTGTCCTACTTCATCGCTGAGCACTAAACTATCTTTTTTAAACAACTCCAGAACCAAATAGGGATCATTATCTGCGTTGATTGCTTTCACCAAGGCATTCGTGTTTCTTTGAGAAATTAAACCCAACGATTCCGCATAAAACGAAAGAAAAAAACGCGCATATGCGGGATGTGTATATCGCACTGGTTGACTCATTAAATAATCTTCATAGAGCACCTTCCTGCTTATCCCCGCCATTAACTCCAACTCAGCGATGGAATAGCGAACATGGGTTTCGAAATACAAATTATCAAAAAATTCACCGTACTTAAGATTCACAGAATCTTGAAAAGCGCCCACCCAATTAGTGAAAGAAGTAGTTTCTTTTCTTGTGGAATCAGATTGCTGGATAGGCTTGGTTTGAACACCTAGTTTTGTTTTATACACTTCCGATCCCTTATATCGTTCCAGTGCGAAATCATAGAAATGCTGATCCATGAACACCTCAAAATCCTGATTGAACTCAGGTATTAGCGCATTAGCGTCTTCTTTTCCTAAATTTTGAAAACTCAGAGAAACGAGCGCCCTAGAAAGTGTTTGAAAATCCTTTTGTGAAGGAGTTGGAAAAGAAGTAAGTGTGTAGGACTGATTCGGGTGTGCAAACCACATTCCCTCAATGTTTCCTATGACCAGAAAAATCAATGTAACTTCACTAAACTCGAGGTTGGCTTCAAAACCTCCCACATCAGAAAGCTGAACGATATGCTTCAACTCTCTCTTCATACTGAATTCATCGGTATGCACATAAAAGTGCATTTTTTTGCCAGCATGATTCTTCAGTACTCCCTTAATAGTTGTCGTTGCTGAGACATCCAGAGAGCATACCCACAAAATAGCAAGCCACAAAAGGCTAACTACCTTCATGCAAATTGATTTGCGATGGAACAAATTGTGATACATCTCCATTGTTCTTAAAAATCTCACGTATTACAGTACTATGAACCGAAGCAAATTCAGGATCTGTAAATACCAAAACCGTTTCAAGATCACCCGACAAAGCCTTATTCATATGTGCGATGGTCCGTTCGTATTCAAAATCCCCGCCATTTCGTAGCCCTCTTAAAAGAAACTGAACGTTGTTCTTTTTACAAAAATCAACGGTAAGTCCATCAAACGTTTCAACTCTCACATTCGGAAGATCCTTAAAAGTCTGTTTAATCCAAGCTAGTCTTTTCTCCAAAGGAAACATGCTAGCCTTGGTAGTATTGTGTCCCAAGGCGACAATTACCTCATCAAAGAGCAAGGCACCTCTTCTAACGATATTCTCATGCCCTCGTGTTATTGGGTCAAATGAACCTGGAAAAACGGCAACTCTTTTC
Organism: Flavobacteriales bacterium; assembly: GCA_027491075.1. GTDB lineage: Bacteria > Bacteroidota > Bacteroidia > Flavobacteriales_D > Sanyastnellaceae > JAIXWP01. Next base: position 148,172 of record JAIXWX010000019.1, read on the forward strand.
ATGATTTTATTCTTTTAAGAAAAAGCTAAAGTTTACACTTCCATATCGACGATGTTGGTTGAAACCTTTGATCTCAGAAAAATCCATCCGATCTGGATGCTCCAAAACAAACCAACCGTCTTGCTTCAAAAGGTTTGAATTCACAATCAATTCAGGCAAGTTAGTCAATTCTTTCAAATCATAAGGAGGATCAGCAACGATCAAGTGAAAAGAGTCTTGACATTTTTGAATAAAACTAAAAACATCAGCACGCCATGCTTGAGCATATTCGGCTTCAAATGTTTTGAAGTTCTCTTTAATAGCTCGGATATGAACAGGACTTTTTTCAACGGCAACAACCTTTTCCGCTCCACGAGAGATGCATTCCAGGGAAATCGCCCCCGTTCCTGCAAATAGATCCAAAATATGCGCACCATCCCAGCCAATGTGATGTTGAAGCACATTAAACAAACTCTCGCGAGCATAATCGGTGGTTGGCCGACCTTGAAAATTTCCAGGAACAGGTATTCTACGGCCCTTATACTTTCCAGAAATTATACGCATTGTGAATGAATAAAACTCGAGTAATACAAATGCGCATTGGGTTCTTTAACTACCTCTGAGGTCCAGACTTCCACTGTTTCAATATAGTCTTCTAACAAAGACTTCAAACCTTCACCAGCATCACTACCATAGAGAACTACTTTCGCTGATGCCAAATGAATATTCAAGCGCATAGCAGCGTTGCTTAGGTGATACAAAACATCTTCGTTGTTCTGAATTCCGTAATGATTCGTGAGACGCATATCGCCCTCATGAAAAACAACAGCAAGCATAAATCCTTCTTGTACCAATACATGCAAGCCATTAGCAGATCTCAAGGTATCTTTTAAGAAAAATCCCACAGAAGGAAAAAACCGTGCATTTGGAAAGCGTTCTGCCAATCGTTGAACAATGACGGGCAAATCATAGAGCACCGCAGCACCTACTTCATTTACTTCGTACACTTCAACATTGTCTGGTTCCCTACCCACAGAAAATTTCAGCAAATCCGATTGCTTTCCGTCTTCCAAGAATCCCGTTGGAACTAAAGTAAAATCCGGATAATCGAAGGAAATACTTGTTTTTCTGAATACAAAGTCACCCCAGTTTTTCAAGTTAACGAAATCCACCGCTCTTGCAAGCGTTCGATCATAGGTGTCATCCAGGTCAAATTTCTTCAACCAAAGAATTTGTTGTGATTCATAATCAAAAACCATTGCCTGCACCATTTCCGGGTGCAGATGTATGGCCAGATGAAGGCTCATGCTCTTGGCTCCAATTTCTTTCGGTAAAATGGCTTGTGCTGCTATTTCAGGATCAAAAACCGTCATATTGATTGCGAATCTACGAAAACCCCACCAGATAGAGCTCCTTTTGCGCTCTTGTAAAGGCCGTATACATCCATCTGTTCAATTCCACTCCGTACATCTCCTCCGTTACATAACCTTGATCTACTACAACCATAGGCCATTGTCCTCCTTGAGCTTTATGACAGGTAATGGCATAAGCGAATTTCACATGGAGGGCATTGTAATAAGGATCCGCTTGAACAGCTTTGCGAATTTTAGGTACAGAGTCTAGGTCTTGATAATCCTGAGCTATGGTAGTCCACAGCTCTTTCATTTTTTCATAGCTCATTCCGGCCGATTCCTCCCAAATTGTGGAGCAGAGCAGAATCACCTCCATTTCTGGTATTTCTGGGTAATCCGCTAAGGTGACCACCGCTGTGCAAAAGCGAAAAGATCCTCTGTCTTCAAATTTCCTTATTCGTTCGATGATTATCACATCTCCATTAGCTATGAAACCTGCTGAAGCCGACGAGCCTTCTTCTAACCAAAAATAATTATTCTTCAATACCATCATCCGATCTCCGGAGTTTATCTCATCTTCATTTCCGAGAATACGAATGCGAACTTGTTGATTATACTTGATCGCATTCTTATTGGATCGAGTAATAATGATTGTTCCGTCTTTACCATAATTTCTAAATCCTGCTTCAACAATTGGCTGAAGATCGGTTTCCACTTTGTTGATATCTGTAAATCCCGCAGTTTGAATCACAGGATATTGTGGAACACCTTTAATGATTAATTCTCGCAGCGCCGTGGCATTTTCTAAAATACCGCTTCCACCCTGCTGTCGAATAACTTCATTTAGCTCTACCTCTGCAATGTTCAAAGAGAACTCATCTCTTAAGAAAGCTATATCGAGTGCAGGACTTTTATTACTACCAACAGGAGGCAATTGAGCTCCATCACCTATAAGCACCATGCTGCATCTTTCTCCTGAAAAAATATGAGATACCAGATCTTCCAGCAAATCTCCTGTTGCAAGATCATCGCGGGTCATTTGAAATCTTTCAGTCCCAATCATCGAAGCTTCGTCCACAAAAAAAACAGTATTCTCCAGTTCGTTTTCCTTCAATTCAAACCAAACGTTTCCATTTCGATCGGTCTTCCGAAAATAAATTTGTTTGTGAATCGTCGATGCCGGACGACCACTATAGTTGGAAAGCACTTTGGCAGCCCTACCCGTTGGGGCTAGAAGCACCACATTTTTACCAATCTCTTGAAGGGCTCGAACCATAGCAGAAACAGTGGTCGTTTTTCCTGTACCTGCGTAACCCTTAATCATTAGTGCGCATCTCGGTTTATTGGAGAAAACCATTCTTGCAAAAGCATAGAACAGTCTTTTCTGCCCAGCAGTGGGCTGAAAAGAAAAATGCCTTAACAAGGCACTTTCAAATACTTCAGGCAAGATTTCATCCATACGCTTTTGGTCCCACACAGTGTGGGCACCCGTCTTAAATCAATAAATAGAGATTACCAAATCTCAATCGTATCTGTTATAAAATTTCTAACTCCCAATTGAAAAAGCTCATCTGCTCTTTGCTTGTCATTCACCGTCCAAGCGCTCAAGTCCATTCCAAAGGTAAAACAAGTTTCTACTAATTCTTGATCAATCAGATCGTGAAGAGATCCCCAACCTTCGGGAATGAAACCTAACTCTTCTAACATAGCATCCACCTCCACCGCTTTATCGGCATTTAAAACAGTGAGTGGAACATCAATCCCTTTCTTATCTAAAGCCTTAAGAATCCGCACATCGAAACTCTGAACTACTATAGGCCACTGCGGATCGATCGAGTCTAGCGTTTTCAAAAATAAATCCGTGTATGCATCAGGCCCCGGATGGTACTTCCCGTCTCCCTCAGTAGTTGATTTTATTTCAATGGTCAATTGTGGAAGGTTATCACCCAATTCTTTTTCAAGCAAACCCAAAAGTTCCAATAGAGGAAGTTTATGCGATTTAACTTTCTGCTGCAATGGAAACTTCTTGTGAGGCAATGTGCCAAAGGAATAAGATTTGATCTCCTCGGCTTTCATTTTGAATAAATTCAATTGATTCTCCTCGCTGACCAAAATCTCCTCTCCGTTAGGCTTTAAACATAAATCGTGCAGCATAATAGGTTCATGCGCTACGATCAATTGTTTGTCGGCCGAAACACAAATATCCAGTTCTATAGCGTCCACACCAAGTTTACTTGCGTGTAAAAAAGCACTGAGCGAATTTTCTGGAAAAAGGGCTCTACATCCTCTATGACCTTGAATAAAAATTTCCTGACGATCCAATTTACTTTAAGTTTTGATTAAGATAAGCTTGCACTTCTCGGATTCCTTTAGGCTTGAGAACAATTTTTCCTGAAGGATCCAACAAATAAAATACAGGCGTTTTTGTAACGCGATAATCCTTCGCCACTTTGCTTTCCCATTGCTTCATTCCGCATACATTAGGGAAGGAGAAACCCCGTTCTTTCACGGCCGCTTCCCATGCATTTCTATTGTTGTCAACACTTACCCCAACGATTTCAAAACCTTTAGCTTTAAACGTATCATAACAAGCCTTCACTTCGGGAGCTTCTCCTTTGCAATGCTCACACCAACTGCTCCAAAACATCACCAAGGTAAACTTCTTACTGGCCGCCGTTTTCATTAAATCAAAAGAAGCTCCATCAAGTGTGGTCATTTGAATATTTGGTGGCACATTTCCAATGCTCAATTTCTGAATACTTTCGGCTGTGCTCTTAATTACATTGCTCAAGTCTGCATCACCACATCCATCACCGTTGATGTACGTATCAATTATATAGGTACAGATATTCTCCATTCCACTTTCATAGAATCCCACCAGCATCTGATTCAAAGTAAATTCCAATACTTTATCATCCGCTTTGGCCTGATCGGCAACCATGGCAACACAATTCAAAAATCCGCTTTCTTCACCCTTGCTAAATCCACGCATAAAATTTTGAATTCTATCCGTTAAGACCGTGCTATGAATAATGCTCTGATCGCTAAAATCAATATTGTCCCAATACTTTCCAATTTCGGTTTTCGTCGGTTCTTGCTTCCAAGTTAGAAGTTTAGCAAAATGTGTATCAGGATACTTCTCAATGGATTGCTTCTGTAAATTCAATAGTTCCAATTCTTTCGCTGCAATTTGTTTATCAAATTCCGATTTCAAAGACGACTTTGCTGCTTGAACTCGTAAGTCTTTTATCGCTTTTAAAAGAGCTGTTTCTTGCGGCAAATAAGTGAACCAGCCTTCATTTTCTTTGCTGTTCACGGAAGACATTCCCATATCCAGTCTTCCTGAATTAAATGCGAGTTCAACCACAGGTTCCGTTGGGTTGAGAATAATCACCATACTGTTGTTTTCCCCAGCCGATAACATATAGCAACCTTGATTCAATTCCTTTTTTGAGAAAGAAAACACTCCATTTACCACGGCAACAGAATCGATCTTTGTGGAGCTTTTGCCATACATCTGAGACAAATACATCTTTTTGATAGAAGGCGCCTTGATTGAGCCCTTCAGCTCGATCGTACCTGAACGCATTCCTTTGTTATTGTCGCTGACACCGCTGTAGAAAAAAGCTTGATCTGAACTAACCGCTTTCTGTTCAGAAGCTTGAGGCGCATTTCCGCATCCTATGGTTAGTATCAACGATGTAAAAACTATGCTTAATAGATTCATTTTACTCCTTATTGCCTTACAAATTTAATCAAACCTATTGAATGAAAATACCTGAGCTCTCTTCTATCTTCGTGCCATGACATATGAAGAGGCCCTGTCATTTTTTGATATTCAGTCCGATTTTCAATCCATTGAGTTGTTCGATGTTATTGATGAAAAACTCTTTTTAATAAAAAACGAAGTATTACAGAAGTATTCTGTTCCTAGTCTTTTGAATAAAAGAGAGAAGGAATGCCAGCGCATTATATCCGCTCAAAAGGCGCTTTCCATGCTGGAATCTCCTGATCTTCCGAGTTTCCCTGAAATCGTCTTTACAAAAGAACCCTTACCTTTTCTGGAAACTTACGAACGGATGTTGAGTATCGCCAAGCTCCAGATATATAATGCTAAACACGCGCAAACATTGGCTTCAGGCATCCGCTTCTTAGCAGATTTACAAACATCCTATCACGCTTTATTCTTAGAGGTAATGAAGGCATTTGAATCTTCTGAACACCTTGAAATAGCCGCCTCATTCATCTGGGACAGTGGACCCGTTGTACGTGACTTGAAGGCCAAGAAATTGAGCGAAGAATCCATTGCCTTGATACGAAAAGAAGGAGCTAGAATAAAAAAGCTATCTGAGCTCTAGAAAATAAGATGTAGTAGAAAGTTTAAAAAACACAAACGAGAAAAATAATCCTAAGCTACCGCCCATCACCCAGCCCATTAAAATATCTGTAGGGAAGTGCACTCCCATATACAACCTAGAAAAAGAAATCAAAATTACCCAAGCAAAAAGCATCAGGTATGTAATTCGTTTCAATGGGCGAGTGAGCATGATAAAAAACACCACCACCGCCATGTAGTTAGAAGCGTGAGAAGAATAAAAACCATATCTACCACCTCGATACAATTGGCCGTTGGGTTCTTGAACCAGATGCAACTGCTCTTTCAATCCTTCCGTGTAGGTTGGTCTCTCCCTTTTAACTGCCTTCTTGAAAATACCGCTAGCCAGTTGATCCGAACACGTAAGAAGGCAAATCAAGCAGGTAATCATTAGTAAAAATTTCTTTCCTGTATACTTTTTATACAAGAAAAATAACATCGCACTATAAACAGGAATCCAAACCCACTTTTCACTCACATACCAAAAAAAGGAGTCCAATTCTGGAAATCGATCAGAATTAAAAAATAAAAGAAGGTCCGAGTCAAACATGAACATTAATCATGATAAATGTTAGCGACAAGGTGCGCGTAATTTTCCATGATCTTCTTTCTCTTTAATTTTAGCGTAGGCGTGATTTCTCCCTTATCAATAGTGAAAGCACCAGGAAGAATTCGAAAAGCTTTAATCTGTTCCCACTTTCCAAAACGAGAATTTCGTTTCTCGATTTCTCTTTCTATAAGTTTTTCTGTGGCTTCCAAAGAAAGCAATTCAGCATCGCTCGAATAAGCAATACCTTCTTTCTCTGCCCACAATTTTAGGGTGATCAAATCAACAACGATCAAAGCCGCTGGGAAATTTCGGTTTTCACCAATCACCATGCACTGCTCGATATAAATACTTTCTTTCAAAATATTCTCAATTAGTTGAGGGGCGATATACTTCCCTCCACTTGTTTTGAACATTTCCTTCTTCCTATCGGTGATTTTCAAAAAGCCATTCTCAATAACGCCAATATCTCCTGTATGAAACCAACCATTTTTCAATACTTCAGAGGTCATCTCTGAATTCTTGTAATACCCCAACATTACGTTCGGACCTTTGCAAATGATCTCACCATCCTCGGCAATCTTTACCTCAACATTGTTTATGGGCTTTCCAACACAGCCAACTTCATACATCCCCGCGCGACGGAGGGTATTTACGGAGATAACTGGAGATGTCTCTGTTAGTCCATAGCCCTCAAAAATTGGTATCCCCGCTCCTGTGAAAAACCTCGCTAATCTTGGTTGAAGGGCAGCACTTCCTGAAGGAACAGCTTTAATGCCCGTAAGGCCGAGAGCCGTTTTCACTTTGCTAAACACTAATTTTCTTGCAATGGCCAACTTCAGGTTATACAAACCGCCTTTATCGGGATTCCAATCCAGGGCCACTCCCACAGACCATTGAAAGATTTTCTTTTTCAATCCTGTATTTGCTAAGCCCTTTGCAATTACTCCATCATAAAACTTTTCTAAAAGACGAGGAACTGCAGAAAAGATATGAGGCGTTGTAAAAGCAAGATCATCCTTTACCGTTTCCAAACCACTTAGATATACTCGTACCCCGTTATTGATGTAGAGATAATGTAACATTCTTTCATAAATATGGCAGCAAGGAAGAAAGCTCAATGCGGTAGTATCACCTTTAATTAGTTCTGGAAGCCTATCTTCGCTATCCATCGCATTGCTTGCGATATTGGCATGAGTTAACATCACTCCTTTCGGCAAACCCGTTGTTCCAGAAGTGTAGATAATGGTTGCCATATCATCGGCCTTCACTTCTTTCGCAATTCTGTCAACCTCTGATTGATCTGTATCTTTTGAGAGCGCCGCTACTTCCGACCAATGCCTTGCATCCTCTACTTTCTCAAATGTAAATACCTCCTTCAAAGAAGGTACTTCAGCGGCAATTTGTTTTACTTTCTTTAAAATTTCCGCATCCGAAACGAAGCAGTATATTGATTCCGAATGATTGAGGATATACTTATAATCATCCTCCGTCATGGTTGGATAAATAGGAATATCAATGGCACCAATTTGCAATATCGCATGATCCATGATATTCCACTCAACACGATTGGTTGTTGTAATGAGTGCAATCTTGTCCCCCGGTTTGACACCAAGTGTCAATAGACCTCGAGAAACCTCATTCATTTTTTCGATGAACTCCTCGGTTGAATATGCTTTCCATGATCCAGCCACTCTAGAAATCATCATCTCCTTTAGAGGAAAGTGATCTCGTTGGTGATAGACAAAATCAAAAAGACGCTTGTATTGACTCATATGTGGTTCTATTCTTCAGCGAATATATTGAATCAATATCAAAATAAAAGGGCTTGAGCTATCTCACTACCAATCTTTGAGAACTTTTGGCATTTTCTGTACCGATGACCAATAGATACACACCTTGGGAAAGTTCTGAAATATCTACATTCTGCATTCCTCGCGCAAGTCTTTCATAACGAACCAGTTGCCCGTTGGTATTGAAAATTTCCATAGTAGAGAGCGCTTCATTTGTAATTACCCAAATTTCATTTAACGCAGGGTTCGGCCCGAATGTCCATTCGGTTAAAGTTTCAGTTTCAGTAACATTGACTATTCCGCAAGATGGATCGTAAGGTTCTCCTGGTGAGCCCTCAAGACAGCCGGCAAACCAATTCTCGGCAGAGCACATGCTCCCCGAAGCACTCAACAATTCAAGAGTTTTTCCTTGTCCATTTGCTTCCGCAGGCCAAGGATTTAGTGAAGAATAGTGAACGCTCACCATTAACTCTCCCTGTGGAGTGTAAAAGCGGATGACATCATCATTGTTTGCAAGGTTAAAATCAAACTCTCCGACAGTATTTGTGATACTTGGAAAGCGTGTTTGAAAGTTTTCCATATTTCCTGAGAACACAAGGAATGAATCAGGTTCTATAATCGTGCCGCCAGGAATCAGCCACTCCGATTGATCTGACTTATCGCGAATTACGAAGCCACCTAGATCAATTGCATTTGAACTTGTATTTTTAATTTCAAACCATTCGCCTGCATCAGCAAGGGACGACGACCTGTAGTTGATTTCTGTAAGGAGCAGTGTTGAGTCGCATTCAAAATATGGCTCTCCTGGACTACCATAAATACATCCTTCGAACCACGAATTTGGATCCGCTTCATTGCTTGCATTACTTATTCTTTCCACAGACCTTCCATATCCATCTGTACCCATGGGCCAAGGCGCGAAGTGTGAATATTCAAGTTCGGAACGAGCCTGATTTTCACGGTCAATCAAAATAATTTTATCGTCAAAATTTCCCAGATTAAAGCTTAGACTTCCAACAACATCGTTGACTTCGGGATATGCCACTTCGAAAACATCTAAATTAGAAGCTATCACCAATCTTTCTCCAGGTTGTATAACGGTATTCACTGGAATGACGAACTGATTATACCAGTTTTCATTCTGAATTTTCCAAGAACTAACATCTAGTGAAAAGGAGTGCGGGTTATATAGCTCAATCCAATCTCCAGAGTTTTTAGAAAAATCAGGATGGTACATAAACTCAGAAACCTGAGGAGATGCGTTCTCGTTCGATCCAATGAATACTGCAGTGAAAACCTCATCACTAGGAATATTCAATAAGAAAGACCGTACCGGCATATTTTCGTCAAAAATACCATTAGGTAAGAAGTACTCAAATTCATAACCGGGGTTCGCAATTGCAGTAATGCGCACAGGCACTCCGTTGTAGTAAACACCCGTCCAAGGATATTCAGATTCCTTTGGCTCAATGGTAGAGATATGTATTCGTCCAGCTCCCGCGGGAAAAACATCTAAAGTGATATTTACTTGATTCGGGAGTTGGAAAAAGTTCTGAATCATGTTTCTTGCTCCAGGAATCCGAAGTTCATTCCAGTTGAGACTATTCTCCATGGTATTATACCATTGATCATAATTTCCTCCCCAACGCTGATGGTGTCGTTCAATGTAGGGTTCCACTTGTGACCGAATCTCATTTCCCTTCGCCTCCATATTTTCTTGCTGCCAGACAGAATTGATAAGATCAGCGTATCGATTTATAAAGTAATTTCTGAACTCCATATTCTGCAATAGTTTTTCGCAAATGTTATCCATTGCAAAGTCATCATCTACAGCTCTCCATAAGAACTCGTCATTGGGATCTGTGCCATAAAAACCCAAGCCAAAATCTAAGTCCATCAACATATACCTCCACTTTCCACTGGGATTATCATAGTGCCAGAACTTCGTATTGTTCTTATATCCACAACTCCAGTCACAGTTGGCATAATAAGTTTCTGTGGCTATATAATCGGTGAAGTTCTCTAAGTCCAAATGTTCCGATGCTATCTCAAAAAAGTCATCCGCAGCTGCATCTCCGTTGATTATAACATTGTACATTATTTCAAAAGACTCTGCGCTGCCCTCTTTCACATCAAATCCGAAATAAGTATCAGTTATAAGGCTAACGGAGTCAGCATCCACTCCATGATTTGACTCACACCAATTCTCGTCCAACACTTCTCTAATTTCATAATGTCCCCAATACTCACCGTTTAAGAAAACCGCAGTTTGGGAAGCCGCCATATAATCATTCTTGGTGTCTTTCATTACTCGCTGCATGAAAGCATCTCTGCTTCTACCATCCCAATAATCATTTCCCCCATTACGCAGATTGAAGTTCTTAAATCGAGTAATATCTGGTTTATCCTCAATAAGTGGATATTCTAATTCGTCTGTTCCGTATTCATCTCTGAATCTAACCCTGAAGCTTTTTTGATCTTGAGCACGCGACCAGCCACCGTGAATAGATAAACCAATCTGAGCTTCCTTTTGAAATTCATTGGTTTCAAAGATTTCAATATAAGACTGCCTTTCCCAATCCTCCCAGAAGTTAGAGCCGAAGAAAGGATACCATGGATCATAATCAGGCAATCCCAAAACATAAATTCCTATTTCTTCGTCCCACAAATTTTCAAAATTGGTAGAAATTGACATCACCTTTGTTCCTATCCCAAACTCATTTATCAAATATGTATTCTTCTCCACGGGAGAAGGCAGCAATCCTGCATTGCTAAAAGCCTTAACGCTAAGGACAGTTGTATTCTCAATGGGGATAGGCTCGAGATATATTTCATCTTCTTCGTTGGGAATAGAACCATCCAATGTATAATGAATAACAGATGTTGAACTTTGAGGAATCAATGTAACTAGTTGCGTAGTGTTGTACAAGCCCGCTTGAACAGAAACTAATGGTTTGGGCTCTACTCCCGTTGAACAGACCGTATTATTCGCATTTAAAGGTGTAGGATCAATACTAAAGCACCAACTTCCATTTACCATAGCCAAGCTTTGATCTACATCCATTGGCGCAATCAAAACGGATTCTACAACGTTCAAGTTGGAATCACTAAAAAACAATGTCTCTCCAGTTGACAATTTAAAGTTTGTATGATACTCTGAAACGTTGGCTAAATTCCATTCTGCAGGCGCTAAAGGAGATTCCACAAGACCATTGCTTTTCCCAAGAATAAGTAAAGGCAATGCACTAAGATCAGAACTAAATGCAAAGTTATTGTGGACACGTATTGAGAATACGTTAGTACCAGCGACCAATGACTGTGCAACCAATGCGGTATCTAGAATAAAGGACTCATATTCTCCCCCCTGATACGATTGTGCTTCCCTTTCCGAGTTTGCGGGTTGATCCCAAGCCACAAATTCACCAGGATTTCCAATATTGGATCGTGCTATTTCCACACCATTCAAATACGCTACGAAAGAATCGTCGTAATCCATAAACAAAAAAGCCTCCACCACAGAATTTGGATCAGAAATTTGGAACTCCCTTCTTAGTAGCACGGAAATGCATTGATCAAGTTCCGTATTGTCATCCCCATCGCCATATCCAAAGCCTCCTGGTCCAATTTCCCAACCTTCATCAAACGAGACATCATGCCAGTTTTCATCCACTTCCTCTTGGGGAACGAAATAGGCATATTCGTCCCATGGAAAAGCCGGTACCTCATAGTGACTTATAAGCGGAAATCGGTTTTTTCCTGAGGCCCAAATAATTTTCCGATCGCCCGGTTCCAAAGAAAGTGCTGGTATTTGCCATTTATTGAGCTCTTCAAAATCATCGGATAGATATCCACCGGTCAATACAATTAGCTCACTTGTTGGATTATAAATCTCGATCCAGTCCTCAAAATCCCCGCTTTCATCCGCAAGGACAGACAGGTTGGTATGACAAATCTCGGACAGAACCTGTTGGCTCCAATAATGTTGTACTCCGATGAATATCAGAATAAGTGTGAAAGTTAGTGGTTTCATTGTCTTGCGATTCAAGCAAATATAAGAACGAATAAGTACAACATAAGTTCCTTATTTTTGCACCTCAAAATTTTTCAATGAAAAATATTTCTGTAATTGGAGCAGGGACCATGGGAAATGGAATTGCTCATGTCTTTGCTCAATTTGGCTATAAGGTAGTTCTAATTGACATCAGTCAAGCTGCATTGGACAGAGCCATCCAAACAATCACCAAAAACTTGGATCGTCAAGTCGCCAAAGGAAGTCTTAGTGAGGAGGAAAAAGCGAACACGCTATCCAGACTCATCACAAACACTTCAATAGCAGAAGGAGTTGCCTCCGCGAACCTCGTTGTTGAGGCAGCAACTGAGAACATTGATTTAAAGTTAAAAATATTCAAGGAAATGGATCAGTTTGCGCCCTCCGAGTGCATTCTTTCTACCAATACCTCTTCCATTTCGATAACTAAAATTGCAGCGGCAACAGGAAGGCCAGACAGAGTTATTGGTATGCATTTTATGAATCCTGTTCCTGTAATGAAACTTGTAGAAGTAATTCGAGGATACAGCACAAGCAATGAAGTTACATCCACGGTTTTTGATATGAGCAAATCACTTCAAAAAGTTCCAGTAGAAGTAAATGACTACCCTGGATTTGTTGCCAACAGAATTTTGATGCCAATGATCAACGAAGCCATTTACAGTTTGTATGAAGGTGTAGCAGGTGTTGAAGAAATAGATACTGTGATGCGTCTTGGCATGGCTCACCCAATGGGACCTTTACGTCTTGCTGACTTCATAGGACTTGATGTTTGTCTTGCCATTTTGCGAGTACTTCACGACGGCTTTGGAAACCCCAAATACGCCCCATGTCCTTTATTAGTAAATATGGTAACTGCGGGCAAACTTGGAGACAAATCAGGTGAAGGATTTTACATTATGAATAAGGAGACAAAGGAGAGTCGAGTTTCGCCTGCTTTTTCAAGAAACTAGAACACTCAGGTTCAAGACACTAACAAAATCTTTTTCTTGTATTGGAGAAAAATTTGGAGAAATAAAAACCTGTTATATCTTTGCGCCCGCTTTCACAGAAAGGGAGCTTAGCTCAGCTGGTTCAGAGCATCCCGACTAACAGTCGGGAGGATCACTGAACGAAAGAGTAAAAAAATAAAGGGAGCTTAGCTCAGCTGGTTCAGAGCATCTGCCTTACAAGCAGAGGGTCACTGGTTCGAATCCAGTAGCTCCCACAACATTTGAAAACCCGAGGTAGTAATGCTTCGGGTTTTTCCATTTTTACACCACTATGTTTCACACGTATATCCTTTACTCAAAAATAAAAGACAAGTACTATATCGGGTACACTGGAGATCAACTCAGTGAACGTGTTAAAAAACACAACACAAATCATAAAGGATTCACGGGCGGAATAGCTGATTGGAACCTATTTTACTTCGAGACTTTTGAAAGCAAACAGCTTGCAATGATGAGAGAAAAACAAATCAAATCTTGGAAGTCAAAAAAAATGAAGGCGGATATAAAGCACAAAGATCTATTCGTTTAAAAACA
>JAIXWX010000015.1 GCA_027491075.1 Flavobacteriales bacterium
AATAAGTCGATTTGGGTCTAGAACCGACTGTTAATTTTCATTTTTCTCTTGTTTTCAAGAAATTAAATGTATAGGTTTGATATTATTCTGAAGGCCAAAAACGATTTCTACAAGTTCTCGAGATTTAATAGAAAAAGTGAAGGGCCCAAGGAATAAATAAAATCCACGGCCATGGACAATTAATTAACCTTAAACCCTTCAAAAAAATGAAAAGTAAAATTTTTCGGGGTGTAAAAGTACAACACCTCTTTCACATCTGTCTTATTTTTTTCTTCTTAGGTTGCTCAAGCCACACTATGTTTTCTCAAAACAAATTGTGGTTGTATGGTAATCAATTGATAGACTTCAATGACCCTTCTAACATTTCTATTTCGAGCCTACCGATACCAGATCCAATTCCTGGTCAGCCTGATCTAACCTATAATGGAAGTATTCCTTCAAGAATGTCACATGCGGAATACGATCATGAGGGAAAGTTATTGTTCTTTATTGTAGATGGAAGAATTTATAATAGAGACGGCTATTTGTTAGTGAGGAGATATGGGAGTGTTGGAGATTTTTACAGTACATACAAAGAAAACTTTATAAACTATGCTGTCTGTAAAGTTTGGACATTGCGATAAGTTCTACTTATTCTTTGACGGGAGTGTTCAGAATACCATTTGGGAAGAGGGAGAACAAGAACCAGTGGTACAATTAAACGAATCAGATTTTGGCGTCGCATTATTGGATCTCAGCTTGGAGAATCTATTCTTTTTAGATGATCCAACGAAACGAGGTGCTCTTGTTAATCTAGAAGGTCTTCCAGCGAATTATCCAATGAATATAGGAGTGTCGCTTGTTGATATTGGCACCACTACTTTTTCATCAACAACTTTTGATCATACTCAGAGTATTTCAACTCACAACATTGCTTCAGTTGCAACGGCACTCTTGAATCAACCTATACAATTCAGTATTTTAGATAGGGGAGTGAATGAAAACAAAGTTCTTTTGTCGAGAAAGGGAACTAATTCACGCCTTTGGGAGCTTACAGCTGAAGGTATAATTAGTAGCAACCTAGGGATGACTTGCCTTGGTGCTAGCAATAATTATTATCGTTTGTTTGAGTCGGCTGCTATGTTTGAGGAGAATGGAATACTGAATATAGTCAGTGGCGGGGATGGTCAATTTTCGGGCTATCATTTGGTCGAGAATGGACTTGATTCTGAATGCATTGTCGGACTTGGTGGCCGGCCAGCCGTTGAGGTGAGTCCTAACAACCAATTTGTCTACTTTGTTACCGCACAAGGTCAGGTTGGGTATGTACCAATAGGGGGGTTCGATGATTTCTCACAAACAAATCTTTTTGTATGGAGCAATTATAATATGGCATCCTATGCTTTGGGTGTTCGATTGCAGAGGAATTTTTTTGAAGGCGAACCTTCACTTTATATTTTTCATTCTCAGGGCGTAGATGTAATGAAGGGTATCAATAATCCAAATACTTGTACTTTTCACCTTAATCCCTTGAACCTTGCTGCATTGGCAATTCCCCTTATTGAGTTTCATGAAAGTTATCTGAATGACTCTTCTAGTCCTGCTTTAAGTACGTACAGTTTGTTTACATTTTCTGAAGTTTATTTCCAAGCACCTTTCCAAGTGTATAATTATACCTCTGATTTGGAGCAGCAGAGTGGTGCTTGCTGTTTGTTTAATCTAGAGGATGAAGCGGTGGGTAATTTGACGGTAAATGCCAGTGCAATTTGGACTGCATCAAACAATCCGTTCAATGATGATGTGGTTCATTTCAATGGTGATTTAGTGATACCTACCGGGGTGAGTTTAACAGTGGACAACTTGGAGCTTCGTTTTCGAGAAACCAGTAGTGTCATCATCCAACCTGGTGGTCGACTGATTGCAAGAAACTCTAAATTGACTTCCTACATTTGTGAAGGCTTGATGTGGGAAGGAATCGATTTGCTTGGCACTACCAATGTGGGCAATACGATTGCACAAAGCATCAATCTCAATGGTCCGCAGGGAAATTGTAGATTGGAGAATTCGATTGTTGAAAATGCATTATGCGCGGTGGAAGTCGGTTTAGGACCCAACACTGGGGGTGGAGTGCTTCGCGCGAATGGTTCAACGTTTCGGAACAACGCCATGGACATCGACTTTAAAAAGTTTTATTTTATGAATAATGCTGGAGTCGCTCAAAACATGTCCTTGATTCGAAATTGCGACTTTCTAACTACATCACAGCTCAACGATCCGGATGTACTACCTCAAGCGCATGTTCGATTGCAGCAGGTGCATAAACTGCGTATCCGAGAGTGCGACTTTGTCAACTCCACAGATTTAGCCACGTTCAATTGGCCGCAGCGCAGGGTGGGTCTCATATCCAGTCAAGCGAGCGTTGAGGTAAGAGGCAATACACAACTGAGTAACACCTTCGATGGATTATATGTCGGGGTGGTTTCCTTTGCATTCTTTCAAACCTTGGCACATTTGGATTGCCGATTTATGAAGTTCAATAATTGCAACGCGGGTATTTTGAATTGGGCGGTAAACAATGTGGTGATCGTTCAAAATAGATTCAACATACCAGAGATCGAGGGGGATGATGGTATGGCCAGCAGAGAAAGAGGAATTGAGATCGTAGGAAGCACTGGCTATACCCTTGCGGAAAATGATTTTTATGGTTTTGATGATAGTGCGATCGATGAGGATTTTCCCAATGGATTGGGTATTTGGGTGGCGGAGAGTGGACCTACAGACAACTTAATAGAGCGCAACGATTTTAACGACTTGGCGCATGGAATCTATACCGAAGGGATCAATGCTGTATCATCGACCAATGGAGCGCCTCCGGGCTTGCAGTTTTTCTGTAACCAATTTGATGCATGTCTGATGGATATCTATGTCAAGGATAACGCTCGGATACGAATCAACCAAGGAGGGAATCAATTTTTGAATGGTCAAACATCTACAGGATTCAAAAACACCTCGAACGTTTTCAGTGAGGCGGAAAGTTTGTGCAACGCACAGCACCACGACATATTGATCGATGAGGAATTCACCGGCAATGAAGAAGTATTTGCCATCGACTATTGGTGCCACAGCGCTGAAATCACCAAGCCCAATTGCAGTCCTGATATATTGTC
>JAIXWX010000003.1 GCA_027491075.1 Flavobacteriales bacterium
CCAGCAGGACCAACAGGACTTACAGGAGCTACTGGACCGGCGGGGCCAGCAGGACCAACAGGACTTACAGGAGCTACTGGACCTGCGGGACCAGCAGGCTCAACAGGATTGACAGGGCCGGCAGGGCCAGCGGGAGCTACAGGAGCTACAGGGCCGGCAGGGCCTATCGGATTGACAGGAGCTATGGGACCGGAGGGACCAGCAGGGCCTATGGGACCGACAGGCGCTACGGGTGCTATAGGACCGGCAGGCTCAGCGAACATAACCGGAACAATTGGTTACTACCCCAAGTTCATAACTTCCAATACCGCTGGAAATTCTGTAATGCGAGAAAGTATAAACGGTTATGTTGCATTAAACATAGCACCCTTAAACATTTATGGACTGTACGGTTATCTGCAGCATATTACTGCTAACGGTGATGGACAACACTCCATTTTTGGATATCGCACCAGGGATTCTCAAAATGACGGGACAGGCTATTCCCAAAGTACAGTTAATAGCGCCACAGGCGGTTATAATTTTTGGGGCGACATTCACACTTTCGGAGTTGCGGGGCATAGTTATAACGACTACAACAGAACGGGAGGAGTGCTCGGAGCAGAGGTAACGGGTATGTACTGGGGTTCACTGGGCTATAGAAGTAGTGCTTTATTGAACTATGGCGTTTATGGCTCTGCCGTTTACGCTAATGGGACAGGTTTTGCTCCAACATCTGAACTCAGCGGTATTGGCGGTGGATTCTATGGAGATCTTATTGGTTCTACTTCAAAAGGTACAGTGATAGGTCAGCTCAATAGTGGGGAACTATTTGCTGCTTATAACGACGGCGACACTTATACCAACGGAAAAAATATTGAACTTGCAGAAACAAGCAATGGTTTAAAACCTGTTTATGCCGTTTCTTCTCTCGAATCGAGTGTTTATGCGAAAGGAAAGGCGACCTTGAACAACGGCGAAGCATTCATATCCTTCCAATCCGAGTACTCGTCTTTATTGCAAGAATCTCCAATAGTGACAGTCACTCCCAACGGTGAATGCAATGGGGTGTACATTTCAAGAGTGGGTAAAGATGGATTTTACATCAAAGAACTTGGTGCGGGAAATAGCAATGTAGAAATATCTTGGATAGCAGTAGGAACGCGCGTTGAATCTATGTCCAGAGAGAAAGCGCTTGAGATTGTGGGCTCATCGGATTTCGACCGAAACCTTGAACAAGTGTTGTATTCGGATGGAAACCTTGACGGGTCAGGCTTGGGAATATGGTGGGATGGAAATACTATTCAGTTTGGAAAGGTGCCGGAGCACTTGAATCCAACGCCTAAAAAATAGAATTGCATTTTATCAAAAAATTAAAACCGCCTGATGGTATCAGGCGGTTTTTTAATTTGTACTTTAGAAAAATGAAATGCTTAGTCTTGCTTCTGATCCTGATTTCCATAGATTCTAGAAGTCAGGATTTACTTATCCAAAACATCGTTCATACGCTGGCGAATGATAGCATGATGGGTCGAGCGGCAGGTACACGGTATGAGAGATTGAGTATTGCGTATTTAAAAAAGATTGCAAAAGATTCCTGTCGCATCAAACTCAAAGAGCAAAAATTCGAACTATCCCTCGATGGTTCAGATTACATATCATGTTCTAATTTATACGGATTCATTAACAACCGAAAAAAGAAAACCATTGTTATTTCAGCGCATTTTGATCATATAGGTTTTGGTGGAAAATTGTCCAAAGCTTTAAAAGATAATGCGGTTCACAATGGCGCAGACGACAACGCCTCCGGGGTGGCCTTGGTAATGGCCTTTGCAAAAAAATTAAAGCAATCCAACTTCAAGGACTATAATTACTTGATCTACTTCTATACTGCGCATGAATTGGGTTTGCATGGCTCAGCAATAACCATAAGCGATTCTTCCTTCAAGAAATACAATCCCGTACTTCATTTGAATTTTGATATGGTGGGGCGGATGCGAGAATCTACGCTAAAATATGCGAGCAATAGAACACAAATAGAAAACGAAATGATCTCCACACAGTCGATTCAATTGGTGAAGGGGAAAAATGATTTACTGGAAAACTCGGATTTAAAATGGAGCAATGAAAAAGGAATACCATGTTTGCATTTTACAACGGGAATCCATTCCGACTATCACAAACCTTCAGACGATGTGCAGTATATCTATTTCGAAGGCATAGAAATCATTCTTGATTACATCTATACAAACCACTTGAAATGGGTGAAAGCATTAGAGCTTAGATGAAAATTTCAAAGTTTAAAAATCCACTTGCAGCTTCGCGCGGATTCCGAAGCGAACGATGTTGGGATTGTCGAGATAACTCAGTCTCCAAATAGCATCCACTCTCAACACTTTGAAAATGTTTTCTATTCCCAAAGCCGCTTCAACGTACGGCCTTCCCAAGGTGTAAATATCCGGCCGACCGTCATAATTAAAATCTCGAGAAAGGATGTTATCATTCGCCTCGTCATAGCTACCTACAAGCGCCTTCATACTTACCACCTCTCGCCACTTCAATCTTCTCATGACAGGGATTTTATTTAACACCAAACCCTCCGCGTGATAGGTCGCCCAAACACTGGCCCATTCATCGCTTACAAACTCGAAGAAGTTCATCGTGTTGTACGAACTTTCATCATAGAAAAATGTCTCGTTACCCTGGTGCATCATCAACAGCGGATAGGGAAGATTGCCAAAAATCTTTCCCGCTTCTACATTGTATTTGACGTATCCAAACGGTCCAAATCTCACTTTATCTTCCACGCGTGCAATCAATTTCCTATAGCGAAATTCTGATCCTAAGATGTCTGGAATACCTTGACTGAAAAGGATTTCTAATGCGGGATAGGTTGTTCCTAGACTCACTCGTTCAAACTGCCCATACACAAATTTCTCCTTGTATGCAAAGCGCGTATACAGCGTAAATTCTGAAGTGATTAAAAAATCAACCTCCTGCTGTTCAGTAAGCGCCGGAGTAAAGCGCACATAGCGATACTGATCACCGGCAGGCTTGAGTACTCTATGGGTAAAAATAAGTTTATTGGAAAAACCATACAGCCATTCGCGTTCAAAATAGCTCGTGAGTTCCGTAACATCGGTAAGTTTGTTAGCAGGGTTTCTTCGCGCGAGTGAACTCAATACGTTGTCCTCTCTGAAAGCGCCATCTGCCTGACCGAGCTGTTCCATGTCCCTCTTCCCACTGGCGCCAAAAGCCATTCTCGGGTTCTTATTAAGCACGTAGATAAAACCTCCTCCATATTTGAAACGCTCATCTCTCAGACCATAGGCGAGATATCCATCCAACATTAATCTCTTACTAAACTGATTGCTGGTTCGACCGCCAAGCCGAAAACGATTTCCTTCTACTGGATTAAAACTATAAAAAGTGTAGTAAGGTCCAAATTCAAAATTTCCTTTCACCTTGTAACCAGAAACGAACAGTGTGATGATATCTGCCACGGTTCGGAACTGGGGTAAACTCTTCAAGGTATCTACCATGTGATAAATCTTCTCTTGATTTTCACTCAGCTCAATATGCCGGGCTTCTTTCCAAAACGCATCATCCTTTTCATCAGCATCCTCATTGACCACAATATCAGATAGCCCTGAGTAGAACTCCCCATTTCTAGGTTTATTGATCACAAAGTTCTTGTAGGTGGCAGTCTTTCTGCCGTAGACACCCATTTTCTTATCCGAAATATTGAAGTCGATTAACAGTTCATCTTGAACCAACATCCATACTTCATCTTCTACTTCATTGTACTCTTGTTTGACTTGGAATTCTTTGATCCAGTTGATATTGGCTCCTTCAGCGATAGTGGCATCGACACTCTTCACTGCATAGGTGGTATCATTGATCCACATTTCACCAAAGAATAAAAGCTCTTGCTTTCTTCTTGGAAAAAATTGGAGTTTATAACACCACTTTCCATCAATGTATGCACTGTCAATGAGATCATAATCATAGAATCCCAAGCAATAGGCCGAAATAGGACTCGTGAAACTCTTACCGAATGCTATGATTTCATTGTCATAAATATTTACGTTTTGATACATGTCACCAAGAAACTGGTTGATGCTCTCATTTTCCACCCCACTCACCTTGGTCGCTTTAATCACTTCCTTAGAAAACTTCGGATCTCTTTTGAAATAAAAATCAGAAAGGGATTCTGTCATGAAGACGGGAAGATAAGGCTTGCCTTGCGTGGTGTCGACGCCATCGAAGACAAATTCAAAAGCCTTAAATATTTTTCTTTTCTGAAACTCTTCAGTGATGTTATTCAAATCGAACTCTACCTTATTGTATGCCTCATACTCGTAAGCATCTAGTTTCTCTCTATTATTGATTTTCTTATTTCGCAGTACATTCTTCACCAAGGCAATGGCGGGATTAGGACCTTCCTTTGGTTTGATAACAATAGTCTCAAGTTCACCAATGGCGTTCAATTCAAAATTGACGACCATGGTAGTTCCTTGCTTGATTTTTTTTGATTGCGATTGGTATCCCACTGCGTTCACGCGAAGAGAGTCGCTGCTATAGTACGTCTCAATGCGAAATGCTCCATTCTCATCCGTCATCACTCCCGTTTTGGTGCCCACAAAAAATACAGGGGCAAATAAAATGGGCTCCTTGGTTTGGGCATCCAATACCTTACCCGATACGATCGTCTTTTGCGACCACCCATGAAGAGATAGTAGGACAAAAACAGTAAGAATAATATTTCTTACAGTAGTATTCATTAAATAATACTACGAAGAAACGAAAAAAAAGTGACAGAAAAAGACTATTGTTTCGCGGCAGTTTGTTTGAAGGCTTGCAGCCCGCATTCCATCCATTGCAAATACTCTTCTTTATCAGGAGTATAAGGTGCAGGTTTATTCATCAAAATCTCATCAGGGCTAACGATGCAATAAAGTGGCTGAGAGTTATTGTTGAAGGTTTCTGTTTGAAATACGGACCATCGATCCCCGTATGTTTTTACCTCTTTCAATTTTCCTGTGCGCTGACTGAGATATGTTTCTTGAAGTTCTGCAGGTAGCTCTTTTCTATCATCCACATAGAGAGAAACAACGATGAACTCCTCTTGCAACAATCGAAGTACTACCGGTTCAATCCACACATGCTCCTCCATTTTGCGACAGTTGACACACGCATATCCTGTGAAATCGATAAACAGAGGTTTGCCTTCCTTCTTTGATCTTTCTAGTGCCACTTGATAGTCGTGTTCGCAATCGATATTGTGAGGGCAATCTTTTGGGTAGATCCAAGAATATCCTACGGGTGGAGCAAGGCCGCTCAACAAGCGCAAACTATGATACGTATTGTGCTTTTCATCGTATCTAAATCCAGTAGCAAGATATCCGACCCATATCAAGATAACAACACCAAAAACTATTCTAAACGTTCCCAATTTCTTTAATGGAGAATCATGTGGGAACTTGATTTTTCCAAAAATATAGATCGCCATCAATAGGAAAATCACGATCCAAAGTCCGATGAAAAGCTCGTACTTTAATACCCCCCAATGGTCGACCAAGTCTACTTGTGATAAAAACTTCAATGCTAGTGCCAGTTCCAAAAAACCTAGAACGACTTTTACTGAGTTGAGCCATCCTCCAGACTTTGGAAGCGACTTTAACATTCCTGGAAATGCTGCGAATACCGCAAATGGAATTCCCAGCGCCAATCCGAATCCTCCCATACCGGCGGTAAGCTGAATGGCACCACCGTCCTTTGCTAATGAACCCGCCAATAACGAACCAAGGATAGGACCTGTACAAGAGAATGAAACAATGGCCAAGGTAAGCGCCATAAAGAAAGATCCTATTAGTCCACCCACGTTCGAGGCATTGTCCATTTTATTCGCGAAGCTCGAAGGCAACGTGATCTCATAATATCCGAAAAACGAAAAAGCGAAGAAAACAAAAATGATAAAGAAGCCAATATTCAAAGGAACGTTGGTAGAAATATTATTCAATATGTTTTCGTCAATCTGATCAAAAAGGTGAAATGGCAAGCTGAGAATGATGTAAATAAAAAATATAAAGCTTCCATAGGTAATGGCTCGAATAATCCCTTTTCGCTTGTTTTCACTTCCTTTTGTAAAAAAAGAAACAGTTAGAGGAATCATTGGAAAAACACAGGGAGTAAGCAGTGCGAGCAATCCTCCGATAAAGCCTAGTAGGAATAACTCCCACAAACTTGACCCCGTATCCACTGCTGCTGAAACAGTAGAACAGTCTTTAGATCTTGGATTATCTAATTGAATCGTCGAAACTTGATACGTAAACTTACTCGGTCCAGTAGGCAATGGAAGCACTTCCGTCATCGAGGTATCAATACCCGAAGAAGTACTGTCCATGGCACCCGTAGATTCGTCAGCGACTGGATTGTACTTGACCTTAAACTTTACTGGCTCGGGAAAAATACATCTCGAATCATCGCAGGCCATGTACTCTAAAACCCCAGAAATCAGGAATCCTTCTTTTGAAAGCGAAGTAATTTTTACTTTTTGCTTGAACTTAGCCGTGTTTTCAAAGTAATTCAGATCCATTTCGAAGTTAGGGTCGAAATGAGTGATAAACTTTCCTTCCGTCACAGAACCAATGGGTTCATAGTCCGACGACTTGTTCAACTTCAAAGAAGTTGGTATCGGACCAATCGCGTCAGGATCATCGCTCACTTTTAGGGCATATACGTGCCATTTTTCATCAATCGTTGCCGTGGCGATTACTTCTAGCTCGTTCGCTGATAATGTCTCGATGCTAAATTTCCACTTCACTGGATCAACGATCTGAGAAGTACCACGAATGGCGAAAGCCAATACGATGAATAAACAAAGTCCAATTTGTCTCATTTTCTACAACAGATATTGCCTCAAATATAGGACACCTTAAAAACCTTTGAAATCCTTTTATTCATTTTTTAATTGGATTTTTAAGCAAATATCTAACCCTAAAAAATTCTTTTTTATCAATAAAAAAAGGTGTTTCAAACGAAACACCCTTGTATTCCCACTAATTGGGATATGTCTTTTTTTAACTTATGAGTGCAGAAACTCCACATCTAAAATGCAATGAATGGGGAGAATGAGCCCAAGCGGCAGAATTACACTGTCGTCTTCCGTGGCTATAACGCGCGTTTTCATTTTTTTGAGTTCAACTTGATCTTGATAAGTGAGAATCACTTCTGTTTGATCGATGCCCTCAAGCATCATGGCTTTTAACAATGCCGCCTTTCTCTTAATCTTTTGACGCTGATTTTGTAGAACTTCTTCAGAGTATGTAGACAGTTGATGTATATTGATGGTGCGCAGGTTCTTCTTGTTGGGTTTCATATTTCGTTGTTAGGTTAAGGCTTATAACGCGAGTTAGCCCTAGAGGTTTCATTTTAACCTAACTACGAGTACTTGTTTTGTGAGATCCGTAATTTTGTACACCTCCGATATTCTGTATTCCGAACACCACACAATCTCATCATTGCTTAACAATACCCTGGCTTTTTGCTTTGCGTACGTTTCTACTTTTTTCTCAATTAGAATGTCACTTATTTTTTTTCTTCCGCTCATACCCAGGGGTTGCATTGAATCGCCTGGTCTCACCGATCTCCAGATCAACGGGAAAACTAAGTTATCTGCATTCATTACCACCTCATTCTCTTTTGCTTTCCAATTTGAATCATATTGAAGAACCTCCATTTTCACCTCTTCATTTTCAAACGGAGGCGTGCACCAAATCTCTACTTGGCCAGTTTCCAGCCTTGATCGGATAACCACCCCCCTTCTTTCTTTGTGAGCGACCATATCCTTGGATAGCAGCATCTTTCCAGACTCTGAATTCAGTAATTGATGTATCTCTGAAGATCTAGAAGAAAAAGGCGTTTCCTTTAAAGCAAACTGAAGCAACAAGAGCGCGTCATTCTGGGCGAATAACTCATTGAATATAGTTATCTCCCCTTCACTTTGTGCTATGAATGGACGTAATTCTTCTTGCAATTTTTTGTGAAGAAAATCACTTACCATTTGATTTTGCTTTTTCCTCTCTGAAAATGGAAAAGGATGAATCTCCATTATTTCTGGCAGTATCCTGTTTCGAATCCTATTTCTAGCATAATCCAACGTGCCGTTAGAGGCGTCTTCTCTCCAACGAATTCCAAATCCTTCTGAGAGCTCTTTCAGTTGAGATTTAGAAATAGAAAGCAAGGGCCTTTTAATACGACCGTTCTCCGCTTCCATTCCGTGAGGTAAAAACAAATAAGAATTTCGAATAAACTTAAAGAGAAAAGTTTCCATATCGTCATCCATGTGATGCGCTGTAACGATGCAGTCACCTTCCACTTCTTTCCTTGTTTGCTCTAATTTTTCATATCGAAAATCACGGGCATTCTGCTGAAAGTTTCCGTTCTGAGTACTCAAATGCCTTGCATCAAAAATAAGACACGGATAACCGTAATTTCGAGAAACTTCTTTTACCAAGTGCTCATCCTCATTGGAATCTTCTCCGCGCATGTGATAGTTGACGTGCACTACAGTGGTATCATAACCCATGTGATGAAGCAGAAAAAGAAGGGCCATGCTATCCATTCCACCGCTCACTGCTGCAACCACTTTGGTTTTTTTTGGTGGACCGAGCAAACATTCGATAGACTCGATCAAAGCTGTCATATATGCCAGGTGTTGCAACATCATGCCAAAGATAAGATGGCTCGTGCCTTTAGCAGCGACTCCTCATACTCCTTTTGAGGATCACATAAATCCGTGATAGCACCTCCCACATTAAAGCGCATAAATCCACTCTCTTCATTCCGAATGACGCTTCGAATTACGACGTTGAATTCAAAATCTCCGTTTGGTTCAATCACTCCTAGTGCGCCACTATATAGTCCACGGCTTCCTATTTCTAAATGCTCAGCAAGTTTCATGGCCGAAAGTTTCGGTGCGCCGGTCATCGAGCCCATTGGGAAAGTAGCGCGAATTATATCTTCTAACGACGTATTGAATGCTTGTTCCGCTGAGACTTTGGAGATCATGTGATGAACTGTTTTAAAGCTGTATATTCCAAATAACTCTTCGACTTTTACACTTCCTGGACTAGCGAATTTTGAAAAATCGTTTCTCACTAAATCCACAATCATTACATTCTCCGCCCTTTCTTTTTCATCGTAAAGCAATTCTTGTTTTATGCGTTCGTCATCCTTTTCAGTGGTGCCTCTTCGAGCCGTACCTTTGATGGGAGAAGAGTAAACTTTGTTTTTACTTCTCTGTAAAAATTGTTCGGGCGATGCACAGCAAACGGCGATTTTTCCAAAGCGGGCAAAAGCAGCATACGGCGCTTGAGTGGCTTCATTCAACTCAACAAAATAATGAAATGAGTCAAAGTGCTCGCAATGCGCCTCAAAGGCATGAGTATAATTGACCTCGTAGACGTTGCCTAAACGAATCTCTTTCTTAAGCGTTTCCACAGCCTGTCTATAGGTTTCAGCATTCATTCGTCCGCTCCAATGAATTTTCTCTCGTGAAACGAATGAACCCATTTCCATTGAAAGAAAAGGTCGCCAATCCAAGCCGGAGTCATTCAATACCTCCACCCATTGATCCTTGTCCCATTGAAGAAGAAGTTCTGGAGAAAAGAACTTCCAATGTGCCAGTTCGAATTCGTTTTGATTGGCGCACAATCCTTCTTCTAATTCATCCTTAAAATCATAAGAAATGTATCCCATCCACCACTTTCCTTTCAAAGACGAATCGTCCAAAATGTGATAGCCGTGCATTTTAAAATCCTTAACACCCAGCGCCAACAAAGGTTTCTCGCTATTTGGTCTCCATAAAAAGACATGATTCTGCCATTGAGGATGATGTATGAGGGAAGAAAGACCTTTTAGATTCATTTCAAATACTGCATAAATTACCAGAAGCGAAGGTAGTGATGTACTTTTGCAAGCCGCAAGATGAACAATATTTCATTCTTCCGATTTGTAGAGAGGGATTATGGATATTTATGGGCTCAAGGCCGCCATTACGCAATCCGCGACAGTTGCGGATCTTCAAAAGCTACTCGAAAAAGGAGAAAAGAAAATTTATCTCCGAGGACTAATCGGGTCGGCAGGGGCTTTTATTGCCTCATCCGTTTTAGAAAAATCTTCGAAAACACACGTATTTGTGCTCGAGGACAAAGAGTCGGCCGCCTATTTCCTCAATGACCTAGAAAACATAGTTTTTCCATTTCACGACAGAGATGAAACTGGCTTGATTCGGGATGAAGAAGAAATTATAAAAGCGAGAAAAACGCATATCTTATTCTTCCCTCGCAGTGCTCGTGTTCCTTATCAAACAGAACAAACGGAGAATGCTAACGTGGCAATGCGCGCGGAGGTGCTTAATGAATTGACCAAAAGACCCGAAGGCGCTGTTATCGTCACCTATGCCGAAGCGCTTGCAGAAAAAGTGGTGAGTAAAACTGAAATGGTCAAAAACACTTTTGATATCGAGGTTGGTCACAAAATTTCACTTGAGTTCATTGATGAGATATTTCAAGACTTTGGTTTTGAGAAAGTGGACTACGTATATGAACCAGGCCAGTATGCGGTTCGTGGGGGAATCTTAGACGTTTACTCTTTCAGTTTCGACTATCCATATCGAATTGAGTTGTTTGGCGACGATGTTGAATCAATCCGAAAGTTTGATCCATCTTCACAGTTGTCGGTAAATAAAATGACCCGCGCCACCATCGTTCCAAACGTGAGTCAACGGATGTCAGAAGAGTCTAGAATATCATTGCTGGAGTTTATTTCCTCCGATGCGATGATATGGATGCGCGATACAGCAGGTGCCACAGAAGTTTTCTCAAAAGAATTAGAAAAAGCAGAGACACAATATTCCAAGCTTCAGTCGCTGACCCATCATCAAAAACCCGAAGAGTTATATACCGCCAAAGAAGATCTGATTCGATTATTACAAAGCCGAAGTGTGGTAGAGTTTGGAGCTCAAAGAAAATTTGTTGAGTCACAGGTCATTGAATTCTCGATGAATCCGCAGCCTGCATTCAATAAAAATTTTGATATGCTCGGAGAAAACCTGTTGAACAACGAAAAAGCAGGATTCACCAACATCATTGCAGCAGGGCAACCGAAGCAAATTGAACGATTGTATCAGATTTTCGAAGATAAAGATCACGCCGTTCACTTTCATCCTTTAAGCATAGAATTAAGTGAAGGATTTATTGATAAAGAAAATAAAATCCTTCTTTACACGGATCATCAAATTTTCGAGAGATACCATCGATTCCGACTTAAGGAAGGTTTTAAGAAAAGCAAAGAAGCCCTGACATTAAAAGAAATCATGTCTTTGCAACCGGGAGACTACGTGGTGCATATAGATCATGGTATTGGTCAGTTTAGTGGCTTGCAGAAAATTGATGTCAACGGAAAAGAACAAGAAGCCATTCGCCTCACCTATAAAGGAGGCGATATTTTATACGTGAGCATTCACAGCTTGCATCGCATTTCGAAATATGTAGGAAAGGAAGGAAGCGCGCCAAGTATTGATAAGCTAGGCAGCAATGCATGGCAGAATTTAAAGCGCAAAACGAAGACCAAAGTCAAGGAATTAGCCTACGATCTGATCCAGCTCTACGCTAAACGAAAAGCCACTAAAGGATTTGCATTTCAGCCCGACACCTATTTCCAAACGGAATTAGAAGCTTCGTTCATGTATGAGGACACGCCCGATCAATTGAAGGCCACGCAAGCCGTGAAAGAAGACATGGAAAATACTGCTCCTATGGATCGTTTGGTGTGCGGAGATGTTGGATTTGGGAAAACGGAAATTGCCATACGTGCAGCCTTTAAAGCGGTAACAGATGGAAAGCAAGTTGCAGTGCTTGTTCCAACTACGATTCTATCTCTACAACATTTCAAGAGCTTTTCAAAACGTCTAAAAGATTTCCCTGCAACAGTAGATTATATCAACCGTTTCAAAACGGCGAAGCAAGTGAGCGAAACGCTGAAAAAACTCGAAGCAGGTCAAGTAGATATTCTGATCGGTACACACGCCTTGGTAGGCAAAAAAATAAAGTTCAAAGATCTGGGTCTGTTGGTCATAGATGAAGAACAGAAATTTGGAGTAGCAGTGAAGGATAAACTCAAAACCATGAAGGCCAATGTGGATACCTTGACCCTTACGGCAACACCCATACCGCGCACGCTTCAATTTTCGTTGATGGGGGCTCGCGATTTGAGTATTATCCAAACACCTCCCCCGAACCGTCACCCCATTCAAACGGAGATCCATGGCTTCAATGAAGAAATCATTCGCGATGCTATAAGTTATGAGGTACAGCGCGGTGGTCAGGTATTCTTTGTACATAACCGTATTCAAAACCTCAAAGAAATAGCTGGAATGATCCAGCGACTCTGCCCCGATGTACGTGTTGGTATTGGACATGGGCAAATGAGCGGAGAGGAATTAGAACAAGTCATGACGTCTTTCATTGAAGGAGTGTATGATGTTTTAGTGAGCACCGCTATTGTCGAAAGTGGCATTGATATTACCAATGCCAATACCATCATTATCAACGACGCACAGAACTTCGGATTAAGTGATTTACATCAATTGCGTGGTCGTGTAGGACGCAACAATAAACACGCATTCTGTTACTTGCTTTCTCCTCCATTGCATCTTCTCCCAGCGGATAGCAGAAAGCGTTTGATGGCCATTGAGCAATTTAGCGATTTGGGATCCGGTCTTCACATTGCTATGCGCGATCTGGACATCCGCGGTGCTGGAAATCTATTGGGTGGAGAACAGAGCGGATTTATCAATGACATTGGATTCGAGACCTACCAGAAGATTTTAAACGAGGCCATTGACGAACTCAAACAAGAACACTTCAAGGATTTATACGACGCAGAGATGCGCAAGTCCAATCATTTTGTGAAAGAAACACAGCTTGAAACAGACTTTGAGATTTTGATTCCAGATGAATACATCAGTAGTATTACAGAGAGAATAGCGCTCTACAAGGAGTTGGATGATATAGAAACCGAAGAAGGCCTACAGAAGTTTTCCGATAACCTTGTCGATCGATTTGGAAGTATTCCCGAGCCCACCCTTCGTTTGATACAGACCATGCGCCTGCGTTGGCTTGCCAAAGAAATTGGCCTTGAAAAATTGGTGTTGAAGAGTGGAAAAATGATTGGATACTTTATCAGCAACCAAGAATCGCCATACTATCAAAGCGATCGCTTTTCAACGGTATTGGAGTTCATCAAAGAGAATCCTTCCCTTGGAAAAATGTACGAGAAAGATGAAACACTTCGTATTTCTTTTGGCGACGTGAACACCATGAAAAGAGCCGTGCAAATCCTTACAGGATTGATGCACGGCTCCAAAGTTGTTTCCTCTTAAGAAGGATTATTTTTTCGAAAGGAATGCTTCCACTGCGGCAGCATCATCCAACAAATCCATTTCTTCTAATGCCTGATAAGAGCGATTGTCCATGGTGATCACTTTCACAACCTGATCAGTGGTAATTGTTGTCAACACCTCAAATCCGATACGACCCGTGTTTGACTCCGCATCAAACAGGTAACCGTAACCAGAGATAGGATGATATGCAGAAGGCACACTATTCCAGTACCCGAAGCCATCTTGAACATAGACGATTACAGCACCTTCTTCCATCACAGCTTCGGTGATAAAAGCAGCATCGTATTCAGTATAGGTACCACCGCCCCAATCGTTACCAGCTACAGTAATGATATTCGAAGAAAAGTTGGAAACGACCCCTGCGGCACCGGCAGGACCAGCAGGACCAGCAGGACCTTCTTTTTCACAAGAAATGAATACAATAGAAACAAGCGCAACGAGCGCCAGAGAGAACATTTTTTTCATGGTAATTGCATTTGGTTTATGATGCAATTATAAGAAAAACTCTTATGCTTTCATTTTTTCCTCTAAAAGTAAAAGATCCTTACCGATATCTTCTCTAAAGTACTTGCCAGCGTATTCAATCGATTCCGCACCACCGAATGAACGTTCGGTAGCTTCACGTATAGAGTGACCAAAAGCAGTAATGGCGAATACCCGTCCACCATTGGTTACAATTTTCGTAGAAGTTTTTTTCGTTCCCGAATGAAAAACAATGGCGTCTTCTACTCGATGAAGACCTTTAACTTCTTTGCCTTTTTCGTAAGCGTCTGGATAACCTTCGCTAACACACACTACAGTGCTGGCGGTGCGTTCGTCTACATGCAAATCGCACTCAGAAAGCGTTTCAGTCACTACACCTTCCATCAGATTCAACAGATCGCTTTTTATTCTTGGAATGACCACCTCCGTTTCGGGATCGCCCATTCGGCAGTTGTATTCTATGACATACGGTTCATTGCCGACCTTCATCAAACCAATAAAGATGAATCCCTTGTAGTCGATACCTTCGTTTCTTAGTCCTTTGATGGTTGGGATGATGATTCTGTTTTCAACCTTGTCGAGAAACTCTGGAGTGCAAAACGGAACCGGTGAGATTGCTCCCATTCCACCTGTATTAGGACCTTTATCGCCCACTCCAATGCGTTTATAATCCTTTGCTTCAGGTAGTATTTTATAAGAATGTCCATCCGTCAGAACGAAAACAGAACACTCAATTCCTTTGAGAAACTCTTCGATTACAACGGTAGCGCCTGCTTCGCCAAATTTAGCATTGCAAAGCATATCTTCCAATGCCGATTCTGCCTCTTTTAAATGATCTATGATCAAGACTCCTTTTCCTGCGGCCAATCCATCTGCTTTCAATACATAAGGTGCCTTTAAGGTTTTTAGAAAAGCCTTTCCTTCCTCAACAGTTTTGGTGGTAAACGAAGCATAAGAAGCCGTTGGGATACTGTATTTTATCATGAATTTCTTCGCAAAATCCTTAGAGCCCTCTAATTGTGCACCCTTCATATCTGGACCCACGATTCCCACCGAGGCAAGAGCCTTATCGCCCTTAAAAAAATCGACGATTCCCTTTACCAATGGACCCTCTGGACCCACTACCACC
The DNA here is from genome assembly GCA_027491075.1 of Flavobacteriales bacterium. Lineage (GTDB taxonomy): Bacteria > Bacteroidota > Bacteroidia > Flavobacteriales_D > Sanyastnellaceae > JAIXWP01. The sequence continues at coordinate 15,060 of JAIXWX010000003.1, forward strand.
ATGGTGATTTGATGTTCAATTACCGCCTTCTTGATGGCCTTAAAGTCCTCTGCTTGAATGTCCAAGTTAATGGCCACTTGCGAGGTACCAGCATTGCCAGGGGCAACATACAATTGCGTAATGTGCGTGCTTTGAGCAAGCTTCCAACATATAGCGTGTTCGCGACCTCCCGAACCCAAGACCAATACATTCATGTGCGGTAATTTAGAGATGCAAAGAAAAGCATAATCCTATAATACTTGGATTGGTTATATTTGTAGCAACCAAAACCGCTATACAATACAGGAGCTAGAGATGGAAAATCACAACCAGGAGTGGGATATTGTGTTAAAGCCAAACGTTTCTCTCTTTGAACTGAATTTAAAAGATGTATGGAAATATAGGGACTTGCTCTTTCTTCTCGTGAAGCGAGACTACGTGGCATCCTTTAAGCAGACCATTCTTGGTCCGCTTTGGTTTTTTATTCAACCTATTTTGACCACTCTCGTTTTTGTGGTGATTTTTGGGAAGGTAGCAAAACTCGGTCCTGATAACATGCCAGTGATGCTTTTCTACCTGAGTGGTGTGATTCTTTGGAACTATTTCTCAAACTGTCTTACCGCAACAGCCTCCACCTTTGTTAGCAATGCATCCATATTTGGAAAAGTGTATTTCCCCAGATTGATCATGCCATTGAGTGTCATCATCTCGAATCTGCTAAAATTCGCGGTTCAGTTCGCATTTTTTCTCCTAGTGTATCTCTATTATCTGGTTAAGGGAGAAATTAACTTTTCCTTCAATGCAGCGCTGGTTCTATCTCCAGTCATCGTATTGATGATGGCTATGCTGAGTCTTTCTTTTGGACTATTGATTTCCAGTCTGACCACCAAATACCGCGATTTGACCCATTTGCTCACGTTCGGTGTGCAACTGCTGATGTACATTACTCCTATCATTTTACCCGCATCAAGATTTCAAGGAACCTTTAAGTATCTACTAGAAATAAATCCAATGACTGGCTACATCGAAGCGTTTCGTTATGCCTTTGTTGGTTCTGATTTCTTCACTTGGGGTTTGCTCGCTTATAGTGTTGGTGTCACTGTAGTGTTGTTTTTCTTTGCTGCAATGACCTTCAATAAGGTGGAAAAATCATTCATGGATACCGTATAACCGCGTTATGGGAAGAGTCATTCTACAAGCAGAATCAATCAGCAAGATGTACCGTTTGGGACTCGTGAGTACCAAGACGTTGAGCCATGATGTTAATCGTTGGTGGCATACAGTGCGTGGTAAAGAAGACCCTTATTTAAAAATTGGAGAAACCAATGATCGCACTACCAAGGGAAGCAGTGATTACGTATGGGCGTTGAAAGACATCAATTTTCAAATTCAGGCAGGCGATACAGTGGGTATTATTGGTCGCAATGGTGCTGGTAAATCAACATTATTAAAAATCTTATCACGTGTTACCAAGCCCACCACAGGTGAAATAAAAATCAAAGGCAGAGTAGCGAGTTTATTGGAGGTGGGAACCGGTTTTCACCCTGAATTGACTGGAAGAGAAAATATTTTTCTCAATGGCGCCATTCTAGGCATGAGAAAAAAAGAGATACAATCGAAGCTCGATCAAATCATTGATTTCAGTGGAGTAGAACGCTATATAGACACACCCGTAAAACGCTATAGCAGCGGAATGTATGTTCGACTAGCGTTTGCAGTTGCGGCACACCTAGAAAGTGAAATACTTATAGTCGATGAAGTGCTCGCTGTTGGAGATGCCGAGTTTCAGAAAAAATGTCTTGGTAAAATGGGAGAGGTCACTGGAAAAGAAGGCCGTACCGTTTTATTTGTAAGTCATAATATGGCCGCTGTGCAGAGCCTTTGCAACAAAAGCATACTGATGCAATACGGACAAATACTTCACTATGATCAAACTGCTGCTGTGATCAAGACATATTTGAATAGCGGCATTAAAGAAGGTGAAAATCTCATTGCTGATCTTTCATCGGCGCATCGCAGCGCTGGAAAATATAAAGCCATCAAAAAGGCTTGGGTAGAAAATGGAAAAGGAGAAATCGTTTCTAGAATAATGATGGGCAATGCCCTTACCATCAAATTTGAATTTGAATTCCCCGATACGCTTTCAAACATATTGGTGGGTTTCGGAATCGAAAATGACATGGGAACGCGAGTAACCTCGCTAAACAATGAAATTTCTGGTGACGGTGCATTCACTGCCATCAAGTCTGGAGTAGCATCTTTAAACTTTCCAACTCCCAACTTTATTGAAGGCACTTATTTCATTTCTTTATCCATCGTTTCCAACCAAAATGAATGGATCGATTACATAGAGCAAGCCATTCAGTTCACCGTTGAAGAAGCTGATGTCTATGGTTCGGGTAAGTTGATTAGTTCAAGCCAAGGAACTGTGTTTATGAAGGGAAGTGTAAAAATTTCAGAAGCAAAATGAAGATTCAATTAGAACATATACCATGTGATTTGTGTGGTTGTGAAACCTACACCGTACGCTATCGCAAACCAGATACTTGGCTACGCATCAACCAATTTGAATTCCCCATTGTGGAATGTACACAGTGTCAGTTGGTATATCTAAACCCTAGACCGACGCAAGAATCTATGGGAGCATACTACCCCAAAGATTATCACGAAGATCGCAATGATGATGGTTTTAAAGCACGATATAAAATTCAACAGGATTATCTCCCTGCGCTTTCGAATCAAGTGATATTGGATATTGGTTGTGCTAGAGGAGATTTTCTAAATTTTCTCAAAGAACAATATCCTGCCCTTCGAACCATTGGAGTGGATTATTTCTCCGATAAAGTAAGTTACGATTTCGTTGAGTTTCATCAATGTGTGTTGCCTGAAGCTCCTATTGCACCTCACTCTGTAGACATTGCTACTGCATGGGCTGTATTTGAACACTTGCATACGCCCGGCGACTATTTCAAAAAAGTATCTGAAGTATTGAAACCTGGAGGCACCTTTGTTTTCCTTGTTACAAACTCTGAAAGCTTATACGGTAGGAAAGCATATGTAGAAGATATTCCAAGACACACCTACCATTTTTCCGAGCATTCTTTAAAACAGTACGCAGAAAAATTCGGGTTCAAATACACCAAATGCTCCTATGAAAAACGTTTATGGGATCCAACAGGAAGAGGAACGTATCTCTACAAACTTCTATTCATGTTTGGATTTACGTGGGAAAAATGGTATTTGAAAAAGAACATTCCATTTCAGAAATTGATTGCAAAGATTGGAAGGAAAATCGACAACTTTGTTTTTCGCACACACTGGGAAGCAGATAAACGCGCTTCAGGAATAATCATCGTAGAATTCACTAAGAAATGATTACAGCACTAAAAAACATCAAAAGCAAGCTATTTCCTAAAAGAGGATTGGCACACGCTGAAACTATTTTTACACATACCACCAAAGCAGAACGAAAATTGCTTTTACAGCTCGCCTCTGAAGCTCCAGGTCATGCGTTAGAAATTGGTTCTTATCTAGGTGCATCTTCTTGTTACATAGCAGAAGGTCTGAAGAATAGAAATGCAAAACTCATTTGTGTAGACACTTGGCAAAATGATGCAATGGAAGAAGGAAAGAAGGACACCTTCGAAATGTTTTCGTTGAATACCCGGGACTACAAGCAAATTATAGAAGCACGTCGCGGTAAATCATCGGATATGGCTACTGCCAATTCTTTGGAATTCGGATTCGTGTTTTTTGATGGCGATCATTCCTATCAAGGTATAAAAACTGATTGGGAAAGTTGGAAGTCTTCCTTGAAACAAGGAGCTACTATTTGCTTCCATGACTATGGATGGGCAGATGGCGTGCAGCGCGTGGTTCGTGAAGAAATTCTTCCAATTGCAAAAGAGTCTGGTTCTTTACCCAATCTATTTTGGGCGAAAATATAGTTGATGAAAGTATCTGTCATCATACCTACGCGCAACAGAGCTGATTTACTGGAAGTCACGCTTCAATCTTTGGTGGAACAAACCATGCCCATCAAAGATTTCGAGGTGATCGTCGTAGATAACGGATCCACGGATAACACTCCTGAAGTAGCAACAAGATTCAAGTCGTTGCTACAAGTGAAATATGTTTACGAAAAACAACCTGGCCTGCACCGGGGCCGTCATGCCGGCTGGCAGAATGCGCGTTCCAACTACCTAGCATTTGCTGATGATGATATTCGTGCATTTCCTTCTTGGCTCGAAAGCATTTATTCAGTTTTTGAAAAACATCCAAAAGCGGCATTAGTAGGTGGGAAAAACCTTCCAGAATTCCATGGACCGGTGCCATTTTTCATACAAATGCTGTGGAATAAAGTCTCAACGTTGGGAAGAAGTATACCAGACTTGAGCATCTTGGATTTTGGCGATCACGAAAAAATCATTCCTGCATTTCATGTGTATGGGTGTAATTTTTCTATTCGAAAAAATATACTTGAACAAACCGGCGGTTTTCATCCTGACGGAATGCCATTCGAAAAAATTGAATACCGTGGAGATGGTGAATCCTATGTTTCCGAATGGGTGGAAAAAAACGGTTATCATGCCTATTATCATCCAGGAGCTTCGGTATACCATGCCGTCACTAAGGATCGTCTCTCGGAAGAGTATTTCATAAAAAGAAAATACAATCAAGGAATATCCGATGCATATTCCGACTTGAGGGCAGGAATAACAAGGAAAAGTGTTAAATCGCTCGGTTTGAAATACTATTTGCGCGTATTGATCGGCTTAGAGCAAATATCCTTACTTCACCAATTAAGAGCAGATTTAGCAAAAACAGATTTTGAAAAAAAATGTGACTCCAGTTATAAAAATGGATATGCCTTTCTTGTCGCGCAATACAAGAGCCGTCCAGAAATTAAAGAATGGATTCACAAGGAAAACTATTTGACATGAATGTTCTTGTAACCGGGGGAGCCGGATTCATAGGCAGCACACTCGTGGATCGACTTTCGCTCCGCTCAGGAAATTTTATATACAGTGTAGATAACTTCGATCCTTTTTATTCGCGAGGAATTAAAGAATCAAATATCGCTTTACAACTCACCAAAGAGAATGTAAAATTCATCGAAGGGGACATACGCAACTTAGCCTCTTTCGAAGATCAAATCGACCGCGTTGATATGGTGATTCACCTCGCGGCCAAGGCGGGGGTCAGACCCAGTATAGATCACCCTCAAGCCTATTTCGACGTCAATATCAACGGAACTTTAGAAGTTTTAGAATTCTGCAGAAGAAGAAATATCAAAAAAGTGATTTTCGCTTCCTCCAGCAGTGTCTATGGAATCAATCCCAAAACGCCTTGGAGCGAAAGCGACAGCGATTTGATGCCTATAAGTCCATATGCATCTTCTAAACTTGCTTGCGAAAAAATGGGTTTTACGTATAGCCATTTGTTCCAAATCCAATTTCTCGCTCTTCGCTTTTTCACCGTGTTTGGTCCTCGTCAGCGCCCTGATTTAGCCATACACAAGTTCATTCACCGCATCGAAAATAATGCACCCATTGAAGTGTACGGTGATGGTAACACTAGCAGAGACTATACCTATGTGGATGACGTAGTGCAAGGAATAGAGGCCGCCATGAATTACGAAGAAAGTCTATTCGAAATATTCAACATTGGTAACAATCAACGCTACACTTTGAATCAATTGATTGACACCGTAAGTCAAGTGCTCAATAAAAAGCCAAGATTGGAAAGAAAACCTGAGCAACCAGGCGATGTACCGCATACCTGTGCGGATATTTCTAAATCTCAGAAAAAATTAGGATATTCACCGTCGACCAGCCTCATCACTGGCGTGGAAAAACAAGCCCAATGGCAATTATTATTGGAGAAACATGGTTGAAAGAATAGCACATAATAATTTGGAACTGGCCATCATCATTCGAAGTGATTTCCGAAAAGACGGCATTGAGTTCTTCACCGATGACAATAGCTCTCAGCAATTGGGATACATGAATCGCCCTGAAGGGTACGAAATTGCCCCACACCGTCACAATCTAGTGGCACGTGAGGTACATCTCACTCAAGAAGTCCTCTTTATAAAAAGTGGTAAAGTGAGAGTCGATTTCTATGACAACAATCAAAATTATATCAGTAGCACTGTACTTTTGAAAGGCGATGTGATACTTCTCGCTGACGGAGGTCATGGATTCAAAATGCTAGAAGCTTCTGAAATGATTGAAGTAAAACAAGGACCATATTGCGGAGAGCGCGATAAAGTCCGCTTTGATTCAGCTAAAGAAGAAGATATTCAATTAAAACAAAGTTGAGGAATGGCTGATAATTTTCAAGCCTATGCGCAGTATTACGATCTGCTGTATAAGGATAAAAACTATAAAGCAGAAAGCGAGTACGTAATTAATTTACTTGAAAGATTTCACCCGAACATTCATTCGGCTTTAGAATTAGGCTCAGGAAGCGGAAATCACGCCAATTTCTTCTCAAAAAAATTCAATGAAATTCATGGCATTGAGCGTAGTCCAGAAATGGTTGGGCTTTCAATGCAAAAAAACATTACCGGATTCTCCGCAGAAGTGGGAGACATTGCTTCATTCCAAACGAAAAAGAAATACGACGCGGCTTTATCTTTGTTCCATGTCATCAGCTATTTGAATCAAAACGATCAGTTAATTTCCTGTTTTAATAGTGTTAACGCATCCTTGCAATCAGGCGGAATATTTCTTTTCGATGTTTGGTACACTCCAGCAGTCTTACACTTACGACCTGAAACACGTGTAAAGAGACTAGAAAACGAGCAAGTTGTTATCACACGTATTGCAGAATCGATAGTACATGATCGCACCAATGTCATCGATGTACAATTTGAAGTACATGTAACCCAAAAGCAATCAGGAAAGACCGAAGTGCTGAAAGAATCACATCCTATGCGTCATTTCAGCACTCCTGAAATCCAACTCTTAGCTCAATTAACTGGATTTGACTATCTTCATTCCGAAGAATTTTTGACTTCAAAAATGGAAAGCTCTTCCACATGGGGAGTTTGTTATGTGTTAAAAAAGAAATAGTATGTCGCAACCAATACCGGTAAATACGCCGCTCCTCAACGGCAACGAATTAAAATACGTCACTGAATGCATCGAAACCGGATGGATTTCCAGTGAAGGTCCGTTTATTGCTCAATTTGAACAGAAGTTGTCGGCCGAGGTTGGAAGAGTCCATGGAATAGCCGTCAGCAATGGAAGCGCAGCTCTGGATATCGCTGTCAAAGCACTGGGTATTGGTACAGGTGATGAGGTCATTCTCCCGGCATTCACCATTATCAGTCCTGCTCAAAGCATTGTTTCCGCTGGAGCGACGCCTGCGTTAGTGGATACAGATCCCAATACTTGGAATATGGACGTCAACCAAATTGCGTCCAAAATCACTTCAAAAACCAAAGCAATTCTCGTTGTCCATATTTATGGATTTCCAGTGGACATGGATCCTGTGCTAGCCCTTTGCAAAGAACACAACTTGTTCTTGATAGAAGATGCCGCAGAGATGCATGGACAAACATATAAAGGAAAGAAATGCGGCTCTTTCGGCGACATTAGCACCTTCAGCTTTTACCCAAACAAACACATCACCACCGGAGAGGGAGGAATGGTATTGTGTAATGATGATGCAATCGCAGAACGCTGTCGCAAATTGCGCAATCTAGCGTTCGAAGCGGGAAGAAGATTTGTCCATAAAGAAATTGGTTGGAACTATCGGATGACCAATCTTCAAGCGGCATTGGGACTCGCCCAACTCGAACGACTCGATCAACATATCTTAAGAAAAAGAGAAATTGGAAAACGCTATCTAAATGGCTTAAAAGATCTCAAAGGCTTTGAACTTCCTAAAGAAAGCGTCTCCTATGCGGATAATATTTATTGGGTATTTGGATTGATCGGAGAAACACAGGCCTCGACCGAACGAATGATCGGTTATCTGACCAAAAAGAAAATTGGCACCCGTCCTTTCTTTTGGTGTATGCACGAACAACCCGTTTTTCAGCAAATGGGATTTTTCAAAAATGAAAAATATCCTGAAGCCGAACGCATCGCGAGAAATGGATTTTACATCCCAAGTGGATTGGGATTGACCAACGAAGAAATCGATATCGTCATATACACTTTGCTTCATGCATAAACTACGGATAGGAGTTTTTCTAGATAAATCATATCGCCCTTCTGTGGGTGGTGGATTCTCTTACGCCGAACAACTGATTCAATTTTTAGATGAATATCCCTTTGATGAAAGGTTAGAATTATTTTTCATTTCAGAAGATATTCATCATAAAGGATTCAAAAAGAAACTGATGGTTATGCCATCTCATGAACTTGAATCCAAAGCTTGGACGTTTACCGATAAGTGGAAATACAAATGGGCTACTCTTTTTTCTAATGAAGAAAAAAAACGGGTTGTTATTCAGACGGTACGCGAAAGAACTTCCCTTGCTAAAAGAAATTGGCTGCTCTCTCAGTCCATCGATCTGGTGTATTACACGCACCCCACCAATCATCCACCAGATGTGCCCTACATCATGACCCATTGGGATCTCGGACACCGCACCATATTTCCTTTTCCAGAAATAGCAGAAGAAGGAAATTTTTCAAAACGCATTCAATTTCATTCCAATCATCTTGCTAAAGCATTTGCGATTTTTGCGGAAAGTGAACAAAGTAAAGAAGAGCTCATTCAATACGAACGCATTCATCCCGATCGAATATTTGTAGTGCCTTTGTTCCCAGGCAAAGTAGCACAGTTGAACGTAGCAGAAGCTCAGCAAAAAGAAATCCTTGAAAAATGGAAGCTCAAAAAAGGACAGTATTTCTACTATCCTGCACAGTATTGGGCTCACAAAAATCATTTCGTTTTGATCGAAGCCTTTTCAAAGATTGCGCAAATTCAACCCCAAGCGAAATTGATTTTTTCGGGATCTGATAAAGGCAACAAGCGCTACTTGCAAGACATTGCATTGCAACTGGGCATCCAAGACCGTATCATTTTCGAGGGTTTCATTAGCAACGAAGAAGTATATAGCTTGTATAAAAACGCAGCAGCTTTAGTCATGCCTACTTTTTTAGGGCCAACCAATATGCCATTATTAGAGGCTCGTGATATTGGTTGTCCAATCATTTGTAGCGATCTTTCAGGGCATCGCCGTCAAATGCAGAATGATGCTCGATACTTCTCTCCGACAGATACACAAGCCCTTGCTTCTCTATTGACCGAGGCAATAATAGACTACACCCCTAGAAATGCCAGTAGTAAAAACTATAAAGAAAGTACGTGTAAATTAATCGAAGCCCACCTTCTGCATTTGCTTCCAATTCGAAAAACCTGGAAGTAAATTCTGGTTATACTTCTAAAATTTCTTCAAACTCCGTGAGCGCAACAAACTCTTCAATGCGTTCCATTATTTCTTCGCGAGTAAGCTCGAGCAAACGCTCTGGTCCAAATTTTTCACACGTGAAAGAAGCCATGGCAGAACCTACGATCACCGCACGCTTCATGTTTTCAAAACTGATGTTCTGAGTTTGTGCTAGATAACCAATGAAACCGCCAGCAAACGTATCCCCTGCACCCGTTGGATCCGCAACCTCTTCAAGAGGAAGGGCTGGTGCAAAGAAGATGCTGTGCGAATCAAACAACAACGCACCGTGCTCGCCTTTCTTAATGATCAAATACTTTGGACCCATGGTCAATATCTTGCGGGCTGCTTTAACCAAAGAATACTCCTTGGCCAATTGACGCGCTTCTTCATCATTAATCGTAAGTACATCGATCTTGGTAAGCACCTTCATCAAATCGTCCCACGCGATGTCCATCCAAAAATTCATGGTATCCAACACCACTAGTTTTGGTCTATTTGGAAGCTGGTCGATAACCTGCATTTGAACAGAAGGCGCGAGATTGCCGAGCATCAAGAAATCGATATTCTTGTACTCGTCTGGCACGATTGGATTAAAAGTAGCCAATACGTTCAATTGCGTATCCAGTGTATCACGGCTATTCAAATCATAATGATACTTGCCTGCCCAGAAAAAGGACTTTTCACCTTGCTTGATTTGAAGGCCCTTTTGATCGATTCCTCTGTCCGTCATCCCTTGCAAAAAATCGGTCGGGAAGTCGTCCCCTACGACAGAGATCAAACCAGATTCCTTAACGAAGTGGGAAGCGGCAAGAGTGATATAAGTGGCAGCACCACCAATTACTTTATCTTTCTTTGCAAAAGGAGTTTCAATAGAGTCAAAAGCGACGGTGCCTACGGCTACAAGGTTCATTGTAATTTTTTTTGCAAAGATATTGTGATATTGCCTTCCTCCTCGTAATATGCGAGCAATAATGATGAGTTCCCGCGAATACATTCAGTCCTTCACCGCACGAAAAGGCATTTGGATCTTACTGGCCAACGTGCTTTCCAAAGGGATGGGATTTGCATCCATTGTATTCGTTACCAGATCTACCACCGAAGAGGCATTCGGTTCCTATGCCTTTTCATTCAATATCATCAATGCTGTGGTGCCCTTTATGGGACTTGGAGCCTATCAAGCATTTTTGCGATTCAGCGCCGATTCCAAAGGTCATTCCCACAAAAAACTACTATACGAATACGCCTTCTCCTGGGGATTGGTGATTTCGATACTCCTTTCATTGAGCATTGTGCTTCTCTCGCCGTGGTTGTGCAACGATTTACCCAACAGCATCTCTTCTTTGCAAATAGTAGCCTGGGTGATTCCTACCACCCTCTGCATGGAGTTTGTAAAAAGTTATTCGCGTGCAATGCATCTCAATGCCCTTTCTGCGCGAGTTGACCTCACGTATTCTTTGGTTTTGCCTGTACTTACCGTTTTCCTCACCAGTATGTTAGGTATAACGGGCTATGCTTTGGCCATAACCCTTTCGCCGTTCATTGCCATGTGGCCATATGGGTATAGACTTGGACTTTATGGCATCCGTTGGAAACTTCAGATGGCCTCATGGAGTCCCTTTTGGAAATATGGAGTATTCACCGCCGTTGGCGCCTTGCTTTCTCAGTTGTTTTACGCTATTGACTTGTACATGATCGGAGAATTTCGTCCCGATCACCCAGAGGTCATTGCTGCATATCGCGTAGCCGCTATTATCCCTTTAGCTTCTTTGATCCTTCCCGGTTCTGTGGCCGCGACAGACTTTGTAAAGAACGCTCAGCGCGCCAACGACCGATCTGCATTAAAAGCATATGTGTTTCAGTATTGGCGAACCTTCGGCTTCCTTTCGGTTGTATTGCTTGGATTAATTTGGGTGATGGCACCTTCTATTTTGGGCATTTTTGGAAATCAATATGTAGCGAGCACCTCCTTGTTGCGAATTTTATTATTTGGCAGTGTTGGCGCCCATTTATTGCGTGTTCCTTTTGGAAACTTACTTTCAGCAGTGGGCAAAGCCACATGGAATACCTATATCAATATTGCAGTACTTGTATTAACGGTCTTATTATGTGGCGTTTTACTTCCGTTATACGAGATCGAAGGCGCTGCTCTCGCCATGAGCATCATGATGTGGTTCAGCGGCCTCCTCAACGCTCTTGTGTTTTGGTGGTATTGGAGGGGGCTTGTCTAGAAAGAGTATGGACTTAGTAATTAGATACCCTATTTTATTTGACAAGACGGAAAGCATAGCTCATGCGCTCTATTTCACCGTTTGTCAGGCCATGTTGTTGAGCAATTCTTTTCTAATCTTGCTAATTGCGATTCACGCCTCTGCATTAATACCCTTCCCCATCTATCAGGTGAAGAGTCTAAGAATACTCCAAAATTTGCAATCCCATCAGTTCAGGTTGTTTCATTCCGATCCAATGAGCCCATACTTGTATTGTTCTCGTACCGCTCATTTTCTACTCCGTCCTTTAGGTTGCATCAGTTGCGCGTCTTGAAGCTTTCGTCCAAGTAAATCATCCTTTGCTATCAGCTCAAGATCTTTCTCCAAGCCTAAACAAAAAAGAACACTTGCATACGCACCTATGGTTACAGCACTGTCTCCCCGTTCGATTGCTCGCAAAGTGGTACGAGTCATTCCTGCTCGTTCAGCCATCATTGTCGATGAGATATTTCGTCTCAATCGTGCAAGTGCTATGTTTTCACCACACGTTTTAAGCATTTGCTCAATGGTAGGTGATAATGGTGCTGTCTTTCTTGGCATACTTCCTCTGTTTGGTCATTATTATAGCCAAATATACACTATTTGGCTATAATAATAAACAGTATAATTCAAACCTCAGAACAAATGGTTAATATATCAACCATTTTGCAACCCAATGAGCAAAATAATAACCAATACTCAAAACAACTAAGGAATACATCGGAGTTAGAGTCGTATTATATCCATCATATTTTTTTGGTTAATGATGGCAAGGTCAACATCCTCAGAAAACCGATCTATAAGATTAGATCCCTTTGACAAGGAAGTGCCTCCTTTAAAGACCGATTTGTCTACATGCTTGCTATTAGCCAAACGGCTTAACACAAGCGTGATCCAATAGTCCTTTTCTACGAACTCCACCGATGTTCCATTTTGTGGCAGTACTCAAAGCTTTCGTTGCCCCATTGAGTTTATACTTCGTGATTGGGTTTAACGATTTAAACAATGGTTCTGCTGTACGGCCTCCTTCTGATTCACCTCTAGGGAAGGTCTGCATAGGTCAAAACATACCCTTTGGGTAGCCCATCCATCTACCATAAAGGCCATGTATACCGATACTTTCGTGTCCTCTATGAGTGCACGAGAGCAATTGTTTTGTCCAGTTTATTAGTAAAAAACTGGACATTTTGATGGGGACTTGCATATTTGGGCGATGAAATAACACACCGCTCTAGCTTCTATGATGCGATGATTGAATAGGTAACATTCTTAAAATTCAAGGTTTGAACTTCTTCCAAATTTCCCAATTAGACTCATGTCAAATCTTCTAAGATTTTTTTAATTTCATTCTTTTCACACGAAGTAATCTCATTCCAACTCTTACCCTGTAAACCCATTTCAATAGAGTAAAATATATTTAGGTGAGGAACTACTCCAGCTTGAATTAACCTCATTTTAATTGCTTTATAATCCGATTCCATTAGGTCTTTCTTTGAATGTATACCAATCAAATTCATTATTTTAACCATATATGGCCCAAAATTCTTTATTTCATTAAGGTCATTCATAAAAAAGTGGTTACCGGGTTATGGGCCGTTGATTTGATGATAATGCGCAAATTGATTTATTGATTGAGCGTATGGATAACGTAATTCAAATATTCGAAATAAAGTTCTATAAAGGATTGTACTCTGTTGATAAAGACTAATAAGGATATTAGAAAGATAAGACTTCAGCATTACTTAGTTAAACTAAAACCCGAAAGAACATCTTAATTGTCCGATAATATGACACTGAGTCAAAGATAAAGCATACAGTAAAGAGTTGATTACAAATACCATACACATCGATTCACTATTCAATGATCAATTCTATAAGTCGCCAAAACTGATAAAAAATATTGAGTTATGGCGTGTTATACTGTGACTGACAACAATATCAATAAAGGAGGAAAAGAAAAAAGGCTGCAATTTCTTGCAGCCTTCGCCATTACTGGCTCCCCAGCCTGGACTCGAACCAGGGACCCCATGATTAACAGTCA
>JAIXWX010000022.1 GCA_027491075.1 Flavobacteriales bacterium
AATCATAATTTACATTATGTAAAGTAAATTTATCAAAAGGAAACCCCGTTTCCAGGGTCCTTAGAATTACTTGCTCTGAAGCAAATCTTTCATCTTTTTATATTCTTCTTCTCTACCAGCTTTATAATAAGCATCCTTCAAAGAAGAGATCATCTGACGCTCTTCGGTTGTGCCTTTCAACTCTGCAGGTATATTATTATACGCATTTTCCAAAACCTCAGCAGACTTCTTGAAAAACACTTGAGCTGCAGCTGCACAATCATTGTATTTTGCAACTTCACGTGGAGGAATTGCATTGCATTCTTCTTCTTTTGCTAAACCTTTATTGAAATGCATTGCACCAAGATTAAACAATGCGTCATAATAATTGGGCTTAATGGCCAATGCACTTTTGTATGCTTCCTCTTCTTCAACTGGTTTGTTGAGTTTGTTATAGGTGATCCCCAATACATACCAAAACATTTCATTATTCGGCTCTTTAGAGGTCAAACTCTTTAACAGATCCTCAGCTTTAACATATTCTTGATCTCCGAGGTAAATGTTGACCTCTGCTCTCAAAATATCACTGTTGCCCGGATACTTCGATCTTCCTTCAGCTAATGTGGTCAACGCTTCAGACTTCTTACCATCTTCTAAATAAGCATCTGCGATATAACGATACACTTCAGGCACATTGTAATTGTAGCCTGCACATTTTTTGTAACCTTCAATAGCATCCGCATTCTTTCCACACTGGTCGTTACAATATGCACTATTGAAAATGCTCAAGGTATCTACAATTTTAAAGATCCCAGATATTTCAGCCATTTCAGCGAAGTTTTGAGCAGCACCGCAAAAGTCTTTCTTCCCGTACTTCTCTCCAGCCTGAGCGGCTAAAATTTCTTGCAATCGACCCATGGAGCCTCTCACTTCAATGGCATAATCGCCATACTTATCTAGCTCTATACTTTTCTTATAACTATCGATTGCGGTTCTAGCTGCATTGGGGAACGTTGGGCTCAAATCAGCGGACGTTGCGATATTGAGATAAATATCTCCTCTGTATCTCCAAGTTTTCTCTTTGCTCGACGCTTTTGGATCTTGAACTGCTTGTTCAATATAGGTTGCGGCAGCAGCAAAATCACCCTCTTTGTTTGCATTAAATGCATTTGTAACAGAAGGTTGAGCAAATGCTCCCAATGAAGCTCCAAGGGCTAATGAGAGTAAAATTTGTTTTCTCATGTGGTTTGATCTGATTATTTTAATGGTGTCAAATGTACAATTCGACCACGCAATTTTCAACTTTCTTGCCAAATTAGAATTCAATAAAAAAAACCAGTCAAAGACCGGTTTTTAAATCCATTGAAATCAAACTTGTTTAGTTCTCGCCATTGTCTCCTTCCAACTCTGGAGCGTCGCCAAGAACTATATCAGGATTGCTTTCCATACCTTCCTCTTCATCGTCTTTCATCACTGAGCAAACCGCTGCAATTTCATCGTTGTTGCGAAGATTGATCAATCGCACTCCTTGTGTGGCACGACCCATTACGCGCAAGTCTTCAACGCGAAGACGAATTGCAATACCACTCTTATTGATAATCATGAAATCGTGATCGCTGGAAACATCGAGAATGGCAATCAAATTTCCTGTTTTCTCAGTAATATTAATGGTTTTCACTCCCTTTCCTCCCCGATTTGTGACGCGGTAATCCTCCAAAGGCGAACGCTTCCCATAACCTTTCTCACTCACTACCAAAATGTCCTGATTAGGATCTGCAACGCAAACCATACCGATGACTTCGTCTGTTGAGCTTCCCAATGTAACTGCTTTAACCCCTTGAGCTGTTCTACCCACCGCTCTAACCGTCTTCTCATGGAATCGAATGGCTTTGCCTTCCTTTAACCCCATTAAAATCTCACAATTACCGTTGGTGAGTTTTGCTTCAAGAAGCTGGTCGCCTTCTACGATAGTAATGGCATTGATACCGTTGGCCCTTGGTCTGCTGTATGCTTCTAAAGCGGTTTTCTTAATCAACCCTTGCTTCGTACAAAGAATTACAAAGTTGTTATTTACATAGTCTTCATTCATCAAATCCTCTGTAGGAATGTAAGCCAATACCTTATCATCTTGTTCTATGTTGATAAGGTTTTGGATGGCTCTTCCTTTGGAGATTTTGGTGCCTTCAGGTACTTCAAACACTCTCATCCAGAAGCATCTTCCCTTCTGGGTGAAAATGAGCAACCAATCATGATTTGAAGCGGTGAAGATGTGTTCAACAAAATCTTCTTGACGGGCTGTTGTACCTTTTGATCCTACACCACCTCTTGACTGGGCTCTATATTCTGCTAAATTGGTTCTTTTAATATATCCAGCATGAGTAATCGTAATGACTACGTTATCATCTGGAATCATGTCTTCGATACTCAGATCGGCGCTGCTATATTCTATGACTGATCTTCTTTCATCTCCGAACTTTTCAATTAAAGACTTTAACTCATCCTTAATGATTCCTTTTCTGAGATCTTCGCTGGCCAATATCTCTTTTAAGCGAGCGATCAAAATCATCAATTCGTTATATTCTTCTTTGATTTTATCTCTTTCTAAACCGGTCAAGCGCTGTAAACGCATATCAAGAATAGCTCGCGACTGAATATCCGACAGGGCGAACTTTGAAATGAGTCCTTCTCTTGCCTCTTCAGGAGTTTGCGAACCTCTAATTAAAGCGATTACTTCATCCAAATGATCAAGAGCGATGAGCAAGCCCTCCAAAATGTGAGCGCGCTCTTCAGCTTTTCTTAATTCATACTGCGTCCTACGTGTCACCACTTCCATACGATGCAGTACGTAATTTTTGATGATATCTTTGAGGTTGAGGACCACCGGCCTCCCGCCTACTAGCGCAATATTATTTACTGAAAATGATGTCTGTAGAGCAGTGTGCTTATAGAGATTGTTTAATACAACATTCGGAATTGCATCCCTCTTTAATTCGTAAACTACGCGTACTCCATTTCTGTCTGATTCATCTCGAATCTCGGAAATACCTTCAATTTTTCCTTCTTGACAAAGATCCCAAGTACGCTTCACCATATCGGCTTTATTCACCTGATAGGGAATCTGATCAACTATGACGCACTCTCTTCCATCCACTTCTTCAATTCGGGCCTTTCCTCTGATAACTATGCGTCCTCTACCTGTCTCGTAAGCAGATTTTACACCATCAAGGCCATGAATTACTCCACCGGTAGGAAAATCTGGAGCCTTGATGTGTTTCATTAACTCATCAATAGTAATTTCCTCATTATCAATGAAGGCCATAATCCCGTCACACACTTCGACAATATTATGCGGAGGCATATTGGTTGCCATTCCCACCGCAATACCAGAAACCCCGTTCAAAAGCAAATTCGGCACCTTGGCAGGCATTACTTTGGGTTCTTCCAACGAGTCGTCGAAATTGGGCTGAAAGTCTACTGTTTCTTTATCGAGATCTTCAAGAAGTTCTTCAGCGATCTTGCGCAATCTTGCCTCGGTGTATCGCATGGCGGCAGGATTATCTCCGTCCATACTGCCAAAATTACCTTGTCCGTCCACCATCGGATATCTCAACGACCATATTTGGGCCATTCTCACCATGGTATCGTATACTGCGCTATCTCCGTGCGGGTGAAACTTACCCAGCACCTCACCTACGATTCTTGCTGACTTCTTATGCGGTCTATTTGAAAGTACCCCAAGTTCCAACATTCCATAAAGCACCCTTCTGTGAACGGGCTTCAAGCCGTCTCTCACGTCTGGTAGTGCTCTACTCACGATTACCGACATCGAATAATCGATGTAGGCGGTTTTCATTTCATCCTCGATGTTAATCCTAACAATCCTGTCTTCTGCCATTTCGTCTTTGAATTGGTTTGCGCATGACTTTTGCCAAACGCGGCCTGCGAAAGTACGATTTTAAGAGCGTTTTAGTAAATTAGAGACCTACCATTTTTATCCACATTCTGACAATATTGTGTGAATAATTAACGAATAAAAAGAGTGTTTTTAAATCGTAGCCAAATACATTTGAACGGTTCGCTAAAATACCTTTTGGAGTATTTATGAACTTGCCGAATAGATCACGCAACTTTTCGCAAAAAACGCGGTTGAACAAATAAGAATAAGAAGGAGATTTATATATATGGAAGCCAAATTTTCCCCTCAGGTAAAGGATGTAATTACCTACAGTCGCGAGGAAGCTCTTCGATTGGGACACAGCTTCATAGGAGTTGAGCATCTATTGCTTGGGCTCATTCGTGAAGGAGAAAGTGTTGCAGTGAAAGTGCTTGTAAACCTCGATGTGGACTTGAGTAAGTTGAGAAAAATGATTGAGAGTTCAATCAAATCGACGGCTTCCCAACCCACCGTAAAACCTGCTGCAACGGGTATGATCCCCTTGGTAAAACAAGCAGAAAGAATTCTTAAAATAACATACCTTGAAGCCAAGACCTTCAAGGCAACGCTTGTGGGTACAGAGCATTTATTGCTTTCTATACTGAAAGATCAAGACAATGTGGCCACAAGAACACTCAAAGCATTTAACGTAGATTATCAAATTGTGAGAGACGAATTAGAAAACATGTCCGGCTTACTTAACGAGAAAGACCTGCCCAAAGCGGAGTTCCCAAGTTCAGCGGATGACGACGATGAGGAAAGAGGTTATGGAGGCGCTTCTTCTGGTGGCTCAGGTGCTAAGAAGCCTGGCGAAAGCAAGTCAAAAACACCGGTTTTGGATAATTTCGGACGCGATCTGACTAAGCTTGCAGAAGAAGGTAAACTAGATCCTATTGTAGGTAGAGAAAAAGAGATCGAGCGTGTATCACAAATTCTTTCAAGAAGAAAAAAGAACAATCCAATTTTGATAGGCGAACCAGGTGTTGGAAAGTCTGCCATTGCTGAAGGTCTTGCCTTGAGAATCATTCAAAAGAAAGTATCACGTGTTCTTTTCAATAAGAGAATCGTAACCTTGGATATTGCTTCTCTTGTAGCAGGTACAAAATACCGCGGACAATTTGAAGAAAGAATGAAGGCCGTTATGAATGAATTGGAAAAATCACCCGATGTCATTCTATTTATCGATGAAATTCATACCATCGTTGGTGCCGGTGGCGCAAGCGGATCTTTGGATGCAAGCAATATGTTCAAGCCAGCTCTAGCTCGTGGAGAAATCCAGTGCATTGGAGCGACAACGCTTGACGAGTATCGTCAATATATTGAAAAGGATGGAGCACTCGAACGCCGATTCCAAAAGATAATTGTCGACCCCACCACGATCGATGAAACGGTTCAAATCCTTCATAACATCAAGGATAAATATGAAGAACATCACTCTGTAACATACACCGAGGAAGCCATTTTATCTTGTGTGAAACTTACAGCACGATATATCACTGATCGCCATTTACCAGACAAGGCAATCGATGCTTTGGATGAAGTGGGTTCTCGAGTGCACTTGAACAATATCAATGTTCCGAAAGAAATTATTGATATAGAAAAGAGCATTGAAGATGTGAAGGAGGAGAAAAACCAAGTGGTACGTTCTCAGAAATACGAAGAAGCTGCCAAACTAAGAGACAAAGAGCGCCAGCTTCAAGAAAAATTGGAAGAGGCAAAGAAAAAGTGGGAAGAAGATACCAAGACTCATCGTGTAACGGTCACCGAGGCGAATGTGGAAGAAGTAGTGGCGATGATGACAGGTATTCCAGTTACCCGTGTAGCTGAAAAGGAAAGCGGACGTTTGGCGAAAATGGACCAAGAATTAGAAGGCAAAGTGATTGGTCAAGATGAGGCCATCAAGAAAGTGGTGAAAGCCATCAAGCGCAATCGCGCTGGCCTCAAAGACCCCAATCGCCCGATAGGATCTTTCATCTTCTTAGGACCAACTGGTGTTGGTAAGACCCAACTTGCGAAGGAACTAGCGAAATATCTATTCGATACTGAAGAAGCACTTATTCGAATAGACATGAGTGAATACATGGAGAAGTTTGCAGTATCTAGATTGATAGGAGCGCCTCCCGGATATGTGGGGTATGAAGAAGGAGGTCAGTTAACAGAGAAAGTTCGTCGCAGACCCTACTCTATCGTTTTGCTGGATGAGATTGAAAAGGCCCACCCGGATGTGTTTAACCTATTGCTTCAAGCATTGGATGACGGTCAAATGACAGATAGTTTGGGAAGAAGAATTGACTTCAAAAACACCATCATGATCATGACTTCCAACATTGGTGCGCGTCAACTTCAGGACTTTGGAACGGGCGTAGGTTTTAGCACCGGTGCAAAATCTTCTCAAGAAGAAATGGAGAAGAAGGGAGTTATTGAAAACGCTTTGAAAAAGGCCTTTGCTCCTGAATTCTTGAACAGAATTGACGATCTCATTGTGTTCAACGCATTGAAGAAAGAGCACATCTTTGAAATCATTGATATTGAATTGGCAAAGCTCTTCCATCGCATCACTGATTTAGGGTATAATATCAAGTTAACGGAAGAAGCGAAAGATTATATCGCAGAAAAAGGATACGATGAAAAATTCGGTGCGCGTCCTCTGAAGAGAGCGATTCAGAAGTATTTAGAAGATCCGCTGGCTGAAGAGATCATCAATAGCAACATCAAACCCGGAGATACCCTGATGGTTGACTTTAATGCCAAAGATGAGCAAATCACCATGCGTGTGGAGAAGGGAAAAGATCCTAAGAAAGAGGAAAAGACCAAGGATAAAGGAACAGAGGAGTGATATAAATTCTTTAATTGTAAAAAGGTCCTCCGCTGGAGGACCTTTTTATTTTAAGAAAACCCCTTAATCAATACCTCTAAAATATCAATCGCGGCGGAGGGGATTTTGGTACCAGGCCCGAAGATCCCTACACATCCAGACTCATATAAAAATGGGTAATCTTGCTCTGGAATGACTCCTCCAGCAACAACCAAAATATCTTCTCTGCCGAGTTTCTCTAATTCTAAGACCAACTCTGGAATGAGTGTCTTATGTCCTGCGGCCAGGGACGATGCTCCCACGATGTGCACGTCGTTTTCAACAGCTTGCTTGGCCACCTCAGCGGGTGTTTGAAACAAAGGACCAATATCCACATCAAAACCAATATCCGCGAAGGAGGTAGCAATGACCTTTGCACCTCTATCGTGTCCGTCTTGTCCCATTTTAGCAATCATGATCCGAGGGCGACGACCTGCAATCTTCGCAAATTCATCGGCTTTCACTCTTGCCAACTTAAAGTTTTCATCCATGTCTGATTCTGCTGAATAAACTCCAGAAACACTTCTTATCTGTGCTTTGTATCTTCCAAAACTCTTTTCCATTGCCTCGGATATTTCTCCTAGTGAGGCGCGATTTCTCGCAGCGTCTACTGCCAATTCTAACAAATTGCCACTGCCTGATTTTGCAGCTTCCGCTATTCTAGAGAGTGATTGCTGACATGCATCTTCATTGCGCTCATTTCTCAGTTTCTTCAAACGAGCTATTTGAGATTCGCGCACTGCTGCGTTGTCTACTTCTAAAATATCAATGGCTTCTTCTTCTTCTTGCACAAATAAGTTAACTCCAATAATCTTGTCCTTTCCGCTATCAATTCTAGCTTGTTTTCTTGCAGCAGCTTCTTCAATTCGAAGCTTCGGGACCCCTGCCTCAATCGCTTTGGTCATGCCTCCCAACTCTTCCACCTCTTGAATCAATTCCCACGCTTTTTCTGCAATTTCTAAGGTGAGTTTTTCAACATATTGGCTTCCTCCCCATGGATCAACAACTTTACAGATATCCGTTTCTTCTTGAATATACAGTTGCGTGTTTCTTGCGATACGAGCGCTAAAGTCGGTGGGTAATGCAATGGCTTCATCCAATGCATTGGTATGCAGACTCTGTGTACCACCGAAAACCGCACCGAGAGCCTCGATACAGGTTCTTGCTACATTGTTGAAAGGATCTTGCTTGGTTAAACTCCACCCACTGGTTTGACAATGGGTGCGCAACATGAGCGACTTAGAGCTTTGAGGATTGAAAGGCATCATGAGCTTCGCCCATAGCATTCTGGCTGCTCTCATCTTGGCGATTTCTCTAAAGTGGTCCATTCCTATGGCCCAAAAGAAAGACAACCTTGGAGCAAAGTCATCGACTTTCATACCCGCCCTCACTCCTGCTCTCACATATTCTACTCCATCGGCTAACGTATACGCCAACTCTTGTTCTAAAGTAGCTCCCGCTTCTTGCATGTGGTAGCCACTTATAGAAATCGCATTGAACTTAGGCATATTTCTCGAGGTATACTCGAAGATATCGCTAATAATGCGCATGCTGGGCTCAGGAGGATAGATATACGTGTTTCGTACCATGAATTCTTTAAGAATATCATTCTGAATGGTACCGCTTAACTTGTCTGGCGAAACACCTTGTTCTTCCGCAGCAACGATATAAAACGCAAGGATTGGAATCACTGCACCGTTCATGGTCATACTCACGGACATTTCATCCAATGGAATTCCATCAAAAAGTAGTTTCATATCCAGAATAGAGTCGATGGCCACACCGGCCTTACCAACGTCTCCCTTTACTCTTGGATGGTCGCTATCATATCCCCGGTGAGTTGCAAGATCGAAAGCAACACTAAGACCTTTTTGTCCAGCGGCTAAGTTTCTTTTATAAAAAGCATTCGACGCTTCTGCTGTGCTAAATCCAGCATATTGACGAATAGTCCAGGGACGAATGGTATACATGCTTGCGTAGGGACCTCTGAGAAATGGCGGCGTACCAGCACCGTATGATGCAGACTCTCTTTTCTCATCGACTCTCGCTATGGGGATAGAAACACCCGACCAGTCTTTCATGATCTACCCTCCTCTACGTATTTATTTTCCATATCAAAAGCGGCTCTAAAAGAAAATTCATTCGAAGGAGTATTCTTTAACACCTCCATTTTATTAGGGAATTTATTTACGCCGACCAATGATTTTTCGGTGCGATTATACTTTTGTTTTTGTAAATCATTTTGGAATTTTATCAATGAGAGGATGCCCATTAAAAATGAGGAATTTTCTTGAACCTCTACCTCTTTGAATTTACTCCAAGCAACCTCGGCCAACTCACAATTTAGTTGATTGATAAAGAAAGCACCTTCCGCGGCATTTCTAGACTCTTTGAAATGACTTTCCTCCACCAATAAATGCAGAATGTTTCGCGCCCATCTTTTTCCCTGTTCACTATTCTGATCTATTCTATCATAACCCAAAACCTCTATACTGTCTGCTTGACCTAAATACGCGCTCATGCATTGCGAGGTAGCACGAAGCATATTGTTATAAGCATCAATTGATGAATAAGTAAACAACGAAGAAACGGTGGTTATTTGAGTATGCTGAGAACATGTGTGTTCAGGATGGTAGGACTGGGCAATAGTTGACCAAAGAGTTCTAAAGACAATATACTTGGACATTTCTTGAAAATACCCCGTAGAAGTCGCAAAATGAAACCCAATGGCGGCCAGAGCGTCATCCACTGTGAACTTTTCTTCCTCGATTAGAATATCTAAGGTTCTTCTGCCTGCCGATAAGGCCGTGCTTACTTGAAGAGCTACGTCCATTCCAAAGTGACCTAGATTTGTTGTATCGATAACAAACGGCTTGAATTTGTTTTTAGATGATTTCAAAACCGAAGACAAAGACCTAATGAGGGAAACATCTTGTAACGAACTCAATGGAATTCTTACACTAAAGCTATAATCTCTAAGGATAGAGGAATTGGCAAAAATAAACTGTTCAACTATCTTAAGACCTTCTTGTAAGTTCTTTTCTTCCAGTTGTAAAGTCGTATGGATGTATTCGAAAAAAACTCCTTCCGTGATCTGTCTGAAGTCTTTGTTGTCGTCAAGCACGACTGTCAAGTGATTCACTCCTTGCTCCAAACTTCGAAGAATAGGCTCGCTGGAATCTAGTCTAGAAAGTAGAAAAGACTCCGCAATCATGGTGTCTTTTTCCGGAGTCGAAACAGCATTAAAGATACTATTATAATGTGTATAATAAGGTTCTAGCAATAGGCCTTCCAATGGCGACCATTTTAAGAAATCATAAGGCCTTTCTCCTAGTTCCTTTGTTAAAACCCTCATCCATTGGTCCCTTGTAGAAGGCGAGAACTCAGAAAAATCTAAACGTTCTTTCATAGGTCAAACTTAAAATAGAACATGCTACATTCGTAGGAAAAGGTGGGATTTTTATGAAACAAGACTTTGTGGACTTTTCGGTATTTGAGAATTTGGACATACGTGTGGGTACGATTATAAGCTGTGTAGTTAATACAGGCTTAAAAAATCCTGCGTATGCCATGAAGATTGACTTTGGGCCTTACGGAATAAAATCCACCAGTGCGCAGCTTTCCATAAGTTACTCTTCCGAAGAACTAATTGGCAAGCAAGTCATTGCCATCACCAATTTTCACAAGAAGAAAATTGGAAAAATATGGAGCGAGGTGCTTGTTTTGGGGCTAGTGAGAGATAATTCCAAGGAGGTCATCTTGGCCGTGCCAGACAAGCCATGTGAAAATGGACTTCAACTTCTATGAAAATTGCATTTTTGTTGCTTAAAACACGCCTGATTGGTTTGAACTAGACTTTTTCTGGCATAAAGGTATTTTTATCCTAAATAGTGCTTTCGAAACCCTTGTCCATCTAGGAAAAGAATTGGTCTATGTTTTTTTAGCATTAGGCTAAAAACACTTGTGTTTATGTTCTATTTCGTTATATTCGATTGTGTTTTAAACCTTCCCGCCTATGACTAACTTATACTTTCCAACCAAGGGTTTATTTGTTAATCATCTTAAATTGATAATCACTTAACACCCTAGGGATCCATGGCATATTCACAAATTCCACATCAGGACATACAGAAATTGCTGTTAAGTGATTTCGGGGCCTTCATTCATCTTAGAGATTGGAGGGCGGAACTCAGAGGCAAAGGACAGCTATCGATTTTATATGAACTATTAAAATCGGATTCTAGAAAACACCTCATTGAATTTTTAAGCTATTGTGAGGACAAAAGCTTCAATGAATTTGAAGAAACGTTAGTCCATTACAGCAAAGGCTTTCAAAGTTTGGGTTATTTTAGATTGTCTGTAATTAAAGCGCATTATGTAGAACTTGAAGGGCTTATTTTATTTGTAAGAAATGTATCCGAAGAAGTCAACGCCTTTGAGCAGCTTAAAAATCTTGATACACACCTTCCACCTTACTTTGAATACTCCCCGCAGCATTTTCTTTTTTGTATAGACGATACGGTGTCTTATTTGTCTTTCGATTTATCCAAGAATACCGGTTTTGAGAACTATAAAATGGGCAGGTCCTTAGTGGACATCTTGCCGCATGTGTCCTCACAGAAACTTTACACATCAAGACGAAAAAAGAACTCCTTTCAAAATTTAGAAGTTCTAGACAATAAAGGCAACGCAGTGGTTCTAAAAGGAATGTTGCATCCGTTGTTAAACAAGCATCAAAAATTGCTTTTGGTAGCCATCTGTGATCCCGACAGCATTCACAAAGCTGAAAAAGACCTTTTACGTTACTTACTTGGATTCAAGCAAATTACAGATAACATACCTGGATTGCTATTTCAGGTAAGCATTAGACTCAATGGAAAAGTTGAATTCGCCTATTTTTCAGATGGCGCTCATTCAACCTTAGGAATTGAAAATGATCGACTGCGCAACGACCCTAAATCAATTCTTGAAAACGTCAGCGCTCATCAGATGAAAAGACTTAAAGATTCATTCTTTGAATCCATTTCAATGTCTAAAAACTGGGAAGATGAGGTAGTACTCATGGGAAATGATCATGTGCAACGATGGGTACGAGTCAATGCAACCGTTCGGTTTGTGCAGGGTGTATTCGAGATAAGTGGAATGCTACACAATGTGACCGAAGAAAAAAATGAACTTGCATCACAATATCTGATCAAAAACACGCTTTTGCGACTTCATCGATCAGATGTAGTTCAAAAAGGAATTGTAAAAGAGACGTATGATTTATTTAGTGAAGCGGTTAAGGACTGTTTAGACGCAGAGAATTTCTCCTATTGGAGCTTCGATTCAGAAAGAGAGTTCCTACAATGTGAGTTTTCTAGAACTCAAGAGAAAATTGATCTTTTGAAGGGAAAGAAATTCGAAAGAGCACGATTCCCTCATTTGTTTGAAATAATTGAAAACGAACATATTCTCGTTGGACATGATGTTTCAGTTATTGCCGGACATGCAGATCTTAAAGAATCGTATATCGTACCAATGGAAATAAAGTCTTTTATTTCTTCTGTCGTAGTGTACAATGGCAGTCCCATTGGTGTCCTTCAAATTGAGCAAACTTCGGAAGCTAGAGTTTGGAAGCACTATGAAATTCAATTTGTGAGAAACCTATGTGAAATCTTATCGTTCGTAAATTCAGTTAATGATAAAGTGCAGTATGAGCAAGAGCTAACTTACATGAATACTCACCTTTCTCAATTGATTCAAAGCAGAACGGCTGAATTATTGAATAAGCAAGAACTTCTTCAGCAGAAAAATTTAGAGATTACCTCTTCACTGCGTTATGCGAAGCTTATTCAGAATGCCACCTTGCCGCATGACGATACGTTTTCTCGAATGTTTCCACAGTCCTTCATTTATTACAACCCAAAAGATATTGTTGCGGGAGATTTTTACTGGGCAGAGAATGCCACAGTTAAAACGAATGAAGGAACAGGAACAGTTCACTTAATAGCAGCGTGTGATTGCACAGGACACGGTGTTCCGGGTGCTATGATGAGTATGCTTGCGGGCAGCGCTTTATCTCGCGCTCTTCACCAGTTTAATTTAGTGAGTCCAAATAAAGTGCTCACTCAGGTAGACTCCATTCTAAAGGAGAATCTACGAAAAGGGAAGACAGATCTTTTTGATGGAATGGAAGCCTCCGTCTGTAGTATTGAATACAAACATTCTGGGGAAATCAAAATGAAATTTGCCGGTGCAAACTCCCCTATTTGGATATTTCGTAAAGAAGCTAATGGGTCCTTCGCATTCGTGCCGATTAAGGGAGATAAATATCCTGTAGGTGGCGTTAGTCCTTCCAAGGAGTACACCCTTCATGAAATGGAATTGAACCAAGGGGATATAGTTTATTTGTTTAGCGATGGATTTGCGGATCAATTTGGTGGCCCAATGGGAAAGAAAATGAAGTATAACAGAATGCGCGGTGCTATTCAAGAAGTACTGCATCTTCCCATGTCAATTCAAAAGCGCTGCTTAGAATCGTACTTTGAATCATGGAAAGGTAGTTGTGAACAAGTAGACGATGTTTTAGTAATTGGTATCAAAGTCTGATTTTTGAAGTGTAAAAAATACACTTATGTTTGTGGGGAACAAATCAACCCATGAAAATCATATACACCATTGCTTTAGGCGTAGCATTGTTTGCCAGCGCTTGTACAGGAAACACTCCTCCCGACTCTACGGCCAAAGGAGAGATCATTGGTTCAGCCGAATCCAAGGTTTTACGTCACCCTGAGTGGAGTAAAAATGCAACGATTTATGAAGTCAATGTGAGGCAACATACCCCTGAAGGAAACTTTGCAGCATTGGAAAGAGATTTATCCAGATTAGATAGTCTTGGTGTAGATATTTTGTGGTTGATGCCCATTCATCCCATTGGACAGGTCAACAGAAAAGGAACACTGGGTAGCTACTACAGTGTGAAAGATTATAAAGCGGTGAATCCAGAATATGGAACTTTAGAAGATTTTAAAAGATTTGTTTCCTCTGCTCACGCGAAAGGTATGAAGGTCATCATTGACTGGGTAGCAAATCACACTGCTTTTGATGCAGTATGGACTACCACTCATAAAGATTGGTACGTCTTGGATTCATTAGGTAATCCAGTGCCCCCTGTACCCGATTGGTCGGATGTGGCTGATCTGAATTACGACAAGCCTGAAATGCGTGCGGCGATGATCGACGCTATGAAATATTGGGTGAAAGAATGCGACATTGATGGATTCCGTTGTGACGTGGCGATGATGGTTCCTACAGATTTTTGGGATAGTGCTCGTATCGCATTAGATAGCTTGAAACCTGTGTTTATGTTAGCAGAGGCAGAAATGAAGGAGCATCATTTACGTGCTTTTGATATGAGCTACACTTGGGAGTTTATGCACATCATGAACGATATTGCTAAGGGTAAGAAAAAACTCAATGAAATAGAGAAGTATTTAGAGCGACAGGACACCGCATTTCCAAAAAATGCATACCGTATGTACTTTAC
The DNA here is from genome assembly GCA_027491075.1 of Flavobacteriales bacterium. Lineage (GTDB taxonomy): Bacteria > Bacteroidota > Bacteroidia > Flavobacteriales_D > Sanyastnellaceae > JAIXWP01. Next base: position 14,296 of record JAIXWX010000022.1, read on the forward strand.
CACCAATCATGATGAGAATACATGGAATGGAACTGGATTTGAACGATTGGGCAAAGCAAGACCAGTATACGATGTGTTAGCCATGACCATTGCGGGTATGCCGTTAGTGTACTCAGGCCAAGAAGGTGGCGAACAGCGCCCTGATGGACAGCCACACCGTTTGAGGTTCTTTGATAAAGATACCGTTCAATGGAACGGATATCCTTATCAAGACCTTTATAGAAAACTTTTCGAAGCTCATCACTCGAACAAAGCTCTTTGGAACGGCGAATTGGGTGGTAGAGCTCGACGCATCAAAACATCAAATGATGACCTGATTTTTGCTTTCTCAAGAAAAGTAGAAGGCAATGAAGTAATTGTACTGCTCAACTTCTCAGATAAACCCCAAAAGATTGATTTCTTAGAAGATCTTCCCGCGGGAGATTTTAAGAGTATCTTCAATACTCAAACACTTAGCATTTATTCAAAAGGAGATGTAAAACTCCCCGGATACGGGTATCAAGTTTTTGTGAAGTAATAGTGAATCAACATATTCAAACAAATACTTTATCTGCACTCAGAGGTTCAATCCGAGAGCGTTTGATGGCATTTTATGATGAAAGAGAATCTTCACAGTTGGTGAAGATTCTTTTTTTTGATATCCTCGGCATCAATGCAACAGATCTGATTTCTAAAGCAGAACATCGTTTATCTGAATCGGAAATACTCAAGCTTCATTTTGCGACGAAAAGATTGCTTAAAGGAGAGCCCGTGCAATATGTCACTGGCAAATCCTTTTTCGCTGGGTTGGAATTAATAGTAGGTCCAGATGTTTTGATTCCAAGGCCCGAAACGGAGGAGTTGGTGGGAAAGATCTGTTCCGATATTGAATCGAATGAATGTTCGGTCTTGGACATAGGAACTGGTTCAGGTTGCATCGCTCTCGGAATCAAAAGTCTTCGGCCCAACTGGAAAGTATCTGCATGCGATGTATCGGAGATGGCATTGAATATCGCCAAAAGAAATGTTGAAAGAACGAAATTACATATAAACCTTTTCAAGCTGGATGCACTCAACTCTTCAGTTTTGCCGGAGAAGTACGATGTAATTGTAAGTAACCCGCCGTACATTCCGTGGCGTGAGAAAGGATCTTTATCCAGTCGTGTTATTGATTTCGAGCCACACCTAGCTTTGTTTGTTGAAGATCAGCACCCATTGATTTTTTTTGAAAGAATTCTACACTTGGCACAGAAGTACCTGCATGATGATGGAGTAGTGTTTTTTGAAATCCATGAATCCTTCGCGGCGGAATTGACAGCACTGAAAGATAAATATCCAATTGCAACTTTAGAGGTATACAAAGACATGCAGGGTAAAGACCGCATGGTTAAAATCAAACTTTCCAAATGAAGAAATATCTTTTACTTCCTATTTTCATCGTGGCGATTGTTGCGTGTAAAAACACACAGCAGGCCAAAGTTGAAACCGAATACAAATCACTGATCAAAGGCTTGGCCTCGCCCATCCGGTTGTCCCCGGACACTACTTCTGTTAGAATGAAAGATTATTTTTTATCCTCTTATAAATTGGATAGTGTCCTTTGGCAGGGTAGTCAAATCCAAGTCAGCGTTGATGGTCTCATTAAGTTGGTGTCCCTAGATTCGACACCTTTGATTTCCAATTTGAGTGTTTATGCCCAAGGTATCAAGCATGACATCCCTGTTTTTAAGTCAGAAAAATTAAAGTACATATTTACATACACTTCGCCGAATATACCTGAGATGGTCTATTTATCTGGAAGTATGAACGGTTGGAATCGTCAAGCTGGTGTGCTTGCCAAAGAAGGGGATACATGGAAAAGGACTTTGTTGCTTGAGCCCGGTAGGTATCAATACCGCATTTGGGAAGGAGATAAAGAAATGTTGGATAAAAACAACACTGTTACAGCCGACAATGGAATGGGTGGATTGAATAATGTTTTTGTGGTGGGAAGTGAAAATAGCGAACCTGGTACTTTAACGACCTTAAAAGCTTCAAGTAATAAAGTAGTTTTTCTAGCTTCTAAAGAAGTTCAGAATTTAATCGCATATTTTGAGAACAGTTTATTAGACATTAAAAGAATATCTGATACATGCGAAATTTTTATACCTGAGTCTGCTAAAAACTTTGAAAGGTCCTTCATTCGTGTTTTTGCAGATAATGGCCAAAGGAGAAGCAATGACCTACTTATCCCTTTAAATCGAGGAGAGGTCATAAAGTCCAGCGAGCAACTTTCACGCACAGACATGCATTCATCGGTGATGTACTTCATGATGGTGGATCGATTTTTTGATGGAAGCAAAAAGAATAATCGTCCTACTGAGGACAAGGAAATTTTACCTCAAGCCAATAATATGGGGGGAGATATCTCCGGTATTACTCAAAAAATTAAAAGTGGCTATTTCAGAGATTTAGGAATCAATACAATATGGGTCTCTCCTATCTCACGCAATGCTGAAGGTGCTTGGGGCTTATGGAATAAAGGAGTAAATAGTAAATTCTCAGCATACCACGGATATTGGCCTACAGCTCTGACCTCTATAGATGACCGATTTGGTTCTGATAGTGAATTTAAAGAACTCATTCAAGTAGCTCATGAAAACAACATGAATGTAATTTTGGATTATGTCGCTCATCATTTGCACAATGATCATCCGCTTGTAAAGGACAAGCCGGATTGGTTCACTCCACTATACTTGCCCGATGGAACAATGAATACAGAGAAGTGGGACGAGCATCGACTCACCACCTGGTTTGATACCTTTCTACCAACCTTGGACTTTTCAAAACCAGAGGTCGTTTCAGCCTTAACAGATAGCGCTATGTATTGGGTGAAAAATTATGATCTTGATGGATTTCGTCATGACGCTACAAAGCATATTCCTAATGAATTTTGGCAGGAGTTAACCTATAAAGTAAAGAATGAATCGGAAAAGAAGATTTATCAAATTGGAGAAACTTATGGAAATCCAGAGTTGATAGGAAGTTATTTGGGAAGTGGTATACTCGACGCTCAGTTCGACTTCAATCTATATGATGCTATGGTAGATGCTTTTGCCAAAGATCAAACTGGTTTTGAAAATCTTAATAGGGTGTTGCAACAAAGTTTATACAGCTACGGCTCCCATCACCTCATGGGAAATATTACTGGCAATCAAGATCGCACTCGATTTACCTCTTATGCCGATGGAAGTGTAAAGTTTGAAGAGGATCCAAAGTTGGCCGGCTGGACTAGAAACATTGAAAACAGAAGTGACCAAGGATTTTATAAAATGGGAGCTCTTCAGGCATTCTTAATGACTGTTCCTGGCATACCGTGTGTTTACTATGGAGACGAAATAGCTATGCCAGGAGCCAATGACCCCGATAACAGGAGAATGATGCTTTTTGATGGCCTTAATGCTAACCAGTCCGAGCTAAAAATGCTTACGTCTTTGCTTGTTAAAGCCAGAAATTCTTCTTTAGCATTCAGCTATGGTGACTTTAGAACCATCTCTTGTCAAGGAAAAAACTTTGTTTTCTTGAGAAATTATTTCGATAAAACCGCCATAGTTATATTTTCGAAAACTAAGGATGATGCACCATTGGAACTTGTTATTCCAAAAGGTTTGAATCTCGATAATCTAAACGCTTTCAACGGTTCTTCCTTTGAAGCGAATCAGGGTAAAGTCGTTATTACGAAAAAGAGCGAAAACTTTAAAAAATACGGTTTCGAAATCTTGATGAACTAATAGCAAAACTTATTTAAAAGTTGTAATACAGTCCTTCTACCCTATACATTTGAACAAAAAAAAACATGTCCAACGGATATTTTCAAATCCCTCCCCCACTGAACGAGCCTGTAAAGGGATATACTCCTGGCAGCCCAGAGCGCATTCATCTCCAAGATGCCTATAATGAATTGTACAATTCTAACCCTATAGATGTACCGATGTTTATCGGTGGAAAAGAAATTCATACTTCTAACAAAAAGCCATTGAGTCCTCCTCATGAACACCAAAAAATTATTGGTTACATGAATTATGGAGATCAATCTCATGTAAAGATGGCCATTGATGCCGCATTGAAAGCAAGAGAGCAATGGAGTCAGATGAGTTGGGAGCATAGAGCAGCTATTTTTTTGAAAGCGGCTGAATTGCTCGCAGGCCCATACAGAGCCAAAATGAATGCAGCAACAATGCTGGGTCAAAGCAAGAATGCTTTCCAAGCAGAGATAGATGCCGCATGTGAGATGATTGACTTCTTCCGATTCAACGTGGCATATGCTGCTCAGGTATACAGAGATCAGCCTGGATCACAGCCCGGAATTTGGAATCGCATGGAATACCGACCGCTCGAAGGCTTTGTTTTTGCTTTAACTCCATTTAATTTCACTAGCATAGCTGCGAATCTTTGTCTTGCTCCAGCTCTGATGGGCAATGTAGTGGTATGGAAGCCTGCAGATAGTCAAGTGTATAGCGCAAAAGTTATCATGGATTTATTTAAAGAGGCTGGAGTTCCTGATGGGGTTATCAATATGATTACCGTAGACGGTCCTGTTGCCGGAGAGGTGATATTCAAACATCCTGATTTTGCGGGTTTACACTTCACCGGAAGCACTGCTGTGTTTAAGCATTTATGGCGAGAAATCGGTAACAACATTGATATATATCGAAGCTATCCTCGTATTGTCGGAGAAACTGGCGGCAAAGATTTTATCGTCGCCCACCCTTCAGCAAATGCGAGTGAAGTAGCCACAGCCATATCAAGAGGCGCCTTTGAATTTCAAGGTCAAAAGTGCAGTGCTGCTTCACGTGCTTACATTCCTCAGTCTCTGTGGAATGATATAAAGAAATTAATAGTTGCAGATGCACAAAGCTTCAAGATGGGTAGTCCAATTGACTTTGGTAACTTTGTGAATGCAGTCATTGATCAACGTGCATTCAAGAAAATTGCTGGTTATATCGATTATGTTAAGTCACAAAGTGATGCTGAAATTATAGCTGGAGGCGGTTATGACGATAGCGTAGGTTATTTCATTGAACCAACAATAGTGGTCACAACCAATCCTTATTTTAAGACCATGGTTGAAGAAATCTTTGGTCCTGTAATTACCATCTATGTCTACGAAGATTCGAAATGGCAAGAAACATTGAAACTAGTTGACAATACAGGGGTTTACGCGTTAACGGGCGCTATTTTTTCGGCGGATCGTTACGCGATTGCTGAGGCGTCAAAGGCTTTGGAAAATGCCGCAGGAAATTTCTACATCAATGATAAGCCCACTGGAGCAGTGGTTGGTCAGCAACCTTTTGGAGGTGCAAGGGGAAGCGGTACAAATGATAAAGCAGGTAGTTATTTGAACTTGATTCGTTGGGTTTCACCAAGAACGATTAAAGAAACGTTTGTACCACCAAGAGATTATCGATATCCATTTTTAAATTCTTAAATGACAAGAAAAAAGTATCGCAATTGCGATACTTTTTTCTTTAATTCAAACTTGGATCTTCTGGCATATTAGCAATCATTTGGCCCTTTCTGCCCATCTTTAACATAATAACCTTCCATAAATCTGGGATGGAGGTATTCATGACGGTCTCTTGATTCACGTCGGCCACAAACCATGATTGCGTATCTATTTCGTTCTTTAGCTGTTGTGGAGACCATCCTGAATAGCCAACAAAAAAGCGCACTTGTTCAGGAGTTATTTTTCCGTTAAACATGAGCTTTCTTAAGGTTTCAAAATTACCTCCCATGTAAACACCTGGCAGAATCTCTATACTATCTTCAATTAGATTTCCCAAGGTGTGTATGTAATAAAGATTGGAATTTCGAACCGGGCCGCCAATGCTAATCTTACCCTCATAAGCAGGCATGTTTTCCATGATTTGGTTTAGCTCGACGTCTATATAGTTGTTTAAAACAAAACCAAATGAGCCCTCTTCATTGTGTTCGCACAATAAAACGACGGTCCTTTTGAAATAAGGATCATTGAGGAAAGGTTCTGAAAGCAGCACCTGACCTTTTTTGGGTTCTATATTCGTATTTGGCGAAAAATCAAACTTCACGGTCGAAAGTTAAAACACAAATGATTACACTTGTTGCGAATTTGACATCCATTTGGAATGAAAAAAAGCATCTTTTTAATACTCAATACCCTATTCGTTTTTTTTGCCTCAGCACAACATGTTACATTTTCTGGAAATAATACCCCCACTTGGAGAGAAGTGATCGATGCTTATACGGAGCTCGATCGAAAGTATTCTTACGCTCAAATTAATTCCTACGGCATAACAGATGTTGGAAAACCACTTCATCTTTTTGTCATAAATAAGGAAATGAACTTCTTTCCTGAGCGCCTAGGTTCTTCCAAGCCCATTCTTCTCATCAACAATGCCATTCATGCTGGTGAACCTGATGGTGTCGACGCATCACTGATGTTTTGTAAAGAAGTACTTGATCCTAAAAATGTACTCCATTCTTTGTTGGACTCTGTTATCATTTGTGTTATTCCAATTTACAATGTGGATGGAGCTTTATTGAGAAATAGATATAGCCGCTCTAACCAGAATGGACCTTCAGAGTACGGATTCCGCGCAAATAGTAAGAACCTTGATCTCAATCGGGACTTTATTAAATGTGATTCTAAAAACGCACTTACATTTTCATCTTTATTCAGTTCAATTTCACCTCATATATTGATCGATACACATGTTAGTAATGGTGCCGATTACCCATATGTAATGACATTGATTTCTACTCAAAGTGATAAAATTGCAAAGCCTCTAAATGCCGCGGTTCAACGCATGGAAGAGTATATGTTTCAAGCAATGAAAAAAGCGGGACATGAAATGGCACCTTATGTGAATCACATGGGAAAAACTCCTGAAACAGGTATTGCTGATTTTCTGGAAACCCCTCGTTTTGCCACTGGTTATGCTGCCCTCCATCACACCATTGGATTTACAACTGAAACACACATGCTAAAGCCGTACGATTCGAGAGTTGAAAGCACCTATCAATTTCTAGTAGAGGCCATAAAGTATATGAATAACAATGCTTCTATAATTTTAAAAGAAAAGGAAGCGAGCATTAATAGATGGATGAATATTAATGAATATGTTTTCAATTATGAACTTGAACAGGATTGTGTATCTAAACTCAAATTCAAAGGCTATGAGGCGGTAGTTGAACCATCGCTTGTTGGCACAGGTGAGCGTTTAAGATATGATCGAAGCAAACCTTATGAGAAAGAAATTCCTTTTTTTCGAAAATATAGGCCTACGGATACTGTAAGTGTTCCTGATTTTTACCTAGTGCCACAAGCGTGGGAAGAAGTTATTGAGAGACTCAAAGCAAACAATGTAGATATGTTTCGAATGAAGTCTGACACACTCATGGATGTAACGGGTTATTATTTATTCAACCTTAAAACAAACTCCACAGCCTACGAGGGACATTTTCTTCACTCAAAAGTACAAACCAAATTGGAACGCATGAGGATTCACTTCTTTGAAGGTGATTACCTCATTCCGGTGAGGCAACCTGCGATTCGGTATATTATAGAGACGCTTGAGCCTAAATCCAAAGACAGTTTCTTTTCTTGGAATTTTTTTGATAACGTTTTACAACAAAAAGAATGGTTCAGTGACTACGTATTCGAGGAGAAAGCGGCTGAATTGCTTCAACAGAATCCTGCATTAAAAGCGAGATTCGATCTTGCAATGACGACAGATCCGGAGATGCAAGAACATTGGATGCAGCTATACTGGGTGTATAAGAACTCAGAATACTACGAAAAGAGTGCGTTTCGATATCCTGTATATAGAATCGAGGATAGCAAATAGATCACAGGCTTGATTTAAGCAGATTTAGCCTCTTTGTCCAATAGCATATCTAAAACGATCACTTTGTCTTTCTCTACTTTATAGTATATCTTAACGTTGAGTGCCGTTGCTAGTCTAAAATTGCCTTCTAAAGCACCAATCTCAATGCTTTTGCTCCCTTGTATAGGATGATGTCTGACAAGATGTAATTTATGGAAAATCTTAGCCCTAAGCTTTTCAGCGGCAATCAATGAAACCTCTTGCGTGTGCGCCACAATCTCACGGAAGGACTCCACAGCTTGGGAACTAAAGTACATTTCATACACGATCATGCTTCGAAAGTACTACACTTTCAACAAATCACCAAGAGGGACAAGGAACTGGCTCAAAACTCCGCGATCTTTTTATTTTAGGTTTGCCCTTTTTCTCCCTTTTATCACATGCCCAATGTTTGAACATGGTATACTTTAGAGAAAAATAAATATCTGCTCCGTATACATTGCGCCTTAGGAGAATTCCCAAAAGGTCATCGCTTCCTATGAGAATTGAATTGATTCGAATACACGCACCCATAGAAGGATGTCGAAATTCATGAAGATTAATTGGAAGAGAAAATTCAAATCTCTTTATTTCGAATCGAGGCACCACAGAAAGACTTGATGCACGCTGCACGCCCAGATTATTTAGCCAAGGAATGCCAGCCGTTATGGCTCCAAAAACATATACGTTCTTCCACACATTATAATCCGCTTGAACAGAAACTCCCATTGGAAGAAACATCCTTAATGGGCGCGCATCGGAGTTGTCCTGTGCCGCACCGAAACCCGTCGTAAGTAAACTATCAATATTCTCACCGTCCTCTACCTGCGTGTTTGAGAAGTCGTTCCATTCACTTTGCTCGCTTTGGTCAAACACATTTCGGAATGTCGGCTCATTAAAACGAATTCTTCCCACATCTAACAAACTTATTCCTATCCGATAGATATAATCTCCATCAGTACAAGGATCATGAGGCGTATAGTTATCCGAATCATCTTTTCGCATTTTCCAGGTTAACCCCAGGTCCGTGCTCCAGCCTCGACCATTGTTCCATGTATTACTTGTAGGATCATTAAAACCGTATTCCCCTCGAAAAACATTGGTTTCAATGGTGCTGCTATCTCGAACGATATAACTCCATTCATCAATGCGCAGTCCTATTCCTGCTACGCCCCAAAGTCGCTTTATTGAAGCCGCTCCTTGTACGATCATATTCCCTTGTCTCGAGATTATTGTACCATAAGAAATTCCAGCCTCTGCCCAAGCTAAAGCATGGGCTCTCAGATTTCTGGAGGTATGATTTCTCCCCATCAAGGGCGCATGTTGAAACCCTTCATTTAGATACGTGGCCAATGTTCCGTCAATACCACGCGCATCAGATACAACTCGGGCATTAGAGAAAACTGCAAAACTGTGGGATTGAATAGCGAAATAAACACTTGGCCCATGTATCATAACATCGGCATAAGCCCTATACGAGTCACGGCCAAGACTCAGTCCTGGCTCTCTCATTTGAGAAATACTAGATATTCTGGTAAACTCCGATGGAATAAAAACCAAATTGTTCCTTGCAAAAACATTCGCTCCAATCAAGTTCACCTCCAGAAATGCTCTGGAATCGACTATAGATGAAGGATTGGAAAAGAGCGTATTCAGTGGAGCCCTTGTGCTACCTGCGATACCTGCTTGTTCCTGGGAATAGAAATTCTTCCAAAAAAGACTCAAAAACAGTATCAGATAGTATTTGCGCATAGAGTTGCTTTCTTAAACGAAAGCAAGAGCATGTTGTTTCCTATATCGCCCTATTTATTTTTAACATCCAGTATTTTAACATCAAAATAGACAGGAGTCCTCGGGGGAATAATCCCTGTATTGCTTCCCTCCTCTCCAAAAGCAAGAGAACTGGGCATATAAATCAAAGCCCTCTCCCCTTTTTTCATTAATGAAAGACCATATTGAAGTCCAGGGATGAGTTGACCTGGCTTTCCAAAATTCATGGCCATCTGTGTCAGAGAATCTTTTCGTGTTCCATCGAGCCAATATGTATTGTACTCAATGGAGATATCTCTTCCCGCTTTCACGCTATCTCCTTCAGTCTGTTCTATGAAGCAAATGGAGACGTCTCCAAAATCTTCCCATTCTTTGTTGAGAGTGCTCTGACAAAGTCGAATGGCGTCTTCTTCAGATATCATCGATTCTTGGGCTTTGTGCATAAAAAAGGTGCAAATGTTATCCTGATCTTTGAATCGTTTCTCCATCACTACTTGATATTCTGCATGTTCAAGGAGACTTAATGTCGCACTATCTGTGCTGAAAAGTTCTACCGCTTCTCTTCCTGGAACAATGAAACGAGCAATCTCGCCTTGTTTCATAGAGTTAATTTCCATGAGAAGTTTCTCTCCTTTAAAATACCTATATAATTCCTCTGGCCGACAGAGTAAGTAAGTAGCTTTTCGTTCAGAGGAGTCTGGGAACAATAATACTTCTATACCAAGATAACTACTAAGAATGGCCGACTTATCATCATCCCCGAGCACAATCAACTTCTTATAATACCCTTTCTCTATTTCCGAAAAACCCGGATGCTTTTCTTTACATGCCAAAAAGAATATTCCTGTAATAAATAAAAAAATGTATCTCATTTTAATGAAAGTAGTTTGATGTCATAAACCAGCGTTGTGCTTTGCGGGATTTTTTCAGAATCCCCCGTTAATCCAAATGCCAAATGACTGGGTAGAATAACTTTTGCTCGATCCCCAAGTTTCATCAATAAAATCAATTCATGTAATCCACTTTCAACATTGTCTCTTCCGATACGAAATGAGCCTGGATTTTTCTCGTCGGCCGAATACACTTCTTTGCCATCGAGCAATTGGACAGTATAACTTATCTCTGCTATTTGTTCGTTTTTGGCATTCTCTCCTGAACCAAGTTCATAAATCCAGTATTGCAAACCCGTCGACGTCTCGACCATTGGCCACTTCTTATCCAAAATAAAGGCCTTGATACGCTTTGTCTCCTCATTGTGAAGCGACTTATTAAACTCAATTAAGTCCTTTTCCAATTGAGCCTTGTCATTGGTTTGTGCGTGATGCTGATGATCGCTGCAACCATTGCACCCCCAAACAAGAACAAATATTATTAAAGTAAATATCCTCATGATTTTTTTATAAGATCAGACACTTGACTGAGTTCTTCTTTTAATCGTTGCAACGCTATTTCCATTGATTCTGTTGTTCTTCCGCCAGCGGCATTGATATGACCTCCGCCGTTCCATCCGTTGCGGGCAAAACTATTTACATCAAATCCTCCTTTTGACCGGAATGAGAACTTCAATTCGTTTTTTCCTTCTCGAATGAAAACAGCGACCTTCACACCTTTTATGCTAAGGGCTTGATTCACCAAACCTTCTGTGTCACCAGGACGATGGTTAAATCGAACCAATTCTTCCGCAGTCAATGGCAAAACCGCTGTCATCAATTCTTCCCATACTACAAGCTTTTCGGACAGGGCATAACCAATCAATTTTAAACGATCGAGCAAATTGGTATCATATACTGCTCGATGAATAGCTGCGTGATCCAGACCATTTTCAATAAGCATTGCTACCACGCGATGCGTATGCGGACTCACGGAAGGAAATCGAAAAGACCCACTATCTGTCATAATACCGCAATAAACACACTCCGCTGCATTTTTTCCAAGCACATAAGACGGATCTAAGTGTTGTGAAAAATTATAGACCATCTCGCATGTGCTGCAAGCACTGGTGTCACTATATGTAACAGCCGGAAAGCTCCCAGGCTGCTGATGGTGATCAATTAGAATAAATGAGGCCTTCGATGCACTCAATGCTACGCCCATTTCTTCTCCTGTTCTATGCAAAACATTATAATCTAATGAGAAGATCAAATCAGCTTCTTGAATGAACTTGTTAGAAACTTCCGGCTGTTGGTCAAAGAAGATAATACTCTCACTTCCAGGCAAAAATGAGAGATACTCTGGAAGCCCGTCGGGTAAAATCACTTGGGCATCTTTTCCAAATTCTTTGAGAATATGGTACATTCCCAGTGAGGAGCCTACTGCATCACCATCAGGGGACTTATGACTTGTAATCACAATGTTATTCGCATTTTTGATGAGATTGCTAGCTAATTCAACATCAGCTTGTGTTAGTGTACTCATAATGGCTCAAAAATAGTAGTGTTAGAGATTATATTTACACCCATGAAGTACCTTTTATTCATATTGTTATTACCATTGATGGGATTCGTCCCTCATAAATTCTATGTGTCAAATAATATTGTGGAATACAATGCAAGAACGGGTAATTACGAAATGATTTGTAAGCTATTTACAGATGATCTTCAAAATGCGATTTCTCCCAGTAAGAACTTGTTTCTAGGAGATGAAAGAGAAGATACTGAGTCCAATCGTCTTATTCTCGAGTACCTTCAAAAACATTTCGAGATTTATTTGAATGACAGAAAAATGGATTACAGATTCATCGGAAAAGAAGTAGATCCCGAATTGACCCAGGTCTATCTCGAATTCACTTTCGCAGATAATCCTTCCGTAATTAAGATTCGAAATACAACCATGTTTGAACTTTTCCCAGAGCAGAAGAACATCATCGATTTAAGAATACATGGTTGGCACTATACAATGTTTCTTACTAAAGAAAGACCAGAAGAAATTCAAGTGAGATAATGAAGAAGAAAGAAAAGGCAGCCTACATAAGTGCCGAACTAGAAAGACTGTATCCTGAAACGCCTATTCCTCTTGATCATAAGGACCCCTATTCATTATTGATTGCTGTGCTTTTATCAGCACAGTGCACAGATGAACGAGTTAATAAAATCACTCCACTTCTTTTCAAAAAAGCAGATAATCCATATGATATGGTCCTTCTTTCTATTGCCGAAATCGAGTCTATTGTGAGGCCATGCGGACTTTCTCCCGCTAAGAGTAAAAACATACATCGACTTTCTGAAATTTTAATAGAAAAATACAATGGAGTGGTTCCCAATAGCCTCGAAGCCTTGGAAGAATTTCCTGGAGTGGGACACAAAACTGCATCTGTGGTAATGGCCCAAGCATTTGGCGTACCAGCATTCCCAGTGGATACACACATCCACAGACTCATGACCCGTTGGAAATTGACGAATGGGAAGAACGTTGAGCAAACCGAGAAAGATGCTAAAAAGCTCTTTCCAGAGGAATCATGGAACAAACTTCACCTTCAAATAATTTTTTACGGAAGAGAATATTCCCCTGCTAGAGGAAATTTATCCAAGGATTACATCACTGAATACGTCAACCAGAAGAAGAAGTCATGAAAAAGGGTTGGAGAAATAACTACAACGATAAGTTGAGCTGGTTCGAAGTCTTGGGGAAGGATTTAAAGTTTTATATCAAAGATCTAATCAAAAGATTTAAGAATAATGGCAGACTGCCCGTAATTGTTACTTATCCTGATTTTCCCAGCAAAAGAACTACTATTTTCAAGATAGCAGACCAACTGAATTTTCGAATAACCAATAAGTTGGTTGCTGATGCGCGTGTATTTCTTTTTTTTGAGGATCAAACTCACAGTGTTTTACCGACGACTTTTGCTTCTTTATCCAATCGAATATTGAATGATAAAGTACTTGATATTTCCAAGAAAAAAGTGGACCATGTTCATTTAGAAGTTTTTGGATACAATACTATAATTGATCCTACAACATTCAATGGAAAGGCAGTTAGGAAAAGCGATAAAAATGCCTTGCACGATGGCGAAGTCATTGACTGTCCTATTGAGTCGTCCGATCCAAACTCTGTTTATCAAATTGTCATTGACAATTCCTTCGATGCACATCACGTAGTGGATTTCAGAGTACCCGTCATTGCTGGTGAGATTCCTTTATGCTATAAAAAATTCAAAGAATACAAAGTTCGATTTACGAATGATGTAAGTTCATCAACGCTTCATTCACCAAAGGAAATCTTTTCAGATACAGAGCTAACTATGATATCTGATTTCGCCAATAAATTTGAACTTGATTTTGGAGAGCTCGATGTATTGCGGCATGGTGATGGCAAGATCTATATTATTGATGTAAATAAGACACCCTATGGTCCACCATTTGGATTGGCTTTAGAGGATAAAGAAAAAGCCGTGAGCATGCTCACGGCTTCCTTCAAGAAAAACTTCTTATAGCATTAACCTTCATTACTTGCGAAGCGTTCCACGACATTCTGAGTTACTCCCGTAACACTAAATCCGCCATCGTGAAATAAGTTTTGCATCGTAACATATCTTGTCAAATCACTAAACAAAGCCACACAATAATCTGCACATGCTTCTGCATCCGCATTGCCAAGTGGCGACATTGATTCAGAATAATTGATAAATCCGTCAAATCCTTTTACACCACTTCCCGCAGTAGTTACAGTTGGAGATTGTGAAATGGTATTTATTCTCACTTTCTTTGCTGTGCCGTAGTGATAGCCGAAACTTCTAGCGATACTTTCCAAAAGCGACTTCGCGTCTGCCATATCGTTATAGTCTGGGAAAATTCTCTGCGCTGCAATATATGTTAAGGCTACAACCGATCCCCAATCATTTATTGCGTCTTTCTTATAAGCAGTGGCAAGCATTTTATGCAAGCTTGTTGCACTCACATCAAGGGTTTGTTTATACCATTCATAGTTCAAGTCTGTATAGTGTCTACCCTTCCTTACATTGGGAGACATACCTATTGAATGCAACATGAAATCAAACTTTCCACCAAAATGATCCATGGATTGGGAAATGAGTTGATCCAAATCCTGCTCATTGGTAGCATCTGCAGAAATGATAGGTGCATTCCCCAACTTAGCTGAAAGTTCTTTTATCTCTCCCATCCTCATAGCAATAGGAGCGTTGGTCAAAACTATTTGTGCTCCTTGCTCGTAGGCCTTTTCAGCTACTTTCCAAGCTATAGACATGTTGTTCAAGGCTCCACTGATGATTCCTTTTTTTCCTTTTAGAAGTTGATTGGACATAAGGTCTTTATTTAGTTAGACAAAGCTAATCGGATTTTTTTATTCGTGAAGAAATATGCTGAGCGGCAATCCAAGAAGTCGTCCATGCTGCTTGAAAATTGAATCCTCCCGTCAATGCATCGATATTTAATACTTCACCAGCGAAATAGATTTTGCTAAATCGTTTGGATTCCATTGTTTTAAAATCTATTTCTTTTAAATCTACACCTCCAGCGGTCACAAACTCATCCTTAAAGGTAGACTTGCCTGATACATTGAGCTTACAAGCACAAATTTCTATTGCCATTTTTCTTATCAGTTCGTTGCTTACATCAGCCCATTTCATCGCCTCTGAAATATACTTATTTATCAAGGAGTTCCAAAGTCTAATGGGTATAGGTATGGGAGAAAATGTGTGTATGTTTTTCTTGGGCTGTTGTATCCTTAATTCTTTAAATAGCTCTATAAGTTCTTCCTGCTCGATACCGACCCAATTCACTACCACCTCAAAAGAATAATTCAAGCGAAATAGTTCTGTCGCTGCCAAACTGGATAATTTCAACACTCCAGGACCACTGATCCCCCAATGTGTGATTAAAACGGGTCCCCAACTTTCTTGATTTAAAGAGGGGATGCATACCAAGCCATTTGGAACGGATAGTCCTGCCAAATGCTTCAATCTTTCATCATCAATATTAAATGTAAAAAGAGAAGGTATTTGCGGACTCATCTCAAGACCAAAAGTCTTGAGAAAATCCCAGAACTGAGGGCTACTTCCCGCAGCAACAATGACATATTCCGCTTCTAACTCGGATTGATCCGACAATGATATTTTCCAAAGATTGTCCTTCCTTTCTATGTTCACCACTCCAGACTGCGAGCGTATCGAGATGTTCCTTTCTTCTGCTATCCGAAGAAAACAATCAATAATTGTTTGTGAGCTATCTGTGGTTGGAAAAACACGATTATCCTTTTCTGTTTTCAGATCCACGCCTCTTTTTAGAAACCAATCAAATGTGTCTGCTGGCTGAAACTGTGAAAAAGGGCCCCTCAGTTCTTTTTTTCCTCTCGGGTAAAAGGCAGTCAATTCCTTTGGATCAAAGCAGCTGTGTGTAACATTGCACCTTCCGCCTCCGCTGATTTTAACTTTAGAAAGAAGCTTGTTTGATTTCTCCAGTATCACAACAGAATACATCGGAGAAACATCAAGATTTATCGCTGCAAAAAATCCTGCTGCACCACCTCCAATAATTGCAATGGTTGGCTTCACTTTGCTCATGGGGCGAATTTATGCTACCCTTTCGAAACGAAACGGTATAAAACCAAAAAGTCCCACCTCGTTGGCGGGACTTAATGGCTTAAACTGAAAAACTAAAAACTATCGTAATTGTTTGAGCCAGGACGGCTCAACTCAACTAACTCTTAATGTAAAAAGGTTGCCCTTATTACTTTGACAAATATACACAGAATATTCTATGGATAAAATCCATATAACAGATATTTAACGGATTTTAGATAGTCAGCGGGTCTAGACCCGCGAAATCACCCGTAAAAGCATTAAAACCAATCTTGACATCAGTTTAATCTTCAAGTCTACGGCATAAAACCCTGATTATCAGGGATAATCTTCCCTGGGTTCAGTATTCCTTTGGGGTCAAATGTGGCCTTTATCCCTTTCATTAACTCGAGCTCAAAGGGGGTAAAGACGATGTCCATGTACTCCTTTTGGACTAGACCAATTCCATGCTCACCACTTAGCGTTCCACCCATATTTTTTGTAGCGACGAATATTTCTCTTATCGCTAAAGGAAGTTTTTCTTGCCAAACGGTATCGGTTAGTTCTCCTTTAATGATATTCACGTGAAGATTTCCATCCCCGGCGTGCCCATAGCAAACGGATTGAAATCCATAACTCGCCCCAATACGCTTTACCTCTTTGAGAAGTTCTGGCAACTTAAATCTTGGTACAACGGTATCTTCTTCTTTATATACACTGTTGGACTTGACTGCCTCCCCCACTTTTCTTCTAAGCTTCCAGAGTTGATCCTTTTTCTGTTGATCGTCAGCAAATAAGACCTCCCCAGCATCAAACCGAGAAACAACTTCATGAATTACTTCACAATCTGCAAGAATAGAATCCATATGGTTTCCATCTACCTCTATAAGAAGATGTGCTTGTATTTCTTGATCAATAGGAAGTTGCACATCTTGAACATATTGAAGCGTCCAGTCAATGGCGTCACGTTCCATGAACTCTAGAGCAGAAGGTGTAATTCCTTCTCTAAAGATGGCACTCACCGCTTCACACGCCTTTTCGGCAGAACGAAAAGGGACTAGCATTAAAACGTTGGTAGCAGGTTTGGGAATGAGTTTCAATGTGGCTTTAGTAATGACCCCCAACGTCCCTTCACTCCCCACCATGAGTTGTGTAAGATTGTATCCAGTAGAGTTTTTTAAAGTATTAGCACCTGTATTTATAACCTCACCATTGGCAAGAACGACCTCCATGTTCAGAACGAAATCCTTAGTAACTCCATATTTAACTGCATGAGGTCCTCCAGCATTTTCGGCCAGATTCCCTCCTATGAAACAACTTCCCCTGCTGCTTGGATCTGGAGGATAATAAAGCCCCTGTTTTTCAACTTCTTCTTGTAGCACCTGCGTTATTACACCAGGCTCAACCACCACTTGCAAGTTATCCGTATCTATTTTAAGGATCTTGTTCAATCGCTCTAGAGAAAGCCCCACTCCACCGTATACGGATAAAGCACCTCCGCTTAATCCTGTGCGGGCACCAATGGGCGTAACACAGATGTTGCTTTCATAACAGTGTTTTAGGATATCCTGCACGTGTGAGGTAGATTCGGGCTTGAGCACAACATGAGGAGGAAAAACAAGGTCTTCGGTTTGATCAGATCCATATTCTCGAAGGTACTCCTTGTCAATAAAGACATTGGAACCTCCTATCATCTCGATAAAACGAGCTACGTCTTGATGGTCGATTGCCTTATACATTTCGGCTTTTTTTACAAAGAAAATGGGCATAATGGTTGATTTACAGCTCCGATTAAAAATATACTAACAGATAGAAGTAGTATTCGTTATTTTCGTCCCTGAAGTTAAAAATATGATACATTTTAAGCCCTTTCTTTTCGCTGTTTTCGTAGTATTTACTCTGTCTACAGCCAGTGCCCAAAAACAACTTTCAAATGAGTTAATTTGGTTTAGTCCTGAATTTTCGGCAGAAAGCATGGACGATATTATATCCATGAATGATGGATTACATTATACCGTATTAGAATTTTCAGATCTTACAGGAAGTACTATAGTAAAGTATGACTTTGCTACTGGTACAAAAAAAGCAACCGTTGCCTCATCCGCTTCGATATTCGGAAACATAGAGAAATCAATTGAAAGCTATTCCTTCAATAAAGATGAAAGTAAGTTACTTATACAAACTTCAACAGAGCCCATCTATCGCCGAAGTTTCACTGCGGAGTATTTCGTCTACGACCTTAATTCTAAAAATACCACTCGTATAGCAGGACAAGATGAGAAAGTGCGCCTTGCAGATTTTTCACCAGACTCAAAAAAGGTAGCTTTTGTTAGAAATAATGATATCTACTATAAGGACTTGGTTACAAATGAAGAAGTGAGGGTTACTAGTGATGGTAAGGTGAATGAAATTATCAATGGAGCCACGGATTGGGTTTACGAAGAGGAGTTTGGATTTGATAAGGGTTTTTACTGGAGCCCTTCAGGCAGTCATATTGCGTATTATCGTTTTGATGAAACTAAAGTACCAGAGTTCAGCATGGACCTATACGGTGAACTTTATCCAGAAGCGTACAGGTTTAAATATCCAAAAGCGGGAGAAAAAAACAGTGATGTTACAATTTGGATTTATAATGTTTCAAACAAGTCAACACTTCAAGTAAATACTGGTAATGATAAAGAACAGTATTTCCCACGAATTAAGTGGTCATCAAGTGATAAGGAGTTGTGTATAATGCGAATGAACAGACATCAAAACAAGTTGGAGTTTCTACTCACAGATTTGAACAAAGTTGAGCCTTTCGAACATTCAACAAATGTCATTTATAAAGAAGTCAGCGATACTTATATAGATGTAAATGACGCTTTGACATTTCTCTCGGATGGAAGCGGTTTTATTTGGAACTCTGAGAAAAACGGATTCAATCATTTGTACCGATTCGATATGAAAGGCAATGAAGTTTTAGCCCTTACTTCTGGCAAGTGGGATGTAATTGATTTTTATGGATACGATGAGCAAACATCCACTGTTTATTTCAGCAGTTCGGAGGATGGTGCTATTGAGAAGCATATTTACTCCATTCAGCAGGGAAAGAAAAAGCCGATTAAAAAGCGACTGAATAGCGGAAGCGGTTATAACGATGCCACTTTTAATAAAGGTTTTAAATTTTTCATACTTCAAACCAGTGATGCCAATACACCTTTTTCTTTTAGCTTGCATGAATCCTCAGGTAAGCTCATAAGAGGCATAAAAGTCAACGTAGTATTGAAACAACGTTTGGCATCCTATGGACTTTCTAAAAAGGAATTTTTCACTTTTACCAACCGCGATGGTATTGATTTAAACTGTTGGATGATCAAACCCAAGAATTTTGACCCCAATAAAAAATATCCGGTTCTTGTGGCCATATATGGCGGGCCAGGTCACAATACAGTGCTGAATCAATGGGAAGGCAGAAACTATCTATGGCACCAGCTCTTAGCGAAAGAAGGCTATATTGTAGTGAGTGTTGATCCCAGAGGGACGCAATACCAAGGTAGAAAGTTCAAGCATGCTACCTATATGAATTTAGGCAAACTAGAAACGAATGACTTTATAGATTTTGCGGGACATTTAGGAAAGCAGTCTTTTATCGATTCCACGCGCATTGGAATTCAAGGTTGGAGTTATGGCGGTTATATGACTAGTTTATGCATGACAAAAGGTGCTGATTATTTCAAGACAGGAATAGCGGTTGCTCCGGTTACCAATTGGAAATATTACGATAGCATTTATACTGAGCGCTTCATGAGAACTCCTCAGGAAAATGAAGGCGGATATGAGAACAACTCCCCTATCAACTTTGTGAAAGAGCTAAAAGGTAAGTTCTTAATTGTACATGGAAGCGCAGATGACAACGTTCATTTTCAAAACACCATGGACATGATTACAGCATTGGTAAAAGCGAATAAGCAATTCGATCAGTTTACCTATCCAAACAAAAACCATGGAATCTACGGGGGTAATACGCGTTTGCACTTGTATACAATGATGACCAACTATCTGAAAGCAAACTTATAAGCTTAAAATTTCAGGACACAAGTTGCATTCTCTCTTACTTTCTTACTTTTGACGGAACCTATTTAACCAAACCAAGCGTTTATGAACGAAAACTCTTCTTCTAAACATCCAATCGGATTGTATCTTCTTTTTGTAACAGAAATGTGGGAGCGATTTAGCTATTATGGAATGAGAGCCATTTTTATGCTCTTCATGGTAAAAGTACTTTTATTGAATGATGAAGAGGCATCTCAGATATATGGAAGTTATACTGGCCTGGTTTATCTTACTCCTCTTCTTGGTGGTTATCTCTGCGATCGATACCTGGGAAATAGAAGGAGTATTTTTGTAGGTGGACTATTGATGGCTGCCGGGCAGTTTTTCATGTTCCTAAGTGCTAGTGCTGGAGCAGAAGGAGGCATACCTCTTATGTGGACAGGTTTAACAGCCTTAATTGTAGGCAATGGATTTTTCAAACCGAATATTTCTACCATGGTAGGTCAGCTCTATCCTGCAAATGACCGACGAATTGATAGCGCATTCACTATCTTTTACATGGGAATTAACCTGGGCGCATTTTTCTCTCCTTTGATCTGTAGTTCATTTTCCGATTACAAATGGGGATTCCTTGCTGCATGTATAGGGATGATCCTTGGCTTGATAACTTTCGTCAGCCTACAGAAGAAATATCTTGTTACCGAAGCAGGTGAGGAAATCGGAAAAGCCGTTAAGCCATTAGATTTGAAAGCAATTTTAATGATCATTGGCTCAATAGGGATTATCTTTTTCATGTTAAATTTCAAGCAATGGTTTTCATCAGACGTTGACATCATTTCCTATTTCATTTATGGATCGATGGTCATTATGCCGATCTTGATTTTAACCGATAGATCTCTTACCTCTCAAGAGACGAAAAGAATTCTTGTTATTTTCATTTTAGCGTTTTTCGTCATCTTCTTTTGGGGAGCATTTGAACAAGCGGGGGCGTCTCTAACCCTTTTTGCTGACCGTCAAACGAACAGAACAATCGGAAGTTGGGAAATGCCTGCTGAATATTTTCAATCCGTAAATCCTCTCGCGGTAATTACCCTTGCTCCTCTTTTTTCTGTTTTATGGGGCTTCTTATACAAGCGAAACATGGAGCCTTCCTCTCCTACAAAAATGGCTTATGGTTTAGGGCTGGTAGCATTGGGCTATGTAGTGATTGCAATTGCTGTTAAAGGTCTTGGAGTCGGTGAGAAAGTTAGCATGTGGTGGTTAGTAGGCCTTTATGTTATCCACACAATGGGCGAACTTTGTTTATCCCCAATTGGTCTATCGATGGTCTCGAAACTTTCTCCAATAAGGCTTTCGTCATTGCTGATGGGCACATGGTTTTTGGCCAATGCCGCAGCAAATAAATTTGCAGGTACTTTAAGTGCCTTGATTCCTCCATCTGAAGTGACTCCTGAAACTCATTTTCCTCAGTTCTTAGGATTTACCATTACCAACTTATATGAGTTTTTCACCTTGTTCATTATAATGACGGGAGCAGCTGCTGGGATCTTATTTTTCTTGAGTAAGTCCCTTCAGAAAATGATGAATACACCAAGTGCTAGCTAATACAATTTGATCTATGTGGTCTAAACATCCCAAGTCTCTCCCTTATTTATTCCTCTCCGAGATGTGGGAGCGCTTTGGTTATTATCTCATGATTGGGATTTTCACTCTTTACTTGAAGGACACCGAAGCAGGATTCGGTATGACTGAAAAGCAAAGCGCCGATTTGTACGGGACCTTTATTGCGTTGGTGTTCTTAACGCCCTTCATTGGAGGTTTGATTGCCGATCGCTATCTAGGCTATTCCAAGTCTATTATTCTTGGTGGATTGTTCATGGCCGCTGGATACATGCTTATGGGAATTCGCTCTCTTCCCATGCTCTATTTAGCGATGTTTTTAGTGATTGTAGGAAATGGGTTCTTCAAGCCCAATATTTCCACTTTGCTGGGAAGTTTTTATGCCGAAGACAAGTACAAAACGTTGAAAGATGAGGGCTACAATGTATTCTACATGGGTATCAATATAGGTGCCTTTATTTGTAATTTCTTTGGCGCGGCCCTATATAATATTCTAGGATGGAACTGGGCATTTTTTGCCGCCGGTGTGGGAATGATCATTGGGGTCATTGTCTTTGTTTTAGGCACCAAACATTATGGAATCCATACCTCAGCCAAAGGGGTTAAAGAAGGCGACATGCCACTCTCCAGGATTGTTTTATTGATCTTGCTTCCTTCTTTGATTTTTGGATTGATTGGCTGGTTTTTAAAGGGGGTAGAATCAAGCAGCAATGCTAACAGTTCTGTATTTGGAAGTGATAGCACGGATGCATTTATTTTCGCTTGTATACCGGTCGTTCTATTCTATGCGAGCCTCTATTTTAGGGCTAGAGCTGAAGAAAAAAGACCAATTGGAGCTTTGCTTACCATCTTTGCCGTAGTCATAATGTTTTGGGCAGTTTTCAAATTGAATGGCTCAGCCTTAAACACATGGGCCAATAACTACACGGATCGCACCTTAAGCGGGACCACGGCCGATATGATGGCGAATATTAAGCTCTCTAGCGAAATAACTTATTCTAAAGATAGTCTTTTTGCAGTTGATAGTCAGTTTCGTCCTATTAAGGAGGATGGAAAGAAAATCAAAACGTATGACTACCCTTCATATTTCCAAAACGTTTCAAATCAGGAACTTCCTCAAGAAGGAGAAAAAGTCCAAGTTTGGTCCACCAATTTAAGTCAATCCATTAATCCTTTTTGGGTAATTATACTGACACCTTTAGTTGTAGCATTTTTTTCTTTCTTAAAACTAAGAAATCGTGAACCCTCCACCCCGACCAAAATTGCTTTTGGGTTACTCGTAAGTGCGTTGTCAGTTTTGGTAATGGTAGCCGCTGTAAAGGCGGGAAACAACGGGCAAGAAAAAGTGAGTGTTTGGTGGCTTGTTGCTAATTACGGTGTGATTACTATCGGAGAGTTATTTCTAAGTCCGATGGGGCTTTCTCTTGTTTCAAAGCTCAGCCCAGTTTCGATTACCTCATTGATGATGGGAGGTTGGTTTTTGGCCACTTCCATTGGAAACAAATTGAGCGGAGTCTTGGCAAGTATGTGGGATACATACAACGACAAAGCAAGTTTCTTTTGGGTGAACTTTTTCTTGCTTTTGGGCGCAACCGCCTTGATGTTCGTTCTTATTCGAAGACTGAATTTAGTAATGAGAGAAAAAGGAATTTCGTAAATTCTTTAAGTAAAAAAAATTATGGCTACTACTTACCCGAACGATATAGAGCAAATCCAAAATTTCAAAGGCAAGTATCCAAAACAACTTTGGTATTTGTTTTTTAGTGAAATGTGGGAGCGCTTCTGCTTCTACGGCATGCGCGGAATGTTGACCTTTTTCATGGTCAATCAGCTTTTCATGGATGATAAGTCTGCCAATCTTCAATATGGAGCTACTCAAGCATGGGTATATGCTTTTACCTTTATAGGAGGACTCTTTGCTGACAAACTTCTTGGCTTCCGAAAGTCGCTTTTCTGGGGCGGACTGTTAATGATAACAGGCAGTATCATTCTTGCCATCGATCCTCGAAACTTTTTTTTCCTTGGAATTGCTTTCAATATTGTGGGCACTGGTTTTTTTAAGCCGAATATTTCTAGTATGGTTGGCCAGCTATACCGCAACGGAGACAGCAGAAGGGACGATGGATTTTCATTATTTTATGCAGGAATAAATATTGGAGCGCTTCTGGGCGGATATATCTGTATTGCGATTGGTAAAGGTGATTTTCTCGGAGGTATTATTGCTGAAACTTTGAGATGGAATGTAGCCTTTGGTTTAGCCGCCGTGGTAATGACCATTAGCCTTATTACATTCGTTTATACACAGAAATCACTCGGCCCCATCGGACGTTCGCCACTTACAAAAAACGGTGAAGTTCAGTCCAAATGGAAAGAATACTCCGTTTATTTAATCGGACTAGCAGCCATTCCATTGATCGTACTTATGGTCAAGAATACGATTTATACGGACTATTTCATGTCGATTATCGGTCCATTTAGTTTGATTTACTTGGGCTATGAAATGTCAAAAGGCACCCTTGAGGAAAACAAAAAGCTGATAGCAGCGATGTTTTTTATTCTGTTTTCAGTGGTGTTCTGGGCCATTTTCGAGCAGGCTGGCGGATCACTGAGCTTGTTTGCAGCCGATCACTTAAATAATCAATTGCTAGGCATGTTTTCGCTCGACCCCAATGGGGTGAACAACTCTGCGAATGCTTTTTTCGTGATTGTTTTTGCTGCGGTGGTTGGCACGATATGGGTGTTCCTTGCAAAAAGGAATAAGGAGCCTAATACAGTAGTAAAGTTTGGATTAGGATTCCTTTTACTAGGTGTAGGATATTTCCTTTTCTTTAGTGGACGTTTTTTTGCGGATGCCGATGGAAAATCTTCTTTGGACGTATTCACCATAGCTTACTTTGCTGTTACACTTGGAGAGTTGTGCTTGTCCCCTATTGGACTTTCGATTATGACCAAGCTTGCTCCAGATCGCTTGCAAGGGTTTATGATGGGAATGTGGTTTCTAGCGAGTGCGTATGGTCAATACGTAGCCGGACTTTTTGGGGCCAGTATTTCCCCTGACGAAAACGCTTCTGCATTGGAGAAACTGAATATTTATACCCAAGGATATTATGATTTCGCTTGGTACGCTGTAATCGCGGGTGTGCTTTTAATTATAATTTCCCCTTTGGTCAGAAAATTGATGTTAGACGTTAAATGATATTTACAATGAAGAAATTTTTCCTTTTGTTAATTGCATTCACCCTTTTCCAAGGAGGAATATGGGCACAGGTCGACTCCAAAACCACCACAGCACCTCAAGCAAGTATAAAGTGGCTTTCGGTCGAAGAGGCTGTAGCAGCCGCCAAGAAAGAACCGAGAAAAATAATGATCGACGTTTATACCAATTGGTGTGGTCCATGTAAGATGATGGCTCAAAACACATTCACCGATCCACGATTTATTGAATACATGAATGCGAATTATTACTGTGTTAAGTTCAATGCAGAATCCGCAGATAGCCTCGTATTCAATGGTCAGGTATTTAAGAATCCCGATTACGATCCTTCGAGAACGGGAAGAAACGGAGTGCATCAATTCTCTAGGTATCTGAATGTTAGCGCATATCCAACATTGGTATTCATGGATGAAAATGCCACAGTCATTGGTCCAGTAGTGGGATACAAAACAGCACCGCAATTAGAGATCTTTTTAAAGTTCTTTGCAAGCAACCAGCATAAGACTGTATTGACACAAGAGCAGTGGCAGGAATACCAGAAGAACTTTGTGCCTAGTTGGCAGTAAGGCATAAAAAAACCCCGAGAAATCGGGGTTTTTTATTCTATTAATGCTTGATTTAACCAATCAAAGCTTCCATTTTTTCCGTTAACACGTTCTTTGGAACTGCTCCTACGCTTTTATCTACAACTTGTCCACCTTTTAGAAAGAGAATAGTTGGGATATTACGGATACCGAATTTCGCGCTGATATCTGGATTTTCGTCCACATTCACCTTTCCGATAACTGCTTTTCCGTCATAATCATTGGCCATTTCTTCAACGATCGGTGATACCATTCTGCATGGTCCGCACCATTCTGCCCAGAAGTCAATCATTACAGGCTTATCTGAATTCATTGCTACTTCGGCAAAGTTTGAATCAGTAATTTCTAATGCCATGGTTTAATTATTTGAATGAATTATTTTTTAATTAGCACCGCGCAGTCAAGAATCTTACCAATCGAAGTGTCAGCCTTTTTGACATGCGTTTATTAAAGGACTGCAAATGTAATAAAAAAAGGATGAGACTTATTTCCCTAGAAATCACAAAAGAAAATTAGAGTTTTCTGGAGAAGATATGGCGTAAAATCGTTTTAATGACACTTTTCAACTGCGTTGCTCCCCTAATGTCAGAATGTATTCTAAACCCTTCTTTCCTCTTAAAAATATCGACCTAGTTCTTCATGTCATTCAGTTTAATAAAAAAAAAGCCTCTCGTTACGAAAGGCTTTTAATGTTGGCGGTCCGGACGGGACTCGAACCCGCGACCCCATGCGTGACAGGCATGTATTCTAACCAACTGAACTACCGGACCAAAAATTCTTTGCTGAAGACTTTACTTTTAAAGCGGTTGCAAAAGTAACAAAAGATTCTTACGTCGCAAATATTTTTTCTAAAAAACTATACCGCTGCACTTCGTTTTCTTAAGAAAAGGAACATGCCGACGCCAGACAAAACAAACAGCACCGCTATTACTTGAGCTTGGGTCGCTTGCAGTCCGAAAAGATCAAACTTGTTGTTTACTCTAATAGATTCAATAAGGAATCGCTCCATGCCATTCAATATCAAATAGCCCGCTGTAATTATTCCTGGAATTTTGACTCTCTTTCTTATCGACCACAGAAATCCAAAGATCAATACCGCCATTATTGTTTCATAAAAAGGCGTCGGCCAAACTGCAGGAACCAGGTGCGTGCAATACCCCTCAAAACAGGGTATGCTAGGATCCGTAATACGCATGCCAAAGGTATCTGCCGAAGGGCCAAGGACTCCATTGACGTTATTGGGATAATCATATGCCCACATCCAATCTGGAAGCCAAGAAAGCCATGAAGGTTTGGGAGCTGCATTCACAATTCCCCAATCCCCGTCTCCAGAAACCTGACAACCAATTCTTCCAATACCATAGGCCAAAATCATCCCAGGTGTAGCAGAATCAGTTAAATGCAGTAGAGGAATATTCTTTCTCCAAGCAAACACCAAAACACCGGCTGCACCGACAATAAGTCCACCATATACAGTCAATCCGCTAAGAAAGCTGTTTAAATCGGGCGACTTAAAAAATGCTAGAAACTCATCTGGATTTTCGAAAAGGTGAAAAAGCTTGGCACCAATAATTCCGAATATGGCCGCGAGGAAGGTAATTGTTCCTGTGTACTCGAAAATATGAAATTCTACCACTTGCTCTTTGGGCTCAGGGAGCTGATTCTTCTTATACTCCCACCATTTCCAAGCTCCAAATGCCAACCCCATGATCAAACCTAGAAACCAATAGCCTTCTGAGGAGAAAATATGTTGTTGAGGTGTTTCACCAGGCTGAAATAGACGCGCACTGTTTAAAAAGAGATAAACAAATTTCCAACCGACAATAAAGCCAATTATACCATTGGTAATGACGTCTGCCCATTCAGGTCCTTTTCCAAGAATGATCTTTCTTCTTTCTGATTTTAAATGGCCTTCTCTCCCCTTTCGCTTCAACTCCAGTCCTAAGGTGTAAGATGCGACAACAAATGCGAGAGCCACAAAAAAACCAAAGCTATTTAGTAACTTGGTCCACGTCCAGTCCAAGCCGAACATGTCATATAGCGCGTGATAAATAGTAGGATACATCGAGACAAATATAAGTGTACCTTGTACTGTTCCGCATTAATGCTTAGGTTAGCAGCACAAATATCTTTATCTGTTGAAAAAGCCTCTGATTATATATGGAACTGGAATGATGTCAGACCTGGCTTCATTCTATTTTACCAATGACAGTGAGTATGAAATTAAAGGATATTGTGCTGACGGGGAATTCCTTAAATCTTCGACCCATAAAGGACTACCATTGGTTTCAATTGAAGATGTTATAAAGATTTTTCCCAGTGCTAATTATCATGTTTTTATAGCTGTTGGATACAGCAAGCTGAACGAGATTCGCAAAAACAAATTCAACCACTTTAAGAGTCACCAGTATCAATTGGCTAGCTATTTATCTTCAAAGAGTTCATTTTGGAATGAATCGCTTCAAGTAGGTGAAAATGTTTTTTTAATGGAGAATAATGTTATCCAGCCATATTCTTCAATAGGCGACAATGTATTGATCTGGGTAAACAATATGATTGCCCATCACAGTGTGTTGGATTCTCATACGACCATCACCTCACACGTTGTTATGGGTGGTGGCGTAAAAATTGGAAGCTCTTGTTTTATTGGCAGTAATGCCACTCTTCGAGATGGGATTGAAGTTGCACCGCACACCATAATTGGGGCATCCTCCAATGTGGTAAGATCGATTTTGAAGCCCGGTTTGTATATTGGAAATCCAGCACTGTTTAAAAGTGAAACTAGTGCCGTGGAATTATGATGTGGCACATTTTTTAGGTACTAAAAAAAAAACTCATATGAAAATCAAATTTATTCTTTTCGTAGCCCTCGTTTCGACATTATTAATGAGCTGTGCGAAGACCAACCCTATGGGAACCAAAATCAAAGAACCTTTTCAAGGAAGCAAATATGAAAGCAGTGGTCGATATTTCCGCTCAGTGGGTAAAGGCGATAGTCAGGATGAGAATATCGCAAAGAACAAGGCGGATCTCCAGGCTAAGAAGGAGCTTGCGCAACAAGTACAAACCCGAATGAAAGTAGTTACTGATCAATATTTGGCAGAAACGGAAGTGAACAGTGGTAGCGAGGTAAATGACAAGTTTCAAACCCTCATTCGTGAAGTGACAAATACTCAGATCGCTGATTTAAGGAAGATTGGTGACGAAAAGTATGTAAGCGCAGAGGGAAAATACACCGTGTATATTGCATACGAAATCCATAAAAGAGACATGTATCGCTTCATGAAACGACAAGCGAAGTTGGATGCGAAATTGAATGAATCCGAACGCAAGGCTATAGAAGAAATAATTGATCAGGAACTCAAAGAGGTTGAGGCTCTGGGAGAAGGAGAGTAAATAGAATGGACCAAAAAAAAGGGTGATTCGATGAATCACCCTTTTTTGTTTCTGAAAATTATTTTATTGAACTGGTTCAACCTTAATCAATTCAACTTCAAAAACCAAAGCTGAATAAGGCTGAATAGCACCACCTGCTCCTCTTGCGCCATAAGCAAGTGATTGAGGAATGTACAAAGTAGCCTTACCACCTTCTTGAAGAAGTTGCAAACCTTCTGTCCATCCTGGTATTACTTGATTAAGACCAAAAGTAGCAGGCTGACCTCTTTCAACAGAGCTATCAAATACTTTTCCGTCGATGGTAGTTCCATGGTAATGTACGGTAACCTTATCATTAGCATCAGGCTTCGCTCCAGTTCCAGGTTGAGTAATTTTGTACTGCAAACCAGATGGCGTGGTCATTACACCATCTTTTGTTTTGTTTTCTGAGAGGAATTTTTCGCCTAATTCTTTATTTGCCTCTCCTTTCTTTGCTTCCATTTTCTGCATTTCTGTTCTGATGTAAGCTTCAGCATCTTTGATGTTCATGGCGCCTGAACTGTCCATGTGTTCCTTGATTCCTTTTAGGAAAATATCATAGTTGATATCACCTAAGCCATTTTCGCCAAAGTTGGTGGCAATGGAAACCCCTAATGCATAGGACAAAGAATCTTTGCTGTTTTCGAGTTTTGCAGCGCTTTGACTGCCTGATTTGCATCCTGCAATAGCTGTTGCAAGGACTAAAGATGCTATAAATAGCTTTTTCATGGTTATTTGTAATTTCTAATAGTTGAAAATGAGGCGCGAACTTAACAACAAGTTGCCATATTTCCTTCACTATCTTGTAAATACATATACACTCTCCGAGGAATATTGTTTTGAAAAGCGGTATCCATCCTCCCGAAATTCTTTTAAATCCTCAATATCGCTGATTTTTTGATCGACAATAAAACGTGCCATCATGCCTCTTGCCTGCTTCGCAAATGTGGCTACTACGGTGAGCTTATTGCCTTTGTTCTGCTTGAACTCGCAATGAATTATTCTATTCTTAATCAACGAACTATCTACACACTTGAAATATTCCTGTGAGGCTAAATTCACTAGTATCTTTTTGTAACCTAAGTCTTTTATGAGTTGACTAGTAACCTCTTTCTGCCAAAAAGCATATAAATTTTTAGCACTAGAGTTTGGGCTAAAAGGAGTTCCCATCATTAATCTATAGGGCTGAACAAGATCGAGTGGATGGAGATAGCCGTATAAACCTGATAGTATTCTAATACAAGAATTGGCCTCTGCCAATTCTTTCGCGCTCCAGTTCGATGCCCTTAATCCTTTGTACACTTCACCTTGAAATAGCAATACTGCAGGAATAGCGTTTTCATTGTTGAACGGAATAGACCAAGAATTTATCTTATTCAATGTCTCCAAAGTCAACTTAGGACTAATGTCAAGCATACGTGATAAATCATCCGGGCTCATTTTTTTCAATGAGTTAATAGCTTCTTGAGACTTTTCTAAAAATAAAGGCTGGGTGGTATGGAGGTCCGTTCTGCGAACCTCTTCATTCATCAGTTTTGCTGGAGAAAGAAGAACAATAAAATTCGATTTCTTCATCAGGGAGAGTGCTTTGAACTTAAGTAATCGCCAAAAGCATTTCTAAATGCTTCAAACATCAAATCGGCCTGTAACTCGTAACCATTTCTTGACAAGTGAATTCGGTCTTTTGCTGCAAGAGAGGCGTCTCTCCAATCATCAATAGAACCGAGGCCTCCCATGATCGCGAAAAGATCATAAACAGCGGCATTGTGCTTTTCCGCCAGTCGCTGCATGGTTTCTTGAACTTTTAGCGCATTGGGATTGGGAAATCTACGCTGATAATAAGTGTCATTATTGGTTATAAACACTAATGCAGCGTTGGGGTTGCTTACTTTAATCAAGCTAACTAAAGAGTCATATCTGGCTTCGTATAAAGAAGGATTGAAGTCACTTTCGGGAACATTTGCATCATTCACTCCAATTCCAAAAAAAACAAGATCCGGGGCAATGGTTTTCATTTGAGGGCCAAAAAGCCCACATTTCAAATAGCTATACGTACCTGCACCATTCACCCCAATGGCATTGTATACGATACCTGGTGAATCGTTTCCGAAATAAAAACCTTGCAAATAGAAGGTTCCTGCATAACGTTGATCTTCTTGTCGAATTCTGAATTTGAAGCTTTCGTAAGAAGAATTAAAATGAAACTCTATATAACCCTCTTCTTCAAAGTTCAGGATTTCTTTTACGCTCAACGCTGAATCTGCCTCAATGGAGTATTCACCTATGGACTCATAGTACACGCGCACCATATTAGAGCGATAATAGGACGAATCCGTTCTCAAGGCTTCAATAGAAAACTCAGCAATCGTATCGGAACAAAGAGCTGAAATACCCGACATACCCCAGTTACACGCATGAGTAGACACACTGTTTCTGCAACCCGTCCATTTCCCTGTCCAAGTTGCTTTTATTGAACTGGGACAATTTGTACCTGCCATTTTATATGGAAAAACGAATCCTCTTTCAGGCGTCAGTCCAGGAATAAATGACTGAAAATTTTCCCGAAGTCTATCCGTAAGAAAACCTCCTTGCACATGGCTTCCACCAATATGAAGGATGGATATATCGCCTTCTCCGTCTGATATCAAGCGTTCGAGCTTATTAAAGAGCGGTAAAAAAGCAGACTCTGGAGCATAAATCTCCATTTCATTCAAATCGTACCGAATAAAGCTAAATCGATTTTTTATTGGCTGAGGAGTGCTCCACTGCAAAATATTTTTTCCAGAAAGCGACCAACCAGCAATAAAAACCGCAGTAATGCTTAAAAAGGTTACAACGAGAAACTGCCTACCGTTTTTAACTCTCAATTCCTTTAGAAGTTTGGTTTTAACAAGTAGTTCGAATAGAAACGATCAATTTCTTCCACCGCTTCCTCAGCAGTGTCTACAACTTTGAAAAGGTGCATGTCCTCAGGGCTAATATTTTTTTCTTGTTCTAAAAGTACCTTTTTTATCCAATCCACTACTCCATCCCAAAAGCTGTGTCCAACCAAGATAATCGGAAATCTTCCTATCTTATCGGTTTGAATTAGAGTTAATGCTTCAAAGAGCTCATCCATTGTACCGAATCCACCAGGCATTACTACGAAACCCTGGCTGTATTTGATAAACATAACTTTTCTTACAAAAAAGTAATCAAAATTTATGTCCTTGTCGTTGTCAATGTACGGATTTGAATGTTGTTCAAACGGAAGTTTGATGTTAAGTCCCACACTTATTCCATTTCCTTCTTTAGCCCCTTTATTTCCGGCTTCCATAATACCAGGTCCACCGCCCGTAATGACACCATATCCTCTCTGTGTCAAAAGAAAGGCTATATCTCTAGCCATTTGATAATAAGGATTATCTGGTTTGGTCCTAGCTGATCCGAAAATTGAAACACAAGGTCCTATAGATCCCATTCTTTCATAACCTTCCACAAACTCTCCCATAATTTTGAAGATCGACCAAGAGTCATTGCTCTTTACCTCGCTCCAATTTCTTTGTTTGAACTTTTTTACAATTCTGCTGTCCTTGTCCATTTATTATTTTTTTTTATAATTAAAATCCGAATAAACCACCCTTTTTCTTCTTAGAGCCACCTCCAAGCCCGAGCACACCTAATAGACCTCTGGCCACCTCTCTCACCACTGTATTTCCAACTTGTCTAACCATTGTGTTCTTCGAAAGTTTCTCTATAACGCTTGGCTCTTCCTTCATTGTGCCCGTCTTCTTCTTTGGTATTGGCGCTTCTATTTCATCTTGTTCACCATCGGCTTTGGCATTATTGAGTTTAACATTTAAAATTTCATAAGCCGACTCTCTATCTACTTCTTCGTTGTACTTTGATGCTAATTGAGAAAACGAAACCACTCTATCGATTTCTTCAGCGGATAAAACCCCCATTCTACTTTTCGGTGCCCGTAGATGTGTTGCAGCAAGCGGTGTAGGAATACCTTTTTCATTCAAGGCGGTTATAAGAGCTTGTCCAATGCCTATTGCTGTAAGAAGTTCTTCTGTTTTATAAAATTCAGAAATAGGATAATTCTCTGCTGTTTTTTTAATCGATTTTCGATCTTTTTCTGTGAATGCCCTTAATGCATGTTGCACTTTCAATCCGAGCTGAGCTAGCACATCTTCAGGAATGTCGTAAGGGTTTTGCGTACAGAAAAAAATACCAACTCCCTTAGAGCGGATGAGTTTAATGATGGCCTCGATTTGATCCAGCAGGGCTTTTGATGCCTCATTAAAAATCAAATGCGCTTCGTCAATAAACACACAAAGTTTCGGTTTGTCGAGGTCTCCAGATTCAGGGAAAGACGCATAAATTTCAGCGAGCATTTGCAACATGAACGTCGAAAATAATTTCGGCTTATCTTGAATATCTGTGAGTCGAACAATAGACACCACTCCTTTTCCAAATTGATCGAGCCTTACCAAGTCAGATACTTCAAATGAACGTTCACCAAAAAACAATTCAGCACCTTGCGATTCCAACTCAATCACTTTTCTCATGATAGTACCTACCGATGCTTCTGAAATCTTACCATAGCTTCTTTCAACTTCTTCTTTGCCTTCTTCAACCACATATTGCAACAAGCATTTGAAATCTTTTAGGTCAAGTAATGGTAAATCGTTATCATCCGCATACTTAAAAATTACCGAAACTATTCCACCTTGGGTATCATTAAGTTCTAATATTTTCGAAAACAAAACAGGACCAAACTCAGTGACAGTAGCGCGCAGTTTCACTCCTTTTTCCTTAGAAAGAGAAAGCAATTCTACTGAACAACCCTCGGGTTGAAAAGGTATTCCTATTGCCTTATGTCTTTCTTCTATTTTCTCATTTACCACACCAGGCATTGCTACTCCACTTAAATCACCTTTCAAATCCATGAGCAGGACTGGAATTCCTTTGGAGGCCATATTCTCTGCAATGATCTGCAACGTTACCGTTTTTCCTGTACCGGTGGCCCCTGCAATAAGTCCATGTCGGTTCAGTGTTTTCAATGGAATATGAACTTGGGCATCTCCAATTGGCTCACCTTCTAAAAGCGCTGCGCCAAGCGTTATATAATCTCCTTTGAAGGAATATCCTTCCTTGATATGTGTGGTAAACTTCTCTACGTTGTTCATGACAATATTATCCTTTAGGTCCTAATACTATTCGTTCGAAAAAAAACGAAGCAAAAGGAACGCAGGATGCAATTAACAACAAAATTGACATTTTGATAGAAAGTTTTTTATTCAAATAGCCAATAAAAATTGCATACATCAACCAAACAAATAAAATCCCATGAATCATCCCTGCCAATGACACTGCTTTAGGCATGTTTGCAAACTCTCTAAGTGGCATTGCAACAAACAATAGCAATAGATAAGAAACTCCTTCCACATGCCCAGCAAGGAATAATTGTTTTAAAGATTTATCAATCATATTTTTTTGAATAGGTCTCGAATATATTCACTTTATCTCTTGCGCTTTTTATGTGTAGATCCACTTTTAGATTTCTTATCAAAATTTGGTTTTTGATTCCTCTGTTTCTTCTCGTGGAAAGCGCCTTTGAAGTCCGGATTTTCTATTTTTTTCTGTCTGTCAATCTCTTTTAACTGTTCTTGTTTTTCCAGAAAGGGTGTTTCGCTAACATCAACGCTTTCTGGCATCTCTAATTCTGGAATAGTCTGTTTGATCAGCTTTTGTATTTTTTCAATGTGATACTTTTCGGAAAAGTCTGCAAACGTAATAGCTGTGCCTGTTTTGAAAGCCCTGCCAGTTCTCCCAATTCGATGAACATAGTCCTCGTAATGCGTCGGTACATTGAAGTTGATGACATGCGAAACTTCCAAAACATCAATACCTCTTGCGCTAACATCCGTGCTGATGAGAATCCTTACATTTCCTTCTTTAAAATCATCAACTGCGTTGATTCTTGCATTCTGTCCCTTATTACTGTGGAGTAATCGGATATCCCCAACACGAAGATTATCCAAAAAAGTAAAAACCTTTGTCGCTTGTTCCTTTGTTTTTACGAATACAATGACTCTAGAAAAGGACTCGTCTCTTAGAAGATCCTTTAACAAACTACAACGCGTATTGAAATTTGGAGTCTCATAAACAAACTGAAGCACTGTTGCTGCAGGCGTGGCTTGCGGCGTAACTTCAATTCTATTAGGAAACAACAAAAAATTAGCAGCAATTCGCTCCACTTTTTCTGGAAAAGTTGCGGAAAAAAGCAGTTGTTGTTTTTTTTGAGGGATTTTTTCTTGAATTTCACGAAGCTGCGGCCAAAAACCCATATCCATCATCCTGTCGCATTCATCTAGAACTACATGTTTTATTTTTTTAGGATGAATCTCCCTTTTAGCATATATCTCCAAAAATCTCCCAGGAGTTGCAATAATCACATCTATTCCAGTTCTCAAGCTTTCTATTTGAGTTTTGGGACCGATTCCTCCATACATCGCAACGATTCTCAAATCAGTATAAGATGCCAGCTGACACGCTTCTTTATATACCTGAACCACCAATTCTTTTGTCGGAACTAATACAAGAGCTCGAGGTTCTGTACCTTGAGCATATTTCAGGATTTGTAGGATAGGCAATAAATAGGCAGCTGTTTTCCCTGTGCCAGTTTGCGCGATTCCAATCAAGTCCTGGCCCGCCAGAATAGACGGAATGGCCTTCTCCTGTATCTCAGTAGGTTGATTATATCCTTTATCGACAATGGCATTAATAAATTGGCGCGTAAGCCGCAGTTCCTCGAAGGTCATGCTACAAAGATACGCTGAGATATTTTTTTGTATTTTCGAAGTCCTTTTTTTAGAATATGACTACTTCACCTATTGATATACATGACTTTAGCGAAATTAGGCCTTACAATGACCATGAGCTGAAGGCTGCAATAGTTCGTTTATTGGAAGAACCGGTTTTTTACCAAATAATGAAGTGGGTTTATCCCAGCCTTGGCAAGTCTGTCATTAGAAAGATGATGATGGAGATAGAAACTGTTGAGCAATTTCAAGAACAAGTTAGCGCCCCTGCATTTAACGTAGTAATGCAGCTTACAACCAGCGGATTATCTTTTTCTAACATAGAAGAATTAAGGAAAGACCAAGCTTACTTGTATCTTAGCAATCATAGAGATATTATCCTTGATAGTGCCCTTCTCAACGTGAGTTTGATGGAAAGAGGATTTGACTCCACAGAAATTGCTATAGGGGACAATCTGCTTCAAACTCCCGTCATTCAAGATGTAGTTAGAGCTAACAAGAACTTCATTGTCAATAGAAACATCAATTCTAAAGAAGTCTACTACTACTCCCTTCGTTTATCCAACTACATTCGAAAAACAATTCAAGAGAAAGGAACAAGTATTTGGATTGCACAGAGAGAAGGAAGAAGTAAGGATGGAGATGATCGCACCGCTTCAGGTCTATTGAAAATGTTTACCATGAGCACTACGGAATCGATGGAAGATGCACTGTTAAGCCTGAATATCGTTCCAATGTGTGTAAGTTACGAGTATGACCCTTGCGACACGATGAAGGCACATGAGTTGGTCGTCAAAAAACTACGAGGAACTTACGAGAAAAAGCCTGGCGAAGACTTTAAGAGCATGATGAAAGGGCTAACGGGCCATAAGGGAAGAGTGCACATTGCGGTTGGCAAGTCCATGAATGAGGAAATTGAGCACATGCGCACGATTCAACATAAAAACAACAAGGTGGACTTTCTAGCGGCTAGCATAGATGCGGAAATGCACAGAATTTATAAGCTGTGGCCTACTAATTATATTGCTTACGACATTCTCAATGGCACCAAGGAGTACAAGGATTTTTATAACAATATCCAAAGAATTACCTTCAGCAATTATATTCGAGGCTGCGTTCTTTCTTTAGGAATTAGCAGACGTCAGGACGGTATAGCAAAAGACGGATATTCAAAAGCTGTCAGAGAAATTCTACTGGAAATGTATGCCAATCCAGTTTTGAATAAGAAAAAGCTTTCTACAGAAAACAACAGGTTTTTAGCACAAACTGAAGGAATAGAAAACCATGCATAGATTTTTCCTCGTTTTACTTGCTTCGATCTTCTTCTCTCCGAATATTCTGAGTCAATGCGGCGCATGCCAAGAAGAAGTTCAGCTCATTCAAAATGGCAGTTTCAGTCAAGGAAACACCGGCTTCTCTACTGATTTAAGTCTGGGGACAGGATTTTTATGCCCTCTTTGCCCTGAAGGAACTTATGGCGTAGGCCAATTTGCTTGGCTATTTCATAGCGATTTCATTGGTCAGGATCATACCAATCCTCCTTTTGGTCAATTCATGATAATCAACGGTACTGCCCAAGAAGGAGTTAGTGTTTGGTGTCAAAATGTAAACGTTATTCCAAATACAAATTATACTTTTAGCTATTGGGTTCGAGACGCATCGAGTAATTCAAACCCACATCCTATGGGGGTTCTTCATGCCTCATTCAATGGCGAGCTCGTCGGAGACTCTATTGTTGCTGAAGGAGGATGGAGTCAGAATATCATTTTTTGGAATAGTGGAAGCAATACCTCTGCGGAGATTTGTATCGTCAACTATCAAAGTAATCCAGGGGGCAACGATTTCGGTTTGGATGATATTGAGCTAACAGGTTGCCATCCAATACAGTTGTCTTTATCAGCGAACGCAGGCGATGACCAGACCATTTGCTCTGGCGCTACCGTTTCGATCGGAGTTCACAATGCTTCTGGATATTCATACGATTGGTCTAATGATGCAAATCAGAACATACCTTCTATTGGAACACCATCAATAGAATTATACAACACGGGCCTAGATGCACTCCAATATACCTTTACTTTAGAATTAGACTCCGCAAGCGTGGGATGTATATCAACCGATACGGTGGCTATTACTGTACTTCCGAACCCTGTGATAGAACTAATAGGAGACACTGAATTATGCGCAGGTGAACAGACAACACTCTCTGCTAACGGTTTTTATGAGAATGTGGAGTGGAATACTGGAGCAACAACTTCAAGCATTACAGTTTCAGAAACGGGATATTATGAGATTACAGCGAGTGCTGATATTTGCGTTGTCACCGAGGGCATCAATGTAGAGGTAATCTCCCTACCCATCATTGATCTAGGAGCGGATTTAAGTATTTGCGAAACCTCACTACCCCTAATTATTGAATCACCAGTTTATGCTAACTGGAACACAGGGGAAATTGGAACAACCGTATCAGCGGTTGCTTCTGGAGAATACATTCAGTTCTTGCAAGAAAGTGATTGCATTTCTTCGGACACCATACAAGTCAATATTTATACATTCCTTCAGGCCGACGTGACTGAGGAGTATTTTATTTGTGAAGATGGTTCTGTAGAACTTTTTGCCAACTCCGAAGGACAATGGTCTAATGGGTCTTTTGGAAGTTCCGCAACTGTTTTTGAGCCTGGAATTTATAGCATTCAAGTGAACAATGGACCTTGCTCAAGTATCGATGGCACCGAAGTATTACTCATTCCTGATCCCGTTGTAGATCTAGGACCCGATGTCACAATTTGCGAGGGAGAAAGCGTACGTTTAAACCCATTCGATGAGAGTATAAGAAGCTATTTTTGGAATGATGGCAGTCAAGATACAATCCGTATTTTTAGAGATGAAGGTATTTACTTAATAGAAGTAAGTAATGAATGTGGCTCTGCTTCAGATGATATCTTTATTGATGTAGAAATTTGCGATTGGTCTTTCTTTGCTCCAACTGCATTTACTCCCAATGGTGACGAACGAAATGAAGGATGGCGAGCCCAGGGATATAACATCTCCAACGTCAAGATTTTTATTTACAATAGACTGGGAGACCTAATTTGGCAAACAGAAGATTTGAATGACACTTGGATGCCTGATGCGATGACCACAGGTCAAGATGTTTATAACTACAGAGCAGAAGGCATTGATTATCAAGGGAATTTGTTTGTAAAATATGGAATTATTAATTTGCTTCGCTAGTTAATTACATTTGTTGCCACAAAGATTAATTCAATACAAGAATGAGTTGGTTCAAAAGAATAAAAACCGGAATTACCACCAAAAGCATGGAGAAGAAAGAAATTCCGGAAGGCTTGTGGTATCAATGTCCGGAATGTAAAAGCGTGATGACATCTGAGCAGCATGCCGATAATCAGTGGGTTTGTGGTAATTGTGGTCATCACGAGAAAATTGGCAGCAGAGAATACTTCTTTATTCTATTTGATGAACACGAATACGAAGAGGTCGCTGAAAACTTAACCAGTGGAGATCCTCTTAGTTTTACAGATACGAAGGCGTATAAAGATCGAATTAAAACTACCATAGCAAAAACAGGTCTCAAAGATGCCATTCGCGTTGGAAAAGGAGAAATTGAAGGCCAAAAAGCAGTTATTGCATGCATGGACTTTGGATTCATTGGTGGATCAATGGGTTCTGTGGTCGGAGAAAAATTTGCAATCGGAGTAAATGAAGCTATCAAACACGACTGTCCCTTCATATGTATCAGTAAAAGTGGTGGTGCGCGCATGATGGAAGCTGGATTTTCGCTGATGCAAATGGCGAAGACCTCAGCAAAACTTACCCAGCTCGCTGAAAAAGGACTCCCCTATGTTTCTATTTTAACCAACCCCACAACTGGCGGTGTTACTGCATCTTTTGCCATGCTGGGTGACATCAATATTGCAGAACCTAAAGCGCTTATAGGATTTGCTGGACCACGAGTCGTGAAAGAAACCATAGGAAAAGACTTGCCAGAGGGTTTCCAAAGCTCTGAATTCGTTTTAGAACATGGCTTTTTAGATTACATTGTTTCTAGAAATGAAATAAAGTCAAAACTTGCCATGTCCTTGAAAATGTTTTCTCCAAACTCATAAGATTTGAAGGTACTCTTCATTTGTTTGGGAAACATCTGTCGCTCTCCAATTGCCGAAGGAGTGATGAGGGATTTTTTTCTAAAGAAACAAATTGATCTTGAGATTGACTCTGCTGGAACCAGTGGATATCACATCGGAGAATCACCTGATATCCGCGCCATTGAATGTCTTAGAAAGAAGGGAATTGATATCAGTGGATTAAAAGCCCGTCAGTTAAGGCATGAGGACTACATTTACTACGATCAACTTTTAGTAATGGATAGAAATAACCTGAAAGATGTAGTCAACAATTGTCCGCGTCGCGATCTAATTTCCAAAGTTCGCCTCTTTAGAGAATTTGATAGCAATCCGCGTGAGCAAATCATTCCAGATCCCTATTATGGCGGAGATCATGAGTTTGAAAACGTCTATAAGCTATGCGTTAGTGCCACAGAGAACTTTTATCTGACACATCATTTTAAACCGGAATAGTGTTATCTAGTCAGAGTAATAAATTTATCAAACCATGAAAAAAAACAACTTTCTTCTATTGAGCATTTTCACTTTCTTGATTCTCTTTTCATGTAATAAGGAAGAAGAAGTCGCGTCATTAACAGATACCCAAAGTTCTCTTGAAAACGCAGCGAATACTGCTGAAAAAGGAATTAGTGATGCCGAAGATGCTGTAAGTTTGAAATCTGGTGGTGCATCTTCTTGTGGCTCAGGATGGTTAGAGACCTGCGCCATCGTTACTTCAACCGGTACAGCATTTCCGAAGACCATCACTATTGATTTTGGGACCGGCTGCGAAGATCTCCTTGGACGAGTTCGTTCAGGAAAAATTTTCATCCATCTAACCGACTCTTTTAGTAATGAGGGCGCAGTTCGCACTGTAACATTTGAAAACTTCACAATCAATGGAATAGGAATCTCGGGATCACGAGTTTCAACAAATACCGGGACGAACTCAAGCGGTCTGCCCACTTTTAATCGAGTTATAGATACGGATATCACCAATGACGGATTAACTTTTCAGAGGAACTTTAACCAAAGCATTACTTGGCTGAGTGGGTTTGATACACCTGCCTGTGGGGATAACGTGTTCAGTATTATGGGTGAAGGATCAATAACTCGTCCGAATGGAGTTGTAGTTGCAAGAAGTATTGTTCAGCCTGTATTTTATAGCTATCAATGCCCATATGTTATTTCGGGAGTTGTAGAAGTATACACTCTTCAAGGAGTATTCACCATTAACTATGGTATGGGTACCTGCGACAATCAGGCGAGCGTTACAAATCCCAATGGTGTAACAACCACTTTAACATTACCCGGATAATCAAGTTTTCTAGTTCAATAAAAGCCACGCCTATCGGCGTGGCTTTTTTCTTTTAATCTACTTATAGTATTTTCGTAGAATGAAATTTCTCTGTCTCTTTCGTCCTCTCCTTGTTTTCTTTACTCTTTCGTTATTGGGACAAAAGCTCTACTGTCAAACTTATTTTTTAAACGGAGATGCCTCCTTTTTAGGCGACGATTGCTACCAACTTACTCCGTCTTTTAACTTTGCTAATGGCACCGTTTGGTATGGCGATCAATTGAATCTGAATGAGCCTTTTGATATCCAATTTAGAATGAACCTTGGATTTAACGATGGAAATGGAGCGGATGGAATTTGCTTTGTGCTGCACACCTTAGGTACTTCGGCTATCGGAGAAGATGGGGGTGGTATGGGCTATTTAGGGTTTAATACCTCTTTAGGAATTGAGTTCGATACTTATCAAAATGGTCAATATGGCGATCCATTCGAAGATCACATTGCCATTCAGCAAAACGGCGATATCAATCACAATGGATCTAACAATATTGCCGGTCCAGTGCAGATGTCTCCCTTTAGCGCTAACACGGAAGACGGAGACTATCATACTGTTCAAATTACTTGGAATCCGCAAACTCAAGCCATTCGCGTTTTCTTCGATTGTGTATTTAGAGCTCAAGGAAATGTTGACTTGATCAATGACATATTCAATGGACAAAATCTAGTGTATTGGGGATTCACAGCGGCTACAGGCGGAGAAGTAAATGATCAAATAGTTTGTCTTCAAGAAAATATTTTATCGGTGGGAGAAAGCGTTACGATCTGTTCCGGCTCATCAACGATTCTTTCAGCTGGTGCTTCTTTGGACGGTTCCTACCAATGGACTCCCGCTGAAGGATTGAACGATCCTACTTCTGCAACTCCAACAGCGTCGCCTAGTGTTAACACTACATACACTGTTACCTACACTGACCTTTGCGGGGAAGACCAGCTTGCAGAAGTAGATGTAGTTGTGGATGATCTTGAGGTTGAAGTGCTAAATACCGATGTGTTGAATTGTTTTAACAGCACTGTTTCTGCTTCGGCTCAAACCAACTTTGACAATGGAATTGAATATACCTGGACAAACTCAAACGGTACTGTTCTGAATCAAGGATTAGGTGTTGAAAATGTCAATATCGTTCTTCCAGGACTTTATTTCGTGTCTGTCAATTATAATGATGAGTGCTTTGCCAGTGATGAGTTTAATGTGCTTGGCAACTTCACGACTTACCCTGCGCTTCCAACAGCAGATAGTGTTTTGAACTGCAATGTTTCTTCCGTGGTTTTATATAATGCTCTGGTGAATGATGCAGCTAATTATGAATGGAGTTTTGATAATACGTTTATTTCCAATCAACCCAATATTGAAACTTCCACACCCGGACTGTATTCGTTGATTACTACGAATCCAGAGTCAGGTTGTACTGATTTGGAAACATTTACACTGGAGCAGGACATTCAGGTACCGTTTATCGTGTTGCCGCCTCAAGACACACTAAATTGCCAAAGGAGGCAAATTGTATTATCTAATTTTAATGTCACAAATACCGATCAATACGAAGTCAACTGGACTGCGCTCACCGGTGCGATCAGTTCTGGAAGTACAACCAACTCCCCTATTTTTACTCAACCCGGTTTGTATCAAGTAGTGGCTACCTCATTGATAAATGGATGCACCAACTCTGCTAATGTGGAAATTGTTGCCGATGAATACTTCTTTGTAAATCTCGATGAGCTTTCTTTTCCCAATATCATCACACCTAATGGCGATTCTAAAAATGAAGGTTGGCGACCATTTATTAAAAGCACTCCAGACCTTCCAATTATGGATCTATTCACTGTCTATAACCTGAGCGTCTTCAATCGCTGGGGAAGTTTAATTGATGAGGTAAAAAGAGGTCAAACATGGCAACCAGAATTTTCTGATGGCACCTACTACTACATTCTTGAATTTGATATTACCTGTGAGAAAAATAGAAGAGAAAAAGTAAGTGGGGAAATAACCATTACCACTGAATAGGGGTTTTATTTCTTTCAGTCAATGCGCTATTCGCTTTTGAAAAAGGTTTAGAGCCGAAAAAACCCCGATACGATGAAAGCGGAGAAGGATGAGCTGACCGAAGGATGCAATGCCGAGAGTCAATGAGCTTTGCTTTTTCTTCCGCTTTCGCGCCCCACAAAATGAATACAATGAAATCGCATTTACTTGAAATATACTCAATGGTATTTTGAGTGAATGTCTCCCATCCCATGTTTCGGTGAGAATCGGGAATTCCCTTTTGAACCGTCAGCACATTATTCAATAAAAAAACGCCTTGTTTTACCCAGTCTTCTAGGTTCCCTGTCAATCGAGGGGCAGTATCTATATCACTTTCAAGTTCTTTAAGAATATTCCTAAGAGACGGGGGAAAGTCTACACCATCATTAACAGAAAAGGACAATCCATGCGCTTGATCTGGCCCATGATAAGGGTCTTGACCAAGAATCACAACCTTAATATTCTCTGGAGGACAAATTTTATATACTTCAAAAATGCTTTCTTTCGGTGGATAGCATATATGACGAGAGTATTCATCTTCTACTCGTTTCAAAAGTTCCTTAAAATAAGATTTCTCCTTCTCCGAGGAGAAAAATTCTGACCATGTATTTCTTGGAAAGTCTATCATAAAAAAACCACCGCAATTTGACGAATCAAATCTACGGTGGTCTCTTTGAGTTTAAACATTCTATTATTTCACCACAGTGAATTTCTTTGTAACGAAATTACCGTTCTCTTCAATCGCAGAAATAAAATAAACACCATCATTAAAATCATTCAACGAAATGATAGAGTTATTGATATTAGCGGTATAGCTTTCAACCAAACTTCCTTTGCTGTCGAAAATGCGAATCTCTTTTACGCTAATTCCTGACGGTATTTGTATCTGGAGAATTTCAGACGCCATCGTTGGGAAAATTGTAAATGCTTCGAATGTCAATTCATTTACTTCAGTGGACGTACTTGGTGCACATGGCTGTGCATTTGCGGTATTGGGATAAGCTCCATCAAATGAAACAAGACCAGTATTGGTGGGGTCTAACCAATCCACCAA
The DNA here is from genome assembly GCA_027491075.1 of Flavobacteriales bacterium. Taxonomy (GTDB): domain Bacteria; phylum Bacteroidota; class Bacteroidia; order Flavobacteriales_D; family Sanyastnellaceae; genus JAIXWP01. The sequence continues at coordinate 58,673 of JAIXWX010000022.1, forward strand.
ATCTTCATTGGCTGGATTTGGATTACCATAAAAGTGTTTGTCCATTTTACCGTAATAGTCAGCCGCATCTTGGTCACTGCAAAAACTTAATCCTCCAGTCAAAGTACCAATAATTCTTTTATTTCCGTTAAAGATTGGCGATCCAGAAGATCCACCTTCAGTAACGCCCCAATTGGTTTCGGTTTCTGTCCAAATAACTCTCCAGTGATTTCCAGGCGATCCACCGGGATACGTTCCGTTAGCACATGTTGATGCATGAGAAATTTTCTTGGCATCACCGCTAGGATGATGAATGCATACGGCTCTATAGCCCGCTCCAAACACAGTCGGTGCAGAAGTTACCGCACTCCAACCAGCATAGTAAACATCCCAGGAAGCTGGAATTGTATCATCCATTTCTAAGAGCGCGAAGTCAGAGCCTGTTGCTCCGCCGTTGTCATTGCTGTCAGCGCGCAAGATTAATCCGACGCGTTGAAAACTCTGTGGAGCAGATCCACTTCCACAATTCGCCTTTTGGAATCTAAACCGTGTGGTAGAAGCGAGCAAATCAGTAGCATCCGAATCCTCTGTACAGTGCATTGCGGTTAGAATATAGTTCTTACAGTCACCGCTAGTGTTATTGACTACTGTGCCAGAGCAAAAACCTATTCCATTGCCAGCTACCAAACTAAGACGTACCACAGCGTTGCGTTGATCAACCCAATCCACACCCTCTGGGCAATTGACGTCTACCTGACAAGCTTCGCTTGTATTCAAACCTCCACGATCTTCTCTTGGATCATAAATAAAGCGATAATAATGGATAAAGTTCTTTATCTCTAATCGAGGTTCTCCTACAACTGTGGCGGGCTGTAGATATTCGAAAATAGCCTCATCCCCGTATGCATCAGCGCTTCTGTATACTCCAGAAGGGTGATTTTCTTCACTATAAAAAGGTCCCTCAAACCAGCTTCTATCGGCACTATAAATAAAATAAGAACTCCCTTCCGGTAGATAAAAGTTATTGAAAATTATACCAGTAGCAAGAGCGCCAGAGGTCCTAAAACGCAACTGCCATATTTTGTTGCCCTGATCATCAACGGTCCATTTGCCATGTGTCTCAGGAGTAGCTGTGTAGTCTATAAGCTCTCCATACATGGACATTTTGCCCAACTTATCATTCGCTTGCGCATCTGCTACTAATTGTGCTTGATTAAAAGAAGGAAGTTCGACTGTTTCCAAAGAGTTCAATTCTGCCTCATGCATGAAATAGCCAAAAGGAACTTCTTGAGAAAAAACCGCCAGATGAAAGTATGTCAATAAGGCAGTTAAGTAAATTTTTTTCATTTAGATTTAATGATTTAAAAACAGGTTTACCGCGCTAATATACTTATTCAAACTAAACATTAATTACCCTAATCGACGTAAAAAAAAAACACAATACCCGTAGCTTTGCATTCTCAATGGCAGTAATTGGACAAGATATAGATCAAGCAGCTCGAATCATTCTAAACGGAGGATTGGTTGGAATGCCCACCGAAACTGTTTATGGTTTGGCCGCAAACGCTTTGGATGAAAAGGCCGTCCTAGATATTTTCAAGGTAAAAAGAAGACCTAGTTTCGACCCCCTCATAGTACACGTCGCTTCTCTTGAAATGCTGCATTCTCTGGCTACAGGACTAAATGATTCTGCCCAGGAACTTTTGTATCGATTTTGGCCAGGCCCTTTAACGCTCATCTTGAAAAAAAAGAATATCGTTCCTGACTTGGTCACTTCTGGACACTCGACAGTCGCTGTTAGAATGCCCAAACACCCGATGGCTCTGAAACTTATTGAGAAATCCGGTGTGCCCATCGCTGCGCCAAGCGCAAACCCTTTTGGTTATGTTTCCCCCACTCGACCTTCGCACGTCGACAAACAGTTAGGTGATCAAATACCCTATATCCTCGATGGCGGAAAATGCGCTATTGGAATTGAGTCTACAATTCTGGAAGTTTCAGATGAAGAAATTAAGGTGCTTCGACTTGGAGGACTGAGCCCTGACTTGTTATTGCCATTTAAGGGGAAAATTACATTTGCATCATTTAGTTCTAGCAATCCCGTTGCGCCTGGAATGCTTACATCACATTATTCCCCAAAGAAGAAGTTTGTTGTTGGTAATCTAATCCAACTAATGGAGCAATACCCTGAGGCTGCAATTTTATCTTACACCACTTTCTACCCCGGAAGAGAATGTTACGTGTTATCTAAAAAAGCAGACCTTACTGAAGCCGCTTCCAACTTGTTTCATTTTATGAGAAGCCTAGATGAAGGAAATAACGAAGTGATAATTGCGGAACTTGTACCACCTGAAGGTCTTGGTCGGGCGATTAATGATCGCCTACTAAGGGCTTCCGCCTCTTAAGAGTTTCTTTTAAAAGGACGTATAATAAGTCTCAAATCCCGAGAGTGCCTGAAGTAATTTAAGGCCCAATTGATTAGAACAACCAATTTATTTCTGAAGCCGACTAGTTGATAAATGTGTACAAACAACCAGGCTATCCAAGCTATCCAACCTTTGAGCTTAACCTTAGGTAGTTCTGTAACCGCTTTGTTTCGGCCTATAGTAGCCATTGATCCGAGATCTTTGTATTCGAAGGATTTCCATGACTCTACGTCTAAAGACCTCTTAAAATTTGAAGCCAAATATCTTCCCTGCTGAATTGCTGGCTGTGCCACCATCGGAAGACCATTAGGGAAAACTTCCGTGCAGAATTCGGCCGCGTCGCCTATAGCAAAAACATTTGAAAGCCCAATTACTCTGCAGTTTTCATCTACCTTAATTCTTCCACCAGAAATTTTTTCTACCGAAATACCCCCAGGAATAGCTGCCTTTACACCCGCGGCCCATATGAGCATTGCACCAGACAATTCTCTTCCGTCGCTGCAGAATACCTTTTTACCGTCATAGTCCTTGACACGCGTGTTTAACCAAATATCCACGCCCATGCTCTTTAACGCGTTATATGCATTCTCACTACTAAATGAGGACATGACCTTTAATAACCGATCGTTTGCTTCGATAAGATGCACATCCATTGCTCTAACATCTAAGTCGGGATAATCTTTTGGAAGAATGTCTTTTCGAAGTTCTGCAATCGCGCCTGCCAATTCAACACCTGTTGGACCACCTCCTACTATAATAACACTCATTAATGCTTCTCGTTCCTTTAAGTCGTCCGACAAAAGTGCTTTCTCAAAGTTTTGAAGGAGCAGACTTCTAATGTCCAATGCCTCAGAAACCGATTTCATTGGCATAGAACGTTGTTCTATGTTATCTAGCCCAAAAAAGTTAGAGGTGGCACCCGTAGCGATGATCAAATAGTCATAGTACAGTTCTCCTATAGTGGTACAAATTGTATTTGATTCTGCCTTTATCTCCAGTACTTCGGTCATTCGAAAATAGAAGTCCTTTTTTCCAGAGAATATTTTTCTAAACGGATAAGCTATGCTTCCAGGTTCTAATCCCGCTGTAGCTACTTGATAAAACAAGGGTTGAAACGCATGGTAATTCTGTTTGTCGAGAAGTACCAATTGAAACCCAGCATTCGCCATAGACTTGGCGAAATGTAATCCTCCAAAACCACCACCGACAATGACAATTCTCTTTTTACTTTCATTGGGTATATTCATACGGGATTCGGTCTTGAAATTTGTGTGAAATTAATTTGAATAAAATAAAAAAAGCCTGAAAGTCTAAAAAACTTTCAGGCTTTTGTAGCGGGAGGGGGGCACGATCCCCCGACCTCATGATTATGAATCATGCGCTCTAACCAGCTGAGCTACCCCGCCATTTGTTAAGCGGGCGCAAATATAATTCTTTTTCTCATTTTGCTATGATTGATCAATAAAAAATAGTATCCTTGCATCACTAACCTTATACTCAAGGCCATATGCTCGTCGAAAACAAAATGGAACTCGAATACATTATTCGCACCAGTGATCACATCCTCTACAACTGTATTTCCTCTCCAAGTGGTCTAGAAGATTGGTTTGCTGATGAAGTAAATATTAGAGGAGAGGTATTTACATTCAAATGGGAAGGCGAAGAAAGAAAGGCTCAGCTTGTTTCTACGAAAAAAAATCAAAGCGTTAAATTTCATTGGCTCGACGAAGGAAAAGAAAAGACATTCTTCGAAATGAAAATCAAGATTGACGACATGACTGGCGAAGTGGCACTCATCGTCACTGATTTTTATGAGGATGGAGAAATGGACGAACAAAAAATGCTCTGGGACAGCGCTGTTGAAAATCTAAGAAGAGTGATCGGAGGTTAACCCCACTTGGTATACAATTCAAAAGTCAAGTTGCGATATGCTTCAGAAAATTCTCCTTGACTTTTCTCAATCAGAAGACTCTCCATCAATGGTTCGGGCTCTGAACCCCGGGAAAACTGAACGAGCGCCCGAGAAGATTCCTTGTAGGGTCTAGTAAAAACATGACATACTTTTCTAGGAAAGAAACCAGAGGCTTGAGCAGCAAAGGACCATCGCTTCAATTCTGATGTAGGAAAAATCAATGAAATTTTACCATCTGGCAGTAATACAGAACGAGATTTTTCCATAAAAGCTTCCGCCGGCAGAGAGTCATCATGACGAGCCGCCGAACGAATGGGATTCGCTGCCCGTAGAGACTGAGTAAAATAAGGCGGATTTGATATAATATGGTCAAACTTCTCTCCTGTCGATATCTTTAAAAAATCACCCCTATAGATCTTCAGCCTACTATGCCATAGGGAGTTTTCAAAGTTCAATTTTGCATCTTCCGCGCTGCCCTCATCCATTTCAATGGCTTCTATCAAAGCACTATGATTCCTCTGAGCGCAGATTAGTGCAATTACACCAGTACCACTACCTACATCGAGGATATGTTTGGCAGAGCCAACATCGGCCCATGCCGCCAGCAACACTCCATCCGTCCCTACACGCATAGCGCTTCTTGACTGATAAACGTCAAACTGCTTGAAACGAAAAGGTTTTCCGTGCAACTCTGGCAACATATATTATTTACTCTGATTCCAAGTTTTGTAATTTACGTGTTGTTCCTTTCTATCAACAGGTATTTCTCTAAGTGGTTCACAAGGATGAAGACTTCTATAACAATCCTCAGGCAATTGCTGATAGAGTTTTGTGCCTTGCTTCTTCCATTCTAACATTTCATCAGATACTTGCTTTACAACTTTAGCGGGAGAACCAACAACTACGCTTCTCTCTGGGATGACGGTATCTGCGGGAACGAAACACAAAGATCCAATGATTGACTCCTTCCCTACTACCACATTATCCATGATCACTGCATTCATGCCCACTAAGCTATCTCTTCCAATGCGGGCTCCATGTATTATTGCACCATGGCCAATGTGCGAATTAATTTCCAGCACAACGGTTACCCCAGGAAACATATGAATAGTACAGTTCTCCTGGACATTACAACCATCCTCTATAATGATCTGGCCCCAGTCTCCACGAATGGCTGCGCCAGGACCGATGTATACGTTCTTGCCAATGATAACATTTCCAGTCACCGTTGCGTTGGGATGCACAAACGCTGATTCGTGAACCACTGGTTTAAATCCATTAAATTCAAAAATATTGGCCATACTTAAACTCTTTCTATCACCATTGCAAAACCCTGTCCTACTCCAATGCACATAGAACACAGCGCATATTTCGCATTGCCTTCAGCTAATTGAAGAGACGCCGTAATCGCCAATCGTGCTCCACTCATTCCCAAAGGATGTCCAAGAGCTATTGCTCCTCCATTTGGATTCAGTCTCGGATCGTTGTCAGCAATACCTAGCTGTCGGGTGCAAGCCAAAACTTGAGCTGCGAAGGCCTCATTTATTTCTATAACATCTATTTGATCCATTGTCAGACCTGCCCTTTTTAAAGCCAACTTCGACGCTTCAACAGGCCCTATTCCCATAATCCTTGGAGGACACCCTGCAACAGCTGAGGCTAAGATCCTTGATTGAGGCGCAAGATTGGATTTCTTCAAACCCTGCTCAGAGCACACAATTAATCCGGCTGCACCATCATTCAAACCAGATGCATTTCCAGCTGTAACAGTACCTCCGTTTCGGAAAGCAGCTTTTAGCTTAGATAAACCTTCATGCGTAGAGTTTGACTTTATAAACTCATCAGAAGAAAATACCACTGGTTCTCCTTTCTTTTGAGGAATATTAATCGGAACTATCTCCTTTGCAAAACGTCCGCTCTCATTTGCTATTGCTGCCTTTTGTTGAGACCAAAGAGCAAAAATATCTTGATCTTCTCTGGTGATCGAAAACATTTCAGCAAGGTTCTCTGCGGTCTCTCCCATTGCTTCCACACCATACAACTCTTTCATCTTTGGGTGTGCAAATCTCCATCCAAAAGAGGTATCAAACATCTGCGCATCTCTGCCAAAAGGAGTGGATGTTTTGCTTATCACCCAAGGCCCACGTGTCATATGTTCAACTCCTCCCGCTATAATGATATCTCCTTCATTACAGTGATTAATTCTGGCCGCCTGCGCTACAGCACTTAAGCCCGACGCACAAAGCCTATTGGTAGTTTCTCCAGGAACGTCCACTGGAAATCCAGCTAAGAGCAAAGCCATCCTTGCTATGTTTCTATTGTCTTCTCCCGCCTGATTTGCACAACCTAAAACAACATCTGATACCGATGATGGGTCAAGAGAGGGATACTTATCTAGAAGTGACCTTAATACATGAGCAGCCAAGTCATCCGTTCTGATGGGAGCTAAAGTACCAGCAAAATTCCCTATTGCCGTTCTAACGCCACCCACGATATATGAATTCATAAATTAAGTTTTGACAAATATGTAAAATCCTTTCTTAACATTGAGATGGTTAAAGACAAAATAACCAAAAGATTCGCAAGCTCAAATGCCCTGTATATTTGTGACATGAGCAAACCGCTAATATTAGTGACAAATGATGACAGCATTTATTCTAAGGGAATAAAATCTCTCATTGAGGCTGTTCTTCCTTTGGGTGATGTAGTCGTGGTAGCGCCTGATAGTCCTCAAAGCGGGATGGGACACGCTGTTACAATACATGGAATTTTACGAGTCAATGAAGAAAAAATTTTCCCAGGAGTAAAGGCCTACTCCACGAGTGGTACCCCAGTAGATTGTGTAAAACTAGCTATAGGAAGTGTTTTAGACCGCAAACCAGACTTGTTGGTTAGTGGTATCAACCATGGTTCTAACTCCAGCATCAATGTAATTTATAGCGGTACGATGTCCGCAGCAGTAGAGGGCGCAGTGGAAGGCATTCCCTCGGTGGGCTTCTCTTTGTTGGATCATGATCACGATGCAGATTTCAGAGCTTCGCAAAAAGTGGTTCGCACCATTGCCGAGAATATTTTAAATGATGGAAAATTACCCGAGGGAATTTGTCTAAATGTGAATATACCTAAGGGTGCTCCAGAAGAAATTAAAGGTATTCGTATCTGTCGTCAGGCTAAAGCATATTGGGAAGACAATTTTGATCACCGCAAAGATCCAATGGGAAAACCCTACTACTGGATGCTTGGCGAATTCAAAAATTTCGACAAAGGAGAAGACACCGATGAATTCGCTTTGAAAAACAATTTTGTTTCTGTAGTCCCCGTTCAGTACGATTTAACAGCATATCACGCTATTTCACACCTGCAACAATGGAACCTATAACCATCAAAGAAAAACTCGATAAATTTTGGATAGGTGCCGTTCTTGGCATCCTAGGAGCATTGATAGGCTTTCTTGTTTTTGGAGCCATTTGGTCCATTTCCAACGATGTAACATTTAAATATTTCTATAAAGATGTGTTCCTTGGAACGCGCTACTACACGGATAAAATAATTACCATCAGTATTCTTTTAGACGTGGTGTTGTTCTTTTTATTCATGCAACTTCATTGGTATAACCTCTGTAAAGGACTCCTTGCAGTAGTAATTTCCACGGTACCCTTAGTTATCTACTTTTATTGATGAAACTCTATATTATCTCTGGAGAAGCTAGTGGTGATCTGCATGGCTCTAATCTCATTAAAGCGATAAAAAAAAACCATCCAAACACTCTTATTCGAGCTTGGGGTGGAGATTTGATGCGTAATGCTGGCGCAGACGTAGTAAAAGATTATCGTGAACTTGCCTTTATGGGATTCTCAGAAGTCGTAATGAATCTGAGAACCATTTTTAGAAATATTGATTACTGTAAAAAAGATATCCTAGCTTTTAAACCTGATACCATCGTTCTCATTGATTATCCGGGATTCAATCTACGAATAGCAGAATGGGCGAAGAAGGAAGGCTTCAGAGTGGTGTACTATATCAGTCCACAAATCTGGGCATGGAAACAAGGACGCATTAAAAAGATTAAGGCATATGTCGATGAAATGTGTGTTGTTCTACCCTTTGAGAAAGATTTCTATGCGCGCTTCAACATGGATGTTCATTTTGTCGGACATCCGCTTTTGGATGAAATAAAAGAGATTCCTGAAAAAGACCGAAAGAAACAAATTGCGCTGCTTCCTGGATCAAGAAAACAAGAAATCAATGCCATGCTTCCGCTGATGTTGAAAGTTGCTTCAAACTTTAAAGATTATGAAGTTCTTATTGCGGGTGCACCAGGACAATCCCCAGAGTTTTACGAACCCTTCATTACAGGAAGTAATGTCAAACTTGTTTTTGGGAAAACCTACGAAATTCTAAAATCCTCTGCAGCTGGATTGGTTACTAGCGGAACAGCAACTCTAGAAGCGGGGTTGTTTAAAATGCCACAAGTTGTTTGTTATAAAGGAAGCACTATCTCTTATTGGATTGCTCGCCAATTGGTCAAGATCAAATATATTTCCTTAGTAAACCTTATTTTAGATAAACCTTCCGTCAAAGAGCTCATACAACATGATTTTAATGAGAAGACTTTGCATGAAGAACTTGAGAAATTGTTGTTTTCTCAAGAAAGAAGAAATCAATTGGATTCAGATTATCAAGCTCTTTATGAAAAGCTGGGCGGCGGAGGTGCTTCCGAAAAAACTGCCAACGTGGTGTTGAAAAGTACTTCGGCGGACTAAAATGCTTGCTTGCTCTAGATTTAACTTCGCAAACATGCGGGGAGGATTCATATTCATACTAGTATTATTTTCCACACTTGTATATGCTAATGATCCACTAAAAATTGGATTGTTTCATGGGCAAGAATTTCTTCGTGCTAGCTTTACTGTGGTTAAAGGCCAAATGGAGGTAGTCGTCGATGGTGAAGCATTATTGAAGCTTCAACCCGGGGATCAATTCGATATGAGCACCGCTTCTGGACAATTGTGTTTCATTAAGGGAGAATTACAAAAAAAATCATCGAGTCGAATAGTAATTCGGTCCATTATTCCAACTCTGTTTAAAATTCAAATAGCCGGTTTCAAGGCTACACAAAGACTCTACGAAGGTGACTTGTTGGTCACCAAAGTGGGCTCTCGTCTGCAACTCACGAATATACTTCCTTTGGAAAACTATGTTTCAGGAGTGGTTGAAGCGGAAGGAGGCGCACGGCATACAATGGAATACTACAAGGTTCAATGCATTATTAGCCGAACTTATGCTACAGCCAATTTAAGAAGACATGAAGCAGAAGGATTCCACCTATGTGATGCCACCCATTGTCAAGTGTATCATGGTGTATCACGTCATGAACCGCTAATTAAAATCGCCACACAAGAGACAGAAGACATTGTGATTGTAGACCAGAATATCGATTTAATTACGGCTGCTTTCCATAGCAATTGTGGTGGTCACACTAACAATGCCGAAGACGTGTGGAGCAAACCTCTCTCCTATTGTATTGGAAAAAAAGACACCTTTTGCTTGGTGATGCCCAACAGTAACTGGGAGAAATCCGTTGAGAAAACACAGTGGATGGGATATTTAAATAAGAAAAAGTATCCTTTAGAAGATAGTAGTTCCGCTAGTGCCGTTGCCTATTTTCCTTCGGAAAAAGAATTGTATTTTGCGGACAGTAGTTTAAAAATTCCAAACAAAGTCATTCGGCAGGACTTCAAGCTTAAATCGGCTTATTTCTCCGTTCATCAAAATGGTGATAAAGTAACCTTTATTGGTCAGGGATTCGGCCATGGTGTTGGATTATGCCAAGAAGGGGCCATCAGAATGGCTTCTTTGGGGTATACCTACAAAGACATCATTCATTTCTACTACACGGATGTCCATCTTATTCCTCTGCGGTTCAGATGGTTTTTCGCCGCCGAATAGTTCATTAACACTATTTTAGATATCGAATAGGTTATGAATAAAGTCAATTCATAATTTTGATTCTAATCGTTGTTAATCCGTAAAGCATGTTCCAATGGAAGTAAGAGTTTTCGTTTTTGCTATTCTCTATTTCTTATGCCCTCTCATGTATTCTCAAACCAAGGCAAAGGTGCGTATTCATACATTCGAAAATGGTAAGCAAATACGTACTGAAGAAAGAGAACTAAACGTTCCTAATGGAATGGATATGTCAGAGTTGCTATCAAAAATGGATATCTGGGACGAATTCGGGTCGAACCACTCTCAAACAGAATATGAAATTCAAATAGAGCAAGAATCGCTCAGCTCGAATAATGAGCACTTCAAATATGGAGGAGCCCAATTGGGTGTAATGGTAAGAAAATGCACTAAAAGATCTGGTGCGGAAATAACCGAGATACTTCCAGGAAGCAATGCAATTGAGGCAGGTTTAGAAATTGGAGACATCATAGTTAAAGCAGATGATGTTCCTATTGGGACAGAAACTCAGCTAGTAGAGTTTATTCGGACGAAAGTACCCGGTGATCTAGTGAAAGTTGAATTTATCCGCGGAAGAAAAAAGAAGCAAGTCAAAGTTAGGTTGACCCCTGCTGAAAGTGATCAACGGAGTAAAAATCAGGAAGGCAAAGGCGCACCGCACTACTTGTTTCCAGAGTTTAAAATAGAGTCTGATTCCATTTTCATTCTCAGACCCAATGAGCAGTTTTCCAAAGATTCTATTGGTATTGGCCAACCATTCACTTGGAATCAAGAGGGATTTGAAATAAAGGAGATGCCATTTTTAGGTGTAACCCCTGGACCAGAAACTAGTCTTGGGGCTTCAATTGGAACTATTGAACCAAACTCTACAGCAGAAAAAATGGGATTAAAGTCCGGCGATATCATTGTCGCGTTTAATGACGAGCAAATAAGAAACTTCGAAATGCTGCGCTCAGCCGTTGGAAAGCGAAAACCAGGGGATGATATTGAAGTGAAGATTCTTCGAGACTCTCGAGAAAGAATCCTTAAGGGGAGTTTGGGAAGCAAATCAAGCAGTTCAAGCGATGATTTTCGCATTTTTCACAATTTCAAAGGAATGGATGAGCAAGGAAATCTGAACTACAATTATGAGTTTGATCTGGATTCTGAAGAAATAGAAAAACAACTTGAGCAATTATTAGAACAACTAGAACAGAAACAGTCTCAGATCGAAAAGAAAAAAGAAGAATTGCAATATCAGTTCAAGGATGGAAAGTCGAGCCTCAATTACGAAAGTGCTTTCGATATTACCATAGACGAAATAAACTATGCTGATCTTGAAATTGTAAACAAAAAGGCAGAACCAAAATTAAATGTTCAGAACACCCTAATATTTGAGAGAATTAGTTTCTATCCAAACGTGTCGGAAGGTTACATGCAACTCTCATTTGTTCCAAAAGATCAAGGAGATATTACCGTAGTTGTATACGATACAAGTGGCAATAAAATTTATTATGAAGTACTTTCCGGTAGTTTCGGAGAATACAGCAATCAAATTGATCTCTCCGATCGCCCATGGGGTAATTACTACATTCAAATTCTTCAGAATGGAAATACTTATTCGAAGAAAATTGTAAAATCCGAATAATTCATACAATAATTAGGGTTTCCTTTAGTTAACTAATCGAAACCCGATGCAAGGAAAATGTAGTTACTGCCAATGGATAATTGGCGTGCTATCAAAGGGAGAGGCAGGCAGTACGACAGTTTGAAATTTTCGGTAGTAACTACCCAGCATCGGTAAAGTCTTTTAGTTCAAGACCTCAACATTGGCAGGGAGCTTTTTCAAAAGGGCTTCTTTTTTTTCTACTGCCAAAAGGAACAATATCTTTTCGCTTCCATCCACATTTTGAATGGATTCAATTTTTTTATAGTTAAAAAGTTTGAGGGCTTTCATTACGTGCGGTTTCTCATTGTACCCAAATTGAAGACCAATTTTAGTCATAACCAATTTCTGCTCTTTCCCAGATGATTCCAGCACCAGTGAGGCCGCTGTCTTGTAAGCATCAATAAGTCCACTGGTTCCTAGTTTTACCCCGCCAAAATAGCGAACAACTATAACCAATACGTTCGTTAATCCAAACGACTGAATTTGTCCAAGTATCTGTTTGCCTGCTGTTCCCGAGGGTTCACCATCATCAGAAGATCTATAAAAATCTAGATTGGCTCCTATTCTAAAGGCATAACATACATGATTAGCAAGCGAGTGTTCCTCTCGCATAGACTTCAATATAGCCTTCACTTCCTCCTCGGAGTCTACTTCATAAGAAAATCCATAATGCTTGCTACCACTTACCTTGTAAAGCGATTCCGCCTTTATCCTTATTGTAAAATAAGAGGTCAAGAAATAGGATTAAGAATTACCGAGAAAACGGTGATAGAGTTTGGATCCCTATCATAATACAGTTTATCCAGTGCACCAATTACATTTTTTGCTCTGAAATAAGAAGTATGTAAAACATTCTCTTCTTTCATAGACCATTGAATGGTATAACTGCTTTCCGCCTCCTTGTAATTCTTCACATACTCCAGCATAAACCTTAAGGCTTCAATCGACGATGTACCTTCAGAGGTGTGAAACAAGAAACTTTGATTGTGCCGAGGGCTCGCAGTAATAAGTCTGAGTAAAGTTGTTCTACCACGATCCTCAAATTGAAAAATAAGGCTATTCTGACCTAGTCCTATATACTTTCCAATTTCCGCTTGCAAATTGGCTATCTCAATATTCTTGTCTACTGTCATTTTAAAAAGAATAAAGGACAAAGTTAGCGATCCAGATTCTCAAATACTGAATTATTCGATAAATATTCAGGAATCATCGACTTTAGCTTACTTACTAGTACTTCGTTGTTCTGATGAGAAAACAAATCGATTAGCTCTTTAACATTTGCATTTACATCATCAAAAGAATTCGCTCTCACCTTTGCAATTACAATTTTGGGATGTGGTGTTGAGATGGTGTTCTCTTTATCGCTTAAGACTTCTTCAAAGAGTTTTTCTCCTGGTCTCAACCCAGTGAACTTAATTTGAATATCTTTTTCTACCTCCAATCCAGAGAGTTTAATCATATTCAATGCTAGGTCCACTATGCGCACACTTTCCCCCATATCGAAAGCAAAGATCTCTCCCCCTTTTCCCATTTGACACGCTTGCAATACCAATTGCACGGCTTCGGGAATTGTCATAAAATATCTTGTAATTTCTGGGTGGGTAATAGTGATAGGTCCACCCTGCTCTATCTGTTTTTTAAATATTGGAATAACACTTCCATTGCTGCCAAGTACATTTCCAAAACGAGTGGTTATAAATGCCGTTGATGATTGATCGTTTTTAGATTGAACATACATTTCTGCCACTCTCTTTGTAGATCCCATTACACTAGTAGGATTCACAGCCTTATCGGTACTAATGAGAATAAATTTTTTGGTTCCAAATTCCTCTGCTAAGTCAGCCAAAACTTTTGTACCCTTCACATTTGTTAGTACAGCCTCAGTAGGATTGTTTTCCATCAAAGGGACATGCTTATAGGCACTGGCGTGAAAAACTAGTTCTGGCTTAAAATACTCCATCACCCTCTTCATCCTATCTTCTTGTCTGACATCGGCAATGACAATATCAATAACTCCACTCAAATCCTTCTCGTGGAGTTCATTGTCTAAATCAAACAATGCAGATTCTGCTTGATCCAACAATATCAATTTCCGAGGTTCATAGCTTAGGCATTGCCTTGCAAGCTCACTTCCAATACTACCAGCGGCTCCAGTGATAAGTATTACTTTGTCTTTGAACTCATCAGTCAACTCGGCATCGTCTAAATCTATGGTGTCTCTTCCCAATAAATCTTCAATTCGTATATCCCTGATTTGCTTATTGCTTAATTCCCCTCCAATCCAACGAGAGGCCGGTGGAATTTGACGCACTCTTACGTTATAGTTAAGCGCTTCGGCAATAATTTCTGATCTTCTCTTTTGTGATAGAGAAGTTATTGCAAGGACTATTTCATCTACTTTTCCTGAGGAAAGAAAGTCGCTTAATCTAGGAGCGTGATATATATCTGTACCTTCTAATTTTTTTCCTGTTTTGGATTTGTCATCATCAAAGAAAGCAATGACCTCCGCGTCACTACTTGAATCTCGATCCATTGTTCGTTTGGTAATCATTCCTCCCTCGCCTGCCCCAAAAATGACTACTCTTTTCCGTACTTTCGAAGGAGTTTTTAACTCCAGATATAGCACTTTGACTGCTATTCTGCTTACAATCATTGCAAACAATGATAGCAAATACTCTATGATTATGATAGAGTTCGGCAGAAGATATTTCCCATCTACATAATGAAAAAAAAGTTGATTCAACAGCCCGAAAGCAACACTACCGGTGGATAGCACAATAAAAATGCGCATAGTATCCTGAGTGCTGGTATATCGAATTATCCCCGCATACGTTCTTCCTAGAATAAACGACAACGCCCTGATACCAAGAAAAATGGGAAAAAAAGCTTTTGCCAGTTCAATCTCCAATGAAGGAATATTGAATTCAAAACGTATGAGATAAGCAAGAACAAATGCAAAAGAACAAACCCCAAGGTCGACCATAAAAATGATCCACCTCGGGGTATTTCTGTTTGGCAGTATCTTCATTGATGATTAAATCAGCTCCAAAACCATTGCACTCGCTCCTCCTCCACCGTTGCAGATACCCGCGCCGCCCCACTTAGCGTTATTTTGCTTTAAAACATGAATTAAAGTAACAATAATCCTCGCACCACTGCATCCAAGGGGATGACCTAGTGATACGGCACCTCCATTCACATTTACTTTGGCAGGATCTAAATCCATTTTCTGCATATTCACAATTCCAACCACAGAAAATGCCTCGTTCAATTCAACAAATTCAAGGTCTTTCATAGAGATACCTGCTTTAGAAACTGCCTTTGGCAGGGCTAGCGATGGCGTTGTTGTGAACCATTCTGGTGCTTGCTCAGCGTCGGCATATGATGCAATACGCGCTAGAGGCTTCAGTCCAAGTGCGTTCATTTTTTCCTCTGACATGAGTACAACAGCCGCGGCACCATCATTCATGGTTGAAGCGTTCGCAGCAGTTACTGTTCCTTCTTTGGAAAAAACGGGTTTCAATTGGGGGATCTTGTCGAAGTTAACACTTTTGTATTCTTCATCTTCTCCAAACAAAACAACGTCACCCTTTCTTCCAACCATTTCAACAGGTACAATCTCATCTTTAAACCTTCCTTCGCTCCATGCTTTTGCAGATCTTTTATATGACTCAATTGCGAATGCATCTTGATCCTCTCTTGAAATATTACACTCTTTTGCACACATATCAGCGGCATTGCCCATGGCATAGTTGTGATATACATCAGTCAGGCCATCTTTAGCCAATCCGTCGATCATGCTTACATTGCCATATTTGTTTCCCCATCTCAAGTTCTCCGAATAAAAGGGAACATTAGACATACTCTCCATTCCGCCGGCTACAATAACATCTGCATCCCCGAGCATAATACTTTGAGCTGCTTGCATTATTGCTTTCATACCAGAGGCACAAACCTTATTTACCGTTGTGCAATGAACTGAATCTGGCAAGCCCGCAAACTTGGCAGCCTGACGAGCAGGAGCTTGGCCCAGGTTTGCCTGAAGTACAGAACCCATTAACACTTCTTGTACTTCTTTTGGATCAAGTTGAATCTTGTCCAGCGCGCCCTTAATAGCAATAGCTCCCAGTTTAGTTGCGCTCATTGAGGCCAGCGAACCTCCAAAACTGCCCATAGGCGTTCTTACAGCTGAAACGATAAATACTTTTTTCATTGTCATTGAATGTGGCAGTAAAAGTAAGAAAGTTAGGCCTTGTAACCATTTTTTGACCTTCAGAGTATAAGCACCTGCCTGCCTCCAATTCCCTATAAATAAAAACAGGCACAATGATGATGAAAACAAGTATAAAAATCTCGATTCTGTTTGTTCTTTCAGTGCTATCCACTGTGTCATTGTCTGCACAAGTAAAAAGTTGTGGTCATGATCATAAACATGATAGTTTAATTGCCCATGACCCGCGATTTTCAAGAAGTCTTTGGCAACTTGAAATGGCTGTAGAAAAACACATGGCCATACCAGAGGCTGAAAGATCAGAAACAGTTTATACTTTACCAGTAGTAGTACACATCATTCATGAGGGAGAGCCTATTGGAACTGGTTCTAATATATCTGATGCACAAGTTTTCTCCGCAATTACCGCATTAAATAATGACTTCAGACGAGTAGCTGGAACCGTTGGTTTTGGCGACGGCGTGGACATTGGTATAGAATTTTGTTTAGCGAGCCGTAATCCGCAAGGTCAACCCACCAATGGTATAGTTCGCGTAAATGGAAGTTCTGTACCATTATATGCAGAACAAGGTATTGAGTCCACGGGAAGCGCTGGTGCAAGCGAAGAAGCTGTCAAGGCTTTGAGCACATGGCCCCGATCTAGCTACGTAAACATTTGGATAGTAAATGAAATAGAGAATAATGATGGCGGTTCCGGTGTACAGGGATATGCATATTTTCCATTTAACAACCCCGTTGATGGAATCGTAGTCCTATTTAATGCCTTCGGTACCGTTGGAAATCTAAAATCATACACGGATATGAACCGAACACTAACCCATGAAATGGGCCACTATTTAGGTTTATATCACACCTTTCATACAACAACTTCCTGCAATCAAGAAATCGACTGTACTGTTTCTGGGGACCGGGTTTGCGATACTCCTGTTACGGTTTCACAAACTTTTTGTACTACCCCAGCTTGTAGCGGAACTCAACAAGTAGAAAACTACTTGGACTATACTCCAGAATCGTGTCAAAACATGTTTACCCCTGGACAAAAAACAAGAATGAGGGCTACCCTGGAGACACAAAGAACGAGCATGACCACCAGTATGGGTTGTATGCCAGTATTCACACGAGATGCAGGTATAACTGCAGTATTGAATCCTAATAACACTACCAGCTGTAACACATCGTATACACCACAAGTTACACTTGCGAATTTTGGAAGTGTAGCTTTGACAACGGTGACCATCAATTACAATGCGAATGGACAAGGAAACAGTACATTTAGCTGGACAGGTAACTTAGCTCCTGGGGCATCCACCAATGTAACCCTGCCTGCATTTACAGTTGGTTTAGGAGTGCATACATTCTACGCCTGGACCACAAGTCCAAACGGGCAATCTGATGAGAACAATAATAACAATCAATCCACTTCAACTTTCACCGTGACCACTGGAACAGGATTGACATTGACCGTTCAAGTAGACTTTTTTGGAGCTGAAACCACATGGGAAATTGTGAATGCTCAAGGAGTGGTGATGGATTCCGGCGGACCTTATCAAAACAATGTTCAAGGCACCATTTATACAGAACCACTTTGTCTTCCCAACGGATGCTATGATCTCATATTTCATGACTCCTATGGCGACGGTATGGGATTCACGAATGGACAGTTCAATCTCTATAACGCCAATAACGTAGTACTTGTGAATGAAACCGGCAACTGGGGCGATGTAAGTGTGAATGAGTTCTGCGTAACCGGAGCGCCAGAAGGAAGCGCGCCAACAGCCATGTTTGGCGCGAATGACAATCAAATCTGCATGGGTAGTGGTGTTAACTTCACCTATACTGGAACAGGTAATCCAAATTCCTACAACTGGATATTTGAAGGAGCATCTACTGCCACCTCTTCCTCTTCAAACCCGTCCAACATTGTATACCAAAATACAGGAACATTTGATGTTACATTAACTGTAACCAATCAATATGGCAGTAATACGTACAATTGTAACAATTGTATTACGGTGGTTGCTGCACCAACCATTACTACCAATGCAATTGCACCTACATGTTTTGGTGGCAGCAATGGCAGTATATCTACGACATTGAGCGGCGGAAACGCTCCATTCAACTATACTTGGAGCAACGGCGGAACCACTAGCAGCATTGGGAACTTATCCGCTGGAAACTATAACATCACCGTAACCGATGCACAGGGCTGCATAAGAACTGCCACCGCGAACATAACTTCACCTACTGCGATGTCAATCACTGGTACAATTCTAGCTCCAAGTTGCAGTGGCGCAAGCAATGGATCTATAGTAGTGAGTGTCACAGGTGGAACCGGCAACAAAACCTATATGTGGAATAATGGTTCTACAACACCAACTGTAACTGGTCTCACAGCAGGAACATATGTCGTAGCTGTTACTGATGCCAACGGATGTTCGGCTAATCAAAGTTTCGTGGTTTCACAACCTGCGCCATTACAAGTGTCTGTATTTACAAGCGAAGTCAGCTGTTTTGGATTGAGTGACGGTAATGCTGTTGCAAGTGCGACCGGCGGCACAGGTAACGTTTCCTATTCATGGAATACTGGGGCAACTCAAAATTTTTTAGCAAATCTTTCTCAAGGAACCTACATCGTTACAGCAACCGACGCCAACGGATGCACGGACACAGAAAGTGTGCTCATCAATCAACCTGATATGCTTGTAGCTAATGTGATCGTCGTTTCTGAAGAAACATGCGCAGGTAATGACGGGAGCGCCATTGTTGAAGCTCAAGGCGGAAATGGTGACTATTACATAGTTTGGAGCAATGGTACTGAAAGTGCGACTATTGAAAACGTGAGTGCAGGAGAGTACCTTGTAAGTATAGCTGATCAATTGGGATGTTATATCAATACTAGCATTGTAATACCCTACGATTGCCAAGCTGGTGTTCCTCAAACCAAATTAGTAGCCACCGACTGTGGTGCATCAGGCCTAGGATTGAATAGCATTGTTTCATGCGAGCCAGTTGAGAATGCCGCTATGTACCAATGGAAGTTTACCACGGGAACCGGGGTGCTGATTTCTGAAGACTTCACCATAGACAATCAGTTTTTGCTTTCGCAATCAAATGCTATCGAGTTAAACATGAATATGCTCGTAACTGTGAAAGCCTTAGTAGAAAATAACTGGGGAGCATATGGAGAGGCTTGCAGTATTCAAATGCAGGTTGACTTGTCTCCTACCGCTTTGTCAGAGTCATCTTGTTCTGCTTCTTTAGTAAATTGGAATTCTAGCATTGAGGCAAACGAAATACCTGGAGCAATATCCTATGAGTGGACTTTTTCATCTTCTACAGGAGAAATAATAGTGCAAACCAATCAACCAACACTAGAGCTAGTGCAATCGCTAGATCTTCAAGAGAATATCGCTTATGAAGTTTCTGTAAGAGCATTTTTAATGAATGGAATGTGGACGGAAGATGGTGTAAGTTGTACCGTGACCATTCAGATGATCGTTGGAGTTGATGAGGAAGATGCCGATAACTCCGTGATCGTATATCCGAATCCTGGTGATGGAAGATTTATTCGATTGTCTTTTGATGCTATACAAGGAGAAGTATCTAAGAATATCTCTGTCTATAGTTTGAGCGGTTCCTTGGTAGAAACTATTTCTGTAGCGAATACCGATAAAGCTGATGTGGAACACAATTTCACTCAACCATTGTCCACAGGTATGTATGTGCTTAGATACACCATCAACAATTCACCACAAGAAGAAAAATTCATTGTGAAGTAAGATATAGGGTGGAGACCAATTTACTTTGGTCGTAGTAAAAAGCCCTTTGGAATTCGTTCCAAAGGGCTTTTGAATTTCTTAAGAAAAAAAGAAGATCTAATTGAACCGTTTCAACAATTCGAGACTCGCCTGTTTCATGCTTTCTATAACAACATCTGCTTTTTGAAGAATGTCTTCATTTCCTACTCCAACACAATGAAAACCTCCATCTTTGGCTGCCTCTACCCCAGAAATTGCATCTTCAAAAACGACGCATTGATCCGGTTTTAGTCCAAGGTCAGAAGCTCCTTTAAGAAATACCTCTGGGTTAGGTTTTGATAAATGAATTTTATTTCCGTCAATTATTGCGCTGAAGTAGTGCATTATTCCCAACTTTTCAAGAATTAAAATCGAATTCTTGCTGGAAGATCCCAACGCAATCTTAATATCATTTTCTTTTAGTTCTTTTAAAAAATCAGCGACACCAGGAAGCATCTCAGAAGGGTCTACTCCTTCCACATAATCTAAGTACCACTTATTCTTTAGCTCCATGAGTTCCAGTTTTTTCTGATTATTCAATTGAATATTTCCCCATGTGAGAATCTTCTCCAGACTGTCAACTCTGCTTACACCTTTCAATTGTTCATTTTGGGTCTCTGTGAATGGAATGCTTAGTGAATCAGCCAGTCGTTGCCAAGCTTTAAAATGAAACTTAGCAGTGTCAACGATGACACCATCCATATCAAAAATACATGCTCTAATCTTCATACTAGGCTGTATGGAATTTGAACTTTAAATGATAATTTACCAAACCATCTATTGGTTTGCGAATAATTTGTCCAAGGCGAATGCCTGTTTCTTTAGCGGCTTCTTGCAAACAATCTTCAAAATAATGTCCGATGCTACCTACGAAATGTACAGGGACATCTTTCCAATTACTAAAGCACTTTACATGAATATTAATGAAATGAATCATCCCTTTAGTGACCCATTGCTTTACATGCGGATGATGTCTATGCTCTCCAATGAACTTCATGAATCCGGCTAAGTAAACGTTTGCGTTAGGTTCACGATAGACTCTTGAAATGATTTCATCTTTGGAAGGTGCGTGATACGTTTCAAATGCCTCTCTCAAATCCGCAGGAAGTTTTTTGTAAAAATACTCTTGTAATAGAATTTTGCCGAAATAGCTTCCGCTTGCCTCATCTCCCAATATGTATGCTAATGAAGGAACTTCTTCGTACACTTCTTTCCCATCAAAGAAGCACGAGTTACTACCTGTTCCAAGAATGCAAGCAATACAAGGTTCTCCGTCATAGGTACTCATTGCAGAACCAACAAGATCGTGATCCACCAAGATATCTGCGTTAATGAACACCCGTTTCAAACCTGCATTCATGATATCACACATTTCCTTGGTGCTACTTCCAGCTCCATAGAAGAAAATCTGCTTAACATCACTAGCAATGTTATTCAACTCAACATTGGATCGAAGTGCATTTTCGATGACATCCTCACTATGGAAATAAGGATTCAGACCCATGGTTTGGTAATTTCCTAGACGTGTTCCTTTTTCGTCTATCAGGGCCCAATCGCATTTAGTGGAACCGCTGTCAGCAATTAAAATCATTATAAAACTATTTAGCAGTGATTATATTTTCGCAACTAGATCGCATACTCTTTGAGAATAACCAGCCTCATTGTCGTACCAACCCATGACTTTCACTAAGTTTCCGTTAACAGAAGTAAGAGCCGCGTCGAAGATACATGAATGCAGATTACCGACGATATCAATAGACACAATCGGATCAGTGCAATACTCAAGTATTCCCTTCATATGAGTAAGCGAAGCTTCCTTCATAGCTGCATTGACTTCTTCTTTGGTAACCTCTCTAGACAATACAGCTACAAGATCTGTGAGAGATCCATCTGGGGTGGGAACGCGAACTGCGACACCATCCAACTTACCCTTTAAAGTTGGCAGCACCTCTCCTACTGCTTTGGCGGCACCCGTAGAAGTAGGGACCATGCTTAGAGCAGCAGCTCTCGCTCTTCTCAAATCTTTATGAGGCGCGTCATGTAGTCTTTGATCGGCCGTGTACGCGTGAACTGTAGTTATGTATCCTTTTTCTATACCAAATTTATCGTGAAGCACTTTAGCCATTGGTGCTAGGCAATTGGTTGTGCATGATGCGTTTGATAAAATCACATCTTCATTATTAATCATATCATCGTTCACTCCAAGAACTACTGTTTTAATACCACCGGTAGCGGGTGCTGAAATAACCACCTTTTTCGCCCCGGCTGATAGGTGCTTTGAAGCTCCTTCTTTATCCGTAAAGATTCCTGTAGACTCTATGACAATATCAATCCCCAACGAAGCCCAAGGCAGCTGTGAAGGATCTTTTTGCGCAAAAACCTTCACCTCTGTTCCATTCACTTTTAGAGCACCTTCGGTAGCCTCTACCTGTAAAGCAAACTTTCCGTGAATACTATCATACTTAAGTAAATGCGCCAATGTCGGAACGTCTGTTAAGTCGTTGATTGCAACCACCTCTAAATCTTCATTCTGAACGAGGCTTCGAAAGCACATTCTTCCAATTCTTCCAAAACCATTTATAGCTACTTTTTTCATTTCTTTTTTTAATAAATAATTGATTAAATAGATAAGATGCGCGCGATTCTTAATTCGTCGCGATTTGGAATGTTGCTTCGTGTAATCGACTCTTCAAGTGATGTATACATTTCGCGATCATTAATGATTCCGACCATAACATCTTTTCTACCTTGAAGCAATCCTTCCACTGCTGCAACTCCCATTCTTGAGGCCAAGACGCGGTCGTAGCAACTTGGAGCCCCACCTCGTTGCAAATGGCCTAGGACAGATACTCTTGTTTCGTATTCAGAATATTTCTCGGATACGCTTTTAGCAATTTCTACCGCACCGCCACTTTTCGACCCTTCTGCTACAATAACGATACTACTCGTTTTTCCGCTTTCTTCGGTAGATCTCAAGGTCTCCACCAACTCGTCGACGCTCATTTCGTCTTCAGGTAGTACAATGGCAATAGCACCTGTAGCAATGCCAGCCTTTAATGCAATAAACCCGCTATTTCTACCCATCACTTCAACAAAAAACAATCTGTTGTGTGAAGTGGCAGTGTCTCTTATTTTATCTACCGCATCCACTACAGTGTTGGTAGCGGTATCAAAACCGATGCAGTGATCCGTTCCATAGAGATCATTATCTATTGAACCAGGAATACCGATTACAGGAATACCATATTCTTTTTGAAAAATATGCGCTCCTGTAAACGTTCCGTTTCCACCAATGGTGATAAGGGCATCTACTCCATTCTTCTTCAAATTTTCATAGGCTTTCTTTCTGCCTTCTTCTGTCATAAAGTCCTTGCTTCTCGAACTCTTTAATATGGTACCACCCCGACCTAGAATCTTCGCTACTGATCGTTCGTTCAGACGCTTAAAGTCGCCTTCTATCATCCCTTGATAGCCTTGAAAAATACCTTCGCATTCTACATTGTGATAGACGCAAGTTCTGACCACAGCGCGAAGCGCAGCATTCATACCCGGAGCGTCTCCTCCGCTAGTCAATACTCCAATTCTTTTTATGGTGTTTGGCATGTTGTTTCAATATTCTTTTTAGTGGTCTTTTCTCAGACGGAGCGAACTTAGTGTATATTTTACACTTACCCAACTAAAAGTCCAAAAATATTGTGAATTTGGTCAAATTGAGTATTTATAAACCAAGTCTTATTCTCTTATCTTTGTGTTCGAAATACACTTAGCCTTGACCATGAATCATTCCTCTTCAAGCCCATCGACACCTATGGATGTGTCTGTAGACTGTGTCGTCTTCGGGTTTGATGACCAAAAACTAAAAATTCTTCTCATTGAGCAG
Source organism: Flavobacteriales bacterium (assembly GCA_027491075.1). Classification (GTDB taxonomy): domain Bacteria; phylum Bacteroidota; class Bacteroidia; order Flavobacteriales_D; family Sanyastnellaceae; genus JAIXWP01. Next base: position 82,513 of record JAIXWX010000022.1, read on the forward strand.
CGTCAGCCTGCCGATGGCTCGACCATCAAATTGCAAAAAGCGCTTCCTGGAGATCTTGTAAAGGACAATGAAAGTCTTGACGAAGCGGCAAGACGCGTTCTTTTGGAATTAACATCTTTGGAAGGTATTTACCTGAAACAATTCCAAGCATTTGGTGACCCCAATCGTGTGCGTGGGCTAAAAGATCAGGAGTGGCTGAGAAGCTTCCGCAATAACCCCGAGCGCCGTGTTATGACGGTTGGGTATTATTCCCTCGTGAAAATGGAGGATTTTAATCCAAAGGCGGCATCTTTTGCTGGAAAAGCACAATGGATAGATGTTTACAAAGTACCATTGCTTGCGTTTGACCACAACGAAATCATCGATGATGCATTAAAAATGCTTCGTCATGAATTGGTTGCTGACAATATAGGTTTCGAGCTTCTGCCAGACAAGTTTACCCTTTCTCAGTTGCAACGCCTACACGAAATTATTCTTGATAAAAAACTAGATAAGCGTAACTTTAGAAAGAACATTTTGAAAAATGAGCGTGTAACAGCCTTGAACGAAAAGCAAAAAGGCGTGCTTCACAAGCCCGCCCAATTGTTTACTTTCAATAAAGTGGAGGAATAATCAAGACACTCGATTATTCCATCCATGTATGTCTTTTTCTAATCCACGTTTCAATCCATCCAAATAATTGGAAACTTTAGGTGCAAACTCCCATTGATCGTAAGGTCTGAGTGAATAGTCCTTTCCCTCGAAATGGATTACTCTGATGGGGGCAATGGTAGCAGCTGTTCCTGCTCCGAACGCTTCGCTCAACTCGTTGTTTTCAAGCAGTTGTAGTACTTCTTTAACGGATACCTTTCTCTCTTCGACATTGTAGCCCCAATCCTTTGCGATGGCAAGCACACTATCTCTGGTCACTCCATCCAATATACTATCGCTTACTAATGGTGTAAATATCGTGTTGCCAGAACGAAAGATAACGTTCATTGTTCCACTTTCCTCGAAGTACTCATGGCTTTGTCCGTCCGTCCAAAGGATTTGATTGTATCCTTGCTCTTGCGCCAGTTTCGTCGGCCACAGGCTTGCAGCGTAGTTTCCCGCAGCTTTCGCATGCCCTGTTCCTCCCTTTGCTGCGCGCGTAAAGTTCTTCTCAATTTTAACCTTGATCTCTCCTGTATAATATTTTCCAACAGGACACGTGAAGACTACAAATAAATAACTTTCAGAAGGCTTAACACCTACGTATTCATCTGTTGCAAACATGTGCGGGCGGATGTATAGAGACTCTCCTTCCCCCATCGGAATCCATTCTTTGTCAAGATCTACCAACTGTTTCACACATTCAACAAAAAGCTCTTCAGGCATTTCTGGCATGCAAAGTCTTCTTGCACTGCTGTTCAGTCGCGCAGCATTCTTCTCCGGACGGAAAATGAATACCTCGTTACTTTCATTTTTATATGCTTTTAACCCTTCGAATAGAGCTTGACCATAATGCAAAGCACTTATTGCAGGGCTCATGGAAATAGGACCGTATGGAACAATGCGGGGTTTATGCCAACTCCCATTGTTGAATTCCATGATACACATGTGATCCGAAAAAATTTTCCCAAAACCTAAGTTTTCCCAATCCACTTGGTTTACTCGGGTTTGTTCTGTTTTTTGGGTCTCAATCGGTTGCAGGGTTGCTATCATTAAGCAAAAATTATTTGATTGAATCTCCTTATAGCATATGAAAGCTCATTTTGTTTCAATGCTTCAGGCAAATGTAGGATTTAGAGATACTTCTAAAGAATTAAATGTCCTAATTTTCTAAAAATACAATCCGTTAAGTAGAAAGAGGACTGAATAAGAATTTATTAGGACTAACCAACTGCGCTTTCACGGCGTACATGACGATAGCAGCTGTATTATTCACGCCAAGTTTCTGCATGATATTCTTTCTGTGTGTGTTCACTGTATGCGGGGACAAAAACAATTTTTCAGCGATTTCATTATTGGTATAGCCCTCTGCAATCATGGTGATGATCTCTATCTCTCGCTCACTAATTACCACTGGCTCACAATTCAACTCCTGAATATCTAGATCATTTACATCGATAGATTCCTGACGTATGGTTTCTAGAATTTGGCCGCAAAAGAATCGCCCACCTGATGCTGTCTCGCGAATGCTTTCCACGATTTCATGCACATCACAATCTTTTTTTATGTAAGAGGTGACTCCCGCGCGCAATGCATTTACTATGGTAATTCCTGACTGCTCTCCAGTGATCGCGACTATTTTAACCTGCGGATTCTTTCTTAAAATTTTAGAAACCACATCAATAGAAAATCCTTTAGAAGCAAAATCTACGAGCGTAACATCTGTTTGAAAAGAATCCATCATCTGAAGGAGTTGGACCTCTGAACTCGCTTCTCCTAAAACCTCTAAGTCGTCAAATTGCCTAAGAATGCTGTGAAGCCCTGTTCTTATCAGCATATTACTATCGGCGATTATGACTCTTTTCATTGCACAAATATCTTATGTAAAACGTGTCTAAATAACATTTTCACGAGGACTATTTGTTCACGGAATTGTCATTTTTTAAACAAAAAAACACTACATCCTCTCTACTGTATTAATTCCCAGAAGCTTAAATGAGTTTCTCACCACAAGTCCCACTTTCTGTGTCAATTGAACACGAAATGTTCTTAAATCCTTGTTTTCTTCTCTTAGAATTGGGAAGTCATGGTAAAACGAGTTGAATTCCTTCACTAATTCGTAAGTATAATTAGCAATGAGGCTTGGGTTATAGGTATTACCTGATTCCTTAAGAACAAGAGGAAAATCATGCAGTTTGGCAAGTAGGTTTAGCTCCACTTCATTGATTGGTCCATTGTAATCTACACGTCGAGAAATGGGGCCAAAGTTCTCTTCGAATTTTCTGAGTATGGCTCTCGTTCTAACATAGGTATACAAAATAAAAGGCCCTGTATTTCCTGCAAAGTCTATACTCTCCTTAGGGTTGAAAAGCATATTTTTGATTGGGTCCACTTTAAGCAAGAAATACTTCAAAGCCGCCATACCAATGTAGTGGTACACTCCTTCTTTTTCGTTTTCTGTGAGCCCTTCCAGTTTGCCTTGCTCCATTGCTACTTCTCTTGAAACATTCTGCATTTCAAGCATCAAATCATCTGCGTCGACCACAGTCCCCTCTCTACTTTTCATTTTCCCTTCGGGCAATTCTACCATGCCATAGGAAAGATGGTAGCACTTGTCCGCTTGGTCGAAGCCTAGTTTTTTGAGAATCTTGAAAAGCACCTTAAAATGGTATTCTTGTTCGTTGCCCACCGTATAGATTTGATACGATGTCTCCGGAAAATCGCGAAATCGGAGAAGAGCGGTGCCAATGTCTTGAGTAATATACATGGCGGTACCATCCTTTCTTAGTAGTGCTTTTTGATCTAGCCCTTCATTTGTAAGATCCACCCAAATAGAACCGTCTTCTTTTCTAAAAAAAACTCCTTTATCAGCCCCATGGATGACTTCTTCTTTACCGAGCAGATAAGTATCACTTTCAAAATAGACTTTATCGAAAGAAACTTCCATTTTTTCAAACGAAGCATTAAAACCTTCGTATACCCATGAGTTCATTTTCTCCCATAGCGAATATACCTCTGGATCTTTTGCCTCCCATTTAATAAGCAACTCTTGTGCTTCAAGAATGACTGGAGCCATTTTAGCGGCTTCTTCAGAAGTTCTTCCAGCATCAATCAATTGTTTCTGCTGCTCTTTATAAAGCTTATCAAATTCAACATAGTACTTACCAACGAGCTTATCTCCTTTCAACCCAGAGGATTCTGGAGTTTCGCCATTTCCCATTTTCATCCAAGCCAACATAGACTTGCAAATGTGAATTCCACGATCATTTATGATCTGAACATTGACAACCGAATGACCATTCGCCTCGAGAATCTTGCTGACGGAATATCCGAGAAAAATATTTCGCAAGTGCCCCAGATGCAAGGGTTTGTTGGTATTGGGAGATGCAAATTCAACCATTACCAAAGGTTTTATGCCCTTTTTCTCAAAGCCAAATTCCTCATCTTGCATGGCCTTATCAAAAAAGTCCAACCAATAAGATTCAGCAATCTCAAGATTTAGAAATCCTTTTACCACGTTAAATCCTTTCACTTGATTTAAATGCTCTAATAAGAAACTTCCAATGGCTTCACCTGTTTGATCTGGGGAAAGTTTAGAAATTTTCGCCAATGGAAAAACCACAACAGTGAAGTTTCCTTTGAATTCTTTTCTGGTTTTTTGAAGTTGAATAAGGCTAGGATCAGGAAGCACCCCATATAACGATTGCACCGCCTCTGTCACCCCATTAGCCAAAACAGAAAGAATATTCATAGTTTATGAACGGATATAATTTGAAGTGCAAACTTAACCCAATACCTTTGCATTATGACAACAATAGCAGTGAAAGAAAAGCTTGATACCATTCAAGAGGCCATAGACGATATTCGCAACGGGAAGGTCGTGATTGTAGTGGATGATGAAGACCGTGAGAACGAGGGTGATTTTATTACCGCTGCCAGAAATGTTACCCCTGAAGTGATCAATTTCATGAGCAAATTCGGCCGTGGTTTGATCTGCGCGGCTCTCACCGAGGAGAGATGCGAAAAATTAGAATTGGATTTAATGGTAAGTAGAAATACAGATCCAAATAAAACCGCATTTACTATATCCGTGGACTTGTTGGGGCATGGTTGCACGACTGGAATCAGCGCTCACGATCGTTCTAAGACTGTTCAAGCATTAATTCATCCTGACACTCAACCTTCTGATTTGGGAAGGCCAGGCCATATTTTCCCTCTCATTGCAAAATCTGGAGGTGTTCTTCGACGTACAGGGCATACCGAAGCGACCGTTGACTTGTCTCGACTTGCAGGATTTGAGTCTGCGGGTGTTCTGGTGGAAATTATGAATGACGACGGATCGATGGCGCGTCTGCCTCAATTACTGGAGATTGCTACCAAACTCGATCTAAAGATTATTTCCATAAAAGACTTAATAGCTTATCGACTGCAGACAGAAACCTTAATCGAAAAGGTTGATTCTATGTCCTTTCGCACTCGATATGGATCTTTTGAAATGCATGTATTTCGCCAGATAATCGAAAACAAAGAGCACATAGCGTTAGTCAAAGGCAACTGGTCGCCAATGGAGAGTATACCTGTGCGTGTGCACAGCTGCAACTTTATCGGAGATGTTTTTGGTTCTTTAGAATTTGGAAAGGAGGATTTGCTTCACAGAGCCATGCAGTTCATTGAGAATGAGGGAAAAGGTGTTGTTGTGTATATGAATCACCTTCAACGAAACCACAACCTTACCGATGAACTAAGAGCACTTCGCAACTTACAAACGAATCAAGAAGCATCAGGGAGCGCAACTATGGATTCAAGAGATTATGGGATTGGAGCGCAGATATTGCGTCACTTAGGGGTACAAAAAATGAAGCTACTCACCAATAATCCTACAAAAAGGACAGGTTTGATTGGTTACGGATTAGAGATTACTGGAAGTCAAGAGATTTAAGATGCTTTTCTGACCAAGCTCAAGTTGTATCAACAAAAAAAGTCCCTGGAAAGGGACTTTTCAGTATTAAAAAGAATCAATATTATTTCTTAGAGAACTTGGCGTAACGCGTCTTAAACTTGTCGATACGACCAGCAGTGTCAACGAGCGTTACTTTTCCTGTATAGAATGGATGAGAGGTGTGTGAAATTTCCATCTTAACCAGTGGATATTCGTTACCGTCTTCCCAAGTGATAGAATCCTTGGTTTCAGCGGTTGACTTTCCGAGGAATGCATATTCGTTAGACATGTCCTTGAAAACGACCAATCTATATTTTTCTGGGTGAATTCCTTTTTTCATCTTCTAAAAATTTTCTGAACGGGCGGCAAATATACAATGAATTTCCTAATTTCCAACAAATAGTCTACTTTTTTACAAGAAAAATCCCTGGTCGTTCCAGGGATTTTTCAGACTAAATTACCTAAACAAATTCTATATTAATTAACCAAAATTACTACATGAATACCGTTGTATTCTACCGTAGTAGTATTCTAATCTTATTGATACCACTGTTGTTTTGTGATCAACAATGCCTCTTGCACTGTGATTCTTTCGCCATTATTGTAGGCTGTCACGAACGGCCCTGGAAGAGTATTGTAAGAACTCTTTAATCTCTCTCGCTCATCTCTTGCATTCTTGTATTCTTCGAACTTTCCTGTGGTGTATTTCACCCAACCCTCATGATTCTCAATATTAAACTGTTCTCCGAAGCTATGGCGCTGCTTAAAGTATGTTTTATTAACAACGCGGTGTGCGGCAAGGATTTGCACCTTGTAATTAACACCTACTTCGGCTGAAGGGGTGTTTGAAATTCTGTTCGCAGCATTCGCTTGTGATTTAGCCCCTTCTTTAGGTGTCTTTGCACTTTCTTTAACTTCTTTAGGCTTGGTTGAAGCTAAATCCTGATTAGGATTAGACCGAGTTTCCGTTTTTTGTGTTTTCTCATCTTTCACTTCCTTGGAAGGACTTGGGGAAACAGGCTTCACATTGTTCTGAGCCAATACTGGAGATGAAGTGGCTCCCGATCCAGCGTTAACAATTCCAATTTCTTTCGGATTGTTGTTCTCTACAAAAGCTAACTTTCCGGTTACTTCTGGATTATCCATCAGAGCAGAGATCGTCGTTATTTTATAGCTGAACTCGATAACAGAAGCATTTGGGATTTCGAACCACACGAACTTGATGGTGTTCTTATCAGCTGTCACAGTAGCACCTGCATCTTGGATTTTTTCTGTTTTTGACAAGGCTGGGCCGTTCTCAACAATCTTAGCGAATCCTTTAATATTGCTGTTTACGATACGTACATCTACACGAAACTCGTTATCAGAAATTCTAGAAATTCTTCTTTCGCATAGAAGTTCTTGGGAATTGCTGGCAACGTTCGTTGTTTCCGGTTGTTCTTTTTCCGCTACATCAACCGACTGCGTATTCTTTAGTGGTTTAGCTTCTTCCCCGCTGCCATTATTCCTAACTTCATTATTGGCATTTCCTTCAATTTTTGTTTGTTCTGTGATCTGTCCTTCTTGGCTTGCATTGGTCTGAGTCACAGCGGCATCTTTGCTCACGAAAATATGTTCAGTTGGTATGACGTAATCAATTCGTTCGTTATTATTGATGTAGCTAAATGTTCCTCTCGCCTCATACTTTCCTGTCATCGATTCTGGACATTCCAAATAGTAACTTACCTTAAAAGACGGCTCGGTTGGTAAAGTCATCCATACGAGACGGACCTTTTTATCCGAAAAAGTAAAAGACCCTCCCTTGGTTTCACCTGGAGTGGCAACGAATCCCTCTGGAAGTACAATCTCCATTTTAGCAAAACCCTGAACATCGTTCTTCGTAACAGTAACTTCAACCAACGTAGGAGTGCCAGGAGCCATGTTATCAGGAACTATATTTTCAATAGTAATGTTATTGGCGGTGAAGTAATGAAGAAAGAACAGCCCGATAAAGTTGATTAGTACAATGGTTGCTTTGATCATGATTAATTTCGGGTTAGAGTCCTACTTTTGACAATCCAAAATTGACAATAAGCGAACAAGCATTCGGGAGAAAAAAATGTAGTTTCAAACACTAAAATGTGAATTGTGTAAAACAGATTTGTGTTTCCTTTGCTTCGTGATTTGGCAAATACATATCAAAGCTTTCTCTGCTTATTTGCGATTGGAGAAAGGACTGAGCGATCATTCTGTTGAAGCTTACATACATGATGTGAAAAAACTCGAACAGTTTATCGAAGGCACTGGCTCAAGCTTGCCATTGAAAGAGATCGACGCCGAAACCATTCGTCTTTTCTTAAAAGACATTACTGAACTTGGATTGGGTGCTACTACTCAAGCACGAATTCTATCTGGGTTAAAGTCATTCTTCAATTTTCTTCTCCTAGAACAAGTTATTCAGACTGATCCTACTGAACTTATTGAGGCCCCGCGAGTGGGAAGAAAACTCCCTGAAGTGTTGACAGTTATAGAAATAGAAGGGTTAATTGAAAAATTTGATTTGTCGAAACCTGATGAAATTCGAAGCAAAGCGATTCTGGAGGTACTTTATGGTTGTGGTTTGCGCGTCAGTGAGTTAACGGAATTAAAAATTTCCAATATTCACTTCGATCAGGAATATATAAAGGTGATTGGAAAAGGTAATAAGGAGCGTTTGGTTCCCATTGGGAATGTTGCTATTGAGTCGATAAAAGACTACATGGCAACCGTTCGAAATTATATTCCTGTAGCTCCTGGGGAGGAAGATCATCTATTTTTAAACATGCGCGGTAAGCGATTATCGAGAATGTCTATTTTTAACTTCATAAAGGAAATTGCACAAAAGGCAGGAATAAAAAAGATCATAAGTCCGCACACATTCAGACATTCATTCGCAACACATTTGGTAGAGGCTGGAGCTGATTTGAGATCTGTTCAGGAAATGCTCGGGCACTCGAGTATAACCACTACTGAAATCTATACACATCTAGATAGACAACGTCTAAGAGAAGAAGTACTATCTTTCCACCCCCGTTATAAAAACTCATTATGATCAACACTATTCGTGGAATTCTATTTGTAATTGCTTTTGCGAATTCAGTCTGTGCTTTTTCTCAAATCAAGGTGATGTCATACAATCTATTGAATTTTCCTACCGGGAACTTTCAAGGACGTGTTGATACATTGGAAAAAATCATCAACTACTATCGACCTGATCTATTCATGATTCAAGAATTGAAGACCGCTCAGGGATTGACTGATGTCACAAATATGATGAATGATCTTGATTATGGAGTTTTTGCTTCTACAACCTATCTTCCTCAACAAAGCAATCAAGGGTCCACTTTTCCACTACAACAAGCAATGGTTTACAATACCAATATGTTTGGATTGGTCACGGAATCATTCATCGAAACTGAAGTGAGAGATATCAATCGCTTCACGTTGTATCTAAAAACAGTTGATCTTGCTTTAACTGAGGACACGGTGTTTTTGCATGTATTCGTTACCCATCTAAAAAGTTCTCAGGGCGCCGAAAACGAAGCTTTACGTTTTCAAATGGTACAAGCCTTTAATACCTATCTGAGCAATTTTATGTCACCAGATGATCTTATTATTTTCTGCGGTGATTTCAACTTGTACTCGAACCAAGAACCAGCATACATCGCCATGACCAATGAGGATAATTCACTTTACATGGTAGATCCTCTTGCGTCTTTAGGAAATTGGGATGTTTCGAATTTTCCTCACAAAGAAATTCTTACACAAAGTACCCGCACTTCGTCGTTAATGAATGACGGAGCTGGAGGGGGTGTTGACGATCGATTTGATTTTATTATGTTCTCCCCTGCTCTCATGTCAACGAACTCGCCTGTATATTATCTAGCAGAAAGTTATAAGTCCTTAGGTAATAACGGAGATTGCTTTAATCAAAACATCACTGCATGCGATGAAGGAAATGAAGTACCCTTCTCGATACTGCGTTCTATGTATTTTATGAGTGATCACCTACCACAAGTGTGCGAACTCGGGTTGCAGGTAGAGCTGAATTCAGCGTCAACCATTGACCTTTCGCCTCGTGCACGTTTTAAATTCTGCTCGGCCCATCCCAGTTCTACTAGTCCATTGTGCGTAAAAGTATTAGGCACTGAAACCATAAACGGAAGTATGCGCGTAATCAACTCTTTAGGTCAAATTCAGCAAACCCGTTCATTTATAAAGAGTAGCGCTGAGGAAACAATTTTCATCTCAAGTGAACAATTTGTCCCGGGGGTGTATTTGTTAGAGTTAGTTGATGGTAACGAGGTAATTGCTTCCTACCGTTTCCTCGTCATTCACTAATGAAAACACTTACAGGAAAAGTCCGTGCTGTTCAGCGCGTGTATTTAAAACTCGATAGAGAAATTGCTAAGTTTCAAGCAGACTCAGGAATGCATTGCCTTTCTGGATGCGGTGAATGTTGTAAGAAACCTGATATTGAAGCCACACCACTAGAATTTCTTCCGCTTGCGTTGCATCTTTTTGATATGGGTAAAGCGATGGATTTTCTTTTAGAGTTAAAGGAGAATAAATCTTCTACCTGTCACGTGTTTCGGCCCTATGTTACCAACTTCGGAGGGCTTTGCAGTCAATATCCATATCGTGGGCTTATCTGTAGATTATTCGGTTTTACGGCAAGAAGAGATAAAGAAGGAAAGCCGGAGCTTGTTACTTGTAAATTAATAAAAACACATCAAGAAAACGAATACAATCAAGCCATTGAGAATATCAAGAATGGAAAAAAGATTCCGATAATGAGCGACTTTTATTCCCGATTGACTTCCATCGATCCTTCTCTTTCACAGTTTTACCCAATCAATCAAGCTATGGAAAAGTCTGTGGAAATAGTGTTGCAATATTATGCATATCGAAGAAGAAGAAAACCGAGCAAAACATCTGAATAGAATTGTGGTTTTATCAGCATGAAGATACATGCATTGGAAAAGAAAGTCTTGCTCAAAGCAGACCTTGATACTGTTTGGGAATTTTTCTCTACCCCATATAATCTCAATGAAATCACTCCTCCAGACATGAGTTTTGAGATTCTGACTGATTTGCAGGGTAAAAAAATGTTTCCTGGGATGATCATTAATTATAAGGTGCGTCCATTACTCAACATTCCACTTCGTTGGACAACCGAAATCACCCACTGCGAAGAAAAAAAGTACTTCGTCGATGAACAGCGGTTCGGCCCATATTCGTTTTGGCATCACTTGCATAAATTTGAACTCAAGGATCAAGGCGTAGAAATGACAGATCTTGTGCATTTCGGTCTTCCTTTCGGGCCCGTCGGAGATATCGTGAATGCGATCTATGTGGAAAATCGACTGAAGCAAATCTTTGAATACCGAAATGCTATTATAGAGAAAAGATTCAATAGATAAGTAAAACCTTTCGGTAGCGAATTCGTAGAACCAACTATGAAATCCTTCGCTTCCTTCATTTTGTTTTCAATCTTTTCTTCTTTTGCTATTTCCCAAAGCATCAAATCATTAGATTATGCTAGGGACTACGCGAAATCTGGAGTTCACGTTCGCCATTGTTTTGAAGTAAAGTTCTCTGATCATGACATCGATAGCATCCCGCTCAGTACAAGTCGCTTTGATGCCCAAGGAAGAATCATAGAGCATACTGATTTCTTTGCCGGAGGCAGAAAACTCTGCATACAAACGTTTCACTATGGATCTAACGGAACACTAGAAAGTTCAAGTGTTTCCCATGCATTCAACAATTGGGAAATCATCGATCTCATGCATATATATGACAGCAAGGGCAAGTTGATCCGCAGAGAATGCCCTATCGAGATACGCAATTTTTGGAAGATGGAACGATATGTTTACGATTCGTCCTCGAAGATTAAAGAGGTAATTTGGAGTCGTGACAAGGAAGGAATTCTTGAAGATTATAAAATGGAAACCTACTCTACAGCGATTCATGGAGGAGAAAATACACCAAACTACGTCCATGACACCAATGGATTATTGTTAATCCATCGCATCATGGACGATTCAGGAGTTGCGCAACGGCAGAAGGTATATCTGTATGAATACTAACCGCGCACCAATTTTTTGTACTTAATTCTATGAGGATTAACATCTCCCAAACGCTTGATCTTATTCTCCTCATACTCACTAAATGTTCCTTCAAAGAAATAAACTTGCGAGTCCCCTTCAAACGCTAGAATATGCGTACAGATTCGATCTAAGAACCATCTATCGTGCGATATAACTACCGCACAGCCCGCGAAACTTTCGATTCCTTCTTCTAATGCTCTAAGTGTATTAACGTCGATATCATTGGTAGGCTCGTCCAGCAGAAGCACATTGGCCTCTGTTTTAAGTGTCATGGCCAAGTGGAGTCTGTTCCTTTCTCCACCCGACAACACCGATACTTTCTTTTGTTGATCCGCTCCGGCAAAATTGAATTTACTGCAGTAGGCTCTGGAATTTATCGACTGTCCTCCTACTTCTATCACCTCATTGCCTCCAGAAATTACCTCATAAACTGATTTCTCGGGATCTACATCCTTATGTCTTTGGTCAACGTAACCGATTCTCACGGTTTCACCAATGGTGATCGTTCCTCCATCCTGACTCTCCTCATTCATAATCATTCTGAAAAGTGTAGTCTTTCCAGCACCGTTAGGACCGATAACACCAACGATTCCCGCTGGCGGAAGTTTAAACGAGAGATTTTCTATAAGCAATTTTTCCTCAAACCCCTTAGTTACACCATCAAAGATGATAACCTCACTACCCAAACGTGGCCCGTTCGGAATCGGGATTTCCAATTTCGCTTCTTTTTCTCTCTCCCCTTCGGCCATCATGCGGTCGTAATTTTGAAGACGTGCTTTGTTCTTTGCATGTCTGCCTTTGGGGTTCATTCGCACCCACTCCAACTCTCTTTCCAACATTTTCTTTCTCTTACTCTCTTGCTTCTCCTCTTGAGCTAATCGCTTCGCTTTTTGTTCTAACCAAGAAGAATAATTTCCTTGATAGGGAATACCTTCCCCGCGATCCAATTCCAAAATCCAACCGGCTACATTATCTAAGAAGTATCTATCGTGAGTAACAGCCAAAACAGTTCCTTGATATTGTTGTAAATGTTGCTCGAGCCACAGTACGCTTTCTGCATCCAAGTGGTTGGTTGGTTCATCAAGAAGAAGTACATCCGGTTGCTGAAGCAATAATCGGCACAATGCTACCCTTCTTCTTTCTCCACCTGACAACACACCGATTTTTGAATCCTCTGGGGGACAGCGCAAAGCATCCATTGCTATATTTAGTTTGGTGTCAAGATCCCACCCACCAAGAGATTCAATTCTATCCTGAACTTCCGCTTGGCGATCCATCAACTTCTGCATTTTATCTGGATCGTTGAGAATTTCTTCATCCATGAACTTCATGTTGATCTCTTCATACTCCTTCAAAGCATCTGTAATTGGTTTAACCCCCTCTTCTACGATTTCTCGAACCGTTTTTTGTTCATCCAATTGAGGCTCTTGCGGTAGGTAACCAACACTATATCCAGGACTCCAAACCACATCGCCTTGAAAGCTCTGATCTAAACCTGCAATGATCTTCATCACAGTAGACTTTCCCGCTCCATTCATACCTAAGATACCAATCTTGGCACCGTAATAAAAACTAAGGTAGATATCCTTTATAATGTGTTTTCCTTGTGGGGTGTACTTATTGACCCCCACCATAGAGAATATGATTTTTTTATCTTCTGACATGTTATGTGAAAATTAGCGTCTGCGAAGATAAAGATTCGAAGATGATCAAGACTTGTAAAGTTCCAACAATGTAATTTCAGGAGGCATTCCCACTCTTCCTGGGAAGCCAATGAATCCAAATCCACGATTGATATATAGTTTTTGATCTGCCTCCGAATAAAGTCCTCCCCATCTTTTATAACGAAGACTTACAGGAGAAAGCTTTATACCTAAAGAAGGTAGTTCTAAGCCGAACTGCATTCCATGTGTATGACCTGATAGCGTCAGAGCAACATTGGCTTTACCAAGCACTTGTTCCTCCCAATGTGTTGGATCGTGAGAAAGTAGAATTTTAAACTCGTCTTCCTGAGAACCTTCTAAAGTCTTTTTGAAATCACCGTATTGCTGAAATCCTTTACCCCAATTCTCCATTCCTAATAAACGAATACTCTCACCGTCTTTTTCTAACAATACATTCTCATTTCGAAGAAGAGTGAACCCCATCATCTGGTGAATATGGATCAAAGCAGCTAAGTTTTCTTTCTTCTTTTCTTTAATTTCAGGAGAGTTCCCTTGAAAACCATAATCTCCGTAATCATGATTTCCCAGAATAGAAAACTTTCCATTCTTGGCCTTTAGACCAGAGAAAGTGGAAACCCAAGGCTCAGCTTCATAAGCGAAGTTATTGACCATATCTCCTGTGAAGAAAATATAATCAGGTTCTAGTTGATTGATCATTTCGATGGCTTCCTTGACTTCCGCTTCGCTGTTATCCAGGAAACTCCCCAAGTGGGTATCGCTTATTTGAACAATGCGTATACCGTTGAAAGCAGTAGGTAGGTCTGGAAAAGAAAGTTTCTCTCCCAAAACACGAAATGCATATTTTCCCTTTGTCACTCCATATAGGACACTGCCCATCATCACCGCGCCTGCGGCAAGACCAATTTGATTGAAAAACTGCATCCGGTTCATACGTTCGTGTGGCTCCGAGTCAAGTGAGGAGCGAAAAGAGTTTACAATCCACTGGTAAAACTGAACTAAATCATTTAAAAAATGGAAAATGAAAAAGATCATTTTAGGAATGAGGAAGACAAAAGAAAAACCCGCCAAAAAGGTGAATAACCAGTAATTTCTATCTGCTTGCAACTTTTCAAATTGAATCAATACCACTGCAAACATCAATACCGTAATCACCGACGGAATCCACCAGCTCCATCTCGCCAACCTCTTCCAAGGCATTTCAAGATTGATAGTTAATTGACGAATCCCCAAATAGCCATAAACATCTATAAGAAAAATAATGACCGTTATTGCTGTAAAAAAAACAAGGGCTTTCGACGACATACTTAATAATTGGTGGGCAAAATTACAGGGTAAAGAAGTGAGAGTGCTTTATTTTAAGTTAATTCATCACTTTTTTAATTTAAAATAACCATTAAGAGACTTCAAGTGTTCAAAAAAACTACTCTACCGAAGCAACAGAGGATCGGCACCATATCGGTTTTAATCGCTTTTTATAGATAGTCTATCGAGAGTATTAGTTTGAAAATATCTACAAATCATTTTAGAAAAGAACATATAGAATTTAGTGAATTACAGAAGAAACCCGATCCTTCGCATCTTTGCAATATGGGTCCAAGTAGATATGCAGTATGCGAGTTGTCAGTTGTGCCAATGCGCAAAGAACCTTCTGATAAGTCGGAAATGGTCAACCAAGTGATTTTTGGTGAGATAATGATCATTCTAGATGAAAATGAAAAGTGGTATTTTATTGAATTAATGCACGACAAGTATCAAGGTTGGATAGACAAAAAACAAATCTCTCCAATGAATGAAATATTGCCTGGCAAGGCTCTCATAGTGACCTCTCCATTAATGGCAGTAAAAAACTGGTCACAGGGATTTTCCTTTTTGCCGGCAGGCGCAATGATTTTCTTAAAAAATGCCACCACCATAACCACAGGATTATCCGAGTTTACTGCGACAGAAGATGAAATAAAACATGCCACAGCAAAGGCCGATATTGCTTTGGCCAGTATGATGTTTTTAGATACCCCATATCTTTGGGGGGGACGCACCTTAATGGGTATTGACTGCAGTGGATTTTCTCAAATTGTGTTTAGAATGTCAGGTATCTCTATTCCCCGAGATGCATATCAGCAGGCAGAAATTGGTGACGACATTGCATTTGTTGAGGAAGCTCTAACGGGTGATTTAGCCTTTTTTGAAAACGCTGAATCTAAGATCATTCATGTGGGAATCATCTTAAGTCAAAAGGAAACAGCAATCAAAAGTATCATTCATGCTTCGGGCAAGGTGAGAATAGACAAGTTGGATCATCAAGGGATTTTCAATGAGGAAACCAAGCAATACTCACACAAACTAAGATTGATTAAGCGCGTTAGAGTTTGAGTCTGGGATTTTTTCCGTTCTCCAGTTTTAATACCCCTCTAGGACAAACAGCGCTGCAAACACCACAGCCTACACAAGAAGCTCTTACGATGTTTTCTCCTCTTTGGGCATACGCTCTTACATCTATTCCCATTTCACAATAGGTACTGCAATTTCCACAACTGATACATTGACCACCATTGGTAGTTATTCTAAATCTTGAAAAAATTCTCTGCTGAATGCCCAGAATTGCGGCCATAGGACAACCAAATCGGCACCATACCCTAGATCCAAGAATCGGATAAAAGCCCGTTCCAATAACACCACTAAATAAGCTTCCAATAAAGAACCCATACCATTTAGCGTATGATTGAGAAACAGCGCCCAACAAAGCACCTTGCTGATACGAGTTTACCCAAAGTAATACTGTCAATCCTACCACCAACACCAAAACTGAATAAATGATTCTTCTCTCCCACTTCCAAGCCGTAACATTCTTATTAGAAAGATGTCTGAAAGAGTCACCCGCAGTTTCCGCTAACGCACCGCACCCACAAACCCAACTGCAATACCAACGTTTCCCAAAATAATATGTCAAGATTGGTGTAGCAATTAAGGCCATCATCACTGCCCAAAAAACCATAAACATCCCTAACTCGCCTTGATTCCAAAATTGCATTAAATCAGAAGGAAAAAGGTATTCTTTTTTCAAGGGCCAGAAATAAGAAAAATAAAACTCAGGAGCCTGCATCTTGACAAGAAATGCTGGTATTAAAAAAGCAAGAATAAGCTGCACGGCCATTAAAACCAGTGTGCGATAAAGATGATACTTGTTGTTTTTATATTTTCTAATGAAAACAATCCCGAATCCAAGCACCGCGAACGTGTACATAAATGAATATAAAAACCACTGATCAGATGGCCTATTGCGCATTACATGACTTAACCCGTCCAAAAGACTGATGATTCCTTCCAAAGATTCGGGTAGCCAATACAGTAAGCAGTAAAAACCAGTAATCATCACTCCCACAATCCATGCAGAACCTCCCCGGTTAGAAATGCTTCTAAACCATACGCCATTGTTATTAATCTGAGGTACACTTATTGTTTTCATGCAATAGACGATTGTAGCAAGTTCCAATTCATTTTTTCTAGACGGACTTGAAACTCAGGTTCGAAATTTATCTCCTTGAAATGATTCAAAAAGTAGGACTGAGAAATCTTTTTTGAAATCCACTCATTCGCCACTTCATGTCGAAGGCGAAATCCTAGTCCTAAAATCCCCATTAATTGATCATCTTCATTGAATTCTGCTCTCACACTTTGCGATTTTAGCTCCCCATAAAGAGAGGAATGCACGTCTTTTCCAACTGAGCCATAAACCTGATACTCTAGGTCAAAAAACTTAGCCGAATTGAACCATATACCTGGGAGATATTCTTCAGATATGCCACAAATATTCTTTCCCGCGACTTCTCCCATCATCTTAGCAGTGTACCAAACGGGTTCATTAGAAAGTCTTCCGATTTGAGGATTTCGTAGGGAAACACAATCTCCAATGGCAAAAACATCAGGTATGGTAGTCCTCATAAAACCATCAACCTTATACCCTCGATTGATTTCTGGATAAACATCAAAGTCAATATCCACACGAGGTTCTACACCAATAGTAACACCTAAAAACTCAGTACTGATTTCCTGGCCATTCGACAATAGAACAGATTCAATTGTATTTGACTTACTGATTATCTGATCAACGGTATTGTTCACAATGAGATCTATACCTTTGCTTTTTATATGTTCACTAATCAGATTTGACTCCCTTTCAGGCAGCTGACTTCTCCAGTAGCTTGGCTCTTTAATGACCATTGTCACCTCGATTTGCTCTGCATGAAGCATTTCAGCAAGTTCAATCCCAATAAGCCCTCCACCAGTAACAATAGCATGCTTGATTTTAGGGCGTCGGTACTTCAATCCTTTGGTATAACCGGCAATGTATTCAACATCTTGCTTTGAGTAGAGCCCCGAAACACCCTCGAGATTTTGTTGCCACCACAGAGGTTTGCGAAAATTACTTCCTGTTGCAAGTACCAGTTGATCGTAGGTTATGATCTCTCCACTTGTTAAAACTAGAGTTTTACTTTCAGAAATAACTTTTTGTACGTGCGCCAGTTTCAGGTCAATTTTGTTTTTCTTCCAAAAATCCTTCTCATAAGGTTCCAAATGTTCCCATTTCATGTGTCCCATGTACCAATACATAAGCGCAGTTCGAGAGAAGAAATGCTCTGCTTCAGAGGAGACTACTGTAACCTGTGCGTTAGAAAGTTTGCGGATAGTTCGCGCGGCGGTTATTCCTGCAATGCCATTTCCGATAATAACAACGCGCTGTTTCATTGAGGTAAAGCTATGAAAAAGTATTCACTATTTTTGTGGCCCGAAATTCATCCGAATGAATCAGTATAAAAAAGTAGCCTTTCACACGCTAGGGTGCAAATTGAACTTTGCGGAAACAAGCGCTATCGCCCGACATTTCAGCGAAGCTGGATATGCTCGTGTAGAAATGGAAGAACATCCGGATGTCTTAGTAATTAACACATGCAGTGTTACGGATCAAGCAGATAAAAAGTGTAGAAACATCGTCAGCCGGGCAATTCGGTATAATCCTGGAGTCTTTGTCGCAGTAGTTGGTTGCTATGCCCAATTAAAGCCACAAGAGATAGCCAATATTGAAGGTGTAAACATAGTGCTTGGGGCCAATGAGAAATTTAATATTGTGGAACGCGTCGAGCAACAAAGCGTCGATGTTAAAGGAAGGATGTTGGTTGGAGAAATTAAAGATGTGAAAGCTTTTATTCCTTCTTATAGCAAAGGGGACCGCACACGTACATTTTTGAAAGTTCAAGATGGTTGCAATTATTTCTGTGCATTTTGTACCATTCCCCTAGCTAGAGGAAGATCTCGCAGTGCAACAATCGAAGAGACGCTTCTTCAAGCTCAACACGCCATTCAATCGGGAGCGAAAGAAATTGTACTCACGGGAGTGAATATTGGGGATTTTGGGACCGCTCACGGTGAGACACTTCTTGAATTGATAAAAAGATTAGATGCTCTTGAGGGAGTGGAACGCTATCGTATATCCTCCATTGAGCCTAATTTATTGAGCAATGAAATTATCGATTTCGTTGCGATTTCGAAGAAGTTCATGCCGCATTTCCATATTCCATTGCAAAGTGGTAGCGATACCATACTTCAAGCAATGAGAAGGAGGTATAGAACCGAACTTTATAGAGAACGCGTTGCTTTCATCCGTAAGCGTATGCCTGATGCTTGCATTGGCGTGGATGTAATAGTTGGTTTTCCATCCGAATCAGATGAGCTATTTCAAGAAACTAGGATGTTCTTAACGGAATTAGATGTAAACTATCTCCATGTATTCACATACAGTGAAAGAGACAATACAACGGCTCTTAGAATACAGGAAGTAGTGCCCATGCCCATTCGGCATGAGAGAAACAAGATTTTAAGACTTTTAAGTGAGAAGAAAAAAAATGTGTTTTATCAAGCGCACTTGGGAGTCACTAGATCCGTACTTTGGGAAGGAGAAAATGATGAAGGAACTATGAGTGGCTTCACCGATAACTATGTGAAAGTAAGAAGACCATTCGATGCAAGTCTCGTGAACACTATTAGTGCTGAAACAATTGTTAAATTCGATTCAGAGGGAAATGGAATGATATCTACCGAAACCATTTTGGCATAAAGATTGAAAAAGATATAATACCAAACGTTCTAGTTTGGTTTGGTTTATATCTAATTTGGTTAAGGTTTAAAAGATAAGCCCCCGGAAACGTTCGGGGGCTTTTTCTATTAAGAAGACATTTTTTTGAGCTTATAACTTATTAAACCTTAAAGTTCTAACCTCATCGTCAGAAGTAATTCTAACGAAGTACACACCTCTTACCAAATCGCTTACGAGAACTTCTGCCACTTGGCCTTCTCCACTCACAAAAATCTGAGAACGCTTGACCAACTTGCCTGCGAAGTCTAATATGTCGAGAGTAACCTGATCATTAACTAATCCACTAAATGCGATATTCACCTGATTTCCTGAAGCTGGGTTAGGATAAACGTTTGCGTTCCAGCCTCCCGAAACTTCTAAACTCGGAGCGGATAGTTCCACTGTACTAAATGACATTTCGTCAAGTTTAACCACAGAACCAGCTGTAGTTGTAGTGAGACTACCATTCGCACCGACGATTGCAAATCCTAACGTAGCTTGGTTCACACTTGCGGATACTCCAGAACCTGTAACAGGAATAGTAATCTCAATATAATCAGGATAGTTCTCTGAAATGTTCAAAGTGACTGTTCCCGTTGGGGTAGTTCCATCACTGAATGTAGCAGTTACTTGCAACTGATTACTTCCTGCAAACGAAGACTTCATCCAAAAAGAAATCGACTCGGGCGTATAAGAAATGGGTATATTTAATTGCGTCATGGTACCTGGTATGTTTCCGAAAGCACTCGGCAGCACATCTAACTGAGCAGCAGAACTTCCTTGAAAAGCATCGGATGTTTGAGTTACAGGAGTCAAAAAATTAGGAATATTGGTTGTTTCCCAGCCCGTTGGCTGTCCTCCAGTCCATTCTTCAAAACCTGGATTGACAATTTGAGCTTGAAGGCTCATAAAACAAATAGACGCCGCGAGGGTAAAAATTCTTTTCATGTCCGAATAGAGGTTTAATTTTATTTAGCTAAAGTAGCATTTATCTATAAAATTATGACAAAAATTACGGTGAAGGCACCTGATTAAAGTCAAGGTGGCAGTAATTGCCGATTGGCATACGCGTTGACATGCAGAGGGAAATTTTTAAATATGCAAAAAGGTACCATTTCTGTTCAAACCGAGAACATTTTTCCAATTATCAAAAAGTTTCTCTACTCTGACCACGAAATATTCCTTCGAGAATTGGTCTCCAACGCCGTAGACGCGTGTCAAAAAGTAAAGACACTTTCATCCTTGGGGGAGGTATCTCCTGTTGATGGAAAATTACAAGTTAAAATATCTATCAATAAAGAAGCAAAAACCCTTACCATCAGCGATAATGGAATAGGGATGACAGCAGAGGAAATCGATCGATATATCAACCAAATTGCATTCAGTGGGGCAGAAGAATTTGTAAATAAATACAAAGACGCACAAATTATTGGGCATTTCGGTCTAGGATTCTATTCTGCCTTTATGGTAGCGTCTAAAGTTGAAATTCAAACCTTATCAAGAAAACCCGCAAGTGAACCTGTACAATGGGAATGTGATGGTTCGCCGCAGTTTGTTCTTGGAAAAGGAAACAGAACTATTCCTGGAACAGACATCATTCTTCACATAGCAGCCGACTCAGAAGAGTTCTTAGAAGAATCAAGAATCGAAGGTATATTGAATAAATACTGCAAGTTCATGCCTGTCGATATTGTCTTTGGAACCACAACAAGATATGAAGAGGCCGAGGCAGAAGGCGATGAAAAGAAGGAATCTGTCGCCATCGAAGAAGATCAAATCATTAATAATACTTCTCCAGCATGGACAAAAAAGCCCGTTGATCTACAAGATCAGGATTACATGGACTTCTATAGAGAGTTATATCCCATGACTTTCGAAGATCCGTTGTTTCATATTCATATCAATGTTGATTATCCTTTTAATTTGACAGGAATACTTTATTTCCCAAAACTTAAAAATCAATTTGAAGCACAGAAAAATAAAGTACAACTTTATAGCAACCAAGTATTCATCACCGATGAGGTGAAGAACATTCTCCCAGAGTTTTTGACCATGCTTCACGGGGTGGTCGATTCTCCAGACATACCACTGAATGTAAGCAGAAGCTATTTACAAGAGGATGCCAACGTAAAGAAGATATCCTCACACATTACTAAAAAGGTAGCAGATAAACTTCAATCCATGTTCAACAACGATCGACCAGACTTTGAAAAGAAGTGGGACGACATTGGAATATTCATTCAATATGGATTCCTCACAGATGATAAGTTTTCTGAAAAAGCGGCAAATTTTATTTTATATAAAGATTCAGACAATGCCTACCACAATCTTGATGAACTCCAAAAAAACCTGGAGCTATTGCAAAAAGATAAAGACGGAAACACGGTGGTGTTGTATGCACAAAATTTCGAGGAACAACACAGTGCCATTGAATCTGCTAAAGAAAGAGGCTATAAAGTAGTTCTTTTAGATTCTCCACTTACCGCTCCATTTCTTTCAAAAATTGAAGAAAAGAATCCGAAACTTCGATTTAAGCGAGTGGACGCCGATGTTTTGGAGAAACTTATTCCAAAAGATGACTTACTGCCCTCTTCCCTTTCAGAGGAAGATATAAAAACCATCAAACCCATTATTGAAAGTACTATTGATCAGAAGAAATTTCGATTGGAGTTTGAAAGTTTGAGTCCTACGGACGCTCCTTTTACAATTACGCAGAATGAATTTATGCGCAGAATGAAAGAACAAAGCGCGTTAGGTGGGGGTGGCTTTTACGGTACTTTGCCTGATTCATATAGCTTGGTGGCCAACTCCAACCATTCGTTAATGCAAACTCTTCTTAAAGATGGTGAATCAGGTCAATCAAAGTTGAAACAAGCACTAGATCTTGCATTGTTATCCAAAGGATTGCTCAAGGGATCTGATCTTACGGAATTTATAAAGAGAAATTTTGATGAGTTGAACTAATTTATATCATCTTTACCCTATCAAAAACACTATTAATAATGAATAAAGTAGCAGTAGTCATAGGAGCCTTGTTGCTTCTAATAGCCGGAAGTTTCGCCATTTTTTATTTTTATGGTACGCAGATTTATGATGGAGCAGTCAAACGAGATGAAGCGGCGAAGCAAACCTGGGCGAATGTGCAAAGCGATTATCAGCGTAGAGCAGATTTGATTCCAAACCTCGTTGCCACCGTGCAAGGAGCGGCTGAAAACGAAAAAGACATTCTCACACAAGTTATCAATGCCAGGGCCGGAATTAGTAATGCACAAACTCCTCAGGAGATGGATCAGCAAGCTTCTATTCTCAACAGAAGTATAGCAGTCATTTTCGAGCGATATCCTGAAATCCGTTCTACCGAAAATTTTGGAATGCTACAAATACAGTTGGAAGGTACCGAAAACAGGATTAAAAAATCCAGAGATGATTACAATGCTGCGGTAAAAGACTTTAATGAATATGTAAGAGGCTTCTGGAGAAGCAAGGCCCTTTCTTTCGTTGCAGGCGAAGACGATGATTTCAAGAAAAAAGAAATGTTTGAGGCCAAAGAAGGTAGTGAAAACGCTCCACAGGTGGACTTTTCAAAACCAAAATAACGAAGCATTGAAAGCAGAAGAAATATTTAATGAAGACGCATTGCGTTTATTAGGTGAGCAAATTGCCGAAGCAGAGAAGCAAACCTCTGGAGAAATACGCGTGCACATAGAAGATGAGTGTTCTATTGATCCTGTGGATCGGGCATGGCATATTTTCTACAAACTAGAAGTGGATAAGACAGATCTTCGCTGCGGGATTATGATTTATCTTGCTGTTGAAGATCATAAGTTTGCTGTTATTGGAGATCAAGGTATACATCAAAAAGTTGGAATGGACTTTTGGAATGCCGTTCGAGACAGTATGTTAGTGCATCTTCAAAATGGCAAGTTCATCCATGCTCTGGCTGAAGGTATCAAAGAGACTGGAGAACAATTGAGAACATTTTTTCCGCGAAGCCATAATGATGAAAACGAACTCTCCAATGACGTTTCTATGGGAGGTTTTCAATGAGGCACATTCTAGTTTTCACAGGACTATTACTTATACACTTTGCTGGTTTGAAGGCGCAGGATAATAACTGCTTTCCTACGAAAGAGCTCAAATTGGTCTACGATGAAGCGGACATTCTCACAGAGGATCAAGAGACCCAACTCAATAAAGATTTAATTGCTTTCGATGACAGTACATCCAATCAAATTCTGATTGTTACGACCAATGACTTATGTGGAATGGATAAATCACAATATGCCATTTCCATTGGAGATTTATTTGGTGTGGGACAAAGCAAAGAGAAGAACGGAATAGTATTGTTGGTAAAACCAAAACAAGTCGACTCCAAAGGCGAAACATTTATTGCCATTGGTCGCGGTTTAGAAGGAGCCATTCCCGACGCAGGTGCCTATTTGATTGTTGAGCGCGAGCTTATTCCCAATTTCAAACAAAACAAATACTACGAAGGTATTACCTCTGCGACAGCAGTATTGAAGTCTTTGGCATCAAAGGAATTCACTATTGGTGAATATGGAAATAAACGCAAGAAGAGTCAGGTCAATTTCAACCAAATAGGTTTGATCGTGGGATTGGTTTTTTGTGTTTTTGTTCTTGTCCTTGTCGTAAAAATCAGACAAGCCAAGAAGTACGCATTGAGAAACAATGTTTCCTTTTACACGGCCTGGATACTTTTGAATGAAATTCAGCGCAGGCAATGGAACTCTCGAGGAGGCTATACTGGTGGAGGATTTAGAGGATTTGGAGGCGGTGGATTCAGCGGCGGCGGTGGGGGCGGATTTGGTGGCTTCGGCGGAGGTAGTTTTGGTGGTGGAGGTGCCGGAGGCAGTTGGTAAAAATTAATACACGATTATGAGTTTTGGAAAATGGATAGGTGGAGCACTCGGTTGGGCCGTTGGGGGACCAATTGGGGGGCTGTTGGGCTTCGCCTTTGGATACATTATGGATGATAAATCTGCCAACGTCACCACTCAAGATAGAAGAAACTATAACCCCCGTCAAGACCCAAGATATCAATCCCACAGGCATCATACCAGGCCGGGAGACTTTGCTAGTGCGCTTTTGGTTTTATCCGCTGCGGTGATGAAGGCTGATGGAAAACACATGCGAAGTGAACTCGATTTCATCCGTGAATTCTTCAAAAAACAGTTCGGTGAAAATGCTGCGAATGCGCACATGAACCAACTCAAGGAGCTGTTGAACAAAGACATTCCTTTAAAAGAAGTGTGTGATCAAATTCGTTACTTCATGGAGCACAGCATGCGCCTTCAATTGGTACACTATCTCTATGGAGTAGCCCATTCAGATGGTCAAGTAGTGGATTCAGAAATTCGTATCCTAGAACAAATCGCCCAGTACTTAGGAGTTTCACAAAAGGATGCGGATTCTCTCAAGGCAATGTTTTATAAAAGCATTAGCAGCGCCTACAAAGTTCTGGAAATAGATGAACAAGCAACGGACGAGGAGGTTAAAAAAGCGTATCGAAAGATGGCGATGAAATTCCACCCTGATAAAGTGCGCGGTTTAGGAGAACTTCATGAAAAGGCCGCAGCTGAAAAATTTCGATCCGTTCAAGATGCCTACGAAACCATCAAAGAGCATCGCGGGATGAAATAATCCTGTTTCTAGCTAAATCAGCGATTTGCTCTACAGTGAGGTGTTGAAACTCTTCGGGCTGAATAATCTCATTGAAATGCACCTTCACCGTGCCCGAGTTCAACGAAAAGGTACCATTGGGTGTTATCTTCTCAGTTCCCTTGATTGTTACGGGCACTATACCTATGTTGTTTTCTTTGGCAATAAGAAAGCTTCCTCTTTTAAAGATTCCGATAGTACCATCCTTTGATCGAGTACCTTCAGGAAATGAAATAACATTTCTGCCAGACTTAATGCTCTCCCCTGCTCTTCTCATACTTTCCATGGAGCTTTCCTTATTCTTTCGATCAATAAATATCATTCCGCTTACGGTCATGTAATGCCCCATGATTGGTATTTTCTTCAATTCTATTTTAGCGATATAAAACAACGCTACTGGGCAGGCCCGACACATCGCCGCAATATCAAACAACGATGCATGATTGGCTACGTAGATGTATTTGCCTTTTCGGTCCAGGTTTTCCAATCCAGATGATTTGACTCTTACCAGAGCCACAGCGCAGACAAAGGGACTCCAAACGTAATGCTCCAATATGAGCATAATTGCTCTGCGTTGTTGGGTTAGAATGATAAAGACGATTCCGATGATTCCACAAAACGCCGTCCACAGGACGATAAGCAAGGCCTGAATTAGCGTTATAAATGCTAAGATATACTTCATAGAAAATGCAAGATGCTAAAAAGGAGCGCTACTTTTGCGAAATGCCGCGAATACTTCCTATCGTTCTAATCGCTACCATTGTCTTTGTAGGAGCCTCAGGTAAAGTATTTGCCAGTAAGGACGACTCTCTAAAGAACTCAATAATAGCCTATCCAGTTGGTTTCTATTTGCCAGAAACTCGTTTCGGTGCAGGAGTGGCTGGAGCATTTAACTTCAGATTCAACAAGAAAGACAAAGTCAGTCCCCCTTCCCAACTTCAATTCGGTGTGGCGTATACGCAGAATAGGCAGTTCCTACTTTATCTACCTTTTGATTTTTATTTCCGAGAAAGAAAGCATCAACTGAGTGGTGAACTTGGATATTATCAATACCTCTTCTTCTACTATGGGACCAGCAAGTTTCCGCAAAAAAAGAGAGAGGTCTATGAAATAGACTTTCCCAGGTTAAGAATTCAATACACGTATAAACTTAGAAATCACTTGTTTTCTGGTTTGAAATACTGGTGGGATCGTTATCACAATGGAAGATTTGAACCCGAGGGAGAACTCATAAAAGGACGAGTTCCAGGAGTATCGACGCTTGGGTCAACGGGAGGGTTGGGAATGTTCTTTCTATATGATAACAGAGATAATGTCTATTGTTCCAAAAAAGGAGTTTTCATAGAAGCTAGCACAATGATTCATGACGCTTACACTATTTCAGACTATCGTTTTCAAAGGTGGCGCGTGGATGCTAGATACTTTCATACTTCTGGCAAAAAATCCAGTTTTGCCTTTCAAGGGTTTGCAGATATGCTTTCGGGAAATGTTCCATTCTTTCAAATGAACGTGCTGGGCAATTCAAAAAGGATGCGTGGCTACGTCGAAGGCCGATATCGGGGTCACCAGATGATTCTTTTTCAATCGGAATGGCGGTGGTTTCCTTTCGAGAGATGGGGGGCTACACTATTCGGTTCACTCGGAAGTGTTGAACACAATTTCTCAAATCATCGAATAGGAAGCTTTATTTCGGCTGGTGGCGTTGGATTACGTTTCATTTTTGATCAGGAAAAGCGAATTCATATTCGATTGGACTATGCACTTGGCAGAGATAGTCAAGCTGTTTATTTTACCATTGGAGAATCATTTTAGTAGTTTCTCATTTTGTGGAAAGTAGTATCGTATATCTTCGATGCGAAAATAAATCACTATGCCGATTTATCAATTGGATGATGACATATGGTTTCCTCCTCATGGTGCATCCGAGATTGATATTCTAGCGGTGGGTGGAGATTTGAAAGCAGAACGCCTTATTACAGCTTATGCTAGCGGAATATTTCCTTGGTACGACGAGCCCGGTGAGATTTATTGGTGGAGTCCGCACGCACGTTGCATCCTGTTTACCCAGGAATTGCGTGTGTCAAAATCCATGAGAAATGTACTCAATCGCAGGGATTTTCGAGTGACTATGGACACCTCCTTCAATGCCGTTGTAGAGGGCTGTCGCTCTGGAGAACGAGTAAACAATACTTGGATTCACAATGAAGTAGTAGCGGCCTATAAAGAACTTTTTGCACTGGGATTAGCTCACTCCGTAGAAGTTTGGCGAGATAATAAGTTAATTGGCGGCTTATACGGTGTTTCGTTGGGACATGCATTTTTCGGAGAAAGTATGTTTACTACAGAGAATAACGCCAGCAAAATCGCATTGATTTATTTATCTCGATGGATGAAAGAAATGGGATGGAAACTTATCGATTGTCAAGTTTACAATGACCATCTTGGCTCATTAGGTGCGAAGAACATTCCTAGGGAGGACTTCCTTTCTCTGTTAGAAATAGAATTGAAATATCCTACGCTGAAAGGTCCATGGAAGTTCTAAACCCAACCTCTATCCGTGCAGCGCTTCAAGAACCCCTACTTGGAGAGTTAGCCCACGGCAAAATGATGAGTTATAAAAGGGCTTTAGCTAAAGAAGCTATGCATTTCGACCCCCCGCCTAAAATCAGTGCGGTAATGATGCTTTTGTATTTTCAAGAAGATGCATTGCATACGCTATTTATGAAGCGTCCAGAAAATCAGGGAGTTCACAGTGGACAGATCAGTTTTCCCGGAGGTAAAAAAGAAGACGCAGACATTTCTTTGCTTGACACCGCTTTGAGAGAAACCAAAGAAGAAATCGGTCTTTCACAAGAATATATAGAACCGTTGGGAAAGCTTTCTGAAATATACATTCCTCCCAGCAACTTCATAGTGCATCCGTATGTAGGGTTTGTAAAGGAGCTTCCACAGCTTATCCCAAGTCCAGATGAAGTAAAAGAAATTATATCCTTTCCGGTTCTAAGGCTCTTCGATGACTCTATTGTTTCTAAGAAGCAAATTTTCATCCCTAAGTACCAATCACAAGTAGAAGTACCCGTTTTTGATATTCATGGTCACGCGCTTTGGGGTGCCACGGCCATGATGATATCCGAATTCAAAATGATGCTCGAAAATTATTCTAATTCCAAATGAACGCAATGTGTAGACGGCTGTAATCACCTCTGAAACGAAACAGATGAAACAAGGATTTGTCATATTTCTATTATTCTACAGCGCATTACTTTATGGGCAAGCCCCATCAGCAGAGTCCAAGGCGCTTGAATTAAACTATGAAACTTCAAGGCTTCAAAGTAACGTGGTGCTAGATCAAAAGAAGTACTGGAAACAAGCAGCAGAAAGTCAGTCAAACAATGAGCAAGCTTGGTTGAATTACTTTGAAGCAACTCGAGTTTCTTTTGTTTCTTCCAATAGCCGCGTCTATAGTTCTTCGGAGAAAAAAGAACTAGAAACCATAGCCGCACAGGTTTCAACAAGTCTTCCTCAAAGCTACTGCCACTATTACATTCAGTATATGTTGATTGAAAAGCAAGACGATTCATGGCCTTATTTATTGAAAGCTACTGAGATTCGCTCAAGCCCTGACCTACTGGATGATCTAGTTTGTTATTACAGCATCTTAAAAAATAGCAGCGGATTGAGTCAAGCTATTAGCCAGCTTCACTCAAGTGGTCAAATTAACTCCGAATTGTTGGAGTATAACCAAAATGTTCTGAATAGCATAGAACAATATGGGGTGCTCATTACTTATGGATTCGCCGACACATACCCGATATTGATATTGCAAGAAGTCTATGGATTTCGAAAAGACGTTCAGATCATTTGTTTGGATTGGATTAAAAGCAATAAATACAAGGTTGAACTTCAAAACAGATATGGATTAAGTCTTGATGGACTCAAGAGTGAATCTGAAGCATTGAAAGGTTGCTTGAAAATTGAGTCCTATCCCTATGTTGGGCTAACCCTGCCTCCATCTTTGATAAAGCCATACCTCGATGATTTGTATTGTACAGGACTTGCTCTAAAATATTCTAGCGAACCTGTTTCGAATATAAATAACATCGCATTCAACTGGTCTCTTTTTAAGAAAAAGCACATTCGGGCATCAGAAGATATCAATGTAAACTATTTAGTTCCTCTCAGCCTTTTGATAGACTATTATCAAAAAAGAAACGAACCTATTCCTGCGGATATTCAAGAGTCTCTTAACTATCTAAACAATCGCTTCAAATAGACTAGCACATGATTTTTAAATCATCCAATAGCCTTGAGAAGCTGCCAGATGAGCATCTAATGCGACTGGTGCAAGAGAAGAATGCCAAAGCATTTGAGATCTTATACGATCGCTACAGCAAATTACTATTTAGTTATTTCTTAAGAATGTTGAGGAGGGACAGAGAAAAAGCAGAAGACTTTGTACAAGATTTATTTTCCAAAATAATAAGAAAGCCTGAGAGCTTTGATTCCGAAAGAAACTTTAAGACTTGGCTTTATAGTGTAGCACACAACATGTGCAAGAATGAATATGCCAAGCACGATGTGCGCAAGGATGCACATAGGGATATTGCATACAGACATGACGCTACAGAGCTTCAAAATACCGCCACAGAAATAGACAGAGCGACCTTTCAGGAAGCATTAAAAGCAGCGTTGATAGAATTGGATACTGTAAAACAGACCACCTTTGAACTCCGTTTCCATCAAGAACTGAGCATACAAGAAATTAGTGAAGTTATGGAGTGTAGCGAAGGGACAGTTAAGTCGAGAATTTTCTACACCTTGAAATTTCTAAATGAAAAACTAAAACACTTTAAACATATCGTACCTTATTTAATTATGATTCTAACGAAACTCCAATGAAAACTCCAGAGAAATACGATCCAGAAGATATTGAGTCATTGATGTTGCATAAGCAATTCAGTGAGTTATATCCTGAAGAAAAAGAGTTTGTCCTTCGTCATTTAGAAAGTGAAGAAGAATACACGAGCATGCGATTGATGATGATCGAGTTGAAGGATATTGTGCGAGAAGAAGGACAAGAAACTCCTGACAAGCGTATTAAGGCAGCTTTGCTAAAAGAGTTTAATAGCGGAGAGAAGAAATCAATCGTGGTTTGGCTCAACAGCTTATTTATTTCTCCGACTCCCATGTATCGACGACCAGCCTTTTATGGCATGGCAGCAGTATTTATAGGAGTGATTGGTTTCGTATTCTTCTTCAACAGCAACGATTCAACGCGGGCTCAATTAGCCGATAACGTTTCATCCAAAGACAGTTTAACTCCCCAAGCCCTCCCCGATTCATCCGCAAACACCTTCGTGGAAATTCCTAAGGTTGATACTTCTAATGCCAGCGTTCTTCCTAAGCCAGTGGTGAAGTTAGCAATGGCAAAAACAGTTAATTTAGAGAATTCCTACTCAACCGTAGCAGATAATGCTTCGCCACTAGAGGAAAACGCTCCATCGAATATTCAAATGGGGGATGAATCCGAAAGCCTCTCAAAGACCTATGCGGAGCAAGCGATAGTTTCAACAAGTGCAGGAGAAATTCAAAGCAAATCGGCTTTATCCAAAGCAAAAGATCTGAAAGAACTCGAAAGTGTTAGTGACAATATAGTTACTTCTAGTGTTTCCACTAGTTCGAGTATGAAACAAAGTAAAATCTCCTTAGAAAAGCTATTCACCGCGAGATAGCGCTATGCTTTTTTAAACTTTTGAATAGCTGCTCTTGTAAAGTCTGATAGCACTAATTTACCGCTAATACCAGCTCTTTGGGGTAGAAGTTCTTCCCAGTGATCGGTTCCTTGCCAGAAGATTCTCTTTAACTCCATCATAGCCTCAGGATTGCTCGTTGCAAGTTTATTCGCCAGATCGTTTATAGCGTTATCCAATTCCACTTCCGTTTCGAAAACCTCAGAGTAAAGTCCTTTTTCTCTTGCCCATTGAGCGCTTTGCCATTCTGAAGCATTAATAGCAAGTTGAGACATGGCCGACATTCCCATTTTCCTTTCCACAGCAGGTCCAACCACAAAAGGTCCAATTCCCACGGCCAGTTCACTCAATTTGACAGATGCCTTCGTAGTAGCCATGCAATAATCTACGGACGCAGCAAGTCCCACTCCGCCTCCAACAGCTTTTTGATGGACCCTTCCTATGATAAGTTTATTGGACTTTCTCATTGCATTTATTACCAATGCGAACCCATTAAAGAATCGGGTTCCCATTTCCATGTTCTCTATGCTCAAGAGCTCATCAAAGCTAGCACCAGCGCAAAAAGCTTTTTCCCCTTTGCTCTGAAGGATTACCACTTTCACATCATCTCGGTTTGACACCTCAGTTATTGTTGATGCCAATTTTCTTAGCAATTCTCCTGGAAGAGAGTTGCTTTGTGGATGAAAGAATTCAATTCTAGCAATCGATTCATTTACAAACACTTCTACAGTGCCATTGAGTTCCATAGGAATAATTTGGGACAAATCTATAAAATTCTTATATTGCGGTAACCTTAACCATTTAACCAAAATACGTGCATGCAAACAAATCGGGATGGACTCCGCTACGCTGTGCAGGAGTTTTTAAATGATGTGATCGAACAAGGGTTTCATCATTTGGTGAATTATCCACAATCAGACAACGAGCTGAGTTTGATAATAAAAGAAGCCACAGAGGAATTGAATTATCAATTGCTTCGAATAGATTCACATCAGTTTCCTAATGGTAGCAAAGAGTTGGTGGATCATTATATGGCCATTTCAAAGGACACACAAAAAATTTCATTGGAATTACTATCTCGACTGCAACGCGTTCAAGAGAGAGACATTCCTAGGTTGAGAAGGGTATGAAAGGTTTAATTTATATACCTTTGCGCACCTTTTTAAGAATTACCTATGAAGTCCATTGATGGAAGAATTGTGAAGATTGCTCTTTCTGCTGCGTCATTAGCTTACACTATATACTTATTTATAGATGGAAGTTGGATCAGCGGCATTTTTATGACCCTTCTTACAGCACTATTGGTGTTATTAGTATTTCGCAGCATGCGTTTAGTGCTTGCCTTCTTGCAGATACGCCAACAAAAGATGGATAAGGCAAAAGCTTGGTTAGAGCGGGTCAATCCAAATCACTTGTGGAAAAACCAAAAAGGATATTATTACTTCCTGATGGGTTCAGTGGATGTTCAAAAGAACAGTTTAAGTAAAAGCGAAGAGTATTTTAGAAAAGCCCTTAGTCACGGGTTAAGAATGGATCACGACAAGGCCGCTGTATATTTGAATTTGGCTGTAATTCTTGCCAATAAAAGAAAAAAGCGCGAGGCCACGCACGCGCTGAATGAAGCTAAAAAATTCGATGCAAAAGGATACCTTAAAAAGGATATCAAAGAGGTCGGCAAATTCGTCAACAGTATTTAAAAAAGGCTATTCTTTATTGTAAGCCTCCACAGCAAAGAATCGTGCATCTGACTTCTTATTTTCTAATAAATAAGAAGAACCTCCAACGACGATACCCACTGCCATGACCGGTGAAAACCTTACGTCGTCATTGCTTTGACGAAGAATATCGTATGCAATTAAACCAGCGCCTGTTGCGATTAATCCAATTTGCAAAAACTTATACGTTTGAAAAAGGCGAAGCTCTTTGAGCGCTTGTTCATTGTCGCTCATATCTGCCTTTAAATTTTTATAACTTGCTTTTTGAATAGAACCATCCAATTTGGTGTAATATTGAAACACCTCCCCTGAAGCCAATAGGTCACTCTTCTCCTTTTCTGAGCTCTTGTCGATGGGTAAGTCATCACCGCCATAAAACTCCATATCTATTTCTTCAAAAATTGAAATTTTACCCGATTTGATTCTCAAAGCGTAACGTTCCGACTTATCGCCATAGATCTTGTTGAGGTTTGCAAAATATCCGTGGTTATTTTCAAGAAATTGTACCAGGTAAGACTCAAACTTCTTTCCGTCCAATTCGAATGAAGGAGTTTTCATAATAGGATTTACGTACAACAACTTTTCTCCAGATATTGATTCTCCTGAATAAAGTTTAACGGAATGATTTTCTGTTTTTTGAGAAAATGCATAGAAAGAGATCAGTAGAGTGCTAAGAATGAGAGCTAACTTGTTCATAAAGGGTGGAATTAACGGGACTTTCTACGACCAAATTAGAGAAAAGTTTCAGTTAACCTTCAATCTTATTTTGGACATACCTATTTATTATTTTGCTTACCTCTTCACCCCTATCAAATGCACTAAAATGTCCACCTCCTTCGAGTATAAACGGCGACTTCATTTTTCGATAATCGAAAAGTATATCCTTTGTTCCGATAATCTGAATAAACTCTCCGAAAGGATCTTCTTTGTTTGTCCATTCTAGAACAGCACCCACGCTGAAATGCACGAATCGCGGGCCAAGCTTTTCAATCATGTCGTAGAACATACTTCGTTGTTGTTCGTTTTTGAAACCCATGAATGTATCCGCCAATTTGTACAACTTAGGAATATTATGAGGTTTCACGGCCTTATGTATCCTCAGACGTCTAACTGTTTTGAGTAATCTAGGAAATTGATGCACCCCTGTTGGGGCACTCACTAAAACCGTCAGTTTTGGTTTTATAATTCGGCTTAATTCAACGGCCATCATTCCTCCCATGGAGGAGCCAATTATGATATTGTTCTCGGTTTGAATTCTTTGAGCAATAAACAATGCATACTCAGATAGACTTTTAGCATCGCCGTGATCTGTCCATTCTAGATAGTGAATGACCCCATTTTGCAGATTGAAGTTCTCAAATATTCTTCTATCCGCACCCATTCCTGGTATGAGATAATAATTATACTTCGCTTCCATATTATATTTGCTTCCGCGATGGCAAACTTAACGCTCGTTGATAACAAACATCTTGGCCTGATAATTAACAGGCTTTGCTATCAGTTGATTGAAGATCACGGTACGTTTAACGACACCGTATTGCTTGGTCTTCAACCTAGAGGGGTTTTCTTCGCTGAAAGAATCGTGGAAAAGTTAAAGACTATTTCGCCAAAGGCCAATATAAAATATGGTAAAGTAGATCCCACTTTTTATCGTGATGATTTTAGAAGAAGTGACAAGACCTTGCTTGCTCAGCCAACAGAAATACCTTATGATTTAGAAGGAAAGAAAGTTGTTTTAATGGATGATGTGCTCTATACTGGACGCACCATTCGCGCTGGGATAGAGTGTCTTTTAGAATATGGTCGTCCGTCATCCATTGAGTTGATGGTACTAATAGACAGACGGCTCAGTCGCGAACTGCCTATTGAACCTACCTATTTAGGTTTAAGTGTTGATAGTTATGACAATCAGAAAGTAAAGGTGATTTGGAATGGCGAATCTGGAGATAAAGTTCAGCTACTAACCGATAAGTAATAAATGAACCGCACCCTTAGTGTCAAGCATTTACTGGGAATAAAAGACCTCACCAAAGAGGACATTGAGCTTATATTTTCTCAGGCCGATGAGTTCAAAGAAGTATTAAATAGGCCGATTAAAAAAGTTCCTTCCCTGCGAGATGTTACCATAGCTAATCTTTTTTTTGAAAACTCCACTCGCACAAGATTGAGTTTCGAGCTAGCCGAGAAGCGGTTGAGTGCCGATATCGTGAATTTTTCAGCCTCCACTTCCTCTGTAAAAAAGGGCGAGACTTTGGTAGACACCGTCAACAATATATTGGCGATGAAAGTTGACATGGTGGTCATGAGGCACAGTGCTCCTGGAAGTTGCCTTTTTCTTAGTAAACATATAGACGCAGCCATTGTGAATGCCGGAGATGGAACTCATGAGCATCCAACTCAAGCATTGCTCGATGCATACTCGATAAGAGAAAAGCTTGGTTCATTGAAAGGCAAGAAAGTGGCCATCATTGGTGATATAACACACAGCCGGGTTGCACTTTCAAACATTTATTGTCTAAAGAAACTGGGTGCTGAAGTGATGGTATGCGGGCCAAGCACTATGATACCCAAGCACATTCAATCTTTGGGTGTGAAGGTAGAGCACAGCTTACGCAATGCATTAGAGTGGTGTGATGTTGCGAACATGTTACGGATTCAATTGGAGCGTCAAGAAGTGAGTGTCCCCTATTTCCCCTCTTTGCGCGAGTACAGCATGCAATATGGACTGACTAAGGAAATTCTCGAAGGGCTTTCAAAGAAGGTAGTGGTGATGCATCCTGGTCCTATCAACCGCGGGGTAGAAATAACCAGTGAAGTGGCCGATCACACTCAAAGCATCATTCTGGAACAAGTTGAGAATGGCGTTGCTATTCGCATGGCAGTCATATATCTTCTGGCTCAAACACGTAGAACCGAAAAGGAAGTTGTATAAAGAGAAAATTGTGTATATTTGGAGCAAACCGCCAATCTATGAAGTTTGAAGTTGAAAACAGGGATAAAGTAGTGATAATCAAGTCCAAAATTGAAAAGCTGGATGCCATTCACGCTCCCGAGTTAAAGAGTGAAATTGTCATGCAAAGCAAATCAGGCCATAAAAATTTGGTTATGGACTTGTCAGATACCCGTTATATCGATTCCTCAGGTCTCAGTGCAGTGCTCGTTGCCAATCGCTCATGCAGAGATAACAATGGAACTTTTGTTCTTTGTGGCCTTCAAGAAAGCGTTAAGAAATTGATCAGTATCTCACAATTAGATAGTGTTTTGAAAATAACCCCAACCCTCAATGAAGCCGTTGATTTGGTTTACATGGAGGAAGTTGAAAGAGATTTACAATAATTGTATGAAAAAAATTTTACTCTCCTTTTTTGCTCTTTACTTATCAGCGCAGTCATTTGGACAGTGCGATCCTTCTGCCTATGATTGGGCGGGAGCCGCTTTTGGTGTTTCTCCGAATCCTACGATTGGTGAAGTGTTTGATAATGGTGTTTTAGATCAACCCTACACTGAACAGATTTATGTGAAGGCACCAACCTTGGCAGGTGATATTCCTGGAGCTCCGGCACTTTTCGCCATGGTTCCAATCGATTCACTGTCGTTAACTGGCATTCAGTTTAGCCTTGGAGGCACATGGACGAACTTGAGCGTGCTGGGTTTGACAGTTACATGCAACAACGCAGGAGTTAGTCCTATTGAATGTAATTTCTATCCAGGAGGATCATATTGCGGAGATATCTCTGGTACTCCAACCATTGCAGGAACTTTTCCTGTAAAAATAGATGCCATTGGGTATGTTAATTTCTTTGGATCACAAGCAATCCCTTACTCATTTGAAAATTACCAAATCATAATTACTGATGGTACTGTAAATATTCTAGAACAAGCCGAAGCAAACATTGCGCTTTCATTGAGCAGTGCTCAACCGAATCCTGCCAATAACAATACAGTGATTCACTTTGACCTTCCACAAAGTGGAAGTGCGCAGGTGCTCGTTTATAATCTTTTGGGTGAAACCGTATTAAGCCGCACGGTGAGTGGCAAGAAAGGAACTAACACTTTCACCATTGAAACTGAGAATTGGAAGAATGGAGTTTATCTCTACTCTCTCCAAGTAGGTGACAAGAGAATCACCAAAAAATTGATGGTTCAGCATTAAACTCCAACAATACAGTGAACCGTTGCTGAAAAGCAACGGTTTTTTTTTATATGACATTTGAAGTTCTCATTTTAGGATGTGGTGCGGCTACTCCCACTAGTCGCCACAACCCCTCATCACAGCTTGTCAATATTCATGACAAGCTATTCCTAGTAGATTGCGGAGAGGGCACACAAATGGAACTTAGAAGGAATAAAGTAAAATTCCAAAAGATCCAGCATATCTTCATTTCACACCTTCATGGAGATCACTATTTGGGATTATTGGGGCTCATAAGTAGTATGCACTTATTGGGGCGAAAAAGTACGCTTCACTTGTACGGGCCGGCAGAGTTGAAAGAGTTGGTGGAGCTCAATCTTCGTGTGAGTCAAACTTATTTGGATTATCCATTGGTCTATCATATCACAGATGAAAAGCGTCAAATAAAGCTTTTTGAAGATAAGAGTTTAGAAGTGCACAGCTTTCCCCTCAAGCACCGAATTCCCTGCACTGGGTTCTTATTTATGGAAAAGCAGAAGCAGCATAAGATACACAAGGATATCATCGTCGAATATCGGCTTTCTCCTTCTCAAATAATTCAATTAAAAAAAGGAGAAAATGTGGAGACCAATCGAGGAATTTTGACCGTCGAGCAAGCCTGTATATTGGCCGAAAAACCCAAATCATACGCGTACTGCAGCGATACCATGTATTGGGAACGTCTAGTTGATTTTATATCCGGAATTGATCTTATTTATCATGAGAGTACCTTTCTTAATAGTGAGAAAGAAAGAGCCAAACAAACGTATCATTCCACCGCTGAACAAGCGGCGAAGATGGCTGCATTGCTGGGGGCTAAGAAATTAATTCTCGGTCATTACAGTTCTCGATATACCGATTTACAGCCTTTCATTGAACAAGCAAAGCCCTTTTTCGAAAATGTAATTCTCGCAGATGAAGGAATGGTGGTTGCGCTCTAACGACCTCCCCTGTTCATTTTTTGTCGCTTAATAAAATATTGCAAGAGGATATTGTTATAACCCTCATTGATATCCGCCTCCACGAAATCTATAGCGTAAGCGCCACACTTCAATTTCAACTCCGTTTTAAACTTTTCGAAATTGGCTTTATAGGTTTCCCTAATATCTGCAGGATTCACTTTTATTTCGGCACCACTTTCCAGATCGATGAATGTATATGGTCGGTTCTCAAAATCAAACAGCTCTTCCTTCTTTTTATCTGTTACATGAAAAAGAATGACTTCATGCTTGTTATGCTTTAAATGTTGAAGTGCAGAAAACAGCTCTTCAGATTTGGCGCTATTATCCATCATATCAGAAAAAATAACCACCAGTGATCTGCGATGAATACTTTCTGCTATTTCGTGGAGCGTATCCACAACCATAGAGGTTTTCTTTTCCTCTGCTCCAATGCTGTTGAGTTTTCTTTCTAGCTCACTAAACAGATAATTGATATGCGTACCGCTGCTTCCCGCTCTGGTATTAACTTCTATTTTATCAGAAAAGATACTCAGCCCCACTGCGTCCCTTTGGTTTTTTAGCATTTCAATAAGCGTTGCAGCCCCATAGATGGAGAATTTGATTTTGCTCATTTCATTGCTTTCTGCGCTCACCGCATCCGGGAAGTACATACTTGAAGAAACATCCAAAAGGATGTGGCAGCGTAGGTTTGTTTCCTCTTCGTACCTTTTCACGAAATGTTTCTCGGTGCGTGCAAGGAGTTTCCAATCCAGATGCCTTGTCGATTCGCCAGAATTATATTGTCTGTGTTCGGCAAATTCTACAGAGAATCCATGAAATGGACTTTTATGCATCCCTGTTATAAATCCTTCTACCGCTTGCTTTGCCAACAATTCAAGTTTGCTCAAGCTTTGAATATCTCTTCTATCAATTTGAATCGGCATAATGCTTTTTCTTATAATTTTTCTATTCTTACAGGGACGAACTTACTCATAGGAGTATTGCTTTTATCCGCAGTTGCCTTTAAAGGAACTAGACAATTGGTTTCTGGAAAATAGGTAGCGATGTTTCCTTTTGGGATGTCAAAAGGAATTACATGAAAATGGTTGGCTCTTCTTTCAACACCGTCTTGATCACTGATCAAATTCACCAATTCTTTATCTCTTAGTCCTAACAAGGCAATATCCTTTCTATTCATGAGTACTACCCTTCTTTCATTTTTAATTCCTCTGTATCGGTCATTTAAACCGTAGATAGTAGTGTTGTACTGATCATGGCTTCTGATGGTCATCATCACAAAATACCCTGGACCAACGTCAATATTGGGAAGGTCAACTGGCGAGAAATGTGCTTTTTTATCCGCAGTAGTGAACTCTCCATTTCTAGGGCCGTTTGGCAAATAAAATCCATCTTTCGCTCTGACTCTTTGGTTGAAGTTATCAAATCCAGGAATGACTGCTTCTATCTCGTTTCTGATAAGGTCATAATTTGACTTCCACTCAGACCAATTCAACGAAAATTTCTTACCGAATAAACGCTCGGCCAGATCACAAATGATTGCTGGTTCTGATTTTAAATGAGGGCTAGCTGGTGTGAGATTGCCTCTTGAAGTATGTACGACTCCCATGCTATTCTCTACAGTAACAAATTGTTCAATACCATTTTGAACATCTCGTTCAGTTCGACCCAAACATGGAAGAATTAAGGCGTGTTCTCCAGTTACGATATGCGCTCGATTCAGTTTTGTAGAAACATGAACCGTAAGTCCGCATTTCTGCATTGCTTTTCCTGTAAATTCAGAATCAGGAGTAGCGGAAATGAAATTTCCTCCCATTGCTACGAATACCTTTACTTTTCCCTGATCCATTGCCTCAATGGCCTCCACTACATCGTAGCCATGTTTTC
The DNA here is from genome assembly GCA_027491075.1 of Flavobacteriales bacterium. GTDB lineage: Bacteria > Bacteroidota > Bacteroidia > Flavobacteriales_D > Sanyastnellaceae > JAIXWP01. Next base: position 122,186 of record JAIXWX010000022.1, read on the forward strand.
TTGGGGCGCTAAATTTGAAATGGCCATCCAGTCTATTTAAAAATTCCTCCTTGGGTTTTTCATAGATTCCCATGGTGCGATCGCCTTGTACATTGCTATGGCCTCTAACAGGACAGAGCCCTGCACCTTCTATTCCTATCGCTCCTCGAAGAAGATGAATATTAACGATTTCCTTGATCGCATTCACCGCATGTTTATGCTGCGTGATGCCCATAGCCCAACAAGAAATGATTTTCTTATTGGCACTCAATAATACTGCAACCTTGAGGATTAACTCTTCTTCAACTCCACACATCTGCAAAGCCTTATTGTAGTCAAGGCTGCGAATCGTGTGAATGAAATCTTCAAATCCAAGGGTATTTTTCTCAATAAAATTTTTGTCCACCACCACTCCATTATGGCGTTCATTCTCTTTCAACATGTGCCATAATATCAACTTTAAAAGAGGAATATCAGAGCCAATTTTTACTTGTAAAAAATAATCGGCGATTTTTGTACCTCCTTTCAAAACATTAATTGGACTCTGAGGATCTACAAACTTTGTTGTACCAGTTTCTGGTAGCGGATTTATGTGGACTACCTTACCTCCGTTTGCTTTACACTTTTGCAGTGCAGAAAGCATTCTTGGATGATTTGTACCAGGATTTTGACCGATAACTAAGACTACTTCTGCTTTATAAATATCTTCAAGCGTCACTGTACCTTTTCCTATGCCAATGGTTTCACCTAGTCCTACCCCACTGCTTTCGTGACACATATTGCTGCAATCAGGAAGGTTGTTGGTGCCGTAGAGCCTTACCATTAACTGATAAAGAAATGCTGCTTCATTGCTCGTTCGACCTGAAGTATAAAATACGGCTTCATCTGGACTGCACTGATTGAGTTCCAAGGCCAATAGGTCAAATGCCTTATTCCAAGAAATGGGTTCGTAAAAAGAAGCACCTTTTGGTAAATACATTGGATGTGTAATTCTGCCGCTTTTTCCAATTTTATAATCGCTCCAATAGCTCATTTCTTCGACACTATGTTCGGCGAAAAAACCCACATCACATTTTCGTTCTGTTGCCTCTTCAGCGATTGCTTTTGCTCCGTTCTCGCAGTATTCTCCAAGAGACGATCGATGAGGTGGTTCAGGCCAAGCACAACCAGGACAGTCAATCCCATCTCTTTGGTTTAACTTGCTCAATGCCTTGAGTCCCTTCCATAGGCCCGTTTCTTCCGCAATATGCTTCATGGCAACAGTCACGCCCATGATGCCTGCGGCAGCGTTGGATGTTCCTGTGAGTTCTAGTCCAGTAAGTTCCTCAGGGGGAACGATTTTCACACGTCTTGGAACGTAGGTCATTGCAATTTACAATTTATTATTTCGAAGATAACAAAAGAAGTAGTTTTGTACTATGACTTCTCAAGAATTACAAGATTTAACCAACAATGTGATTGAATTAAGTCGATCAATTGGCGAATGGATGATTTCGCAGAGGATCGATAAACATATGGCCGAAATAAAGACGGAGAATAACTTGGTCACTTATGTTGACAAAGAAAGTGAGCGACGTTTTGTTGAGGGACTTCAAATGCTCCTTCCTGAAGCTGGTTTTGTAGCAGAGGAAGGTAGTGGAACGCCCAAGCCAGGAGGTTTGAACTGGGTGATTGATCCATTAGACGGCACCACCAACTTCGTTCACGGTGTGCCTGTTTGGTGCACCAGTATTGGTCTAACGGATGAAAACGAGTCCATTTTAGGGGTGATTTTCGATCCAAATAGAAACGAAATGTTTAGCGCATCCAGAGGAAATGGTGCTTTTTTGAACGGTCAGAAAATAGAGGTCTCTAGCATAAATATTCTATCTGCATCATTGTTAGCGACGGGGTTTCCTTATGATGATTTTGGAAGAGAAGAGCCATATATGCATTTGTTCAAAAAGTTAATGCGCTCCACAAGGGGTATGAGAAGATTAGGCAGTGCAGCATTGGATATGGCGTGGACAGCTTGTGGCAGATTCGAAGGATTCTATGAATACGGTCTTAATCCGTGGGATGTCGCTGCGGGTGTTGTCATCATAAAAGAAGCTGGCGGAAAAGCGACAGAATTTAACGGTGGAGATAATCCAGTTTTTGGAGAGGACTTGAACTGTACCAATGGGCATATTCATGCAGAACTCGAAGAAGTAATTTCCCTATTCTTTTCTAAATAAAAAAAGCCATTCTACTTAAAGAACGGCCCTTTTACGAATTTTAGAAAATAGTTAGATTCTATAGGTGACATTGAAATTGAACAATCGTCCTGGACGGATCGTTTGCCAATCGTATTGTTGACCTTTGAACTCATAGTATTTCTTAATTTCTACATCAAGAATATTTCTGGCTTGAACTCCCACTGTAAAGTGTTTTCCAATGGTTTTCGAAGCAGTGAAGTCTAACAAACCAACGGCCTGATCGTAGATATCGGGGGTTCCACCCTTTGTCACAAGGAAGAGCTTTGGACCTTGTAGGTTGTATGCTAGATTTAGATTTAACCCATTCGCTCTTACATAAGAAATATAGGCATTAACGATATAAGGAGCTTGGCCAAATAAAGGACGATATTCTTTGTGCGAAGGGTTAGTTGCTCTGATTTGTGCCAATTCATCATCCACAATAGTTGTGCGAGAAACGATGTAAGAAAAATTCACCCCAACACTCAGCGGTGCCGGATTGCCCTCACGACCACGGATAATGGCTTTTTTACCTTCTAATTCAAAACCATATACTACAGAACGAGATACATTCTCCCAAGTCAACTCAATGTTTGCTGCATTTGGATTGGTTACCAACTCAATTGGGTTGGTGAAGTCTTTATAGAATACACCTACGGAGTATATTTCTCCAGGATTTGGGAAGTGTTCAAATCGAACATCGATGTTATCCACACTCACCATATCCAGTTCTGGATTTCCAGTCAATTGAGTTTGTGTTTCAAAATCGAATGTTGAAAATGGTGCTTTTTCGAGGAAGCTAGGTCTTGCGAGCGTTTTATTATATCCAAAGCGCAGATTTGTAATTTTTCTATCAGACTCACTGAGCTGCCAGTTTACGTTCACAGATGGAAGGACATTCAATTCATCCAGCTTGCCGATAAACTCTTTTCTCAATTCTTCATTCAAAAGAGGATCTTCCAACTTTCGGCTTTCAAGTAACATGTCTGTTTTTTCCAGACGTGTACCAGCAACGATTCTGACATTTTTTAGAACATTAAAATCTGCCATTAAGTAAGTACTGATCACCTGTTGATTTGCGGTATATGAATTTTGAAGTTCTGTATCTTCTCTAACGTATAGATAAGGACTATTCGAACCAGGATTTACTGTGAAATTAGAAGGATTGAAATAATTCACTGGATTTCCGTCGTAAGTAATACCATCTGCAATAAAGCTGTAACGTTGTTCATTCAAAACTCTGGTAGCAAAAGTTCTTCCCGCGCCAAACATGAACTTTGTATCACCTCCAATCAGATTATCCATTGGTAATTCTACATCTACGTGGGTATCTAACATAGATTCATCCATTTGACGGAAGTAACGTGTTGGAGAAGGATACAAGTTATCTAAAACAGCATATTGTAATTGACCTGCTTCCGTCTGTTCAATTGTGAAACCTGGGAAATATTCCTCTAGGTTTTCGCCGTCAGCAATGTAAGCAAGAGCTTGAGCGGTAACATCGTTTCCATTGGCGTCCAAGTAAAGCGTTTGTGCAGGCATTTCTTCATAGCTATTGAAAAACACCCTTAAATCAGGTGTGTCCTGCTTGCCCCGAGTATAAGATCCAATCCACGAAACGCGCATGTTATTTACATTTTTGAAGAAATGTTCCCCTTTTAACTGTGCTACATTGATGGTACGTTCATTATAGTTAATAGTGCGCTGTTCTTGAAATAATCCGACTTGGTCAGACGGGTTGATACCATCTTGGTATCGAGAAGAATTTTGTCCAACTTGGGTTCTCATTAACACGAGACCAAGCTTGTTTTTTTCATTCAATTTGATGGAGAAATTACCAAGTCCACTGAGCAGATTGGTTTCGTCACCTCGAGCGTCAGTAAAGAGCTGATCTGTGTTCAAGGCATTCACCTCGTTCATGTTTCCAGTCAGTTTATAACGACCAGTTACCCCATTTTCATAAAACTCCATTCGTTGCGACTGGGTAATTCCGATGTTGTAGCCAAACACCTTGTTGAATATTTTTCCTTGATTTCCAAAAGAGAGGTTGTTACTAATATTGAGAGGAGCTCTTCTGCGAACAGGGTTCCATGTATTTCCGAATGACTTTCCCATTTCGCTCAGCTCCTTATTTCCTTCAAGTCTTGCTTGTTGAAGAAGTGCGTTAATTTGGGAAATACTCGTAATGCCGTCGTTAGGGTTTGAGTTGATAATTTGTTGAATAGGCTTTTGACCTTGACCCGTTCCGATATCAGAAGGATCGTCAATACCTTGAGCAGCGAGATCCGCTTGTAATCCACCAAATACCATTGCATCATAGAAGTTGCTGAAGTTGATTTGAGGAACTCTTTCAGAATTCGTAACAATAGCTGCAACATCTCTAAATCCATTGTCAAATCCCAACCAATCCGTTTCACTTCTTTCAGAATTTAAGAAATCATTATTCAAGTTCACATTTGGGTTAAAACCCAAACCCAGAGAATAAGTGAGATTGAATTTTTCTGGGAAATCTTTGGTTCTTACATCAATCAATCCTCCTGTAAAACTTCCAGGTAGATTAGGTGAAAATGTTTTACTAATCATAAGATTGTCCAAGGCGTTGGTTGGAAATACATCCATTTGAATGGAGTTCTTTCTAGCATCCAAACTTGGTACTTGAGCACCGTTAAGTAGAACCTGGGAATACCTATCAGAAAGACCACGCACAAAAACAAAGTTTCCTACTAGAGAAACTCCGACCACTCTCTTTATGGCTCCGCTAGCATCACTATCACCGAGCTTTCTCATTTGTTCATTTGTAGTTCCATCTAATACAGTAGCCGATTTTGATTGCATTGCCGTGAGATAGCTCATATTATTCGTAACCGCCTTCGCTGTAATTTCCACTCCACCTAGATTATATCCTTCTGGTGTAAGGATATGATTGAACACCGTCACTTCACCTTCCTTGATGAGAATTTCAAGTGTATCTGTTCGATATGAAGTAAAACGAAATACGAATTTTTGATTACCTGGCGAAAGATTCTCCAAGGAATAATTACCATCTAGATCAGAAGCAGCACCTTTTAATGGATTTGACTCTAAAGTAACAAGAACACCTACTAAAAGTTCACCGGTTTCCAGATCTGCGATCGACCCTCTCAGTGCAGATTGTGCATTGATTATGAAAGTACTAAGGACGAAAGCAAGAATAATTAAATAGCGCATTATACTGGTATTAAATTGTTTGCGATTTCGCTCCTTAATGTTAGCTTAGTGTTAATTCAAGTTTATTTTAAGGTGGTGTTAAAAAAGACAAAGCCCCGACCTAAGGCCAGGGCTCCTATCTCTATACAAGTTTAGCTTATTTCTTCACGATGAATTTTCCGAAAGAAACTTCTTCTCCGTTGATTACTCTCACGGTGTAGAAGCCGTTGGTCAATTCTTCAATATTGAATAATTGCTGTGATCCTTTTGCAGCGCTGATACCATCCGTTTGCATCACGATTGCACCGGTCACGGAGTACACTTCCATTCGTGCATTGTTAAGATCGCTGTTTGCTTCAAACGTAATAACATTTGTAGCAGGATTTGGGAATAGATTCATTCCAGAGAAAGAACTTTCCAATTCGCTGACGCCTACTGTAACACATCCAATGTGACCGTTGGCGCTCAAGTAGCTCCAATTGTCTAGCCAAGTAGAGGCATTGCATGCTTCAGGAGCGAATGCGCCCTTATAGTTGACAACATCAAACCACGAATCATTAATAACAGAATTGTTATTAGATGTGGAAGAAGGAGTCACTTCAATTAATGGAGTGCCGCTTGTAAATGAATACGCAACACCAGTAACACCCGCGGAGTTGTTGTTTCCAGCAAAAGTTGCTTGGAAAGCAGCCGCGGAAGCAGCCAAAGCAGCTGTTGAGTCTGCTATAGAGGGCCAACCTGTTCCCATGGTAATGCGGAACAAATCTGAAGCGGAAGGATTAGCGTTTACGACGTTATCGAAAACGTTACCTGCAAGTCTTAACTCCCCTGCCTCAAATCGAGCATACGTATCTTCACCAGAGGATAGATTTTCGATATCCACACCTCTTCCCCAATTGTAGAATATAGAGTTGTGATATTGACCTCCTGCGTTATCTCTGAAAGTCAAAGCTCTATTCGCAGCAGAAATACCCTGGCCCATGTATGTAGCATTCGCAATTACAGGCGTAGCATAAGGAGCACCATCTTCTGGTTCTGTTCCGCCATCATGCTCGCCACCACGGTCGCCTGTTTCGGCTGGAGAGTTCGCATCTTGAATAGTAAACCAGTACTGACCTTTACCTCTCCATCCTTCATCGTAGTCGAAAGAGTCATCGCCACTATAAGCAACCACTGCGTGCTTGACACCTACCGTTCCTCCGAAGAATTCAATTCCATCGTCGGCATTAGAAACCACTTCTACGTAATCGACTACAGTTGCGCTACCTACGCCACCAAGAGTAAGACCGTTGATTTCATTTCCAGCTCCAATATCAGTTCCGCCGTGACGGATAGAAATATATTTCAAGATACCGCTATTATCGTTATCGTTTGTTCCTCCATATATTCCACGTGGTTCTGTTTCTGGAATACCTTCGATTTGAGTTTCACCTGGAGTTGAATTGAGTTGGCCGTTTCCAAGAACGATAACGCCTCCCCACTGTCCATTGGTGGTGTAAGGAATAGAACCGTCCAACGGATCACCTTCAAACGTGAAGATGATAGGATTTTCAGAATTTCCTTCTGCGAAAATCTTTCCTCCGCGCGCAACAATAAGAGCAGAAGCATCTGCTCCAGTTCCCGACATACCCTTGATAACAGTTCCTGGCTCAATCACCAAACACTGTCCGCTATTCACGAATACAAAACCATCAAGAACATAGGTGTTACAAGCTCTCCAAGTGGTGTTTCCTACGCCGCTTCCATTGTCAGAAACAACAATTGTTTCGCCGCAGGGCAAATCTTCAGCTTCAAGGAAACCAAAATTGAAAAGTGCTGACCAGCCATTCAACCAATTTTCCTCAATCGGATTAAACGCTCCTTTATATGTTACGGATGAAAACCAGCTATCAGATGCAGGAGAAGCACCAGAATAATTGAAAGAGGGAACTGGATTTAAAAAACCATTTTCACCTCGAATTCCAGTTTCCGCTGCCATGTTATTATTAGCTGCAAAAGAAGCTTGGAAGGCTGCTGCAGCAGCGCTAAGAGCGGCAGTTGAATCCGCAGGAGAGGACCAACCGGTTCCCATAGTTATTGTAAATAGTTGAGAGGCACTTGCAGATTGACCCGCACACAAATCACCATCAACTCGTACATCTTGAAACACGTTGCCAGAGAAGACTAACTGTCCGTCCACGAAACGCTGATAAGAATCTTGACCAGAGGATAGATTCTCAATGTCAACACCTCTTCCCCAATTAGCGAAGATCGAGTTGTAATACTTACCACCGGCATTGTCGCGCATGGTGATAGCTCTGTTGTTTGCTGCAATTCCTTGACCTAGATACGTAGCATTATAAATAGTTGGAATGGCATATGGTGTACCGTCTTCAGGTTCCGTTCCGCCATCGTGCTCTCCTCCTCTGTCGCCAGTTTCAGCTGGTGTTGAAGGATCTTGAACGGTAAACCAGAACTGACCATTTCCTCTCCATCCCTCGTCGTAGTCAAATGAGTCATCGCCACAGAATGCAACCGAAGCCCATTTAACGCTCACCGTACCTCCGAAGAATTCAATTCCATCATCGGCATTGCTGAAAACCTCAACATGTTCTACAACGGTGTTGCTACCAACACCGCCGAAAGTAATTCCGTTGATTTCATTTCCTGCTCCGATATCTGTTCCTCCGTGTCTAACAGATACATAACGAATTACTCCAGAATCGTCGTTATCGTTGGTTCCGCCATATATTCCACGTGGTTCTGTTTCTGGAATACCTTCAATTTGTGTTTCTCCAGGTGTAGAATTGAGAGTGGCAGACCCCAAAATGATAAGACCTCCCCACTGTCCATTTGTAGAATATGGAGTCGATCCATCCAAAGGATCTCCTTCAAAAGTTAAAATGATTGGTTGTTGGGCCGTTCCGTTTGCGATAATTCTACCGCCTCTAGCCACCACCAGTGCAGATGCATCCGCGCCAGTGCCGGGCATCCCTTTGATAATGGTGCCGGCTTCGATAGTTAATGTTTGACCTGAATTAACGAAAACAAAACCGTCCAAAATGTAAACGTTATTGTTTGTCCAGGTGATAGTACCGGTTCCGCTTCCGTTGTCAGTAATGACAATATCAGCAGCGATACCTAGTGTACTGAAGGCCATTGCGAGAGCAGCAAGACCAGTACGTAATAGTTTCTTCATTGCGATTATTATTATTGGTTAATTATAACGCAGCGAAGAAAAAGTGGAAATGAAAGGAAATGATTAGCGAATCGTTATGCTATCATTAGAATCACTTTAACTATACGTTAAGTGAATCTGCCAACTCCAAGAAATGTCTTTTGAATTTTTCGAAATTCTCTTTATCTAAAGAATACTTAGCTTTATTGCCGAATATTCTTCCGTTGATGAGTCCCGCCCTTTTTAACTCCCTTAAGTGTTGAATGACCGTAGCTTTTGATAATGGCGGTACATCTACGATTTCTCCTTCCACTTCAGCACCAGCTTTGGCAATAGCCTTCAATACCGCGATTCTTGCGGGGTGTCCTATGGACCTTGTGAATTGAGCCAATTCTTGCTCGTGTGTACCGAAAGTGTCAGTCAAGGAATTAAATTTACAACGGCTGCAAATCAAAGCACACAATGTATTTTCGATATGAAGTATTTGTTAAGTTTAAAAAATAATATGGTATTTGCAGCGCTAGTTAGCGTTTACAGCGGGATGTTGTATTGGTTGGAAACACATCTTATATCATGTCCAATAAAATCAACAACAGGTATTGATTGTCCTGGATGTGGTATGCAGCGTGCATTTATTTGTCTTTTAAAAGGGGATATCAAGCAGAGTTTCATTGCACATCCCTCAGTTATTCCAATGTTGGTAATGTTCCTTTTCTTGATTGTTCATCTTCGATTAAAATTTAGAAAAGGTGGATATGTGATTGTCGGTTTATTTAGTTTATCGACCGTTCTTATGATCATCAACTACATTCGTAAGATTTTAGATGGAAATTTGATATAAATAAGTATTTTTCGCCAAAATCAATTTTCTATGAACGCTCTCGACAATCAAATGAAGCAGAAACTGCCCAATTCAACGCTAGTTCTCGTATTGGGAATTTTATCTATTCCGACCTGTTGTATTTATTTCGGTTTACCCTCCTTGGCTCTAGCGATCATCGCACTTGTTTTTTATGGTAAGGACATGAATCTTTATCAAGCCAATAGAGAAAGCTATACAGAGTCATCCGTTTCAAATTTGAAAGGAGGAAGAATATGCGCCATTATTGGTTTGGTTCTCAGCGCTGTAATCTTATTACTCTCTCTTTTTGCGCTATCTATGTTTGGATGGGAAGCTTTAAACGATCCAGAAGAAATGAAGAGAATATTGGAACAATACCAATAAGAATTATTGCATTTCCAAGCCCGTTCGAAAACAGAACGGGCTTTTCTTTTTTTTAGAACTATATAGAAGTAATTTTGACCATTGATTCAATAAACAATCATGCAAGTACAAGCTCCTTATACTCCAGTAAATAAAGTGCGGGTCGTTACCGCAGCTTCCCTTTTTGATGGTCATGACGCTGCCATCAATATCATGCGTAGAATTATACAAACTACAGGTTGCGAGGTCATTCATTTAGGACATGATCGCAGCGCGGAGGAAGTGGTTAATTGTGCCATACAAGAAGATGCTCAAGCCATTGCCATGACATCCTATCAAGGTGGCCATACCGAGTATTTCAAGTATATGTATGACTTATTGAAGGAAAAGGGAGCACCACACATTAAAATTTTCGGTGGTGGCGGTGGAACCATCTTGCCAGAGGAAATTCAGGAATTGCACCAATATGGAATTACACGTATTTATCACCCTGACGACGGCCGTCAACTGGGCCTGCAAGGGATGATCAATGATTTAGTCACTAAAAGTGACTTTAGCACAGGACAAACGTTGAACGGTGAGGTTGCGCACCTATCTATTGATAATCATGCGGCAATAGCAAAACTTATTTCTGCCGCAGAAAACTATCCCTCCGAACACGCCTTAGAACTTGAAAAAGTCCGTCAAAAGGCTGCTAAATCGAAAACTCCTGTTCTCGGTATAACCGGTACAGGAGGAGCTGGAAAATCATCAATGGTGGACGAACTGGTGCGACGCTTTCTTTTAGATTTCCCTGAGAAGTCTATTGGTATCATCAGTGTGGATCCTTCGAAGAAAAAAACCGGTGGCGCTTTGCTTGGAGATCGTATTCGTATGAACTCTATAAAAAACGCAAGAGTCTATATGCGCTCTCTTGCCACTCGTCAATCCAATTTGGCCTTGAGCAAGCACGTGGCTGAAGCTGTAGATATACTAAAAGCAGCAGGATTTGATTTAATAGTTCTTGAAACATCGGGTATTGGTCAAAGTGATACCGAAATCATGGATCATAGTGACGTGGCCTTATACATTATGACTCCTGAGTTTGGAGCAGCTACTCAGTTAGAGAAAATTGACATGTTGGATTTTGCCGATGTAGTAGCAATAAATAAATTCGATAAAAGAGGCGCACTCGATGCACTTCGAGATGTGAGAAAGCAATACAAAAGAAACCATAACCTATGGGATGCTGAAGATGAAAGCTTACCTGTTGTGGGAACCATTGCCTCTCAATTCAATGATCCTGGAACCAACGAGTTATATCGGAAGTTAATTGAAAAGATTGAGGAGAAAAAACCGAGCGGACTAAAGTCTACTTTTCAGATTACCAAGGAGATGAGCGAAAAAATCTACATCATACCTCCTCATCGCACTCGTTACCTCTCTGAAATTTCTGAAAACAATCGCGCATACGATGCATGGGCCAAAGATCAAGTCGAAGTTGCAGATAAATTGTATAGACTTCAAGGAACCATCGAAGAACTTGAGGCACTTTTGAGCAGTGGAAGCGCCAATAGATTAGATTTGGAGCTTTCTCTTCAAATAGTAAAGTCTTCCTTTGACCGCATCAAACTTTCACTCGATCCTTATAACTGGGAAATCATTCAAAGCTGGTTTGCAAAAACCAAATTGTACAAAGATGCCGAGTATAAATTTCAAGTGAGAGACAAAGTCATCAAGGTTGAAACCCACTCAGAAAGTCTTTCTCATTCGCTCATTCCCAAAGTGGCCATGCCCAAGTACAAGGGCTGGGCAGATGTTTTAAAGTGGGTGCTTCAAGAGAATGTACCTGGAGAATTTCCCTTTACTGCTGGTATCTACCCGTTCAAGAGAGAAGGAGAAGATCCAACAAGAATGTTTGCTGGCGAAGGTGGTCCAGAAAGAACCAACAGACGATTTCATTATGTCTCGTTGGCGATGCCTGCCAAACGTCTAAGTACTGCTTTTGACTCTGTAACACTTTATGGAAATGATCCCGCATACAGACCCGACATTTATGGTAAGGTTGGAAATAGCGGCGTATCCATTTGTTGTCTTGATGACGCTAAAAAGCTCTATAGTGGATTTGATCTTTGTGATCCGAAGACCTCTGTCTCCATGACCATCAATGGACCTGCTCCCATGCTTTTGGGCTTTTTTATGAATGCGGCCATCGACCAACAGTGTGAAAATTACATTCGAGAAAACGGCTTAGAGAAGACAGTAGAAGAAAAACTTCATGCCAAATGGGAAGCTAGAGGTTTGCAAAGACCGAAGTACCAGGGCGCTTTACCAGAAGGCAATAACGGGTTAGGTTTGCTATTGTTAGGTATTACAGGAGAAGAAGTCCTAGAACAAGAAGTTTACGAGCAAATCAAGTCCTCTACTCTATCTCAAGTAAGAGGAACCGTACAAGCGGATATATTGAAAGAAGATCAAGCTCAAAACACGTGTATATTTTCTACCGAGTTTGCCTTAAGATTGATGGGCGACGTTCAGGAATATTTTATTCAGAAAAAGGTCCGTAATTTCTATTCCGTCTCCATCAGCGGCTATCACATTGCTGAAGCTGGTGCAAATCCCATCACGCAACTTGCGTTTACACTAGCGAACGGATTCACCTATGTTGAATACTACTTGAGCCGAGGAATGGACATCAATGAGTTTGGACCGAACCTCAGTTTCTTTTTTAGCAATGGTGTGGATCCTGAATATGCCGTCATTGGAAGAGTTGCGCGTCGTATATGGTCCAAGGCCATTTCTAAGAAATACAAAGGCAATGCCCGTGCTCAAATGTTGAAGTACCACATTCAAACCAGTGGTCGTTCACTGCACGCTCAGGAAATAGATTTTAACGATATACGGACCACTCTTCAAGCGTTGTATGCCATTTATGACAACTGCAATTCACTCCATACCAATGCTTACGACGAAGCGATAACGACGCCAACTGAAGAAAGCGTCAGAAGAGCTATGGCCATTCAATTGATTATAAATAAAGAACTCGGTTTAGCCAAGAATGAAAACCCGTTACAAGGAAGTTTTATCATTGAAGAACTCACCGATCTAGTTGAAGAAGCCGTTTTATCTGAATTCGACAGAATTACCGAACGCGGGGGAGTTTTAGGCGCGATGGAAACCATGTATCAAAGAAGTAAGATTCAAGAAGAATCGCTGTACTATGAAACACTCAAACACAACGGAGATTATCCAATTATTGGAGTAAATACCTTTCTCTCTTCCAAAGGCAGTCCGACCATTCTTCCGAAAGAAGTAATACGAGCTACTGTTGACGAAAAAGAATATCAAATTCAAATGCTTTCTCAGCTTCACAGCTGCGAGGAAAACCGAAGAAATAAGGCATTAGAAGAAGTTCAAAACGCTGCCATTCAAAACAGAAATATGTTTGAGCAACTCATGGAAGCCACCAAGTACTGCTCTTTGGGCGATATCACCAATGCCCTTTTCGAAGTTGGAGGACAATACAGAAGAAATATGTAAGGCTATATGAGAATCATTTCTTTCAATGTGAATGGCATTAGAGCCGTAGTCAAAAAAGATTTAAGTCAATCAATGGCGTTTATGTCTCCTGACGTTATTGGATTTCAAGAAACAAAAGCGAACAATGATCAAGTAATAGAGGCTCTCTCTATTTTTCCAGAGTATCACCTGTTTTCGAGTAGTGCAGATCGACCGGGCTATAGCGGTACTGCAGTATTAAGCAAAATCAAGCCTTTAAGTGTCTTGGAAGGACTAGGAATCGACGAACACGATCATGAGGGACGCACCCTTACCTTAGAGTATGAAAAGTTCTTTCTCGTCAATTGTTATGTACCAAACAGTGGCAGTGAATTGGCCAGATTGGATTACAGACAGAGATGGGACAAGGACATGCTTGCATTCTTGAAAAAACTCGAGGAAAAAAAACCGGTGATATTTATGGGGGATTTGAACGTTGCTCATCAACCCATGGACTTGGCGAATCCAAAATCCAACTACAACAAAACAGCTGGGTATATGCAAGCTGAAATAGATGGCTTTCAAAATTATCTTTCTGCTGGTTTAGTGGATAGTTTTCGCAACACGTATCCCGACACCATCAAGTACAGTTGGTGGAGTGCTCGATTCAATTCGCGTGCTAAAAATGTGGGTTGGAGAATCGACTATTGTCTAATTTCTTCAGGCTTAGTGGGTTATTTAAGAGACGCTTTCATCTTTAATGAAGTGATGGGATCCGACCATTGCCCAGTGGGCATTGAGTTAGCATTTTGATCGGAATTCAGCATAAAACAGGGCAGATGAATTTCGTTTCTGCATTCCAGTAAACTCACTTCGTAGTCTGGCGTTTCTTTCAAATCATTGCTCATTTCAAGTCCCATAAGTAAGCGCTCATAGAAAGGAGAGGTACATAGCTGCGACCAGACGAAAGTATCTTTTTCTGGATCATAAGAAGCTGCATATCGTTCATCGTTGATGTACACCTCATAAAACAGTGGATATCGATAAAACTGCGATTGTTCCAAATGAGGATTATAAGCATAATGAAGTGGATACACTCGAGTTTTGCCCTTTATGCCTCTCTTATTTAACCATTCAACGAATAGATTAAACTTGTTTTTATAGATGACGGATTTGGATTTGATACGATTGTATTTGGATAGGTCAGACCATCGGCCTGAGACATCTTTGAACTTCATTTCTCCCAATCCCAACTTATATCCAAAGATTCTCATATCATCGAGGACGTAACCAGGATAGTAGAAATTCAATCCAATTTGCTTTGCCAAATCTATTTCTCGCAGCATGGTGTACGTTCCTAAACTGTACTTTGAATAATCTTTATCATAAAGTCCGAGAAGACTTGCCATAGAGTTTCTCCCGATATCAAAAAAACTGGCTGCGACCAGACGCGTATCATCAAAAACTCTGAGGCAATACGTCCTAAAGGAAAACAAGTTCTCTGAGCACAGAATTGCTTCGTCCAGTCGGGGGTAGATAAATGCCTGAAAGTCTGACTTTTGATTTTGGTACAAAGCTTCTAGGTCTGAATCTACCGAAGCAGGACGTATATCACATGTAAACCGTTTATTATTGATTTTAAGGCGTTTCTTATGACTATTTCTTGCTTCATGATTATCGAGCTCCAAACGTATGTGTACGGGAGAGAATAAATCCCCCTCCACGCATATATAGTCGGGTTTGTTCATGAAACGAGCCCCTCGAAACCAACCTCCAGCAAGCATACGATCGTAAGCTGATGCAGAAAGTGACATTGCTTCTTTGGACTTCAATAACATGGCTCTAATGTACAAATCAATTTCTTAATACAGCATAACTTACAATTAACTCGACGGCAATCTCAATAAAAAAGATTGAATATTTCTTTGAACTAATAAAATTCAATCGAAATGAACAGAGCAAATATCATCCGCTTTTCCAAGAATGGTGTTGTCAATGAAATCATTTCAGCGATCCGACAACTTAAAAAAGAAAACAACCAAGAAGTGCTTTACACGCAATGTGGAGAACGTATTTTATTAGACGAGTTGGAGAGCATTGACGGAATTCGTTTTAGTTAATTGGTTAATAAGGTTATCTTGTCTTCATGTTGAGGGTTTTCGTAACGTCGAAGACCCTTTTCTCTTTTTCTATAAATGAAAACTCCGGCAATCGCTTTCGCAAATTAACCGGAGCCTTCCTCATCACTACTAACTCTCTACAACTTTCATTGAGTCTGGGACCCATCGTTGTATTCTTTTAAACTATGTATTCTGAAATAAGTTCAGCTCACAATTTTTAATTCAACTATTTAACACAAAAAAGAAATCCTCCGGGGTTACTTGCGCAACTTGGCCGGAGGACTTCCTCATCACTACTAACTATTTTAAAACTCTTTTTTACTTCTTGATGAAGGTCTGAGTTGTAAATACGTTATTATTCAATACACGGATAGTGTAGAACCCGCTAGAAAGATTTTGAATGTCAATGATGTTGTTATTACTCATCAAAGCACCTTCTTCAATTCTCTTTCCTGTCATGTCAACAATCTCAAATTGAACAACATCAGCAGAACCTGAAATGTTCACGTTCAAGAAGTTTTCTGCTGGATTTGGGTAAAGCGCAACAGAAACATTGTTTGCAACCTCAGAAACATTGATAATTGGCAACAATACTTCGTCAATTACGTGCACAACACCATTGCTAGCCAACAAATCTGGCACTATAACTTGAGCGCTGTTTACGAATACGCCATTATCAATATTGATAGTAACATCCTGACCTTGCAGCGTCGGAATTGTTTGATCATCTATTAAGTCAGTTGACAATGCAACCGCACCTACAACGTGATACAACAAGATAGCTGTCAAAAGATCCTCATCAGCCAATACTGCATCCAAAGTTCCTGCTGGAAGGTTGGCGAAAGCAGCGTCTGTTGGAGCGAAAACAGTGTATGTTCCTGGCTCATCAAGCACACTTTCCAAACCAGCAGCCAAAACTGCAGTTTCTAGAATGGTGTGGTCAGCACTTCCAGTGATAATGTCCCAAACAGTTGGAAGTTCCGCATTTGGAACCAATACTGCGTCGATAACGTGTACTACGCCATTTTCTGCAATAATATCAGCAATAACTACTTGAGCATCGTTGATGAAAACATCACTACCGGTGATAGTCACAGTAATTGTTTGACCGTTTACAGTTGTGATAACTTGACCGTCAGAAAGGTCACCTGATAAAGCAAGGCCATTTACTACGTGATATGTCAACACCTCTGCAAGAGCTCCTGTTGGATCAGCCAATAATGCATCCAAAACACCTGCTGGCAATGCTTCAAAAGCAGCATCCGTTGGAGCGAATACTGTCCATGGACCAGGACCGCTTAAAGTACCTACTAGTTCAGCAGCGATAACAGCAGTCTCTAAAGTATTGTGTACATCACTATTCACGATTACCTCTACTACTGTAGCTGGTGTAGATGGCGGAGTCAATACCGCGTTGATTACGTGTACAACGCCATTGTCTGCAGTAAGATCCACAATGGTAACCAAAGCATCATTGATAAGCACACCGTCAGGAGTGAAAGTAACAGTTACTGATTCGCCAGAAAGTGTTTCAACTACTTGACCATCTTGAAGATCAGAGCTTAAAACAACAGAACCCAATACATGGTAAAGTAGGATTTCAGTCAAAAGACCTTGTGGGTCAGCCAATAAAGCGTCAATTGTCCCAGCTGGAAGATTGCTGAAAGCCTCATCTGTTGGTGCAAAAACAGTGTAAG
Source organism: Flavobacteriales bacterium (assembly GCA_027491075.1). Taxonomy (GTDB): domain Bacteria; phylum Bacteroidota; class Bacteroidia; order Flavobacteriales_D; family Sanyastnellaceae; genus JAIXWP01. The sequence continues at coordinate 139,222 of JAIXWX010000022.1, forward strand.
AGCCTGGAGCATCTAAATCTGCATCAAGACCTGCCGCAGCGATAGCCGCTTCTAAAGTAACGTGATCGTCACTTCCAGAAATGATATCCCATACTGAAGTTGTTACTTCTTCTGCTGGTACAAGCACTGCATTGATTACGTGTACAACACCGTTGTCAGCCAAAATATCAGCGATAGTAACAAGTGCATCATTGATAAATACGTCACCATTGCTTATGGTTACAGTAACTGAAAGTCCATTGAGAGTAACGATTTCTTGACCATCCGCCAAGTCGCCGCTCAAAGCAATATCACCTACTACGTGGTAGAATAGAATTTCTGTCAACAACCCATTTGGATCATTTAAAATTGCTTCTAATACATCACCAGGAATTGCTGCAAAAGCTTCGTCTGTTGGAGCGAATACTGTAAAAGGACCAGGACCTTGAAGAGTTTCAACAAGACCGGCAGCGATTACTGCTTCTTCTAGAATGGTATGATCATCACTATTAATAATGATATCGACAACAGTATTTGTTTGCAATTCTGGAATCAATACCGCATTAATAACGTGCACTACTCCATTTGGAGTTTCGATGTCTGCAATAATTACTTGAGCGCCATTGATGAAAACGTTTCCGCCAGTGATTTCAACCATTACTTCTTGGCCAAATAGCGTCGTTAACATCATTCCATCCGACAAGTTTGAAGAAAGAGCTGAAGCACCCACAACGTGGTACAAGAGAATATCTGTCAACAAACCAGTTGGGTCTGCAAAAAGAGTTTCAACCGTTCCAGCAGGAAGCAAAGCAAAAGCAGCATCAGTTGGAGCAAAAACCGTAAACGGACCCTCTCCAGCAAGCACCTCTAACAAACCAGCGGCGTTAAGCGCAGCTTCTAGAGTAGTGTGTGCATCACTGTTTATGATTACATCAGCAACAGAATTTATAGCTGGCGGTGGAAGAAGTACAGCGTCAATGACGTGTACTACACCGTTTTCTGCATCGATATCCGCTACTGTTACAAGGGCGTCGTTGATCAAAACGTCACCATTACTAATAGTAACAGTTACGTTAGCGCCATTCAGCGTTTGCAACACTGCGCCATCGAATAGGTCACCCGAGAATACTACAGCACCAGCAACGTGATACGTGAGAATGTCTGTAAGCGCTCCAGACGGGTCACTCAAAAGTTGAGCTAAAACACCGGCGGGCAAATTGTTAAACGCCGCATCTGTTGGGGCGAAAACAGTAAATGGGCCAGGACCAGATAAGGTTCCAGCGAGGTCAGCAGCAATTACTGCGGCCTCTAGCGTTTCGTGATTGGGGCTATTCACAATCACATCTACAACAGTCTGAGCATGCATCTGCATCCCCAAGAAAAGCGAGAAGAGAAAAGTAGTTATTCTTTTCATACAAGAATTATTTGATTAATATGAAATGATAGTATTCAAAATCGAATACACCTCATAGACAACATTTTTTCGAATTTGTTCGATGGGGTGAAACTCAACTTTCTGCTAAAAAAAGTCAAAAGCGATGAAACCAAGAATTTTCATACCCTATATAACCGCTTTTAAAATCAATATTATAGGTCTTGTGGACTCCAAAAAAAAACGCTTGTGATAACAGTCCAAAAAAAACGAGAACTTTTTTAAAAGAGCACTCCACCGTGCAGCTTCTGTTAAAAAACTGTGGAAAAAAATGAATCTTTGCTACTTTTGAACCAATCCAAAAAAAAACGTTATGAGCCTACATGATATGGGAATTCCCAGCGTTGATCTTGCCGACTTTATATCTAGTGATCCCCAGCGCAAGACAAAATTTGTTCAGCAATTAGGTGAAGCTTATGAAACCATTGGTTTTGTTGCAGTCAAAAATCATCTCATTGATGCTTCAACCACCGAGCAATTGTATAAAGAAGTTCAAGCATTCTTTGAATTACCTGAAAATACTAAAAAGAAGTATGAAATAGAAGGGCTGGCGGGCCAGCGTGGATATACCAGCTTCGGAAAAGAGCACGCAAAAGGGAGCAATGCTGGTGATTTGAAAGAATTCTGGCATTTTGGACAATACGTCGATGACAACGATCCCATAAAGAGCGAATATCCTGAAAATGTTGACGTTCAAGAGCTTCCTGGATTTAATGACGTGGGAAGAAAGGCGTATAAAGCACTTGAAGATACTGGCAGGCAAATGCTTCGTGCCATAGCCATCTACTTAGGATTGGATGAATTCTACTTTGATGCTCACATTCATCATGGCAATAGCATTCTTCGACCTATTCATTACCCACCCATTACCGATGAGCCCAAAAGCGCTGTTAGAGCTGGTCAGCATGAAGATATCAATTTAATCACTCTTTTAATTGGAGCTAGTGCCGACGGCTTGGAAGTATTGAATAAAAAAAATGAATGGGTTGCAGTTACCGCCCTTCCTGATCATATTGTGGTCAATGTTGGAGACATGCTTCAACGCCATACAAACGGTAAGCTGAAAAGTACCACCCATCGCGTAGTAAATCCGCCTCGTGAAAAATGGGCAACTCCACGATATTCTATTCCATTTTTCTTACATCCTCGCAGTGAAATGAAATTGGATTGTTTGCCACAATGCATACCATCAGGCACTCAAGCACTATGGCCGCCTATAACTGCGGGTGAGTTTCTAGATGAGCGACTAGCTGAAATAGGATTAAAGAAATGAAGATTCGTTTCTCCAACGGAATGATTCGAATTCGTTTGGTAGAAAGCGACTTGCAAGATTTACGTGAAGACAAAGCCGTCACTTTGGTGACGGCTTTTTCTCCTGTAAACTCGCTTCACTTCTCGCTCATTCCAACTACGAATAATGCGATTCAATGGAAAGAAGATTCGAATGGACACACCCTTGAATTGCCGTGCGCTTTGATTAAAGGCAATATAGAACACGAAACCCTTCTAGATCAAACGTTTGATCACATCCATTACCCCACCCGATTGGTGATCGAGGTGGATCTACCCTGCATGCACTGATGCCCATTATTGACAACCATAACAGAGTCGTAAATTATGCGAGAATTGCTCTTATCGATAAGTGTAATCTTCGCTGTCAGTATTGCATGCCAGACAAAGGACTTAATTGGATTAGAAAAAATCAATTATTCAGCATCCTTGAAATACAAAGGCTGTTATTCGCTTTAAAGGAATTAGAATTTGCTAAGCTTCGCTTTACAGGCGGAGAGCCTTTTCTCAGGGAAGACGTCGGTGGTATTTTGTATTCCGCACGAAACATATTTGAGAAAGATCAAATTCATATTACCACCAATGGAACTTTACTTCACAAATTCAAGGATGTTCTAAAGGAAATAAGACCGGATGGAGTGAACTTCAGCTTGGATTCATTGGATCCAGCTCGTTTCGAGAAAATCACCCGACGCAATCAATTCAAGCAGGTCATTGAAAATCTCTTTTGGCTTTTGGATGAAGGCTTCAAAGTAAAAATCAACGCAGTAATCATGAAGGGTAAGAATGAAGAAGATTTATATGCCCTTGCTGATTTTGCTAAAAATAACCCGATAGATGTTCGCTTCATCGAAGAAATGCCCTTCAATGGTGCAACCATGAATGATATCATCGACTACAAAGAAATTCATCATCGGCTCCTCGATCAGTATCCGGAATTGACTCCTCTTGCTTTTCAAAAGAGTGAAACAAGTCAAAACTATGAAGTGCCTGGATTCAAGGGACGCCTTGGAATTATTGCCGCTTATTCTCGAACGTTTTGCGGAACTTGCAATAGACTCAGAATAACTCCGAATGGCCAGCTCAAAACCTGTCTATACGACTCTGGAAGACTCTCTTTGATCGATTTTATGCGTACACATGACGATCCTGAATCACTGCAGCAGTTTATTATCAAATCAATAGGAGCGCGGTACAAAAACGGGCTTGAAGCTGAATTAGACCGCAATCCAGTTCATGAATCAATGGCAACCATAGGTGGATAGAATGATTTCAATCAATCAAGCATTTGAAGCTATCATGAATACCGAGCGGACGTTCGGTGAGGAAAAAATTTATTTAGAGAAAGCAAGTGGTAGAATTCTGGCAGAGCAAATTATTGCCACTTCAGACCTTCCTCCCTTCAACAGGGTAATGATGGACGGAGTGGCTGTTAAGGCGGATACTGTTAAAGTGAATACTTCATTTCCAGTAGGAAAAATCATTGCTGCTGGAAATACTGATCCACTGATTGACATGCCCTGCGAAATCATGACTGGAGCAGTCATGCCCTCTACTTTAGACACAGTCATTCCATATGAACACATAAAGTTGGAATCTGGAATTTGTACCATACTTCAGGATTTTAAAAAAGGTCAAAACGTTCATCTACGTTCATCGGACTCGAAAGAAGGCGATATACTAATTTCAGCGCATACAAAGCTATGTGCTGCTGAAATAGGGGTAGCTGCGTCCATGGGATATTCGACAGTACGTGTATTTCAAAAACCTCGAGTAGTAATTCTCACAAGCGGAGATGAATTGGTTGAAGTTGGAGTTCAACCCAATTCGGCGCAAATTCGGGCTAGCAATGGCTTCGCGATATCTAGTGCTATAACGCCGTTTAGCGAAGTGATTGAAATAAAAATTGTCTCTGATAAAATTGAACTTCTCTTCAATAGCATTACCCATGCGCTGGAAAAATGTGATATACTCATAATCACGGGAGGCGTGAGTGCTGGAAAATACGATTACATCCCGGAAGTACTCAAGTCATTAGCAGCAGAAATTCTATTTCATAAAATCGCTCAAAAGCCAGGTAAACCAATGCTCTTCGCTACACGAGGTAATCAAGTTATATTCGGACTACCTGGCAATCCAGTTTCGTGCTTGATGTGCACCCACGCTTACATTATTCCATGGATTAAAAAAAATACAAAGTATAACACAGGTACTATTTGGAATAAACTACCTCTTGCCGAAGACTATTATAAAAAAGGAGGTTTAACATTTTTCCTCCCCGTGCGCCTTACTATAAGTGAAGGGACAGTAGCAGCACATCCTGTGAAAAACAACGGTAGCGGTGATTTTGCTTCTCTAGTAGATGCTCATGGTTGGTTGGTAATACCCGAAGAAATGAACGAAGTAAAAAAAGGCTTCAAAGGACATTTTATACCGTTGAAGCCTCTCGAACTCTAACCAAAAATCACCTCCTTCCTCGAGGAGTAGGACTGTCCTGACTTCTTCTCTCCCTGAGTTCATCCATCAGTTTTTTCTTAAACTCATCTTCAAGACCTACCAATCTCGCTGCCTTTTCAGCTCCCAAAATAGGAATGCTTGACTTTATGAATTCCCTTTCTACATCAGCCTCTTCTTTTCTTTTTGCAGAGATAATTTCCACTACCTCATTCAGCATTTTATCAGACACCCCTCCGAACTCAAGTTTTTTTTCTTGCTCATTGATCTGTTTTCTAATTTCTTTTCTTTTAGTTTCCATTTCATTGAACAAAGGCCAGAATTTTTCTGCTTCGGAAACAGTCAGTTGGAGTCGCTCGGAGATAAAAGTACGTTTAAGCATTTCCAACTTCTCTCCTTTCTCTCCAGAAACTCTATCTTGAGAAAAAAGAAATAAGGGTAAAAACAACGCCAGTAGGATTAAAATTTTTTGCTTCATAAGTTCATTGCATTTCTAAAAAATCAATATCACTTTCAATTAAATATTCCAAAATTTCTTCGCTAGTTAATGAATCCAAACTTTGACTGTCTTGGTCTCTATTAGGTTTAATGTCATTTTCACTGATTTCAAATGCAGGTAATTCTGCGATTTCTTCCTCAAAAAAAATAGCCATATCCTCCTCACTCAAAAGAAGAATAACTTCCTCCTCATTTAAAGCTGTTGAGTCCAATACGGTATCGAATTCAACCATTTGAGTAGGAGACTGAAGCTGATTCATTTTTAGAATGAACCATCCTAAAACGACCACTGCAGCAGAGGCCAAAGCAGACCAGATTATTCTTCTCACTTTCCCGTCTTTTCCGAAGCGCTTTTCGAGAATTTTAGTTCTTTGAGTGGTGAAAACCTCCTCTTCTATTCTTTTTTCAATACTAGAAGTCAACTGATCAAAGTAGCCTGCTGGTACATCAAATTCCTTTTTGGATATGTCATTCCAGTTGATCATGAAAACTTCGATTGAGATTTAACATAAGATTCTATTTTGTTCACTGCATGATGGTATGAAGCCTTTAAAGCTCCTTGAGAAGTTCCTGTAATTACAGCAATCTCCTCGTAGGGTTTTTCTTCAAAGTACCTCATGATAAACACTGCCTTTTGCTTCTCTGGTAAAGTAGCCAAAGCCGTATGCAACAGAACGTGAATCTCTTCTCCCGTGAACAAAGGGTCTCCTTGCAATGAGTTAGAGATGCCAAATTTCGCCTCATCCATATCTAAATGATTTGTCTTCTTGGATTTGGAAAGAAACGTCATGGTTTCATTGTATGCAATACGATGAAGCCAGGTGGAAACCTTGGATTCGCCCCTGAACCGATCTAGATTCTTCCACGCTTTGATAAAAGTGATCTGACAAATATCATCCGCATCTTCATGAGCCAATACCATTCTGCGTATGTAATAATAGATTGGTTTTTGATACGCTTGTAACATCAGGTGAAAGGCTTTCTCTGTGTCCTTCTTTTCTAGAATAAAATATGTGATACTTTGTTCCTCTGTCACCTGTTTTTCTTCCTTAGAATGCATAGATAAGAAAAGGTTTAAAGGAGCTATAAAAATTATACAATTATCTTTGACCCCATGTATAAGTCTGTTATCAAGCCACTCTTTTTTCTTAAACAACCAGAATCGGCGCATTATTTAGCCATGAACTTGTTGGGAGTGGCATCACGAATTCCAGTTATTCGCCCGATTCTCAAGAAGTGGTTTCAAGTAGAAGATCCATCATTACAAAGAGAAGTTTTTGGTTTGACATTTAAGAATCCTGTAGGGTTGGCGGCCGGCTTTGACAAAGACGCTCGTTGGTTGGATGCATTGGAGTTGTTAGGATTTGGATTTATCGAAATAGGAACCCTTACTCCAGTTGGACAACCCGGCAACGACCAACCTCGATTATTCAGACTGCCCAAAGATCAGGCGCTCATCAATAGGATGGGCTTCAACAACGAAGGAGTTGAAGCTGCCATAGCCCGCATTCGCAAAAGCAATCCTACGATCATTATTGGCGGGAATATTGGAAAAAATAAAGTCACACCAAATGAAGATGCCGCAAACGACTACGTCATTTGCTTTGATGCGCTATTTGATTATGTGGACTACTTTGTTGTCAACGTAAGTTCCCCCAATACTCCTGGGCTCCGAGAATTGCAAGAGAAAGGACCGTTACTAGCCATTCTTCAAAAACTACAAGGTTTGAATCTTAAAAAGAATAAGCCCAAACCCATTTTATTAAAGATAGCTCCAGACCTCACTCTTACGCAGCTAGATGATATCGTCGACATCGTTTTAGAAAGCAAAATTGCTGGCGTAGTTGCTACAAATACAACCATTGACAGAAACGGATTAATTACTTCACCTTCTGAAGTGCAAGAAATTGGAGCAGGTGGATTGAGCGGATTACCTGTTCGAGAAAAAAGTACTGAAGTGATACGTTATCTTAAAGAAAAATCGCAGGGTGCGTTTCCTATTGTGGGTGTTGGAGGAATTTTTACTGGAAAAGATGCCGAGGAAAAAATAGCTGCAGGAGCTTCTTTAGTTCAAGTTTATACAGGCTTTATCTACGAAGGTCCTTCAATAGCTAAAAACATCAATAAGCACTTACTCCGCTGAATACTTGCCCTTCCAACGTTCTTGAAGCCAATCTTTAATGGCTTTTTCTTTGGAATTATTTCCTGGAATGTAAAAATTCGTTCCCTTTAATTCTTCGGGCAAATACTCTGCATGAATAAAATTTCCTTCATACGCATGAGCATATTGGTATTCTTTTCCATATCCCAGATCCTTCATTAGTTTCGTGGGAGCGTTTCTCAAATGAAGAGGAATTGGCAAGTCTCCTGTTTTCTTTACGATATCAAGAGCACTATCAATTGCGTTGTAAGCCGCGTTCGACTTAGGTGAAGTAGCCAGATATACTGCACATTGGGAAAGGATTATACGAGATTCTGGCCATCCAATGTTTTCGACCGCTCTAAAAGTTGCATCGGCCATCAGTAGGGCATTCGGATTGGCCAAACCAATGTCTTCACTGGCCAAAATAAGCATTCTGCGAGCAATAAACTTCGGATCTTCCCCCCCCTCAACCATTCGTGCCAAATAATAAACCGCGGCATTTGGATCACTCCCCCGCATGCTCTTGATAAATGCAGAAATAACATCATAGTGCATTTCCCCTGACTTATCATAGCGAGCCATGTTCGCTTGAATCACCTTTTCAACGACCGCATTGGTGATATCCAAGTCATCCTGTTTCATGGATTGCACAACTAATTCAAGAACATTCAATAGTCTACGAGCGTCCCCACCAGACAATCTAAGCAAGGTCTCATATTCCTTGATTTTTTTTTCCGTGGTCTTCAATAGTTCATCATTTCGGAGCGCTTGATCAACGAGTTGAGTTAGATCCTCTTTTTCCAAATGCTTCAGAACGTATACCTGACTTCTTGAGAGCAGCGCTGAGATGACTTCGAAAGATGGATTCTCCGTTGTCGCGCCAATAAGCGTGATGACTCCCTTTTCAACAGCTCCTAAAAGAGAGTCTTGCTGACTTTTAGAAAAGCGATGAATTTCATCAATAAAAAGGATAGCTCCTTTAGAAAACATTCCCGAGTGCTTAACACTATCTATGACTTCTCGGATGTCTTTTACCCCAGCGTTAATGGCAGATAATTGGTAAAACGGTCTTTTTAATGCTTGAGAAATGATAAGTGCTAAAGTTGTTTTGCCTACTCCAGGCGGTCCCCAGAGAATCATACTCGGGATGGTGCCAGAGTCAATTGCTCTTTTTAGGATAGCTCCCTCGCCTACCAGGTGCTTTTGACCGATATATTCGTTCAAGCTCTTGGGACGCATTCTTTCTGCCAATGGAACCATTTGCTCATTCATCTTCTAAGTGCACTTTATGTAAAAAGCGGTGTACAATTGGAGCAATAAAGACACCGATAATCGATAAAAACGCCACACCACTATAAATTGCGTAAAAAGAAGCAAACCATTTTGCCCCATTAGTACTCATTTCGTTCACAGGACCCATTCCTGTTAGAATCATAGACGCATTTAGGAAGGCGTCTACTAAGTTTAGTCTAGCAAATGTCATGTATCCGACTATACCAATCGCCAAGGAAAGGAATAGAAGAATCAATGCGTATAAAGAAAATCGAAGTTGTCTTGAAAGGAACTGACTTCGACTGATTAGTTCTTCTGTTTTTTTTTCAAACATCGAGATTATCTAATAAATCTGGCCTTCTTTGCTGTGTTTTTTGAATACTCTGCTCCATCCTCCATTCTTCCACTTTTGGAGTGTTTCCACTTAACAAAATATCAGGCACCTTCCACCCATTGTATTCGGCAGGTCTGGTGTAAACTGGAGGGGCCAATAAGTTGTCTTGGAATGAGTCTGTGAGTGCACTTGTCTCATCGTTCATGACGCCAGGAATGAGTCTGATAATGCTATCCACGAGCACAGCAGCAGCCAATTCTCCCCCGCTTAAAACATAATCCCCAATGGAAATTTCCTTTGTCACATAATGATCACGAAGCCGTTGGTCGATGCCTTTATAATGACCACAGATCATTATTAAATTTTTCTTCAGGGAAAGACCATTACAAACAGATTGCTGGAGTCTCTCTCCATCTGGAGTGAGATAAATAATTTCATCGTAAGCTCTTTCTTTTTGAAGTGATTCAATGCAGTCAGCAATGGGTTGAATCATCATTACCATTCCTGCACCGCCTCCAAATTGATAATCGTCCACTTGTTTTTGTCTGCTTGTAGAATAATCTCTAATATTATGAATCCTTATTTCACACAGACCTTTCTCTTGAGCACGCTGAAGTATTGAGTCTGCAAAGGGTCCATCCAACAATCGAGGCAGTATGGTGAGTATATCAATTCTCATTTTAGTAAGGTGGGAGCTGAGGTTTATTTTGAAGAATTTCCTCGATTGCGATCATAACTTCATCGGTAAGCAGTTCAAGCGCTTCTGTGGCCTTGAGTGTTTCTTCAAGTTGTTCAGGCTTGCTTGCGCCTAGTATAACAGTACTGACATTCGGGTTTTTTAAACACCATGCCACTCCGAGCTTGGGCATGGTTGTTCCTAAATCTGTAGCTAGTTTGAGCAGGGAAATGACCTTTCGCTCATTTTCTGCTACCAACGTTTTTTCTGCCAACCAATTCAACTCTTCTCTCAACAGTCTACTATCGTCTGGTTTTCGACCTATGTACTTTCCTGTCAAATATCCCGAAGCTAGCGGAGACCAAATGGTGGTACCTAAACCGACTGTTTTATAAATTTGTGCATACTCCACTTCCACTTTACGACGGGTGAGCATATTGTATTGTGGCTGTTCCATGGTAGGACCAATCAGGTTGTGTTTTTGCGCAATCATGTGTGCCTCCATAATTTCAACGCCACTCCACTCACTGGTGCCCCAATAGAGTATTTTTCCTTGCATGATCAATTGGTGCATCGTCCAAACCGTTTCTTCTACTGGAGTTTCTTTGTCAGGGCGGTGACAGTAGTATAAATCAAGATAACCCACTCTCAAGCGCTTCAATGCGTCGTGACAAGCTTCTACAAGGTGTTTTCGATGCAATCCTCTTTGGGTTGGTAGCTTGCCCCCCGCCCCAAAAAATGCCTTGCTACTGACAATATAACTATCCCTGCTCCAATTTTTCTTGGATAGAATCTCCCCCATCAACTCTTCTGATTTGCCGGCTGCGTATACTTCTGCATTATCAAAAAAATTTACGCCGGCATCGTATGCCATATCCATCAATCTCTCAGAAACTCCATTCTCGATTTGGTTGGCAAAGGTGATCCAAGATCCAAAAGAAAGTTCACTGACTTTCAATCCAGACTTTCCGAGTCTTCTATAATTCATGTAGCAAAGGAAAGAATTAAAAGGAAATGAACATAAGGATTATGCCTCTTTTATAGAGGTAATATCCACCATTCCGCCAACAAATCGTATAGGTACGCCTTGTTCATCTTTGATGATATAGCCTTTATCAAAGATGAATGCATAGGAACCATCTTTTCTTTTAAAAAGATACTCGTCGCTCCAAAATTCTTGTCTGTTTCTTACTGCATCCATAAGCTTTTCGTTGACACTATCTGCGTAATTAGGATGAAGGCGTTCGAACCACCAATCGTAAGTATTTACAATTTCGCTTGCATCGTAGCCGAACAGCGATGACATGCCCTCATTCCACCACAGCTCATTGGATTTAAGATTCCAATCCCATACAGCATCATTGGACGCTTTTGAAATTTGAGCATAACGTTCTTCACTTTCGATAAGCGAATTCATGGCCTTAAACAAAGCGGTAGCATCGGTTCCAATGAACCAGTAATGTGCACCCTTGACAACGGGATGGTGAGTGTAAACCAAGTTCCACGAAATAGTCTTGGAAAGTCCACTTTTTGTGACTACATCTACGTTGATGTGTCGGAAAGATCCATTTTCTTTTCTATAAATTTTTTCTTCTATAATGCGTCGATAGTGCGGATTGGGATAAATCTTGTCAACCACTGAGGGGTCGCCCAATATTTCGTCCTTCGTATAGCCCGTTACTTCTGTGCACAACTTATTCCAATACTTTAAAACCCCATGATCATCAGCAGCGCAAATCATGGCGGGCAATTCATCCAGCATTCTCATGAATACATCTCCCCTTGCCAAAACTCTTTCCTCTTGAAAGCTGGGGCTTTCTTTCTCCTTCATTTGTAACAAATAACAACTCGCTCCAGACAAATCAATTTCGGAAATCTTACAGGCAAAAAGATCATTGCTATCGGTAAAAGTCACGAGCAATTCGCTATTCTCAGACTCCATTGAATCGATTAAATCATGCCAAAAGATTCTTCTTTTCTTCGCGAATGCAACCCATTCTAATTCCTCGGCATGAAATTGGGTTAATTGGATTGCTCCGCGTTTATGGAGAAATTTTTGAAAATGTAAATTTCCGAATACAAAATCCCCAGATGGAGTGAATACACCAATTGGCAAATCCAGACAATCAATGAGCGCTTTTATTTCTTTTGATTCAAAAACTTCAGACATAAATGTTAGCTGTGATAAGGGGAATGATCTAATTTTATCCTCAAAATGCAAGTGAGTGAGACCTACTTCAAATAAAGAGATAATTTCTATAACCCATTATGTTTCAATAGTTCTTTTTCTCGTTTTTTCGACGAAAGCGCAATCTCAAGAGGGTTGTAGCTATACTCTAACGTCTAAAACAGAAAAAGCTCTTGAACAAGTTAAAGACACCAAAAAATACGATTCCGACCAAAGGCAAGAGATTTTAGAGAAAGCCATTGATCAAGATCCCGGTTGTTTACCCTGTCTTCATAAGTTAGGTGAAATTCAATTCCTAAAAGCAAAAAGATCGGGCTCCCCTTTTTCCTCAGCAGTAATTACATTCGAAAAGCTCATTGAGCTTTGCGCAGAATATCACAGTGAGCCGTATTATTATTTAGGTGCGATGGCCTATGCGGATAAGAAATATGATGACGCTTCAAAGTACTTCGAAAAATTCATGCGATTTCCCGATGACGACCCTTCCAAGTTTGAAAAGGACTACCAAAAGAAGTATGCGGAAGTGGAAGGTGCTTTGCCCTCAATAAAGAGCTACGGTGAAATTTATAACTCAGGAGTTGTTTTTAATCCAATTAAAGTTAGTGGTGTGAGCTCTTCTTCGGATGATTATTTACCCTTGATATCTCCCGATGGTGAAATCATGTTTTATACTCGGAAGTTTGAGAAACTTGCCAAAGGCGATTTCGCTCCAAAAATTGTAGAAGAATTCACCTGGAGCAAGCGCCCCGATATAAACAGTAACTTTGATCAAGGCTATCCTTTGCCACCTCCTTTTAACGTAGCAGATAACATTGGTGGTGCTACAATCTCAGTGGACAACAAAGAACTCATCATCTCAAAAAAGAATCCACTTCCCAAGAATCCCCAGAATTTTGATCTCTTCAGTGCAAAGTTCAATTTGATTACTGATGATAAAACAGGACAAAAGGTTTATCAATGGTCGGAACTTGAAAGATTGAGCGACTTAGTAAATAGCGACGGTTGGGAATCACAACCCACTCTAAGTGGTGACGGACAGGTTTTGATTTTCGCGGCGGCCAGAATGGAATGTATGAAAGATGATGCAGGAAACTACAGCACCGATTTATTCTACAGCAAACGTGGCCCAGATGGAGAGTGGCAGCAAGCAAAGCCGCTCCCAGCTTCTATAAATACGAAAGGAAGAGATAAAGCACCTTATATGCACTGCGATAGTAAGTCCTTGTATTTCTCTAGCGATGGTCATCCAGGTGTGGGAGGTTTGGATATTTATTACTGTAAGATGCTTGAAGACGGAACATTTAGTGCTCCTAAAAACATTGGCTATCCCATCAATAGCGAAAAGGATGAACTAGGTATTGTGGTAAGTAGCGATGGAGAAGTGGCCTATTTCGGTGCGCAGAACCTCCAAAACACAAAAGGTTGGGACGTTTATCAGTTCGATGTGCCCGAAAAAGCGAAACCCGAAAAAGTAATGATTCTCAAGGGTGAAGTTAAAAACAGTGTAGGAGAAATACCACAAAATGCTTCTGTAGAGGTGAAGTACAAAGAGACCGGCAAAGTGGACAAAATCAAAGTAAACGGGGATGATGGAAGATATGCTGCAGTTGTAAAGGTGGATACAAAACAAGATGTAGTAGTAGCCGTCAAAGGAGACGACATCGCCTTCAACACTAAAGTGGTCATGAGAAAGGAAGACACTAAACCTCCTGTAGTAGCCAAAGTAGAACTTCAAGCTGAAAAAGAAGAGTCCGGAAAGGCATTTGTAATCAACGACATTTATTACTCTACCAGTAAATCAGATATCGAACAAAAATCACTTCTTATTTTGGATGAGTTTGCTGAATACCTAAAGTCCAATCCGTCCATAACCATAGAAATAAGAGGACACACCGACAATGTTGGAAACGACCAAGCCAACCTCGCCTTGTCCATGGAAAGATCATTTGAGGTACTGAACTATCTCGTAACAAAAGGAGTGGATGGTAAGCGGTTAAAAAGCAAAGGCTACGGAGAAACAAAACCAGTGGCCTCTAATGACACCGAGGAAGGAAGAGCAAAAAACAGAAGAACAGAATTTCTAATCACAAGTATTGATTAAATTCGCACAAATTTATATAGCATGAGAACTACATTTTTCATCGTTGCGGCCTCCATTATGATGGGTGGATGTGACCATAGCAACCACCAGCATGGAACAGAACAAAATGCTGCACCCGCTCAAAACTTTTACGGGGCAAACTTTGATCCCAGCGGAGCAATTCCTGTGGATAGTATCGGAAGTATGTTAGCATCCTCTGATTCTGTACAAGTAAAATTTGCAGGAGTAATTGCAGAGACATGCACTAAGAAAGGGTGTTGGATGGACGTAAAGCTCGCCAACGGCGAAACGATGATGGTGCGTATGAAAGACTACGGATTCTTTGTTCCAACTAGCGGTGCTGAAAACTTAAATTGTACTGTTTCGGGTTGGGCATTCAAAGAAATTATTCCTGTAGAAGACCTTCGTCACTACGCTGAAGACGCTGGAAAATCTGCAGAAGAAATTGCAGCCATTACGGAGCCTAAGCCAGGAATTTCTTTCATGGCCGATGGAATTATGATTGAAGGATATAAGCCAACTGATGCTCATGAACATCATGAAGGTGACGGACACGATCATCACCACGAGGGCGATGGGCATGATCATCATGAAGGTGATGGTCACAGTCACTAAGTAGTTACAATTTTTTTCTACCCCGAATTTCAAAATAGCACTATTTCGAAATTCGGGGTTTCTCTTTTAATAGGTGTAGGTCAAAGAACTCAAACGCTCTGGGGTGAGTGTTTGCCTCGCAGCTTCTACAATGTCTTCAGCAGTGATCGTTTCAACTTTTTTAAATACATCTTCTAAGGTATCAATGCGATCAAATAAAATCAAGCTTTTTCCCAGATTAAACATCATAGCTCCTGCGCTGTCTTGAGCCAAGGCAATCTGCCCGACAATCTGCTTTTTAGCATCGTGCATCTGCCGAGTGCTGAGTTTTTTATCATAAAATGACTTCAATTCTTTTTCTATCAAACCTTTGCTCTTTTCCAAATTTTGTTTGTCTGTTCCAAGATAAATTGAAAATACCCCAGAATCACTGAAAGGTGCATAGGTTGAATCTATGTGGTAGGCTATTCCATGCTTTTCACGAATTTTTAGACTCAACCTATTATTCATAGCAGGTCCACCTAAAATATTATTTAGCAAGGTCAACGCAGGTCGCAATTTGTGAGGATAGCTGTATGCGGGACTCCCCAACACATAATGCACTTGATGGATATCCTTTTTCTCTACCTTATGAAAGGGTCTATAGCCCTTAAACGATTTTCTCTCAAGCTCGCTGCTTGTGAGTTTATGATCACCTAAATATTTCTCAAGAAGGAACTTAAGCTTCTCCACCTCAATCTTTCCTACGGAAGAAAAAATCAGGTTATCTTCTGTAAAGGTTCTTTTTCTAAATCGAATTAAATCCTTTGAACCAAACTTCTTAATAGTCTGCTCTGTTCCGAGAATGCTTCTTCCCAATGGATGATTCTTAAAGAGCAAGGCATCAAAGTCTTCAAAAATCATTTCGCCAGGACTGTCCTTGTAGCTGTTTATTTCATCGATTATTACTTCTCTTTCTTTACTGATTTCTTTTTCGGGAAAAACGGAATTAAAAGCAATATCCGCGATCAATTCGATGCTTCTTTCAAAATGCTCTTTCAGAAAACTTGCATGTATCCACGTTTCTTCTTTTGCTGTGAAGGCATTGAGCTCGCCTCCTACCGCGTCCAATCTACTTAGAATATGAAACGTCTTTCTTGACTTTGTCCCTTTAAAAAGGCTATGTTCCAGAAAGTGTGCGAGGCCATGCTCGTTGTCTTGCTCATCTCTGCTTCCCGCTCCGATAAGTAGTCCGCAATGGCCTACCTCTCTATCCATGGGTTGATGAACTACACGGATACCATTCTTCAAAGTAAAAATTACTGGTTCTTGCATATGTTACCGAATGAATGTTCGGTGAGTTTAGATTTTGTATTTAAAATGGCGAAATACGATGCATATCATTATTGTTTTCGTCGATTTCATTCTTGACTGTTCTCATTTTTGTAGCTACTTTAGCCATATCTGGCAACTGATTATTGAGAAGCCACAGCATGGCATCGTCATTATTATCTGTCGCCAAAGCCATTTTCTCTAAAACATCAAATCCATTCTTTCTGAGCCATAGTCGCGCATTGATGTTTCCCTCCCCTCCGTTAATCAAGGCCATCAAATGAGGATGTCCGTTATGGATGAGCCACTGCCTCGCTTCATCTTGATTATGAAGCGCAAAAACAAAAAGACCTAACTCTGGGTAACCATTGGTAATTAACCAGTCTCGAATGTCTCGGTTTCCTCCGATTGCTTCTGCCCAAGCTAGAATGATTTTTGCTGGATATTCCATTTTTCACGAAGGTAGAAATAAAAAAGGCCTTCCGAAGAAGGCCTTTTAATAATATTATTCTCATTAGAAGTTCAAAGCATCTTTAAAGTTTCTGAACTCTAAGTCCTTTTTCGCCTTATCGGCTAATTTGCTGTCTTTCTGAACTGCACTCTTCAAGTTAGACGCAACGGCTGCTGCATCATTGTTGCGCGCTGCAATAACTGCTCTTAAATAATCTGCGAGAGCACTGCTGTCTTTGCTTGCATCAATATCCGATTGTGCTCCAGCATTGTCCTTGTTCAACAACTTACCCAAGGCAGAGTTGAAGGTCTTGTAAGAACCGAAGCTGCTTACCGCAGAGCTGTAATCACCGTTTTGAATATGAATAAGTCCTTTATTGTACTTCGCTTCTGCAGCTGAACTTTCATTCAGATACTTCATTGCTCCTTTACGATCGCCGTTCAAACGAGTTACTGCACCCATGTTACAGCTGGTCTCTGTAGTCTTTGACATACCGTAAGCTTTGCTGAATTGGTTTTCAGCATCCTTGGTCTTATTTTGTAAATACAAAGCAACACCCAAGTTGTTAGTAGCTCTGTAATCTGCGTCTGACTTAGAAACAGCAGCACGATAAATAGACTCCTTAGTAGCCAAGTCTTCGATCAAAGAAGCCGCCTTCAAGCACTCCTCATAGGTCAATTGAGAAGGATTAGATTTGCCCAAAGCAATCAGTTCAGCGTCTGAATACCCTTCTAGGTCATAGTTGATTAATACAGTGCAACGGCGTAAAGCTGGGAAAATGTCTTTTTGAATCTCTGTATATGTTTTAGAGATGTTCTTGATTTCTTGCTCACGAGCCTGAAGATCTGTGGTTTTCTGAAGAATGCGGATGATGATATCTCTATCTCCGATAGCTGATTTTTCCATTGCAGAACGGAAGCCTTCCCAGTCCTCACCTCTTGAAGTAACCTTCATGAGTGGGGCGTATTGAGCATCCATTTTCATTTTCTTCAAGCGTTCAGTAATAGCGCCTTGACCCGCAGTTCCACGCTCATTTGAAAGATTGTCATTCAACAACATTTCTCCTTCTGGAGAAGCGTAAGAAACAAACTCGATACTCTTGATTACCATCTTCGGATTTGCAGCCACATTGGTAAAGAAAGAATCCAATTGAAGGATGTCGCTATCCTTAAGTTCTGCAGGCTTAATCTTTGAAGAATTATAATCGAAGTTGATTTCCGCGCTGGTAGAATAAGAAAGAGTTCTTACGAACTTATCCGTAGCATAAACTACTTTATCGTCCCCTTTCAATAAATATGGAGTTGTAATAACACCTACACCGATAGGAAGAGGTTCGAACTGCTTCGACTTACTTCCTTGCTGGCCGTAAATACGCAATTGTAGTTCACTGCTTTCCATTCCTGGGGCATACCCAATCTTATCATTGTAAGAAAAGGACTTTCCTGTTTTGAAAGGAATTTTTTCATAGTTACCAGCAGCTTGTTCGCCTTGGTAGCCCTTCATTTCAAACTTCGCTTCACTTGATCCGTAAACCAATACAGGTGTAGCTTCTACAACCACTTTCTTGTGGAAATACTTTTCAGGGAACTTTCCGTTGATGGACAATTCGATGCTATCACCGTGTACTTCTAAAGGGTTTGGATTTGAGGTAGCTCCAAGTTCTTTAATGTACTTTTCCATTTTCCCGATTCCGCCACAAGCAGCGAGCATCAGTCCAGACATTACCGCTACGATCACAACGTAGAAGTTGTTCTTTTTCATGCTTATAGTTATTTATATGGTGTATGTTGTAAAATCGACGCAAAACTAATCAATCCGCTCGCTCAAAAAAACCCTGAGCACGAATTTATAGTTGGTTTATTAACCCTTCTATCTTCTAATTTGTGAATAAGTCTTGGGATGTCAATTGTTTACAACCACTCCCATTGCGCAGAACTTCTCAATTCTCTTGTTTACTCGATCTGAAGGGTTCATGCTTTCCAACTCATTCAAGTGTTTCAAAATTTCATGCTTCACCGTTTCAAATATCTCCGGTCTATTTGCATGCGCTCCGCCTACCGGTTCATGAATGATCCCATCAATGAGTTTATTCTGTAGCATATCGTCAGCGGTAAGCTTAAGTGCTTTGGAAGCAGTGACTTTATGATCCCAACTTCTCCAAAGGATAGAACTGCAAGATTCAGGAGAAATAACAGAATACCATGTATTTTCTAACATCAATACTTTATCACCAATCCCAATTCCCAATGCACCTCCAGAAGCGCCTTCTCCGATGATTATGCATATCACAGGCACTCTCAGCTTCATCATTTCAAATAGATTTCTTGCAATAGCTTCGCCTTGTCCTCTTTCTTCCGCTTCCAAACCAGGGTATGCTCCAGGAGTATCAATGAATGTCACGATGGGCTTATTGAATTTTTCCGCCAGCTTCATTAACCTCAAGGCTTTGCGGTAACCCTCAGGGTTGGCCATTCCGAAATTGCGGTATTGGCGCATCTTGGTATTGATCCCCTTCTGCTGCCCAATAAACATGACGCTTTTACCCTCTAGCATTCCGAATCCGCCCACCATCGCTTTATCGTCTTTCACAGTGCGATCACCATGTAACTCTATCCACTGATTATTGGTGATTCCCTCGATATACTGAATGGTATAAGGCCGGTCAGGATGACGGCTCACTTGTACTCTTTGCCAAGGGTCAAGATTGCTGTAAATTTCTTTCGTTTTCTCCACCAATGCTGCCTCTAAATCCTTGATAGCATTGGACATATCCACTCCTGTCTTTACTTCACTTTCCTTCAGTTTCTGAATTTGCTCATTCAATTCCTTGATGGGCGCTTCAAAATCAAGATAAGTAATCATTCCTTGCCTCTTTAATTGGTTATCGGGGCGAAAAATAGGAAATTTCCTATCAACCTCCCTTTAAAAATGTCTCAAGCTGCTTTAGTGCTAGTCCACGGTGGCTGAGAATATTCTTCTCTTCTGTTGTCATCATTGCAAAAGACCTACTATTGCTGGAAGCTACAAAGATGCTGTCGTATCCAAAGCCTCCTTGACCTCTTTCCTCTCTTAAAACATGGCCTTCTACCTTTCCTTCAAAAAAATATTCTTGTCCTTTCCAAATCAAACAAATAACTGTTTTAAAGTGTGCCTTTCTATTCACTTCCGTACTCAAATTCTTTAGCAATAATTGCCTGTTGGCTTGAGCGTCTTTTTGTGGTCCTGCGTATCTAGCGCTATATACACCTGGTGCTCCCGCCAAGGCATCCACTAAAAGTCCTGTATCATCGGCAAAGCAATCCACT
This sequence comes from Flavobacteriales bacterium, assembly GCA_027491075.1. Classification (GTDB taxonomy): domain Bacteria; phylum Bacteroidota; class Bacteroidia; order Flavobacteriales_D; family Sanyastnellaceae; genus JAIXWP01. The sequence continues at coordinate 159,250 of JAIXWX010000022.1, forward strand.
CCGTAGCGCTCATATACATAACGTGCTTTCATAGCCGCGTTACCTTCAATCGTTTCTGCTGTTTCTGGAATTTCCTCAACACATCCAATATCTTTCAATCCCAACAAGGGAAAACCTCCCATCTTGGCTGAAACCTCCATCACCTTATGTTCATTGGCGCTGGCAAAAACCAATGCTTTTCTTTCTAAACTCATTCAACTATTCTTTTTACTAATTTTCCTGTATGGGTGTATTTAAAATTCTCTAGAATCACGATCTCCTTGGGGCGAATCTTTCTATCCAATTCATCATTCAAAAATTCCTGAATTTTAGATTGAAGGTCTTCATTCTTCTTCTGAATAACTAGAACAACTCTCTGACCTAGCTCATCATCGGCTTTCGAAGTCACAAACAATTCAATTCCAAACTCAGAATGCAGTTTTCTCTCTATTGCTTCCGGGTGAATTTTTAATCCACCGCTATTGATGACACGATCAGCCCTCCCTTTGAAAACAAAGGTGGTCGAAGATAAAAGATCTACTTGATCATTGGTGAAAAATGGACTGGATGATAAATGATCTGCAACTACTACCAAACAACCTCTTTCATCTTGAGAAAAAGATACTCCAGCTAAGGCTTGATATTCTTCTGAAACCTTACCACTAATGGGCCTGCAAGCAACGTGCGTAATAGTTTCAGTCATTCCATAGGTGCTGAATATCCCCTGTGAAGCATCTTTCAATCTTTCTCCCAATTCTTCACTAACTTCTCCTCCCCCTAATATGGTGATGGGTGAAAAATTCGGTTCCAAACCATTTTGAAGCAAGTTAAAAAACTGCATAGGTGTGAATGCCGCGAATTCCGGAGAAACATCTGGGATTTCAGGATAGGCAGACGCATCGCTCCAGATCAAATCCCAATCAAACTCTAAGGCACGAACCACCATCATTTTTCCAGCTATAAAACTCATTGGCAATGCGTGCCAAGCTACTATTGGGCGGTTGATTCCGAAAAAACTCCCCGTAAGCCTCGCGCTTGCCCTCATCTCTTCTTTTAAAATGAATATAGGCTTTGGGATACCTGTACTTCCACTGGTATGCACACAAATGGAGTCCGATCCATCGTTCCATTTCTCCACAAAGTCTGAAATCTCCGCAAAATCAACCGACTCACCTATCATTTGATGAATGCGCCCGTTCTTGAATTTTACCTTTCGAATCATCTTGAAACGTAAGATATGATAGAATCTGTTCTCTGTCCTTGAAAATAAATATATCCTTGTTCACTGATCCACTGGGCAGGCAGATTGTTCGAGTATAAGGAACCCGTTCCCAAGCCTTGCGGCATCTGTATCGGCTTCGTGGAAACCCATTGCGCAATAGCATTCAAACCAACCGATGACTCCAATGCGGAAGTAACCCACCACTTGATGTTTTTTTGCTCTGCATAATGTATCCATTCATCACATCCCTCCATTCCACCATGAAGTGTAGGTTTTAAGATAATGTATGCTGGTTCTATTTGAGAAAGCAACTCATCCTTCTTTAATAAATCACTCACCCCAATCAATTCTTCATCCAAGGCGATGGGTATAGAAGACTGAGCACATAGCTGTCTTAGAAATGGCCAATTTCCGGGTTGAAACGGTTGTTCTATGGAATGAATATCAAACTTAGCAAGCTGATCCAATTTAAAAAGTGCATCCTTTTCCTTAAATGCACCATTAGCATCCAACCGAATGGTTAATCGGTCTGAAGAAAAGTCCACACGTAACTCTCTTAGAATATCTAGCTCATCTTCAAATGAAATACCTCCGATTTTTAATTTGATAGTCGAATACCCTTTGTTTATTTTCTCCCTTGCTTCGGAAAGCATTTCATTTTTCCTATTCATCCAAACCAAACCATTGATTGGTATCGGATGCAGCATTGTTGTTGGAAACAAATTTCCTTCGCCTCCATTTAAATAGTCTAACCAGGCCGTTTCAATAGCAAAATGAATCGCTGGCCCGAATTTCCTTTCTATAAATCCTTTGGAAAGAAAATCTTTCAAGGCAAACTCAAGTTCTCCGAGAAGACTTTCCTCTGTCTCTGGGCTCAATCCAAAGATAGGCGCACACTCACCCCAACCTTCTTTTGTGGTTTCTTGACTTAAAAAACGGACGTAATAAATTGACCTTCTGTTGAGCACATCACGGGACGTACGCGCTGCCGTGACAAAGTTCAGTTGATAAGGAAGTATTTCCGCTATTACTTTTTCGCGGATCCTGATATCCTCTTGATCAACCATTCTACTGGAGCATTTTGAGTGAGTCGTTTTTTCCACTGAGCTGTTAATACTATAGACAAAACAATAACAGTGATTGCAGTGAAGAATATAACAAATTTATCTCGAAAAGCTACTGTGTTGGATGAGTTTAAAATAATAAATCCTAAAAACGACGCAAAGAAGTAAATTGAATACTTTGAACTTGAGAAAGACTGGACAAACTGCTCGAACTTTAATGGAATGTCTTTTCGAAAAACATACAACAATACGTTCAGAAAAAGTATGCAACTTGCGATGGAAAAAATCAGGAAAGCCGGTAGATAAAACTTAAAGCTAAATGGGAAAACGGAGATCGTATCCACGCTGTCTCGCATCCCATAGAGCGTTTTACAATATTCCTCTACAAAAAAGGCCAATGCCATTGCTACCACACAAACGATCGAAGATATGGGATACAACCCTCGTGGTCTCATTTCACTTCTACCATAAAGCATTCCAGCCAAAAAGAAAGTAATCCATGGGAGCACGCTAAAATAGCCGTTGAACATTAAAAAGGCCAATAAGTCTTTTCCATCTGCTCCGCTCAATTTCACTGAAAAAGTGGTCACACTCGCTGGTAGGTCAAAATTGATCAGCACTACTGTCATCAAAGCTGAAGCTATGCATAAGGTGCGCAATATGATGTTGTTCCACTCAGCCACAACGGGAGCAAGTAAGTAGAAAATACCACACGCCAAAAGTAAATTCAGATCCCAACTTTTAACAAACAGCAGTCCTAATAGCAATAGAATACTCCCTCTTTTCCCCAGATAAGCTTGAAGTCTTCTTGTACTGATTCTGCGATCACGCATGGTCAAAGTCACAGTCATACCATTTAGAAAGAAGAAAAGAGAAGGAAAAAAATCTAAGATCAAAAAGTAATGTTCATGACTGAGCATGTGCATTCTTCCCCCAACGACGAAAAATACAGATGAAAAAATTGTACCGATCAACGCAACCACGTAGGCGATATCAATTCCTATAAGACCCGAGGATTTGGACATTGTCATGGTTTGCCCGCGAAGATAATCAAGGTCACGACAATTTTTGACTCATTAATTCAATATAAAAAGCAATAGTGAAAACAGAAAAGCAGATAAAGCAGTCTTTTTGAGTTCACTATCCAAATCAGAGCCGTTAACTGATCGCGCTACTTTAACGCATTGAGTCAAGGGAATGATCAATACAAGCAAGGCTAAAGAAGATTTCCCTCCAAGATGAAAGACAGTCACTACCGCGCTTATTAAAGCCATCGATATCAAGAAGATGTGATAGTACTTCCCTTTTGAAAATCCTATTCTCACCACCAAAGTTCTTTTTCCCGTGGTGCTATCGCTGATGTGATCACGAAGATTATTCAAGTTTAACACTGCAGTGCTCAACGCGCCTATGGTCAGTGAAGGCCAAATCAAAGTAGCATCAAACTCTTTACAATGAAGGTAGAATGTGCCCATCACACCTAAAAAACCAAAGAAAATCATCACTGAAAGGTCGCCAAATCCTGAGTAGCCATATGGATTTTTGCCAGCAGTATACTTGATCGCCGCAGCAATTGCAATGAGACCGAGAATAAAAAACAAAATTCCAACATAAGGTATTTGCTCAAACCTAAACACTGTCCAAAGCAAAGAAACACCACTAACTAGACATGACACCGCTACTACCACCACTGCTTTTCGCATTCGCCTGGCTGAAATAGCCCCAGACTGAACGGCTCTGGCAGGACCAACTCTGAGATCATTGTCTGCGCCATTTTGAGAATCGCCATAATCATTAGCAAGATTGCTAAGAACCTGCAACATGAAAGTAGTGATCAAGATCAAAACAAAAACTACTGAATTGAATCCCCCATGTTTCAAAGCAAAAGCAGAACCAGTCAAAACACATGATGCAGCCAAAGGAAGCGTGCGTAATCGCGCCGCTTGAATCCAGGCTTTCAAATTAGCTTCCATCAAGGGAACTTCGGATATTTCTGAAAATCGGGGTCTCTCTTTTCTAGGAAGGCCTTCTTGCCTTCTTGTGCTTCTTCGGTGAGGTAGTAAAGTAAAGTCGCATCCCCTGCGAATTCCATTAAACCTCTTTGACCGTCGAGTTCAGCATTAAGACCTCGTTTAATCATGCGTACAGCCAAAGGACTTCTTTTCATGATGGTTTTACACCACTGAACAGTGGTGTCCTCTAATTCAGCAAGAGGTACCACCTTATTAACCATCCCCATATCTTCTGCTTCCGCAGCCGTGTATTGTTCGCATAGAAACCATATCTCACGAGCTTTTTTCTGCCCTACATGTCTCGCCAAATAACTCGAACCAAAACCTGCATCAAAACTGCCCACCTTTGGACCTGTTTGCCCAAAACGTGCATTTTCTGAAGCAATCGTCAAGTCGCATACCACGTGCAGAACGTGGCCTCCACCAATGGCATATCCATTGACCATCGCAATGACCGGCTTAGGAAGCTCACGAATTCTCTTGTGAAGATCCAATACATTCAACCGTGGAATACCGTCTTCACCAATGTATCCACCTACACCTTTCACATTTTGATCTCCACCACTGCAAAATGCTTTGTCTCCAATACCCGTCAAAACTACCACCGCAATGTCTTGTCGTTCACGACAAATGTCCATCGCATCAATCATCTGAAGATTTGTTTCAGGGCGAAAGGCATTGTAAACCTGAGGTCTATTGATGGTGATTTTTGCAATTCCTTCAAAATACTCAAACAAAATATCCGAGTATTCTTTGATACTAACCCAATTTCTTGTTGCCATTTTTTTAGCTATTTTCTTTTATAAAGTCAAAAAAATCTCTTAGCACTTCATCGTTGGCCATTCTTGGAGTAAATACTTCCAATATAGAACAACCCAAGGAGGCAAATAATTTATCCAAACCGATTTTCAAATCTTCCTCATTCGACGCACTGAAATACGCTAGTTTGAACTCTTGGGCCAAATAAGAACCATTCCTTTGATGAGATGTTTCGAAAAATTTCTCCAAAGCCTGCGTTGAAGGAGGTCCTTCAATGATTCTAAATATACCTCCACCACCGTTATTGACAATAATTATTTTTAGTCGATCTGTAACAAATTCATTCCAGAAAGCATTGCTGTCATATAAAAAACTCAAGTCTCCAGTTATGAGTGTGGTCAAACCTTCATAAACGTATGCAGCTCCTACGGCAGTGCTTGTGCAGCCATCGATACCGCTTACTCCCCTATTTCCACTAAAACGAAGCGAAGAATTTCTATCAAACAATTGTATATATCTCGCAATACTGCTATTTCCCATTTGAACTCGGCTATTGTCTGGAATAGCTTTCAAAACCTCTTTGCAAACCGTCAGGTCTGAAAATTTCGCATGCTCTGCATATTGTATAGCCAGTTGTTGCTTGGTGGCGTTCCATGCCATGATCGTGCGGTTGTAATCCGAATCAGGCACGCAGAGCTGACTTCCGATGGCTTCAAAAAAGTAATCTGCAGCAACTGGAACAATTTTTTTAAGCCTCTGGAAGGTATCCATGAGCAAAGCGTCCTCTCCAACATACCAATGCTCAACACGATTGGAACGCAATAACCCTTTAATCTTCCTGCTAATAATATTTTTACCAATACCAATAACTAAATCTGGACGAATAAACTCTAATTGTTCTTGCGTGACCGTCATAATCATACGATCGATACACCCCACGAAGAGTGGGCTTTCTAATCCACTGTGCGACTCAGTAAATACAACTACATTGGGCAGCTTGGCCCATTCTTCTAATTTACTTAAAGTGTAGTGTTCGGTGTGAAATTGTCCTACCAAGATCATTACTTTCTTCTTCAAAGAAATTTCACGCGCCAACTCTTTTACCGTTTCAGGTTCAAGCTGAATTGACCTCTCCACCCGTTCAATGACTTTTACTTCCTCTAGAGGAGCATCAATTGTTTTGTATAGGCTTTCGCGAAGCGGAAAATTCAAATGAATAGGACCTCGCACAGGATGCATCGCCTTATCGATTGCCTCATTCATCACACGGGCGTTATACCACTCGAAGTCTTTGTCATTCAGGTCTTGAATAATATCATAAGAAGACCTTACAAAATTTCGGAATACCCCGCTTTGATTGATGGTTTGGCCCTCGCCTTGATCCACCCACTCCATTGGACGATCTGCTGTTATGACAATCAATGGAATTTCCTGGTAGTAGGCCTCAGCGATGGCTGGAGAAAAGTTCAAGGCTGCTGTGCCACTGGTACAGATGAGTGCGACAGGTTTATCGCTTTGTTGAGCCAACCCCAAAGCTATAAAAGCTGCTGAGCGTTCATCCACCACAGAATGAACATCAAAATTTCTGTTCTCAAAAAAACTAATAGAAAACGGCGCATTTCTAGAGCCTGGAGTAATAATAACATGATAGACTCCTTTTGCATAAAGAAGTTGAGTTATGTCTTGAATGGCTCTTTTGTCTGATATCATTCGGGTTGCGAATCTAAAACAGAACTGACTTCATTACCATAGCTTTTTTCTCTGTTTCCTCCCATTCCAAAAGGCTATCGCTCTCTGGAAGTAAGCCACCGCCCACGTATATGTAAGCCTTTCCCTCGTTTAAATCTACCTTCATCGTTCTTAATTGAATGTATAAATGAGATTGTTCGGGAGAATGCCAACCAATAACTCCTGAATACATTTCTCTATTATGAAATTCATTGGATTGAATAAACTCCAAGGCATTCATCTTGGGAAAGCCACAAATAGCTGGTGTCGGGTGAAACACATCCATCCAATATTTCGAGTTTTGATTAGACTCAAATAAAATATCGGTCTTGAGATGTTCAATTACACCCGCGGCGGAAGTGTATGGACCATTGGTATGCACGTTTTCCCCACCATGCCTAGCTAGCTGGTCTAAGATATAATCCGTCACAATTTTTTGCTCAACAATTTCTTTTTCTCCCCAATTTCCTAGTGAAGCTGCAGGCCTTGTACCTGCAAGGGATACGGTTTTGAAAAAACTATTTTTTTTCTCTAGAAGCAATTCTGGAGAGGCGCCTAACCAAAATACTCCCTTAGAAACGGGATATAGAAACACAAACGCGGAGGGGTACATTTTCTCCAACCGCTGAAAAAGAACCACCGGAAATTGCTGTTCTACGGAAGGCAAATCCAATTCAATCATTCGGCTGATTACCACTTTTGAAGCACGGCCATCTAACATGAACTTCCTAGCCTTCTCGACCAGCGCTATGTATTCGTTCTGTTTCGGAGCGTAATTCGTTTTCTGCCCGCTATCAGCAAATGGTTTCATAAACCATTGAAACTTCTTATCCTCCGAAATCCAAAGTCCGTTTTCATTAAGGATGAACTTTTTCTCCTCTCCTAAAGGCAATCTGGAAAGTATACTATTCACGTGTTTGCTTATTTCGTTTTCACCATAACGGTTAGTCTGCTTACCGCGAGCAATGACTTCTCCTCATCCAATATTTCAATGTTCCAAACATGTATCGATCTTCCTTGATGGAGAATTTTAGCTACTCCCGTAACCATCCCATGCCTTTTTGATTTTAAATGATTGATGTTTAACTCTACACCTACCGCCAATCCGTTTTCTGCCTGTACCAGTAGATGGCTTCCAAAACTTCCTAAGGTTTCGGCTAGGGCCGCTGAGGCTCCTCCGTGAAGCAACCCGTAGGGCTGATGAGTACGGTGATCAACAGGCATCGTTGCTTCAATGTGCCCTAGCTCAACCACAGTAAACTCGATTCCAAGCGCCCCCATGAGTGTTTTCTCTCTATACTCATTGATTTTATTGATCAATTCAGGTTCCATGCTTTTTAATATATGTTTGGCAAAGAAAAAACAAGCGATTCGGATATTTGTGCCCAATCCTAAAAGAAATATATGTCAGAGTATAGAATATTGTTGGTAGAAGACGAAGAAAGCCTTGCCTCGATGATTACCTTGAATCTCCAAATCGAGGGTTACACGGTAGTTCATGCACCCGATGGTCTTTTGGCGTTGGAACGTTTCCACCAACAAGCCTTTGACCTAGCTATTTTGGACGTGATGCTTCCTGAAATGGATGGATTTACAGTTTGTGAGACCATTCGGCTGGAAGGAAACAAAACCCCAATATTATTTCTTTCGGCAAAAGGAAGCGGTAAAGACAAGATAGAGGGCTTGAAAATCGGTGGGGATGATTATTTGGCCAAACCTTTTGACCTGGAAGAATTGTTATTGAGAGTGGCCAAATTGATTCGACGTCATGACCAAGGGTATGTCTCCTTGGCCACTACCGATGATTATCAATTTGGACCAAACAAAGTGGACTTTTTGAGGTATTCTATCATAGACAAAGAAGGAAACACACATGAGTTAAGTAAAAAAGAAATCATGCTTTTAAAATTACTCATTCAAAAACAAGGGGAAGTGGTTTCCAGAGAAGAAATACTTGAGAAGGTATGGGGATATGATGTCTTTCCGTCTACACGCACTATTGATAATTATATTCTAGCGTTTCGACGATATTTTGAGCCTGATAGTAGGCAACCCTTGTACTTTCATAGCGTCAGAGGTGTAGGATATCGATTCACGCCTTGAGCGAGAAAAAGTTTTCGACAATAACAGGCAACCATTAAAATATCCGATCGTCTTTAAGATGATTATGCAATCTTCCAGGATTGCAATGGTTTCAAAATTTTCCTTGCAGGTTTACAGAAAAGGGTGCCAAAAGCGTCCTTTTTTGTTTTTAAAACCTAATCCTCAACACTTTAGCTACCTCTAGTTAAAGTGCTACGTAAATCAATTTTTTCGTTTCGAAGAAAGGTTCATCAAAGTAATCCGTGAGAGAATAAATTTCTTTGCTCATTTTCACCGCTTTAAGCTCTTCCTTTAGATCTCCACCCTTTAGGCAAATCAACCCATTAGGCAGCGCATTTCTTTGATTGTTAGATGTTTTACCACGCGACCATTGAAGCAGCACATCAAGTTCTGCTACCGCGCGACTCACTACAAAATCGAATTTTTCATTCACCTGCTCAGAACGAACATGCTGCGCTCGGATATTCTTGAGTCCAATACCTGAGGACACTTCTTCCACCACTTTTATTTTCTTTCCGATAGAGTCAGTGAGTAGAAAAGACACTTCAGGCATCATGATGGCCAAGGGTATCCCTGGGAATCCTCCTCCAGTGCCTATATCCAGTATCTTGGAACCTTCTGTAAATGGAAGAAACTTATAAATTGACAAACTGTGAAGGACATGACGTAAATACAACTCTTCTATATCCTTTCTTGAAATCACATTGATTTTGGCATTCCAATCGAGATAGAGGTCATATAGACCTTCAAATTGTTTAATTTTTTCCTGAGAAAGCTTAGGAAAATATTTATGGATGACTTCCAATCTTAATAAACGTCTTTGGAGTTTTGCATCATTTGAAATAAGAATTCGCGTGCTCTGAAGAGCTGCGCTTTTACGGTGCCAAGAGGAAGATTGAGCTCCTCAGCAATTTCTTCATAGGCCAACTCATCGAAGTAGCGCATCTCCACAAGTTTTCTATATCTTGGCTTGAGCTTCTCCACAATTTCTCTCATCTTCTTAATGCGTTCTTCTTTTTGCATTGCCTCAGCGGGATCAAGCACAGCGTCCTTAATGCTTATTTCAATAGTATCTCCATCGTCGGTTGAAAAACCTTGATCAATGGATATGGCTTTAATTCTTTTCTTACGAATAAAGTCGATACAATTATTAGTTGCGATTTTAAAAAGCCAAGTACTAAAAGCAAATTGAGGAGTATACTGCTCCATTCTTTTAAATGCCTTACCAAAGGCCTCGATGGTCAAATCCTCTGCATCATCCTTATTATTGACCATTTTTAATAACATGAAATAAATTGGCTCACGGTATCTGTCCATTAACTCGGCGTACGCTTTTTGGTCCTTTTGGTGTAGGGCTTTCTGCACCAACTGGTAGTCGTGCTGACCTTTTTCTGATAAGTGAGCGATTAATTCCATTTTTGCGGTTTTCTAACGAGGTTAGTGATGTAAAGAAAAGCATTTACCAAGTGCAGATGTATTTCGAGAAATGGGGATAGCCAAACCAAATCTCCTTGCACACCCAACTTCTTGGAGGACGCATGCAAAATACTTATTTGCACGATATATCTTACCAGCAGCATACAACCAACTACCAACAATGCGCTTTTCAAAACTAAACACCCTGTAAAAGCCAAAAGCATAAGGATAAAGCTCATGGGCCATACTATTAGCGTGTTTTTATCGGAAGTTTTGTAATAAGGAGCGGTAGTAAGGTGTCTTTTCTTTTGATTAAACCAATCCTTGTAGTTTTTTTTAGGTTCAGAAACAGTTTGCGCATCGGGGTGCACTACAACAGCAATATTTCTTTTATTGGCCACCTGATTCACAAACAAATCATCATCCCCTGAAGTGATGGAGTAGTGAGATTTAAAACCTCCCACCGAAAAGAATAGCTCTTTTGTATAAGCCAAATTTCTACCCACTCCCATATAAGGACTACCAGCTCGGGCTATACCGATGTACTGAATTCCTATCATAAAAGTATCAAAACGAATCAAGCGGTTCAACCAGCCCGGTTGTCTTTTGTAAGGTGAAAAACCGAGGACAATCTTTGTTGAACCTGTGAGTCGATCTGTCATCTCCTTTATCCAATTTCTCGAACCGGGAAAACAATCCGCATCTGTGAGTAGAATGTTTTCGTGGGTTGCTGCTTTTACACCCAAAGTGAGTGCAAATTTCTTTCCCTGCATATTCTGCTTTTCCTCGTCCAGATTAATCACCTTCATATTTGGATATTGCAGAGTAAGCGCCTTTAGAATGGCCTCTGTATCATCCCACGAGCTATCATTCACTACGATCAATTCAAATTCTGGATGATTTTGATCCATGATTTGAGGGATGTGTTCCATCAGGTTCTTCTCTTCATTTCGAGCGCTAATAATTACACTAACAGGTGCAGTTTCTCGAACATCCTTTTCTTTTTGAATGGTCGCCACTCGAATAAAGTAATTGAAGAAATAATACATCTGTATCGCCCACATCGATACGAAGACGCACAAGAACGCCAATCCCCAATAATTCCATTCAATAATCTGGTGCATATCTATCCAAAATAAGAGCCCCCGAAATTACCCCTCAATGGGCGCGCTAAGAACAAAAAAGGGGGCTTAACAGCCCCCTTTTATAAACATATGTTGTTGAATTACTTTTTCAAAAGAAAGGAATGGGTAGAAACACCTGATTCGCTGGTTAATCGTGCCATATATAGGCCGTCTGCATAGTTGCTCAAATCTACCCACGTGCCTCCGTTAAATGGCTGGCTAAATACCAACCGTCCTGTGGCATCCAAGATTTGAAGGGCACCCGTAGTTGCTTTAGACTCAAAACGCACCAATCCAGCGCTCGGATTTGGAAAAATTTGAATATCCACTCTATTCAATTCATTCACAGAAACAGGAGTCTCTAAGCAAAACTCAGTAACTTCCTCTTCTGTGAAATCTTCTCCACCGGAAGCAAGCACCGTTCCATCAGCATCCAGTACAGTATAATCACCGCATACGCCATTATAACACATACCATCGCCCCAAGAATCAAGCATCACAAAATCATAGCAGCCAGCAGAAAGACATACTTCCGTCACAATATTTGCCAACTCGTCTCCATCGCCCCATGGTCCGCCCGAAGCTATTTCCGTGTTTCCATCCATGATAACCCAAGAGCTTTCATCGGGATAATTATCCAAATTGAGTTCAATGGTTACAGAGGTCGCATTTTCGGTAACTGCGAAAAAGGCAAATGAAGTGTTGTTATTGGAAAGCACCTGATCGGTGCCTCCATTCGGTGAAGTTACGCTAACACTAATGGTATTATTTCCATTAACGAAATTCATTGTGGGCAAATTAATAGTGGTTTGAGCTCCTGCTGCAAGGTTTCCGCTCCAAGGGATAACTTGAGCAGCCCCGTTGTTATAGACCACTGAAATGCTCACGGAATTCAACGTTCCTGTTCCAAAATTCCTCAAAACAAAAGACGGTGTTCCTTGAAGATCGCCGCAATTGGAGGCAGAGATTCCAGCTATCGTGGTTGCACCTGCATCTAATGCTGGAGCCACAAAACCATCGGGATAACCATTCAGTGTGGCCACACCTGTATTCAAAGGATCTAACCAGTTTCTCAATCGATTGGAGTTAGAATTTCCAAAATCCCAACTTACTCCGAATCTTCCGTAATAATCAAACTGACCATTATTGACATTTCCGCTGCACGCTGATGCACCTCCGTACAATTGACCAATGATGCGATGATCTTGATTAAACAATGGAGAGCCGCTCGAACCGCCTTCTGTAACGCCTAGCTCCCATTGATCTACCCACCAAACTTGAGCTCCCGCTGCATTATCGTGGTAAGGTGCATCTTCATCAAAACAAATCTTTTTTACATCTCCTGCTGGGTGATGGATCCCAACGGCACTTATTACAGCACTTTCACTATCAGAATGATCCCATCCGGCATAATGAGGATTCCATGAGCTGGGGGGAGCATCATTCAATTCCAATAGGGCAAAATCACTCACTGCGTTGGACGCTCTCAGCACAGCGCCTGAGATGCTTTGGTTCGTTGGGCCATTGGAGCCACTGCAACTCGCTGCTTCATGGTTAAAATAGAATACCCAATTGGCAACACTTCCTCCCAGACAGTGATTTGCAGTAAGAAAATATGGGGTACCATCCTGAGCGGTATTGTTAACCAAAGCACCAGAGCAAATGGCATTTCCACCTGACACAATAAGCGCCACAGAACGTTTTTCTATTTGCCAATCCTCACCCTGTGGGCAGTTTACATTGATATTGCAATTACCGCTATTTCCAAAAGGACCGCGCTCCGGATCGAAATGACTCACCAAAATATCACGGTAACCGTGGATTATTTGTCCAATGCTCAACTCACCCAACGTTTTTGATTTTGATGGAACTTGATATTCTAAATAAACTGTCTCTCCGTGCAAGATACCCAGAGCGAAAGTTTTTGCCTCATTCATGTTTTCAGCGGTAAAGGCTCCGAGAAATTCAGAACGATCACCATTCCAGACAAACAACTTTGCCCCAGTTGGCAAATCGAATTTATCAAACACAAAGCTGATGGTTGTAGCTTGAGGGCAATGCACTCCTAAATGCCAGAGGGACATCTCGCCTACTTGGGTCCAAAGACCACTGTTCGAGATATTTAGGTCAACTTCAACTTCAACCCCAAATCGATAAGGAGCTTCTTTATACAGATCCGTGACAGCATCTTCTGCTGCTAAACTTTCCAAGTTGAGAGAAGGTGTTTCAAACGAGGGGATTTCCGCGGGGACGTCCTTACGGTTCCAATCAAAGGGCTGTCCACCCTGAGATAATTGCGCATAGCTATTAAAAACAAGCAATATACTTGCGAGAGAGAAGATTGATTTCATTTCTTTATGAAGGTTTACAAGTCAAAGGAAAAATAATTTCCATTAGACACATCAAGAATTTTAAAATTTATACGAGAGAATTTTATCACGGTTACCGTTGAGGATAATTCGCAATTCATTTCCTTTTACAGGGCGAGTGCCTTTTATATCAAAAGCCAGTCTTTGATTCAAGAAGGCTCTGCACATATCTTCATTGGCTTGATGATGCAGCGTCAACTCCATTTGCAATGGTAAACTTTTAAGATAGCTTCCGTTGGAGTACAACGAGAAAATGTGTTGTTTGCACCCTCCACCATAAGAAACATTAAGAATTAATGAGTCTCCAATAATCTCTGAATTCTCAATGTTAAAATCATCACCGCTGCCTGCTGCAGCTAGCGCAGCATCAACTTTATAAGGATTAGCGATCAATAGAGATTCTTTCGTATCCGTATTGTCCGCGACGGCAGCGACTTCCGATTTGGAAGTCTTCTTTCTTTTCTTGCAAGATATAGCTCCAAAAGCTACTCCTGCCAATAGAATAGTGAATAAGATGTATTTCATACTACAGGTTTAAGCTGTAAAACTAAATAACTATGCCAAATCTGCCTTTCTAGATTCCAATAACTTTTGAAGGCTAAACAACTCATCTCGATAGCGAGCGGCTTCCATGAACTCCATATCACGAGCTGCTTTTTCCATTTTCTTCTTGGTCTGTTCAATGGTTTTCTCCAGTTGCTGATTGCTAAGGGCTGCTACTACCGGGTCCGCTGCAATGGTCACCGTATTTTCATCAGACTCAACATATAGTTTCTTCTTTCTATTGTCTATCAATCCGCTTTGTTCAAAAATGGTCTTATTGCCCTTCTTAACTTGAGTTGGAATGATTCCGTTTTTCTCGTTGTAGGCTATTTGTTTTTCGCGGCGGCGAGTGGTTTCATCGATGGTTTGTTGCATACTAGCGGTGATGGTATCTGCGTACATGATGACTCGTCCGTTTACATTTCGGGCAGCTCGACCTGCCGTTTGGGTCAGTGACCGGTTACTTCTAAGAAATCCTTCCTTATCAGCATCCATGATGGCTACCAGCGAAACTTCGGGCAAATCCAGTCCTTCTCGAAGGAGGTTTACTCCTACCAAGACATCAAACTTGCCTTCTCTCAAATCGCGCAGGATTTCAATACGATCTAGCGTATCCACCTCGCTATGGATATATCGACAAGAAATATTCAAACGGTCGAGATATTTTGCCATCTCTTCAGCCATTCTTTTCGTGAGCGTAGTAACTAGAACACGCTCGCTTTTTTCTATCGTTATCTGTATCTCACCAATTAGATCATCTATTTGATTCAAGCTTGGTCTTACTTCTATAGGAGGATCGAGCAAGCCTGTAGGACGAACGACCTGATCCACCACTACCCCTTCACTTTTTCGCAACTCATACTCAGCGGGAGTAGCGCTAACAAACAAGACCTGTCGTTGCATGCTTTCCCATTCATCAAAAGTCAGTGGTCTATTGTCCATAGCGCTGGTCAACCGAAAACCGTATTCTACTAAATTTACTTTCCTGGATCTATCCCCCCCATACATTGCACCCACTTGAGATACGGTGACGTGACTTTCATCAATAACCATCAAATAATCTTGTGGAAAATAATCCAACAAGCAGAAAGGCCTTTGTCCTGGAATTCTTCGATCGAAATAACGAGAGTAGTTTTCGATACCTGAACAATAGCCCAATTCTCGCATCATTTCCAAATCGTAATTCACTCGCTCCTCCAATCTTTTAGCTTCAATAAACTTCCCTTCTTTGTTAAACGCTTCCACTTGCTGCACCATGTCCTGTTGAATTTCCCACATGGCTTCATTCATTGTGGCCTTGCTGGTTACAAAGAGATTTGCTGGGTAAATTTGGATGGTTTGAAAATCCATGATCACTTTTCCTGTATCTGGGTAAATCGTTTGTATGGATTCAATTTCATTTCCCCAAAAACCTACCCGTACGGCATAATCCGCATAAGCTAGGAATATATCTACAGTATCCCCTTGCACCCGAAAAGTTCCTCTAGTGAAGTCTTTCATGGCTCGGCTATACAAGCTTTCAACCAGTCGATGCAAGAGTCCTTGACGGCTGATTGCTTCTCCTTTTGAAATTTTAATTACACTTTTATGAAACTCCACCGGGTTTCCTATACCGTAGATACAAGAGATACTTGCTACTACAATAACGTCCCTTCTCCCGCTAAGAAGAGCAGAGGTAGCAGAGAGTCTTAACTTTTCTATCTCATCATTGATGGACAAATCCTTTTCTATATACGTACCCGTTGTTGGCAGGTACGCCTCAGGCTGATAATAGTCATAGTAGCTCACAAAATACTCCACTAAATTTTCTGGAAAAAAATGCTTGAACTCCGAGTACAGTTGAGCTGCGAGCGTTTTATTGTGGCTGAGTACCAGCGTGGGTCTCTGCGTGTTTGCGATAACATTGGCCACCGTGAAGGTTTTACCCGAACCGGTAACACCGAGAAGCGTTTGAAACTTCTCATTATTTTCTATTCCCTGCGTGAGTTGCCGAATTGCCTCGGGTTGATCGCCACTGGGGGTATATTCGGATTGTAATTTAAATTGCATTGGTGTAAAAATAAAAAAGCCTTCCGATGGAAGGCTTTTAATAACTATAAATTGAATAAAATTATTCAGCAACTACTTCGAACTTCACAACAGCTGAAACTTCTTTGTGGAGTTTGATTTTCGCTTCATAAGCTCCAAGCATTTTGATATGCTCTTCGCTGATGCTGATGCTCTTTCGATCGATGTTGAAACCTTCTTTTGCGAGTGCTTCAGAAAGTTGAATGGTATTAACGCTACCGAAAATCTTCCCTGTTTCGCTTGCTTTAGTTCCTATCTTAATTGAAAGGTTTGCAAGTTTCTCAGCAGTTGATTGAGCTTCCGCAAGGATCTTAGTTTCCTTGTGTGCGCGTTGTCTTAGGTTTTCTGCTAATACTTTTTTAGCAGAGTCGGTAGCTGCAATTGCATATCCGCGAGGGATGAGAAAATTGCGTGCGTAACCAGGCTTCACCTTTACGATTTCGTCCTTGGCACCGAGTTTTTCGATATTTGCTTTAAGAATTACTTCCATTTTTTTGCCCTCCGAATGATTATTTCAACATATCTCCTACATAAGGCATCAAAGCGAGATGACGCGCTTTCTTGATAGCCTGAGCCACTTTTCTTTGATACTTCAAAGAAGTACCTGTTAGGCGGCGAGGAAGAATTTTACCTTGTTCATTGCAAAGCTTCAAAAGGAAGTCTGCGTCTTTATAGTCGATGTATTTGATACCCGACTTTTTGAATCGGCAGTATTTTGCCTGTTTGGTCTCAATCTCAATCGGATTGAGGTATCTGATTTCTGAATTGTCGCTCATTTGGTTCTTTTGTTAAGAGTGAAACAGGATTAAGCTTCCGCTTTTGCTTTTGAAGTGTCTTCCTTCTTTGATTTGTTTCTGCGGCTTTCTGCGTACTCGATGTGGTACTTGTCCATTGCAGTAGTCAAGAAGCGAAGGATGCGCTCGTCGCGGCGGAATTCTGTTTCAAATGGAGTGATTACTTCTCCATCAGCTTCGAATTCGACAAGAAAGTAGAAACCAGTAGTTTTCTTTTGAATAGGATAAGCTAATTTTCTCAAGCCCCAGTTTTCCTCGTGCTTGATTTTAGCTCCCTTTCCTTTCAAAAACTTCTTGAACTTTTCTACTGTTTCCGCTGCCTGCTCGTCCGACAGCACGGGTGTCATAATGAAAACAGTCTCGTAACGGTTCATTGATTTTGAATTTGTTATTTAAAAATTTTGGACGGCAAATATACTGATTGATCCCTTTTCTACCAAAGGAATTAAACAGAAAATAACAACGTGTAAACCACTGAAAATGAGACTGCTGTTAACTATTACCTAATTCACCCATTCGTGTGCCCCATTTCCAAGGCTTGAAAATATGAGAGTTTTCTTTCCAGAACTTGAGCACTAGATAAACAAATATTGGGCTACCGAAGGTTAAAAAAGAAAGGTAAATGAAACTCAAACGAACCCTTTTGACCCTCACCCCCATTCGGGTTGCCAGCCAAGCACAGACACCGAAGGTTTGCTTCTGGAAAAAGTCATGAATAGCTGTTATCATTTGTTTCTTTTGTTAAAATGTGATGACCAATAGCGCACTCTAAGCATCTTTTTTTTTGGCAATAATGCTGGAGTAAGCGCATCAGGGCTTGAGAATCGGCTGCATTTGCGTTCCGCATTCCCCAAGAAGACCATCTTCTGGTCATATGGTTGTCTTCTGGTTTACAAACTTCGGAAAGATTTAATGAATAGTCAAGTAAATCATGATTATTCATATAACGGGCATATGCAAATCCAACTTGAGCAATAACGTTGGTTATCAATAGTTCTACTGCCGTTTCGCTGAGTATTTCTGAGTGAAATGACTCTGACTCGCGGTCAAATTTGTAGTGTTTTTTCCAATAGCCGTTGGCAGCTATTTTTAGTACTTTTTTAAACTGAAAAACTTTTTCGCGTCTTATCAGCATCGACCACAACTCTTCTAAATGTTCCACCAAATTAACTAACTGCGCAATGCGAATGGTAGGGAAATTCTGTGGGCGAACTCCTCCATATTGCCAAAGCATACCTTCCGGCTGTTCCAACTGATGTTTTTGTTTCAAAAAGAGATACTCGGCTTTTAAGCGTTGCGGATATGGATCCGTAAAATTTCCTTCTAGCATTCCGGATTGCCCAAACATCAAGGCCGATAGTGCAAATTCATCCCGTTTTAATTTCAATAAAAGCGATAAGGGCAAACTCAATGCTAGCTGCTGCATGGCCATGGAGTTTTTTGAAAATCCTAACCCTGAGGAAAGACAAACAAACAAGGTTTTTAACCAATTCTGATTGCACTGCTGGTGTATTGATTCGACGTGATTCATTTTTTCCTCCATCTTTTCAATTCTTAATCGCTCTCTCCATGCCATCCATCTCGCTTCTGGAATATCCTTTGGCCGAAAACCACACACTATGTCCGTGGTTTTATCGGAAAGCCATTGCTCATAGATGGATTGCATCGAAGGCTGTATGCGACTTCTCAACTCCAATACAGGCAGGTCTCCTCTTCTAGATAAATACACCTCTTCATCATGATCATAAACAACGTGCAAAATCACATTTTTATAATGCTCATCATATTGATGTTTGTGTCTCCTCCAATCACTGCTTCGTAGGTGAATTTCGACTTGACCTATCCATAATGTATCACCTATTCGAATCCGTGCATTCGAAAAATCGGGACCTGCTCCTATTCTGTTGTACTGACCTGGATGTACCACCTGAATAGGCTCACCCGTGCATGTGCGCAGTGCACACGACTCGTATGCAGAATAGCGCCATAAATAGTGTAAAAATTCTTCTTTCATCGTGTTTAAGTTTCTTCCACAAATCACTTAAAAATGCACATGAATACGAAGAATAAGTTATACCTTCGCATATACAAACACTAATCCTCAAGACCATGAAAAGAACAACTTTACTGTTAACGCTGTCTGTTTTTTCTATTTTCTTTTTCTCTGGATGTGATAAACTAAAAGAGCAAAAATTTTCAACCACCATCGAAGTCCGCTTCCCTGTTACAGCGAGCGCCGAAAATCCTGGTGAAATGATCATCGATCTTTCTCAGTTGGCAGATGTGCTTGAAAAAAATCCTGACTTGGCAGAGCATAAGGACAAGATTAAATCGTACTCTCTAGTAGGTATAAAATATAAGGTTTTCGAATACTGGAATAGCCCAGAGTCCTCACTCAATAACCCCGCTACCACTTTTAACGGAAGCATTGGATTTGGAAGCAAGGATATGTCCACTCCTGGAGTTGAGTATTTAATTGAAAACCTGAGCTTACAAGAAAGCATGAACCAGACAGATTTATCCGTAATGACTTTGGATAACTCTGTGATTAGTCAAATTCAACAGTTCTTTTTGGATACCGATGCCTTAAAGTTATTCCTGAAGGGTACTATTTCTCAAAACCCCGTAGATTTCACGGTATATATGCAGATTGACGTGGACGCGATCGCTGAGGTAAAGAAATAAATTCTGCAGGTTTCCTCTATTTTTTAAAAAACAGTTTCATAAGGTGAAAAGTCTTTTGTTTCTTTGGATCAAAGACACCACTTATGAAACTGTTTTTCTTTCTCTCCGCTATTCTAGCAACAGCCATTTCTTATGCCAATCCTGGTGATACACTGATCGTTCAAACGTATACGTTTGAAGAGCAAAACAATCCCAATACCGCTTACGATTCTCCTGGAAGACGAACTTTTCAGTTCCCCAACGATGAGGTGAGTTATCAAAAGATTTTAATGTATCACACCTTAAAATGCTTCGAGGACGGCACTGCGGGCAATTTGGGATTTCCGTGTGGTGAATGGGACTATCTGACCTATACCTACTTGTATCATCCGACCGGGGAAATGGACTCGGTTTTCAATGCTCATCCACTCTACCTGTTTAACAATACCAACTTTGGAAGTGCTTTGTTGTCCAATGAACCGGTTTTTGATACATACCAATACAATCAAAGTCTTTACACCATATCTGATATTCTATCTGAGTCATCTTTTGAACTCTCCACTGGAAACGAGGAGTCCAATCTCCTCACTGCCGGAGGACACCAAGGCAGAAGTCAATTCATTTGGACGGCCGAAGAACTCCTTGCTTCAGGCTTAACCAGCGGACCTTTGCAACGTTTAAGTCTTTTTTCTGGAAGTCAAACTGGAACCTTTAGGCATTTCACAATTAAGATGCGTCAAGCAAACTTAGCTGGATTAACAGATTGGGTCAATACAGGATGGACTACGGTTTATCAACACGATACTGAGTTCAACCCCAACTCCGAAATCACCTTCAACTTCACCTCCCCTTTTGTTTGGGATGGTCTGTCCGATATCAGCGTTGAATTTAGTTATACCGATTATGATGGCAGCAGTGGCATTCCATTATTAGGAAGTTCAGGAGCTCCACTGGCGGGGGTTCACTTCAGTGGTTCAGAGTACACGGCGGCATTCAATGAAAGAGACATTATCATGGCCAATGTTAGCTTGATGAATCAAATAAGCAACAACGTGACAGTGGCTTTTTGGATGTACGGGGCTCCCGAGTTTCAACCAGAAAACGGAACCACTTTCGAGGCTGTGAACAGTCAAAATCAACGCGTGATGAATAGTCACACCCCTTGGAGCAATAGCCGGGTTTACTGGGATTGCGGTTGGGATGATGGGTACGACCGCATTGACAAACTTGCTTCGACAGCCAATTTTGAAGGTCGTTGGAATCATTGGGCCTTCACTAAAAATGCCACTACTGGCTCGATGAGAATATTTCTTAATGGAACTTCCTTTCATAGTGGAACCGGTCTCAATAATGTGATTGAGGATATTGTCAAGTTTTCCATTGGCGGTGCATCTTCTTGGACCAACTTCTACAATGGAAGGATTGATGAATTTACTGTCTTAAACTCAACCTTGGACGCCACCTCGGTAAGTGATTTGATGCGCAATGGCGTTACTTCTCTATCTTCTTTCTACAGCAATGTTTTGCTACACCACAACTTCAACGAAGAGGAAGGACAATTAGAAGACAACGTGCACAGCGGGCAATTTTCAACGAGCCTTGGAAGTCCGATGGGCTCACTGATTTCAGGCGAAGAAGTATTTAATAAAGCCACCTCCACCCTTTGGCGTCCTCAACTAAAACTATATCGAGGGGAATACACAGGAAGTGTACAAGCATCGATTGGTCAAGAGCAGAAAAGTCGTCCATTGACCAGCCTTCAATCCTTTGAAGTCAATGGTTATGAATTAGAAGTAGCTTCCACCTCTTATCATTACAAGGGCGGATATCAATACACGTATGATCCGGAAGGACTAAAAATGGATAGCGCATGGGTAGATGGAACCTATGAGATTCTCAATGATACATTGGAGTACTACAGTGAGCCTTTTGAAGTAAAAGAGCGATACGAATTGGGAAGATATATTACTCCTTATGGTATTAATCTTACCCTCGGTGATGACGGTTGGACGTGGATTTTTGATGTCACTGACTTTGAACCTCTTTTACACGGAGAAGTAGAGCTCGAAGCTGGTAATTGGCAAGAATTATTGGACTTAAAGTTCTTGTTTATTGAGGGTCCCGAATCGAGAGAGGTCAAGCGAATTAAAAATATTTGGAATGGCGATTTTGGTTTGAGCAACTTCGACAACGTGGTGACTCCGCGAACAATAAGCTTGCAAAACGATGAGACCACTGCTAAGTTGAGAACAACTATAACAGGACATGGATTTGGTTTTGATAGCAATAATTGCGGCGAATTCTGCTACAATACACATCGAGTCGAAGTCAATGGCAACGATGAATGGTCATGGGAAATCATGCAGGATTGTGATATGAATCCGCTCTTTCCACAAGGTGGTACTTGGATTTACGCCCGTGCTGGTTGGTGTCCCGGTGCTCCAGGAACAACCCAAGAGTTTGAGCTCACTCCTTTTCTTCAAGCAGGAAGTACAAGCATCGATTATGATATCACTTTTGATCCCTATGGAAACTACGTGACTGAATCACAGATGATTTATTATGGAGATATCCAGTTTGCAAATGATGTAGAAATCGAGCAAATACTTGCTCCAAGTAACTTCAAGATTCATGGAAAAATGAACCCCCTTTGCGACGAACCTCGAATTGTTATTCGCAATAAAGGCTCGCAACCACTAACTTCTTGTACGATTACTTACCGCATTGAAGGTGGCACGCAGCAATCCTTCGAGTGGACGGGCAACTTAGGATTTATGGAAAGAGAAGAAGTCGTTTTAAGTTATGATGACGCCACCATGTGGAGCGGAGAGGACGATATACAGCGTTTTATCGTTGATATAGAATCGGATGAAAATCCTTCCAACAATCATGCTGAGAGCACGTTTGTGCGCCCTCCAAAATATTATTACTTTGGTTTGGATGACAATAGAATGATAGTCATTTTACGCACCAATTCAGCGCCACAAGAAAACTCATGGCAACTGTTGGATATAAACGACAACGTGATTGCAGAGCGCATTGGTTTTGATGAACCCAACACCAATTACAGAGATACCCTTCAGTTGAATAGTGGATGCTATCGATTCATTGTGAATGATAGCGACGGTGATGGACTTGGATTTTTCGCTAATAATGATGGGAATGGTCAAGTAAGGTTAGACCGAGTTCAGGGTCCTGACTTCAAAAATTTCAATGTTGATTTTGGCAGAAAAATAGACTTTGCATTTCAATGGGAAACCAATGTGGTTGGTGTGGAAGAATCGATGCGTTCAATACAGGCTCATATTTTCCCCAATCCTGCCGGTGACTTTACTACCTTGAGAATGCGTGGTTTCCAGAGTAGTGTTTCTGTTCGAGTTTTTAACTCTGGAGGCTCACTTGTTGAATCACTTCAATTGAAACGTTCCCATTCCAATGAGGACATTATATTGAATACCTCCTCTTATTCTACAGGTATCTATCAAGTTGTAATTGATGATGGATTTAATGTACATTCGATGAAAATGATTCATCATTAATGTTTGATAATTTTCAGAAACACTTGCGCAGTCGGGTTGAAATTTCGACTGCTGAAATGGATTTGATTTTGTCCCGAATAAACGTTCGGCAATTTAAAAAACGAACCATTATCGTTAAGGCAGGTGAGGTGTGTAGGTTTCAGGGGTACATCGATAAGGGCTGCATTCGCATGTTTTATACGGATGAGAAAGGACATGAGCATGTGGTGTATTTTGGATTCGAAGATTGGTGGATGGGAGATATTTCTAGCTTCGTTACTGGCCAACCGGCAGATTATTCTATAGAAGCACTTGAAGACACCATCATTTTTTTCTTTGATCGTGACGATATGGAATGGTTGTACAGCAAGGTTCCTCAACTAGAAAGGTCCTTTCGGATTCTTGTTCAGGGTGCATTGATTTCGCTACAGAAGCGTTTAGTAGCCACCATGAGCTCCAATGCAGAGGTCAGATATTATCAGCTTTTACAGCGTTTTCCACACATAGAGCTTCGTGTGGCACAACATTACCTCGCCTCGTATTTAGGCATCACTCCTGAGGCTTTGAGCAGGGTAAAAAAATCAATTATTGAGAAAGAAAAGAAGCACTAAATCGATCTTCCAGGATAAATTTTAAGTGCAGCCTCCAAGCACTCTACTGAATTTCTCAAAGCATCGGTATTCAGTACATAAGCTAATCTAACCTGATTTTTACCTAAACCTGGAGTGGCATAAAAACCTGTAGCAGGAGCCATCATCACCGTTTGATTGTTATGGTCAAATTTTTCAAGCATCCATTGGCAAAACGCATCGGCATCATCGATCGGTAGTTGAGCAATGCAATAAAAAGCGCCTTGCGGTTTTGGACATGTTACACCTTCAATTTTATTCAGGCCATCCACCAATACATCTCTGCGGTGAACGTATTCGTTCACGACATTTTCAAAATACTCCGAAGGTGTCTCTAAAGCTGCAATTCCAGCGAGCTGCCCAAACGTGGGAGGAGAAAGTCTTGCTTGAGCAAACTTCAACGCAGCGGCCATGAGATTTGAGTTTCTTGTAATCATAGCACCGATGCGAGCACCGCACATAGAGTATCGCTTGCTCACGCTGTCGATCATTACCACATTTTCCTCCAAACCCTCTAGGTTCAACACTGAGTGAGGCACAGCTCCATCATACATAAACTCTCTATATACTTCATCAGCAAATAAGAACAAATCATTCTTCTTCACCAAATCTCTTAATTGTGTGAGTTCTTCTTTTGTGTATAAATAGCCGGTAGGATTTCCAGGATTGCAAATAAGGATACCCTTCGTTTTTGGAGTTATTTTGGATTCAAAATCAGCTATAGGAGGAAGCGCAAATCCGTTGTCTATTTTCGCTGTAACGGGCACCACCTTTACTCCTGCCATTACGGCGAAGCCGTTGTAATTAGCATAAAATGGTTCAGGAATGATTACTTCATCCCCTGGATTAAAACAAGACATGAAAGCAAACACCAAAGCTTCTGAACCTCCGGTGGTAATCATGATGTCTTTGGCTTCCAAAGAAATTGACTTAGATGCATAGTATTTTACTAATCCTGTGCGGTACAATGCCATCCCTTCAGAATTGCTGTACTCGATCACCTTGATGTCTGTGTTTCTAAGTGCATCCATTACCACTGATGGCGTTTCTATATCAGGCTGTCCAATATTCAGATGATACACTTTTTTTCCTGCTTTCTTTGCAGCTTCTGCAAAAGGAACTAGTTTGCGTATTGGAGAAGCAGGCATCTCAAGGCCTTTGGAGCTAATTCTTGGCATTTTATTTCTTTAAAAGGTGGCCAAAGATAAAGAGTCCTGATCGAAACAAAACGGTAGTTTTGCCAAGGAAATAGAAACTAACTTTGAACTAGAATGATGCTAAAGCTTCTTCCACATGAAATAATGAGGGCCGATGCGTGGAACTTCGTATTCTTCTGGCAACATCTCAAACCCCAAAGAAGAATAAAATCCCACTGCTATCTTACGGGCATCGCACCACAAAATGTCAACCTTTCTTTTTCTCAATAAATCAAAAGCGAAAAGAATTAACTCTTTACCCGCATTTTTTCCTCTCCAACTCGGATCGGTGGCCATCGCACGCAATCGATAAGGAGTTTTTGCAACTACCTTCGAAGAACTCATTTGAAAAAGACTACCTATACTTACTAATTCCTCGCCTTGGAAACACCCCAGGTGTATAGCATCCTCACGATTATCAATATCAATTATGCAATCTTCTTCTTTGAGAATATGGGGCCATAACACTTTGTGGCGCAACGGATATGTCTGAACTGCAGCAATTTGTCTGACTTCAAAATTCTTCATCGTCAAAAATATCAAAGAAATCGTCGAGTTCTCTTCTGTCCTTTTTTGTTGGGCGCCCTAATCCTCTTGGTCGATCCATAGAAGCTTGAAGACGCATACGCTCAAGTTTATCAAGTTCTTCTTTTTCAGTAACATCAAGAACAAAAGTAGAAACAAGCTTCGCCCCCACTCTACTGGTTGGAAATTGAAGGCACTTAAAAGAAAAATGAATCGGACCTTTGCGAATCTTTATCGTATCGCCCAACTTGACCTCTCGTGAGGCTTTGATCAATTCTCCATTTACCCATACTTTTTCTGCCTTGCAATTAGCAGCAGCGATGGATCTTGTTTTAAATGCACGTATACACCAAAGGAATTTATCGATGCGCATTGGGCAAAGTTACAACTCGATAATGATTCCAATCGTAGGAAGAATAGAACCATTGGTATTCTCAATAAAATTAGGAATGTAGCTTCCTGGATTAGCGCTGTCGGGAATGGGATTGCCAAGACCGTCGCGTTTTACATCCAAGATTGGCTTTGTTGCAGTAATGCTGTTATAAACATTTTGGATATCCAAGAATAAATTCAAACTCCATTTTTGGAAAAACCATTTTTTATCGATTCGGATATCCAATTGATTGAAGGCTTCAATGCGCTGGGTATTCAACAAACTCCAGTTGGGTTGAGCTATACCAAAACGATTCCAATTGGCTATCTCCATGCTACTTGCTACATTATCTGGAGTAAATGGCAATCCTCCAGAAAAGAAGAATCGCCCCCCTATTTCCCAATTTTTCTTGAATTGCTTACCCGCAGTGAGGCTCAATAAGTTTCTGCTATCCCAGCTTGAAGGAGTATAGACATTTGAAACACCAGTAAACTCGCTTCTTACAAATGTGTAGGCGAGTATTCCATAAAAGCCTTTGAAGAACTTCTGCTGAACGAGCAATTCCGCACCATAGGCACGACCTTCTCCAATGAATGCAATTCTCTCGTTACCAATAACACCGAAGTCAGCACCAAGATTAGCCAAACTCACTCCCTTATCTACACTTACTGGATAATTGCTATACCCTTTATAAAAACCTTCTATTGTAATAATCGAGTTTCTTTCGGTCCAATCGTATTCGAAACCCGCAACCACTTGCTCGTTGCGGATGTAGCTAGCGTCGGTATTCTGCTTCGTCCCATTCACATTATAGCCGAGAATGGTATATGCCGGTAGTTGATAATAAATTCCAGTATTTGCATTGAAGCTCCATTTCCGTGCGAAACGATATTTCAAAGAGAAACGAGGGGAAAACTGATTGAGAGGATTCGACATCTGATCGTTAAACGCCGCTCCATCCAATCGTATGCCTCCAGACAATATCAACTTATTCTCAAGCAGCGATTTACTTGACTGAAGAAATACGCTGTACCGGGGGAGTGTAAAATTGCTCTGTTGATTAATTTGAATGGTGGTATCAAGGATATTATTAAACAAGAAAGCACGATTACGCATATCAAACTCCGCCCATTCAACGCCAGCTCCTCCTAAAATTTTCCAGCCCTTCATCGCATTCAGTTTGTGCTCTATTCGAAATTTATTCTCTGTTTCTCGGCTGCTGTAATCTAAGGTTCTATCGAGTGACTCGTCGTTATTTAGATATTTGAAGGCATCATTCTGGAGGGCATTTCTGCTCAAGATAAAGGAGGTTCTCCCTGTTTCTGAAAATCTATCCCACTTCACTCCGAACGAATAGTTCCATTGTTCATTAATTACCAAGTTATCCAACAAGTACCGATTACGTAGAAAGTTCTCAGAAGTGCTATCATCATCTAGGTTTAAATTAAGTGAGAATTGGTCGTAAGCTCCTACCCCTATTAAAGTCACTTGATTCTTTTCATTGATATTCCACTTCCATTTCAAATTGAAATCGTTATAGGTGGGTAAAAATGGTAGACCTAAAAAAGCTGCTAAACCTTGAAGATAACTTCTTCTTATAGAAAGAACCAGTCCTGCATTTTCTCCTGTGGGTGTTTCGATTGTAGCACCAATATCGCTGCTTCCAACTACAAAATTAAAGGTTGGCTTATCTTTTCGCGCTTCTTTAAACCCGAATTCCAATACACTGCTCAGCGCATTTCCCCGTGCAGCAGGAAACGCGCCTGAATAAAATTCTACTTCCTTTATCAAATCCACATTGATCAATCCTACAGGTCCACCGCTTGCACCTTGTGTGGCAAAGTGGTTAATATTCGGGATTTCGATGCCATCTATGTAAAAGCGGTTTTCATTGGCCGAGCCCCCTCTGATGATAATGTCGTTTCTAAAACTCGGTATGGCTGCAACTCCAGGTAAAGAGCGAATGGCTCTTGATATATCGCGATTTCCTCCGGGGTTACGCTTAATTTCATTGGTACCTATGGTCCGAACGGAGATGGGAGACTCTTCTATGTTGGATATGGTGCTTCCAACAATTTCGATAGTTTGTGTTTCTGTAACCACTTCGTCCAATCCCACATTCACAAAAGCGGGGCGATCGATAGTAACCTCAATCTCAAAAACAACTGTTTTTACGAAACCAACTGCACTTACCTCCAGGTTGTAAAGGCCCGGTTGAAGTAAGGCAATGGTAAACAGCCCATCAAAATCCGTAGTGGCACCATTGGTAGTACCCTGAATCACCACAGGAGCAAAAGGGATGGGCTCGTTGGTGCCTTTATTGAATACTTTTCCAGTGATCGTTGCCTGTTGCCCGTAGCCAACCAAAGCAAGAAAAAGAGAAGACAAAAGCAGTGTGAGAACTTTCATAAACAATATTATTCCCTTGTGAAACCTTCCATAATGTTTAAAGTTCAAGCTAACACTACTATTTTCGCAGACATGAATGAATACGGGCACATTAAATACGACTGCAAACACTTTAGAGGCGGCATACCTTGTACTCCCAATAAACTCCGCCAAAAGGTATGCTCCAGTTGCGATGAGTATCGCCCGATCACAAAGCGTATCCTCATCATCAAGCTTGGTGCTATTGGAGATGTTATTCGAACCACTCCTTTGCTCGTTAGATATAAACAGCTTTATCCCGACTGTCATATCACCTGGTTGACTCAGAGCCCCGCAGTTCTTCCAAAAGATTTGGTCGATGAGATTTTAACCCCTGATTTCATTTCTTTCTACAAAATAAAAAATACAACTTTTGACATTGCCATTAACTTAGATAAAGAGGTTGAGGCTTGTGCTTTGTTGAAGGATGTGAAGTCCGAGATAAAATACGGATTCATTCTCCATGACCATCATATCGATGCCGCCACCGAAGCGGCAAGGCACAAACTCGTTACAGGACTTTTTGATAACATCTCTCAAAAAAACGAAAAACACTATTTGGATGAGATTTTTGAGATTTGCCATTTAAGGTTTAATGGAGAGCCTTATCAGTTAAACTATAATACCTCATTAGCTAGCAAATGGGCTTCTATACACGAACAAGCTGAAGGTAAAACCATTATTGGATTAAATACAGGCTGCGGTGTGCGATGGCAAACGCGCCTATGGCCTCAAGAATACTGGATTGAACTCATTAAAAAACTACAAGAGGCTGGCTTTTACCCGATAGTCCTGGGTGGAAAAGACGAAGACGATGTAAATAGTTACTATGTTCAAGCAACAGGTTGCTTTTATCCCGGTCACTTTCCTTTGGACGAATTCATCGCTTTGGCAAGCCATTGTGACATCATCGTAACGGCAGTCAGCATGATGATGCACATTGCATTAGGATTGGATAAGAAAATGGTTCTTTTTAACAACATCTTCAATAAGCACGAATTTTACTTGTACAACAAAGGGGTAATTGTAGAACCAAACAGCGGTTGCGACTGCTACTACGGAAATAAATGCACTCGCACTCAACATTGCATGAAAGATCTGCCCGTTGATAAAGTGTTCCATGAAATCACAGCCTTGGCAAAAAAATGAAAATTGCATACTTATCTACGTTCTATCCTTTCAGAGGTGGCATAGCTCAATTCAACGCAAGTCTTTATCGCGCATTAGAAAAGGAGCATGACGTTAAAGCTTTTACATTTACACGTCAGTACCCTGATTTTCTTTTTCCAGGAAAAACGCAAATGGTCACTTCTGATGATATAGCAGATCCGATTCCAGCATTGCGTTGCCTTGATAGCATTCAACCATTTTCATGGATTAAAACAGCAAGAATCATTAATAATGAACACCCCGACTTATTGCTGATGAAGTATTGGATGTCATATATGGCACCCAGTTTAGGATTTGTAGCCGGTAGGGTTAAAAATTCTGGCGCCAAGGTTTTGACTGTGGTAGATAACGCACTGCCTCATGAAAGAAAGTTCTTCGACAAGTCGTTTGCCTCTTACTTTATGCAACGAAACACAGGATTTGTAGCGATGAGTGAAAGCGTAAAAAACGATATTCTGTCTATTTATCCTCACGCTCCCATCTTGTTAAAAGAACATCCGTTGTATGATCATTTTGGAGAAAAAACCGAACAGTCATTCGCTCGTGAAAAGTTGGGGCTATTTCCAAACAAAAAAACGCTTCTTTTCTTCGGATTTATTCGAGACTATAAAGGACTAGACTTGCTAATAAATTCCTTTTCAGGCTTATCAGAAGAGTATCAGCTTGTCATTGCGGGTGAAGTATATGGTTCTTTTGACTCTTATCAAAAACAGATAGACACCAGTCCAAACAAATCGAGGATTTTTCCTTTTGTGCGTTACATCAGCGACCATGAAGTTCCTCTTTTCTTTAGCGCAGCCGATGCGGTAATTCTCCCATACAAAAGCGCAACTCAAAGCGGAATATCTGCTATTGCATGTCATTTCGAAATTCCAATCATCGCTACGGATGTGGGCGGATTAAAGGAAATTATCGCGGATGAGAAAACTGGAATCATCGCGACCGAACCGAGTGAAAGTTCTGTGGTAGAAGCAATTCAAAAGTTTTTCAGGTTTGACCCCAAGCATTGGAGCAAAGAAATGAAGTTAAGGAAGGACGAGCTCAGCTGGGACAACTTCTCCAAAGCTTTAACCACATTTGCCAAAGAGATTTAAAAATCTATCTGCAGATTGAATTTCTTGCGAAGGTCGTCCAGAATTGGATTTTTTTCTCTCATCGCTTCAAATCGATCTTTGTCCGTGATGATGACACCGGAGGATTTCGACTCTATTGACTTATCAATGACGACTTCCATTTGAAGTCCGCGAATTCCGAACTCTTTTCTTAAAAAATCGCCGAGGTCAGCACGATAATCATTAAAATACATCTGCTGTGTCTCGCTTGGTACGTAGATTTCAAGAAGATTCGATCCCTTCAGTTCCAATTTTGCAAGCGCAAAAACAGCCTGCACTTGTCTGTTTAGCACTAATTTCTGTTCTGTAAATGCGCTCCAAGCAATAGAGATTTCATCAATGGTGTAGTCCCTTTCAGCTTTTTCCTCCTTCAGCGCTTCGCTAATTTCATTTTTTGTCCGGTGTTCAACGGCAACACTCGTAGTGAGTCCTTTTATTGAAATCAGATCTGGAGAAGTTAAGATTTTCTCACGGTTCTCCGCTGAGGGCTTTATATCACTCTTTGCCACTATGGAACGAGCAGCAGAGGCGTATTCTTGCGGAATCGAAGGAGTAGAATTAGACAATTCCCTTTCCGAACGGAAGGGTTTTATTTTCAGTTTTTTTTTTCGCCTTCTCTTTGATTGTAGAGAATGCTGCATGCTTGCATAAGAGTAAGTTCGACTAACAGTCGCGGATGCTTACTCGTTCGATATTGGGTATCGCATTCATTGACCAGTTCAATAGCTCGAATCAAGAGGCGAAGATCCGTCGCTTGAGCTTGTTGGGCATACTTTTGAGCGACGCTTTCACTCACCTCCATCAACTGAAGTGTAATTGGATCTTTACACACCAATAAATTTCTAAAGTGAGCACCCAGCCCCGTGATGAAATGGTGGCCATCAAAACCTCGGTTTAATACATCATTGAAAAGCATCAATGCACCAGGGATATCTTCCTGAAGAATGAGTTCGGTTAGTTTAAAATAATACTCGTAGTCGAGTACATTAAGATTCTGAATTACTTCTTGATACCGTAAAGAGCGACCGCAAAATGCAACCACCTGATCAAAAATAGAAAGAGCGTCACGCATGGCGCCATCTGCTTTTTGAGCAATCACGTGCAAAGCATCGCTCTCCGCTTCTATACCCTCTTTAGTGGCAATGTATGCAAGATGCTCAGCAATGTCTTTTACTTTGATTCTATTGAAATCAAAAATTTGACAACGGCTGAGAATAGTAGGAAGAATCTTATGTTTTTCTGTAGTCGCCAAAATAAAGATGGCATGAGCAGGGGGTTCTTCCAAGGTTTTCAAAAAAGCATTGAAAGCCGCAGAAGAAAGCATGTGTACCTCGTCAATGATATAGACCTTGTACTTACCAACCTGGGGGGGAATTCTGACCGAATCAACAATGCTTCTGATGTCGTCAACGCTGTTATTGGAAGCTGCATCGAGTTCGAAGACAGTAAACTGCAAATCTTCCAAGTTACTCTCTAAAAAACCATTGACTGCTTTCGCGAAGATTCTTGCACAAGTGGTTTTACCGATACCTCTTGGTCCTGTGAAGAGATAAGCTTGGGCTATTTGATCGTTGGCAATGGCATTTCTCAAGGTAGAAGTGATATGCTTCTGCCCTACCACCGACTCCCACGTATCTGGACGATACTTCCTTGCCGAAACGATAAAATTCTCTGCCATTAGAGGGCAAAGATGCAATTGTCTGCTGAAATAACAATTAACAGAATATCCACACGATATACACAAAACTCCCCGAATTACTTTATTTGCAATATGCGTCGAATACACCTTTTCCTCTTAATAACATCAATCTTTTACTATTCAGCTGGTTATGGCCGTTCTTTCCAAATCGTCACAGAAAATCCCAGTGCCGAGATAAAGGATGGAACAGCTATAATTCAATTCGAAGACTTCTCCGATACACTGGAAATAGAAAAGATATACTGGAGCAAACAATCAACACCCCTCTATTCCCGAAAAGCTTCCGAATTGGAAGAAGGAACAGCATATACTGTCATTGTTGACTGGAAAGACAAGACTCAAACTTCACAAACATTCAAGATTTCGGCTTCGAGCGCTCAAGAAAAAGTAAACGCCGGGTTTACACCTTTTGTAGAATTATTGAGCATCGTCCTTTTCTCCGACCCCTTTGCTGCTTTAGGATTATATGATCCTGTCCTTCGAGCTGACAATGGCCTGCCCTATTTATATCCGAATGGAGATGAAAAAAAAATGGCAATACCCCTTGTAGTTGTTTGGCTAATTGCCGGCGCACTATTTTTTACGATTAAAATGCGATTCATCAACGTCCGAGGATTTAAACACGCCATCGATTTGATAAAAGGAAAGTTTGACCAAGAGGAGGATAAAGGAGAGGTGTCCCATTTTCAAGCATTAGCCACCGCCTTATCTGGAACAGTTGGCATGGGTAATATTGCTGGCGTTGCCACTGCAATGGCGATCGGTGGGCCTGGAGCGACTTTTTGGATGATCGTGGCTGGATTACTTGGTATGTCTAGCAAATTTGTCGAGTGTACTTTGGCTGTCAAGTACAGAGAAATTGATCAGAATGGAGTCGTAAGTGGTGGACCTATGTATTATTTAAGCAAAGGCTTGCATAAAAGAGGTTGGACTAAACTAGGAAAAACACTTGCCGTTCTGTTTGCCGTTCTATGCGTCGGTGGCAGTATTGGCGGAGGAAATATGTATCAAGCAAATCAAACATTTTTACAACTCTCAACCGTTTTCCCCATGCTCTCCGAATATAGTTTGTGGGTAGGATTGTTTTTGGCGATTCTAACTGGACTGGTCATTATTGGAGGCATTAAATCCATTGCAAAAGTGACAGACAAGATCGTTCCTCTGATGATTCTGCTGTACGTTTCCATAGCCATTTTCGTAATAGCCCTTCATTATACTTTTATTCCACAGGCATTCGCGGATATATTCAACGGTGCCTTTAATGCTGATGCTGCCAAGGGCGGATTTATTGGAGTAATGATCATGGGATTTCGGCGAGCGGCTTTTAGCAATGAGGCAGGAGTAGGAAGTGCTTCCATTGCTCACAGTGCTTCCAAAACCAATCAGCCAGTGAGCGAGGGAATTGTTTCTCTATTGGAACCATTCATTGACACAGTAGTAATTTGTACAATGACCGCTTTGGTTCTCATCTTCACAGGTTTTGCTCAGAATCCCCAGGGGCTTGATGGAGTCGCCCTCACTAACGCTGCGTTTAAATCGCAGTTCGAATGGTTTGATATAGTACTTACCATTGCTATTTTCTTATTCGCCTTTTCAACAATGATTTCTTGGTCTTATTATGGACTAAAGGCTTGGACCTATCTCACAGGAAGATCAAAAAGAAATGACCTGATATTCAAAGTCCTTTTCCTCACGTGCACTCTAATTGGCGCCAGCAGCGGCAAAGGTGCAGTGATGGATTTTTCCGACATGATGATACTGGGCATGGCATTTCCAAACTTAGTGGGGCTGCTGATTATGAGCTCTGAGGTAAAGGAAGATCTTGCAGTTTATTTTAAAAACGTAATGGCCAAAAAAAAATAGCTAAAGCAGAATATTCGAGGAATATACCCCGAATGATTATTCGGTTTTTTCCTGGTCTTAAGTCTTCTACTTTTAGCCCATGAATGAATGGAAAGATCTGCTAGTATTCAATAGAAGAGAGCGCAATGGGATTCTAATGCTAACTACATGCATCGTACTTTTTACAGTAGTGCGGTTCTTCATTTCCATTTTTCAGGACGAAAAGAAATTGATAGCAAAGATTCAATCAATTGATTTAAGTAAAGAGTTTGAGGCTATTGATCAAGCCGAAAAATCAACCAACTACTCCATGCATGAAGTTGACAATGCAGCACATTTTGAAGTAAATCAAGATAGTACTAATCAGTCTCTACCTATCCACTTCTCTAATACTATGAAGTCACAAAGAAGGGAAAAAACGGAAATAAACAGCGCTGATTCTGCGGCCTTAGAGAAGCTTCCATGGATTGGAGGAAAGCTCGCTGCTAGAATTATAAAATACCGAAACGCTTTAGGAGGTTTTCACTCCTTAACTCAACTAAAAGACATTTACGGACTCTCATCAGAAGCTTATCAAGCTATAGACAGTCTCTGCACGGTAAATTCAAGCTTGATTCATACCATTCATATAAATCAAGATAGCGTACAATACTTATTTCACCCTTATCTATCCAAAAAGCAATGGAATACCATTCATGCGTTCATTCACAAGCACGGACCTGCCGATAATTGTGAATATTTGAAACAGACACTTGTATTAAATGATGAGGAAATTGCAAAACTATGTCCTTATTTGAGCTTCAACTAAGTTTGCCGCCTTACCTTTGCCGCCTCAAAAAAAGGAAATGACAGAGCTTGAGTTGCGTATTAGAGAAGCCATCATTGATGTTCCCGACTTCCCAATAAAAGGAGTAATTTATAAGGATATTACACCTATTTTTCAAAAGCCCGAGCTTTGTAAAGCCATTGTAGATGCCATGGCAGCGTCTTTTTCTTCCTTCAAGCCAGACGCAGTTTTAGGAATGGAGAGCCGAGGATTTCTTTTGGGAATGCCCCTGGCAATAGTTTTGGACGTTCCATTTATAATGGTTAGAAAAAAGGGTAAGCTACCGCGAAGTTCTTATGAGTCAAGTTATGCTTTAGAATACGGAACCGCAACAATAGAAATGCATAAGGATGCATTGAGAACAGGCCAGCGCGTTCTCATCCATGATGATGTGCTCGCTACTGGAGGGACCGCCGCGGCTGGTGCTGACTTGGTAAAACAAGCAGGAGCAGAAATTGCAGGTTTCTCGTTCATCAGTGAGTTAAGTTTTCTAAAAGGAAGAGATAGACTTGCTTCATTCTCTGCCCCTATATCTACTTTTGTGAGCTATTGACGAACATTCAATGAACAATGTCGTTTTTTTTTAGAATAAAAATGAATTAGCACAAAGCAATGAACTTTGAAAAGACAGAAAATCACTTAATGATCGCACAAATGGTGCGAGAGTTTGCAGAAAAAGAGATCAAGCCTTATGTAATGGAATGGGATGAATCGCAAGTTTTTCCCCGAGAAGTATTTAGAAAGATGGGCGATTTAGGCTTGATGGGAGTATTAGTCCCTCAAGAATACGGCGGTTCAGGACTAGGCTATTTTGAATACATCAGTGTAATTGAAGAAGTCGCCAAAGTTTGCGGTTCTATTGGCTTGAGTGTAGCAGCACATAATAGTCTTTGCACCAATCATATTCTAGAATTTGGAAATGAAGAGCAAAAGCAAAAATACTTGCCAAAGTTGGCAACGGGCGAATGGATTGGAGCCTGGGGACTGACCGAAGCGAATACTGGTAGCGATGCAATGCGCATGAAATGCACCGCGATAGAAGATGGCGAGCATTATATAATCAATGGAACGAAAAACTGGATTACACACGGTATTTCAGGAGAAGTAGCGGTAGTCCTTGTAAGAACAGGAGAGCTTTTGGACTCAAATGGCATTACTGCATTCGTAATTGAGCGAGGCACTCCCGGATTCAGTGGTGGTAAAAAAGAAAACAAACTCGGCATGAGAGCCTCTGAGACTGCGGAGTTGATTTTTGATAACTGTCGCGTTCACAAAAGCCAAATTCTAGGAAAAATTGGGGATGGCTTCAAGCAAGCAATGAAAATCCTTGATGGCGGGCGAATTTCCATTGGAGCATTAGCCCTGGGAATAGCTAAAGGAGCATATGAAGCGAGCATAAAGTATTCTAAAGAAAGAGAACAATTCGGTCAACCTATATCAAATTTTCAAGCCATTGCGTTCAAATTAGCGGATATGGCAGTTGAAATAGAAGCTTCGGAAGCACTCCTCTACCAGGCGGCGTATTTGAAGAACAACAAGATGAAAATGACCAAGGAAAGTGCGATGGCCAAGTACTATGCATCGGAAGTTTCAGTAAAAGTCGCCACCGACGCCATTCAGATTTTCGGTGGATATGGATACACGAAAGATTTTCCTGTAGAGAAATTTTATCGAGATTCAAAGCTATGTACAATAGGTGAAGGCACCTCTGAGATTCAGAAATTAGTGATTTCTAGAGAAATTTTAAAAGGGTAGTTGATTGATTAAAAAAGTATTCTATATTTGCACCCCATTTAAAGGAAATAGACAATGTTGATTATACCTGTAAAAGAAGGCGAAAGCATCGATCGCGCATTAAAGAAGTTTAAGAAGAAGTTCGAAAAGACTGGTGTTGTAAAAGAACTTCGTGCCCGTCAGGCCTACACTAAACCTAGTGTTCGCCGTCGTGAAGAAATCAAGCACGCTGTTTTCGTAGGAAAATTGAAGCAGTCAGAGCAATAATTTATAGGCTTATTCGCCTGTAACAACGCTTTGTTCACAATACTAAAGTATCTTCCTTGTTTTCATGAGGAAGATACTTTTTTTTTATGCTGTGAATTTTGACTCCTTCTTTACATATTTAATTTCAGAAAAGCGTTGTTCAACGCATACGACAGAGGCCTACCAATCGGATCTAACGCAATTCATTGCTTTTTGTAAAGCCAACTTTGAGGTGGAATCCTTCACCGGGGTCACTCCTACTCTTGTGCGCAGCTGGATGGCCTCATTGATGGAGTCTGGCGCAAAACCTTCCAGCATTCAAAGAAAAATTAGTGCAATAAACAGCGCGTTTCGTTTTCTATTAAAAACGAAACAAGTGTCATCCAACCCCGCAAAAGGACTTAAAAAGCCCAAGATTCCTAAAAGACTACCACAATACATCGAGCAAGCACCTATGCTCAAGTTTTACACGGATGAGCAGGCAGTTCAAGACTTTCCTTCCCTGCGGAGTGATTTGATAATAAAGCTATTGTACGAAACTGGAATTCGGAGAAGTGAGCTCATTGGACTTATGGAAAAAAACATTGATTTTTCTGCCCAAACCATAAGAGTTTTAGGAAAAAGAAACAAAACAAGGATTATTCCCGTTGGAAGACCAATACTTGACTTAGTCAAACACTTTATGCAAGAAAAAAGCCGCCTAAATTTATCATCCGTCGAAGGAAATCTACTGGTTAGCGATAAAGGGCGAAAAATTTCTAATTCTCTTGTATATCAGACTGTAAAAAGTTATCTTTCGACCGTTACGACACAGACTAAACGCAGTCCGCACATCTTACGCCACAGTTTTGCGACGCACATGTTGAATAATGGAGCAGATTTAAATGTGATTAAAGAGTTATTAGGGCATAGTAATTTGGCAGCTACTCAAGTTTACACGCACAATAGTATAGAAAAGCTAAAAGGTGTTCACAAGTTGATGCACCCTAGGAATAAATAAAGTACAACCCTTAAAAATTTAAATGTTATGCAAGTACAAGTTCAGAGCATTCATTTTGATGCAGACCGTAAGTTGATTCATTTTATTGAGGAGAAGTTACAAAAGTTGACCTTATTTCATGATCGAATCACCTTTGGAGAAGTTTTTTTGCGATTAGACCGTTCGGATGTGAATGAAAATAAGGTAGCAGAAATCAAGTTGAGTTTGCCAGGGCGCGATTTATTTGCACGCAAACAGTGTCGAACCTTTGAGGAAGCCACCGATGTGGCCGTGGATGCTCTTCGTCGTCAGATAGTCAAGCACAAGGAAAAAAAATGATACAAATCGAAAAAAAAATTCGATAAGTGTTGTCCGAATAAATTTGTTTTTTACATTTGCACCCCCGTTCACCTCGGGGGTGTTTTTTTTTCGTTCTTTGAATTGCGAGAATTTTTATTGCCGGTGTAGCTCAGCTGGCCAGAGCAGCTGATTTGTAATCAGCTGGTCGGGGGTTCGAATCCCTCCACCGGCTCCAGCATTTTAGGGGAGATACTCAAGCGGCCAACGAGGACAGACTGTAAATCTGTTGGTGTACACCTTCACAGGTTCGAATCCTGTTCTCCCCACCATTGAGATATCACTCTTCTCGGATACTTTGAGTAACGGGAAAATGGAGTTGTTAATAAGCGGGAGTAGCTCAGTTGGTAGAGCATTAGCCTTCCAAGCTAAATGTCGCGAGTTCGAGCCTCGTCTCCCGCTCTAAAGGAGCAAACGTTGCACCTCAAAGGCCGTTGTAGCTCAGGGGTAGAGCACTTCCTTGGTAAGGAAGAGGTCACGGGTTCAATTCCCGTCAACGGCTCATATTTTTGCCCACGAGGGCCTCGCAAAAGAAGGATTGAAGAGAGAGCATTAATTAAGGAATTATCAAAAATAGATAAACAAACAAAAATCATCTGGCTATGGCTAAAGAATCATTTGACCGTTCCAAACCCCACGTTAATATTGGGACTATTGGTCACGTAGACCATGGTAAGACCACATTGACTGCTGCCATTACTACCGTTCTGGCCACAGATGGTCTTGCCGAGAAAAAAGACTTCGCGTCTATCGATGCTGCTCCTGAAGAAAAAGAGCGCGGTATCACCATTAACACTGCTCACGTAGAGTATCAAACCAAGACTCGTCACTACGCTCACGTAGACTGTCCTGGTCACGCTGACTACGTTAAGAACATGGTAACTGGTGCTGCTCAGATGGACGGTGCTATCCTTGTGGTAGCTGCAACTGACGGACCAATGCCACAAACTCGTGAGCACATCCTTCTAGGTCGCCAAGTAGGTGTTCCGAAGATCGTTGTATTCATGAATAAAGTGGACATGGTTGACGATCCAGAACTTCTTGACTTGGTTGAGATGGAGATCCGTGAACTTTTGAGCTTCTATGAGTATGATGGAGACAACACTCCTATCATCCGTGGTTCAGCACTAGGTGCTCTTAACGGTGATCCAAAATGGGTAGGTACAGTGCGTGAATTGATGGATGCAGTTGATAGCTGGATTCCAATTCCTCCTCGCGATAACGAAAAGCCTTTCTTGATGTCTGTAGAAGACGTTTTCACCATCACTGGTCGTGGAACAGTTGCTACAGGTCGTATCGAGCGTGGTGTTATCAATACTGGTAACGAAGTAGACATCATCGGTTTCAACACTGAGAAAATGAAATCTACTTGTACTGGGGTTGAAATGTTCCGCAAGATTTTGGATCGTGGTGAAGCTGGTGACAACGTAGGTCTTCTCCTCCGTGGTATTGAAAAGAGCGATATCCGTCGTGGTATGGTAATCGCTGCTCCAGGTTCTATCACACCTCACACTGAATTCAAAGCTGAAATTTACGTTTTGAAGAAAGAAGAAGGTGGACGTCACACTCCATTCCACAACAAATACCGTCCTCAGTTCTACTTCCGTACGACAGACGTTACTGGAGAGATTAGCCTTGAGGCTGGACGTGAAATGGTTGTACCTGGAGATAACGTATCCATCACTGTAAAGTTGATCGCTCCTATCGCGATGGACAAAGGTCTTCGTTTCGCTATCCGCGAAGGTGGCCGTACAGTAGGTGCTGGTCAGGTGACTGAAATCATCAAGTAATATACTTGAAAACATATCAGTGAAGGTGAAATCTCCAAAAAGATTTCACCTTCACTTTCACGTTTAAAGACAACGTGGTATACAGGTGTAGTTCAAGGGTAGAATAGCGGTCTCCAAAACCGTTGATGGGAGTTCGAATCTCTCCACCTGTGCATAAAGACAAACGAACTTATTACCAAGCATATGGCCAGTATCAAAACATACGTAAAGGAATCATACGAAGAATTAACACACAAGGTGACCTGGCCTACATGGCGCGAGCTTCAGGAAAGCACCGTGTTGGTATTCATTGCCATCCTCATTTTGACCGTTATCATCTTTTTGATGGATTTCATTTTTGGAATCAGCGGAGATCAAGGATCAATTTGGAAAGGATTGGTTGGTTTTATTTATGACCTGATAGCCTGATCACTGATATGAGCGATATCGAAAAAAAATGGTATGTAGTCCGCGCCATCAGTGGTAAGGAGAAGAAAGTAAAAGAGTTCATTGAGTCTGAAATTAAGGCTCGTGGAATGGAGGCGTTTGTTTCCCAAGTGCTTATTCCAACTGAAAAAGTTTTTTCAGTTAGAAATGGCAAGAAGATAAGTAAAGAGCGTAGTTATCTACCGGGCTATGTGCTCATTGAGGCGGCTTTGATTGGAGAAGTTCCTCACATCATTCGTAACATTACGAATGTCATTGGTTTTTTAGGTGCTGAGAAAAAGGGCGATCCAATTCCTCTTCGACTTTCTGAGGTAAACAGAATCCTTGGTAAAGTAGACGAATTAGCTGAAAGTGGAGAGGAGTTGAATATTCCTTATGTGGTAGGAGAAAGTGTGAAAGTAATCGATGGACCATTTAACAACTTCAGTGCGGTTATTGAAGAAATAAATGAAGAGAAGAAAAAACTCAAGGTTTCAGTGAAGATTTTTGGAAGAAAAACACCACTGGAATTGAGTTATATGCAGGTAGAAAAAGAGAATTAAGATTAATAAGCGTGTGGCAGTGGTGTAATTATCATGTTACGCTTCAGCTTCCCACTAACTGCCACGCAAACCAAATAAATAAATAGAAAAATGGCGAAAGAAGTAGCTGGATTAGTCAAGCTGCAAATTAAAGGTGGAGCCGCCAATCCTTCTCCTCCCGTGGGTCCCGCTCTGGGTTCTAAGGGTGTCAACATCATGGAGTTCTGTAAGCAGTTTAATGCTAGAACCCAGGATAAGGCAGGAAAGGTTTGTCCCGTGCTCATCACGGTTTATACGGATAAGTCTTTTGACTTTATCGTAAAAACCGCACCTGCTGCTGTTCAACTGTTGGATGCTTCAAAAGCAAAGAAAGGTGCTGCTGAACCCAACCGTCAGAAAGTAGGAAGCGTAACTTGGGAACAAGTTCGCGCGATTGCAGAAGACAAGATGCCTGACCTCAACTGTTTCACTATCGAGTCTGCTATGAAAATGGTAGCTGGTACTGCACGCAGCATGGGAATTCAGGTAACCGGTGACCGTCCGTTTTAATCTCTAAGACAAAAGTTATGGCAAGTTTGAGCAAAAACAGAAAAGCTGCAGAAGCGAAGTTCGATGCCACTAAGGCATACAATCTCGCAGAAGCTGCTGGCGTGGTGAAAAGTATCACTATGACCAAGTTTGATGCATCGGTTGACATTGCAGTTCGTCTTGGAGTAGATCCGAAGAAGTCCAACCAAATGGTTCGTGGAACAGTATCTCTGCCCCACGGTACCGGAAGGGCTGTTCGCGTTTTGGTTTTATGCACCCCTGATAAGGAAGCAGAAGCTAAAGCCGCAGGAGCAGACCACGTAGGACTTCAGGAGTATATCGACAAGATTAAAAACGGATGGACCGACGTGGATGTAATTATTACCACACCCAGTGTAATGGGCCAAGTTGGTGCTTTAGGTAAAATCCTCGGTCCCCGCGGATTGATGCCTAACCCAAAGACTGGCACTGTTACAATGGATGTTGGAAAGGCTGTCACAGAAAAGAAAGCCGGTAATATCGATTTCAAAGTCGATAAAGCTGGTATTGTTCATGCAAGTATTGGTAGAGTTTCATTTGACGCTTCTAAATTGGCGGAAAATGCAAGCGAACTAATCCAAAGCTTGATCAAGTTGAAGCCTTCTGCTGCAA
The DNA here is from genome assembly GCA_027491075.1 of Flavobacteriales bacterium. Taxonomy (GTDB): domain Bacteria; phylum Bacteroidota; class Bacteroidia; order Flavobacteriales_D; family Sanyastnellaceae; genus JAIXWP01. The sequence goes on from JAIXWX010000022.1 coordinate 201,643, forward strand.
AAGGAACATACATCAAGAGCATCTCTATGAGCTCTACGATGAGTCCAGGAGTAACTGTTGAACCCCGTTCAGTGAACTAATCACTGGTACCTAAAGCGTATATTTCGATATGACGAAAGACCAAAAGAATCAGGAAATCGCCGAGTTGGTAGATATGCTGAGCAATAGCTCTGTGTTCTATTTAACAAACACGGAGTCCCTGAACGCTGAATCAACCAGTGCACTGCGCCGCGAGTGTTTCAAGAACAATGTTCAAATGCGTGTTGTAAAAAACACTCTTTTGAAGAAAGCTCTTGAGCGCATTGAAGGAAAGGACTTTAGTCCCCTCTTCCCTGCTCTGAAAGGCAATACTGCCGTGATGACCGCAGAGGTAGCCAATGTGCCTGCTCGTTTGATTAAGGAGTTCAGGAAAAAACACGAGAAGCCAGCTTTCAAAGCTGCATTTATACAAGAAGATTGCTATGTCGGCGAAAATCTACTCGACACGCTCGTTGCTATTAAGAGCAAGGAGGAATTGTTGGGCGATATCGTTGCATTGCTTCAATCTCCTGCCAAGAATGTTATCTCTGCTCTTCAAGGAAGCGCAGGTCAAAAGATTGCAGGCCTCGTAAAAGCGTTGGAAGAACGCTAAAAAACTTCCCACAAAAAACAAAATTAATTAGTATTACCTTTTAAAAATCCATACAATGGCTGATTTGAAAGCAATGGCAGAAAGCCTAGTTAACTTAACCGTTAAGGAAGTAAACGAGCTTGCGCAAATTCTCAAAGATGATTACGGTATCGAGCCCGCTGCTGCTGCAGTAGCAATTGCTGCTCCAGGTGCCGGCGGTGGCGCTGCCGCTGCAGAAGAAAAAACTGCATTTGACGTTGTCCTCGTTGAGGGCGGTGCTAACAAACTTCAAGTAGTGAAGCTTGTGAAAGACCTTACAGGCCTCGGTCTTAAGGAAGCAAAAGATGCAGTAGATAAGGCTCCATCTCCTCTCAAGTCTGGTGTTACAAAAGACGAAGCAAACGCTTTGAAAACACAACTTGAAGAAGCAGGAGCTAAAGTTGAGATCAAGTAATATCACAACTCTCTGATACAGTTTAGGCCTCCCTTCCTAGGGATGGCCTAAACTTGTTTGTGTATTAGTGGTTTTGGTGTTGATGGTCACCCACAAAATCCATCAAAAGCATTTTTTACTTTAAATAAAGGATAAGCTTTGTCAACGCTGAAAAAAACCGACGGGAGAGTTAACTTCTCCTCGACCAAAAGTTTCTACGAATACCCTGATTTCCTTGAAATCCAGCTGGCATCGTTCAAAGATTTCTTCCAACTCGAGACCAATCCCGAGAATAGAATGAATGAAGGTCTCTTTAAAGTGTTTGCGGAAAACTTCCCAATCACCGATACAAGAAACCAATTCGTTCTCGAATTCCTCGATTACTTCATCGACCCGCCTCGATACACCATCGACGAATGTATCGAAAGAGGTCTAACTTATGCTGTGCCTTTGAAGGCTAAGCTCAAGTTGTACTGTACCGACCCTGAACACGAAGATTTTGAAACCATCGTGCAAGACGTGTATCTCGGTACACTCCCCTACATGACTCCTCAAGGATCATTTGTAATTAATGGCGCGGAGCGCGTTATCGTGTCTCAATTGCACCGTTCTCCAGGGGTGTTCTTCGGTCAAAGCCGCCATGCCAACGGTACGAAGCTGTATAGCGCTCGTATCATTCCTTTCAAAGGATCATGGATTGAATTTGCAACAGACATCAACAATGTCATGTATGCATATATCGACCGTAAGAAAAAGCTTCCTGTTACTACCCTACTCCGCGCAATCGGTTACGAAAGCGATCGTCAAATTCTTGAAATCTTCAACCTCGCTGAAGAGGTGAAGGTATCTAAATCAGGTCTTAAAAAAGTGCTCGGCCGTCGTTTGGCTGCTCGTGTATTAAAGACCTGGATCGAAGACTTCGTTGATGAAGATACCGGAGAAGTGGTCTCTATTGAAAGAAATGAAGTTGTCTTCGACCGTGAAACGGTTTTGGAAGACCACCACATTGATATTATCGTGGACAGTGGAGCTAAGTTCATCATTCTCCACAAAGAAGAGTCTAGCTCTGCTGACTTTACAATCATCCACAACACCCTTCAAAAGGATACTTCTAACTCTGAAAAGGAAGCCGTAGAATATATCTACCGTCAATTGCGTAATGCTGAACCACCAGATTTGGAAACAGCTCGCAGCGTAATCGACAAGCTTTTCTTCTCCGAACAAAGATATGATCTAGGTGAAGTAGGTCGCTTCCGTATCAATCGCAAGCTTGGATTGAATACCCAAGCAAGCCAAAGAACGCTTACCAAAGAAGACATCATTTGCATTATCAAGTACTTGATCGAATTGGTCAATTCTAAAGCGGATGTAGATGATATCGATCACTTGTCTAATAGACGTGTGCGTACGGTTGGAGAGCAATTGTATAATCAGTTCGCAGTAGGTTTGGCTCGTATGGCGAGAACCATTCGCGAAAGAATGAACGTTCGCGACAATGAGGTATTTACTCCTATCGACCTTATCAATGCTAAGACGCTAAGCTCAGTAATTAATTCATTCTTCGGAACGAACCAATTGAGCCAATTCATGGACCAGACCAACCCGCTTTCTGAGGTAACTCACAAGCGCCGTATGTCTGCACTCGGACCAGGCGGACTCTCAAGAGAACGCGCCGGATTTGAGGTTCGTGACGTTCACTACACGCACTATGGTCGTTTGTGTACCATTGAAACTCCTGAAGGACCAAACATCGGTTTGATTTCTTCTCTATGTGTATATGCAAAAATTAACCGCCTAGGCTTCATTGAAACCCCTTATAGAAAGGTTGAAAATGGTAAAGCGGTAATGCAAAACGACGGGGTTACATACCTGAGCGCTGAAGACGAAGACACAAAGGTTATTGCACAAGCAAATGCAACCATTGACGAAAAAGGAAACTTCTTAACTACAACAGTTAAAGCTCGTTTGGAAGGAGATTTCCCTGTTATCGCTCCAGCGAACATCAATCTAATGGACGTTGCTCCTAACCAGATTGCCTCTATCGCTGCTTCGTTGATTCCATTTTTGGAGCACGATGACGCAAACCGTGCCTTGATGGGATCTAACATGATGCGTCAAGCAGTGCCTTTGATGCGTCCTGAAGCTCCAATCGTTGGTACTGGATTGGAAGGCCGTGTTGCGAAAGATAGCCGAGTGCTATTGACTGCTGAAGGTGAAGGGGTGGTGGAATATGTTGATGCCAATGAAGTTCGTGTTCGCTATAAGCGCAGCGAGGAAGATGAATTGGTGAGCTTCGATACCGCTATCAAGTCATACGATATCAAGAAGTTTGGTAAAACCAACCAAAGCATGTGTGTCAACCTCCGTCCTATCGTGACCAAGGGTGAGCGCGTGGTGGAAGGTCAAATTCTTGTAGAAGGCTACGCCACAAAGGGTGGAGAACTCGCTTTGGGAAGAAACCTCAAAGTAGCTTTCATGCCTTGGAAAGGATATAACTTCGAGGATGCCATCGTAATCTCTGAGCGTGTTGCACGTGAGGACATATTCACTTCAATTCATATTGAAGAATTCACCACAGAGGTGCGTGATACCAAACGAGGTGTTGAAGAATTAACAGCAGACATCCCTAACGTTTCTGAAGAGGCTACGAGAGACCTCGACGAAAACGGTATGATCCGCGTTGGTGCTGAAGTAAAAGAAGGAGATATTCTTGTTGGTAAAATCACTCCAAAAGGAGAGACAGATCCAACTCCAGAAGAAAAGCTTCTTCGCGCAATCTTCGGTGACAAAGCAGGCGATGTGAAAGATGCCTCATTAAAGGTACCACCATCTGCTAGCGGAGTAGTTATAGATAAAAAGCTCTTTAGCAGAACTATCAAGGATAAGAAGCCTGTTAAAACAAACGAGAAGGCAATCGTTGAAGCGCTCGATAAAGAGCACGACAAGGAAGTTGCTGACTTGAAGAAAATACTTGTAGACAAATTGATCGCTATTGTTAAAGACAGTACTTGTCAAGGTGTTTTCAATTATTTCAAAGAAGAACAAATTAAGAAGGGAACCAAATTCACTGCAAAAGCACTCCAGACATTGGATTACAGTGTCATCAATGCAGAGGGTTGGACAAAAGATGAAGAAGCCAATGCGCTGGTCAAGCGTTGTGTGCACAACTTCAACCTTCGATACAATGAATTACTTGGTTCATATAAGCGCAAGAAGTTCCAATTGACCGTTGGTGATGAACTTCCTGCTGGTATTGTGAAACTTGCTAAAGTGTATATTGCTCAAAAGCGCAAGCTTAAAGTGGGTGATAAAATGGCAGGTCGTCACGGTAACAAGGGTATTGTTGCCCGTATCGTTCGCGATGAAGACATGCCATTCTTGGCCGATGGAACTCCTGTTGATATTGTTCTCAATCCACTTGGGGTACCATCTCGTATGAACTTGGGTCAGATATATGAGACCATTCTTGGATGGGCAGGTTTGAAGACAGGTAAGCGTTTTGCAACACCAATCTTCGACGGAGCTACCCTTGAAGACATCAACAATACTACCGATGAGGCCGGTGTACCACGTTTTGGAGTTACCTATCTCTATGACGGTGGAACGGGAGTACGTTTTGAGCAACCTGCGACTGTGGGGGTGATCTATATGATCAAACTAAGCCACATGGTAGATGATAAAATGCACGCGCGTTCAATCGGTCCGTACTCGCTCATCACGCAACAACCATTGGGTGGTAAGGCTCAGTTCGGAGGTCAGCGTTTCGGTGAAATGGAAGTTTGGGCGTTGGAAGCATTCGGTGCTGCTAACATTCTACAAGAAATCCTCACCGTGAAGTCGGATGACGTAATTGGTCGTGCGAAGGCTTATGAAACCATCGTGAAAGGCGATAACATGCCAACACCTGGTATTCCAGAATCCTTCAACGTATTGTTGCACGAGCTGCGTGGTCTTGGTCTGAACATCACACTCAACCAAAACTAAGCACTCCAGAATTCATTAATTAAGACAACATTCAAAAGAATATGCTTCAAGCAAAAAAGGTAAACCGTCCAAATAGCGATTTTAGATCGATTACGATCAGTCTCGCTTCTCCAGAGGACATTCTGGAGCGCTCACATGGCGAGGTTCTGAAGCCAGAAACCATCAACTACCGGACTTATAAGCCCGAACGCGATGGTCTCTTCTGCGAAAGAATCTTCGGACCGGTAAAGGATTATGAATGTCACTGCGGAAAGTACAAGCGAATCCGTTATAAGGGTATCGTTTGTGACCGTTGCGGTGTGGAAGTTACTGAGAAGAAAGTTCGTCGCGAACGTATGGGGCACATCACCCTTACAGTGCCAGTGGCGCACATTTGGTACTTCCGTTCTTTACCAAACAAAATTGGTTATCTTCTTGGTTTGCCCACGAAGAAATTGGATCAAATCATTTATTACGAGCGTTATGTTGTGATTAATGCTGGTCCTGCAGTGAATGCTGATGGTATCGCATTATCTAAGTTTGATTTCCTCACTGAAGAAGAATATCTGGATATCGCTGATAAACTTCCGAAAGAAAATCAGTACTTGGATGATAAGGATCCCAATAAGTTTCTCGCTAAAATGGGTGCTGAGGCACTTTATGATTTGCTCAATAGAGTTAATCTAGACGAGTTATCATACGATTTACGTCATAAGGCGAATACAGAGACTTCTCAGCAAAGAAAGAATGAAGCGCTTAAGCGTTTGCAAGTTGTAGAAGCGTTCAGAGATGCCAATACGCGCATTGAAAACCGTCCGGAATGGATGATCACGAAGGTGGTACCTGTTATTCCACCCGAACTTCGTCCACTCGTGCCGCTTGATGGTGGGCGTTTTGCAACCTCTGACCTTAACGACCTATACCGTCGTGTGATTATCAGAAATAACCGTCTGAAGCGTCTTGTAGAAATCAAGGCACCTGAGGTGATCTTGAGAAACGAAAAGCGTATGCTTCAGGAAGCGGTGGACTCTTTGTTCGACAACAGCCGTAAATCGTCTGCTGTAAAAACAGAAAGTAACCGTCCTCTCAAATCGCTTTCTGACTCTTTGAAAGGAAAGCAAGGTCGTTTCCGTCAAAACCTTCTTGGTAAGCGTGTTGACTATTCAGCGCGTTCGGTTATTGTCGTTGGTCCAGAATTGAAGCTCCATGAATGTGGTCTTCCAAAAGACATGGCGGCTGAACTATTCAAGCCATTCATCATTCGCAAAATGATCGAAAGAGGAATAGTTAAGACCGTTAAGTCTGCGAAGAAAATTGTAGATAAAAAAGAAGCGGTGGTTTGGGATATCTTGGAAAACGTATTGAAAGGGCACCCAGTCCTTCTCAACCGTGCCCCTACCCTTCACCGTCTCGGTATACAGGCTTTCCAACCTAAATTGATTGAAGGAAAAGCAATTCAACTTCACCCACTGGTTTGTACTGCATTCAACGCCGACTTTGACGGTGACCAAATGGCGGTTCACGTACCACTAGGAAGTGCTGCTATTCTAGAAGCACAGTTGTTGATGCTTGCTTCTCATAACATTTTGAACCCAGCCAATGGTGCACCAATCACTGTTCCTTCTCAGGACATGGTACTTGGTCTGTACTATATCACCAAAGGCCGCAAAGGAACAGAAGAGCACCCTGCTAAAGGGGAAGGCAAAACGTATTACTCTCCTGAAGAGGTCATCATTGCCTTCAACGAAGAACAATTGGATTTGCACGCGCACATCAAGGTGCGTTGGACAGATGTTGCTGGAAACGCTAGCATCATCGATACAACAGCCGGACGCGTATTATTCAATGAGGTCGTACCAAAAGAAGTTGGCTTCATCAATCAACTTTTGACGAAGAAAGCGCTTCGCGATATCATCGGAGACATTCTAAAAGTTGTAGGAATTGCAGGCACTGCGAAGTTCCTTGACGATATGAAGAGCATCGGATACTACTGGGCCTTCAGAGGTGGCTTGTCGTTTAAGCTTTCTGACGTGGTAATTCCTGCGGAAAAAGAAAAGCTTGTCAACGAAGCTAGCACCAAGGTGCAAGAAGTATTTGACAACTATAACATGGGTCTTATCACCAATAACGAACGTTATAACCAGGTGATTGACATTTGGACGAATACCAATTCTCGTCTAACCAACATTTTGATGGATCGTTTGAAAACCGACCAGCAAGGATTCAACAGCATCTATATGATGTTTGACTCTGGAGCTCGTGGTTCTAAAGAACAGATTCGTCAGTTGGCTGGTATGAGAGGTCTTATGGCCAAGCCGCAAAAGAATGCTGCTGCGGGTGGTCAAGACATGATTGAGAACCCGATCTTAGCAAACTTCAAAGAAGGTCTTTCGATCCTTGAGTACTTTATCTCTACTCACGGTGCTAGAAAAGGTCTTGCGGATACGGCTCTTAAAACAGCCGACGCTGGTTATTTGACCCGTCGTCTTGTTGACGTTGCTCAAGACGTTATCATCAATGAGGTAGATTGTGGTACTTTGCGTGGTATCGTTGCTTCAGCTCTGAAAAAGAGTGATGAAGTGGTGGAAACGCTCCGCGAGCGTATCCTAGGACGTGTAAGCGTTCACGATCTTCTCGCTCCAGAAACAGGAGAACTCATTGTAGAAGGTGGTCAAGAAATCACTGAAGATATTGCTGGAGCTATTGAAGCTGCAGGTATTGAAGAAGTAGAAATTCGCTCTGTATTGACTTGTGAAAGCAAGCGCGGAGTATGTTCGAAGTGCTACGGTCGCGACCTAGCTACCGCTAAGTTGGTTCAAGAGGGTCTTGCTGTCGGTGTTATCGCTGCACAGTCCATCGGTGAACCAGGTACACAGTTAACACTTCGTACGTTCCACACGGGTGGTGCTTCTTCTGCTTCTGCGATCGATAGCGATATCAAAGCGAAATACAGCGGAACGGTGGAAATCGATGAGTTGAGAACGGTAGAAAGAATGTCTGATACTGGTGAATTGAAAACCATCGTTGTATCTCGTTCTTCTGAACTCAAGATCATTGACGAGAAGTCTGGTTTGACTTTGACCACTACCAACATTCCTTATGGTTCGACACTTACTGTAAAGCCTGGTCAAACCATCAAGAAAGGAGATGTGTTCTGCGAATTCGACCCGTTCAACTCGGTGATCATCACAGAAGAAGACGGTACTATCCGATTTGACGCTGTTGAAGAAGGTATTACCTTCAAAACAGAAGTCGATGAACAAACTGGTTTCTCTGAGAAAATTATCATCGAAACGAAGGATAAGAAGAAGAACCCAAGCATTGAAATCGTTCGCAACAAAGAAGTTGTAAAAGTATATTCATTGCCTGTTGGTGCTCACATCAACGTGGATGATGGACAGAAAGTAGGAAAAGGTATCATCCTTGCGAAGATTCCTCGTATGGCTGGTCGAGGTGGTGACATCACCGGTGGTCTTCCTCGTGTAACAGAATTATTCGAAGCACGTAACCCATCTAACCCTGCGGTTGTTTCTGAAATCGACGGTATCGTTGAATACGGAAAGATCAAGCGTGGTAACAGAGAAGTTAGTGTGACTTCTAGAACTGGCGAAGAGAAGAAATACCTCATTCCACTTTCCAAGCACATCCTTGTTCAAGATGGAGACTTCGTTCGCGCAGGTATGCAATTGTCAGATGGTGCGATTTCTCCAGGAGACATTCTCGATATTCAAGGTCCTACTTCGGTTCAAGAATACCTAGTGAATGAAATTCAGGAAGTATATCGTCTGCAAGGTGTAAAAATCAATGACAAGCACTTCGAAGTGATCGTGCGTCAAATGATGCGTAAGGTGGAAATCATCGACGCTGGTGACACACGTTTCTTGGAAGGTACTAACGTCGATAAGGCTGAGTTCATTGAAGAAAACGACTTGTTGTTCGACAAAGTGGTAATCACAGACGCTGGTGAGTCAGATCGTTACAAAGAAGGTCAGATCATCACTGTAAGAAATCTCCGCGATGAAAATTCTCAACTGAAGAGAAAAGACAAGAAAGAGATTGAAGCGCGTCCTGCTATTACTGCAACAGCGCGTCCAATGCTTCAAGGTATTACCAGAGCGTCATTGCAGACAGAATCTTGGATCTCTGCTGCATCGTTCCAGGAAACTACCAAGGTATTGAACGAAGCTGCGGTACAAGGAAAAACCGACTATTTGATCGGTCTGAAAGAAAACGTAATCGTTGGTCACCCCATCCCTGCTGGATCAGGCGTACGTCGCTTCCAGAAGATGATTGTAGGAAACAGCGAAGATTATGTGAATCTTGTATCTAAGCGCGGCGACAAAGTAGTTGCGGATAAAGAAGCATAATATTCTTTAGAATAAATAAGATAAAAAGGCTGCCTTTCACAAGTCAGCCTTTTTTATTTATTAAATGATCCCTCGTATTAGCTACAAAAACAGTAGAAATAACTAGATTTGATTATGAAACGCTTACTCCTCCCAGTATTATTGCTCATCACTTTGACCAGTTTTAGTCAACCAGATACCTTGCGCATCTTATTTCTTGGAAACAGTTATACGGCAACAAATAATTTACCTTCGCTCATTGACAACTGCCTTCAATCGTTGAATGTGGAAGTCATTTCACAATCCAATACTCCTGGAGGATATACATTTGAAGGGCACGATGGCAATCAAACCAGTACTAACCTTATTCAACAAGGAAATTGGGATTTTGTAGTGCTTCAAGAACAAAGTCAGATTCCTTCCTTCCCCCTTTCTCAGGTTGAAACGGAGTGTTTTCCCTTCGCAGCTTCGCTAGATAATAAAGTCGAAGAATTCAATCCCTGCGCCCAAACCGTATTTTACATGACTTGGGGACGTCAAAACGGCGACAGCCAAAACTGTCCCAATTGGCCGCCCGTTTGCACCTATGAAGGCATGGACGATCTGCTTTATGAACGTTACATGACCATGGCGGAAGACAACGAAGCCTTGGTGGCCCCCGTTGGCGCTGTGTGGCGATTCATCCGTACCAATTATCCCACGATCAACCTTTATTCCAACGACGGCAGTCATCCTTCCATCGCTGGCTCATATACCGCCGCCCTCACCTTTGCGACCGTTTTCACCGAGCAAGATCCTACATCAATTGCGTTCAATAGCACCTTGCCTTCGACCATGGCCGATAGCATAAAATCAGCGGTGAAGACCGTTGTATTCGACCAACTTCCACAATGGAATGTAGGAGTATTTGAAAACACCAATCCTCTATGTGCCACCACTAACTCGAATGAACATTCGGTTGAAACCGAACAAAAACTCGGTTATTGGAGCAACGGTTATTACTTTCTACCCCGATTTGAGAAGTTCTCTAAGGTTGAATTCTACGATCTACAAGGGCGCCTGATCCGTTCCCTCCGCCCCAACTCATCACAAATAGCCCTTTCACTGCCAGCGGGCATTTACTTGGTGAAGGGATTTGGTATTTCTGGCGAAATAGCAACGCATCGATTTGTAAATCATTCGCATTAAAAGTCCGTTTTGAAGCTGAAGCTTATACGTTAAGATGTTTTTTTGAGTATTTTCGATATTCATTATTGAGAATTCTGAACAACAACATCTTATGCAGCATACCATCCCTGAATTAATAGAAAGAGCGGAGCAATTGCGGCGAGAGCAAAAGTTTGAGGAAATCATCGAAATGCTCAATGACCGCGTACTCGAAGAAACCCAAAGCTTCGACCTCATGTTCCTTCGGGTCATTACCCACCATAGAATTTCTGACATTACCTCTGAATGTAGGAGGTGGTATGACACGGCCATTCAACTGATCCCCGATCATGAGAAAACGTATTTTTTGATTTCACGTGATCATTTCTCTCGTCAGGAAAAAGGTGAGTACAATATTGACCTGCTAAAACGAATTGCGCGAGAAACTCCTTCCTATTATTCCTTCTTTGCATTAGGAATAGGGCTTGCGATTTTTAATAAACACTCAGAAGCGTTAGTTTATCTGGAGAAAGCTGAGAAATTGAACACAAACGACGACTTATTAATTGGCACAAAAGCCTTTGTTTATTTGTCTCAAAATCGTATTCAACTGGCTATGGAATATTATGATAAGGCTATCTCATTGAATCAAAAAAATTGGTGGTACCGCAGGAATAGGGGATACAGTTATTATTTGGCGAATAAATCTGAACTGGCTTTAGTCGACTACCATTTAGGCCTTCAATTGCATTACAATGATGATTTATTAACTTGTATAGGAAATGCATATGCGTTCAGGAAGGAATATTCACTTGCCGTTGGAGCACTCATCGAAGCTACAGAGTTAAATCCTAATAACAACCTCGCATATCAATCACTGTCTTTTGTATACTCAAAGCAATCAAAGTTCTCAGAAGCCTTAAAAGCCATCGAACAAAGTATTGCGATAGATCCTAACTCAAATAATTGGGTTGAAAAAGGCTTAACACTGCTTGAATTAGGAAGAATTGATGAAGCGAAAAGTGCTTTATTACAGGCACTCGAATTTAAAGAAACTTCATATTATACTTATCTATGCTCCTATCATTTTTACTTGCACATAAGCGATAGTCGCCAACAAATCATCTATTACAATAGAGCCCTACAATTAGATCGTGTCCAGGTATCACTTAGTTCACTAGCATTTTATCCTACAATCCTCAATGCATACCCCCTACTCCTCGGAGGGGTTTTAGAACAGAGGCCTGAACTTTACAAATCCCTCTCCTCAGAGGCCAAGATGACGCTTCAGGATGTGAAACGAATCAAACGCCTTTTCACCCTTCTTCATCATGACATGGCCCAATGGAAAAGTCCAGGGCAGTATCTCAAGTGGTTGGGCATCCTGGCATTCTATGCCGGTGATGCGGTAGTGGCGCTGGAAATTCTTAATTACCTCGACGGAGAGCCCGAATTCGAATTCGACTTTCAGTTAAAATATTATTGCTTGCAAGCTGCATATATGGTATTTCCCCCTGTCCCCGATATCCAGCACCTCGAGCAATACGCTTCGATATACAAAACACAAGCACTGAACTATCTCTCAAGCAAAACTCAGGATGAAGAACAGCTTCATTATGTCATGTTGATTCTTGCCAAAGTGGGCGAAGCTGCCGTCATCACGGAATATATTCCCTTGCTTTATTTGCAGTCCACCCAATACGCCGCTGCATGGGCCGCAGAAAAAATGGACGAACCAGAAGCACACACCTTGATTTCTCCAAGAGCTCTAGAATTAAAAACAAAGGATTTCGTGATTCCCGTTGATCCTATTCCATTTCCGTCTGAACGCATTGATCCTAACACCGGAGAAGATCAATGGTTGAGTGTATTGAGCAAACTCACGCGGTATTATGAAATTGAGCATGGATTCTCATCTCTCATGGGAGTGCGACAAGATGTGCTGCGTATTTGGAATGCGTTGGATCTTTCTCCTACGGACGACCTGTACCGAAAAGTGATCTTAAAAAATCAATTGGAAAAACTGGTTGGGCGGATTGCTGAACGGGAAGGAAGTGTAACACCCGATAAGAATAGACTCTTTGAGGATGCCTCAAAACTTGATCATGTTGACAGATTACTGGAGCTTGAAAGAGGTGATGTACTTGACCGTATGTCCAATTACATCTTTCAAAACCACCGCATGTTTTCTAAGAAGGAATGCTTTAAGGTAATTGAATATCTGTATTTAAAGGATAAAATAAACGCGGAAGACTTCATTATTCTGAGCATTTATGCAGCACTACAATATGGAGTTCCTACGGATCGATTTACGGAAGTCGCTGAATGGACTGCAAGACCGCTGACCGACTTTTCAATAGACCATGTCTTAGCAGAATTGGAAAATTATTCCGGAAGCATTAACAAATTCATTTTCGACAAAATAAGGCGACTCATCCATCACGTCTTTGATCTAAGAATCGCAGACTTCCTGCAATTAAAGGAAGTCATTCTGGAGCGCATTGCAGCTGAACAATTCCACTTATCAGAATTTGAATCCATTTTCGATGATTTCCCACTGGAGCAACTTTATGATGTTCCAAAACTTGCTGGTGAAGTGGGATTTGTGCAATCATAATAAAATTTCTAAACCATAAACGACAGCGTAAATTAGTCTAACTTCGTTCCATGTTTGTGTTCAAAACCCCATTCGAAACTACCTATTCTAATTTACCATCCATCTTCTTCAAAGAACAACTTCCTACGTCCATTCGGAAGCCGGAATTGGTTCTATTCAATCACGATTTATACAGAGAACTGACAGACCATTCCATTGAGATATCGAATGAGGAAATAGCTTCCTTTCTTTCTGGAAACAAAATCCCAGAAGGTGCGAAACCGATCGCTCAAGCCTATGCAGGACATCAATTCGGCCATTTTACAATGCTCGGAGATGGTCGAGCTATATTGTTAGGCGAACACCTTTCTCCTACCCACCAACGTTTCGATATCCAACTAAAGGGCAGTGGAACCACGCCCTACTCCCGCCGCGGCGATGGACGAGCCACCCTTCGATCGATGTTGAGGGAATACATCGTCAGTGAAGCCATATTTCATTTGGGTATTCCTAGTTCAAGAAGCCTGGCAGTGGTGAAAACAGGGGAACCCGTATATCGCGAATCCACCCATCAAGGTGCCGTTCTCACGCGCACCATGTCTAGTCATATTCGTGTGGGTACTTTTGAATTCGCCCGCAACTTCGGTACAATCGACGATTTGCGCGCATTAACGGCATACACCATCCATCGCCATTATCCAGAACTTGAAGAATGGCCCCATCCAGCGCTTGGATTATTGGAAACCGTGATGAAAAAACAATTAGATCTCATCGTAAGCTGGATGCGTGTCGGTTTCATTCATGGGGTCATGAATACGGATAACACTGGACTTGCTGGTGAGACATACGACTATGGTCCCTGTGCATTCATGAATGGCTATCACCCCGGTACCGTATTCAGCTCGATTGATCGCGATGGTCGATATGCCTTCGGCAACCAGCCTTCCATCATTCACTGGAACATGTATGCGTTGGCAAATGCACTATTGCCGTTATTTGATGATGACGCGCAAAAGGCCATGCAGAAAGGGCAATCAATATTGGATGCTTTCGAAAAAGACTTCAAGGATGCCTATCAAAACATGATGGCCCATAAAATAGGATTCTCTTCCTCTTCAACCGAAATTAATGAGTTGGTAGATCAATTGCTCCAAATCATGCAGTCGGAGAACATGGATTACACCAATACGTTTAGAGGGTTATTGGAAGAACAATCTCTTTCCACACTGCGATCTGTAATTCCAGATTGGTGGCGTAAAAGGGAAGAATTGTTGTCATACTACAATATCAGCAACGAAGAAGCCAAGGCGGAGATGCAAAAAGTAAATCCAGCTTTTATCCCAAGAAATCATGTGGTAGAATTTGTACTGGATATCGCAGAAAGCGGTAATCTTCAGCCTCTACAAGATTTACTCAATGCCGTGAAGACACCCTATATTCCTCAATTGAATCATCCCTCATGGAATTTTTCTCCAGAAAATCACGATAAAGAGTACGTGACGTTTTGCGGTACTTGATTTTTGCATTTCGGCGTGCTCCTCATCAAGAATAGACGCAAATATTATGTGCTATTCCCGATTGCATCCTGTCTGTGCAAAATGAAGCCCATGCAAAGATGCTTTGGGGAAAAGCATACAAGTCCCGATCAACATCATTAACAACAGAATAGAACTTGATTTTGATCAATTACACCACGGATATCATACCATTGAAATTTTTACAGGTAAAGAATTGCACACTCAAAAATGACTAAAATATTTAGGCATATTTGGGCGCTTCCCCGCTAAAGCGGGGTCGGGCTCTTCGCTGCAATCTTTTAATCGCTTCGCGAATAAAAGGATTTCCACTGCGATCCCTAGCGCGGCGTGATTCCCCCCAAAAAAAAATCGAGCGGACTTATACTTTAAAATGCATAAGTCTGCTCGATTCTATTCTGAAAGAAAAGATTCAATACATCAATGATCCTTTCTATAAATACTGAAAACTATACACCGAACATTCATTCGGCAATAGTGAAAATCACTTTCTGACTATGTTCCTCATCCATCACTCCTCCTTCACCACCTTCACAAACTGTGGAACGGGGGTGGGAAGGCGCAAGATGTAACTTCCGGATGAAAGATGGGCCATGGAAATTGTCGTACGTGGCTCTAAAAGCGTCTGTAGATGAACCAACCTGCCTGAAAGATCTCTCACCTCTACCATGGAAATCTCATCCTTCATCATGTCGCTGGACAATTCGATGATGAGTTGATCTCGTGTTGGATTGGGATACACTTGTACTATTCCTGTCGTTATCTCGCGCTCTTCCGTACTTACTACACACTCCACATTAATGGTCTGAACACTTCCCTGACAATTAGTACCGGTGGTCTCTACCATGGTCACTTCTCCTCCTGCTCCTCCGAATTGCACTTCGATGCTGTTTGTTCCACCTCCTGAAATCAATTGAGCTCCGCTTGGTATCGTCCACAGATAGGTGCTCTGATCGTTGAATGGTACCGAAAATGTTGCAACACTATTGGCACAATCTAATGCGGTAGGTCCTTCGATAGGGGCATTTAATGGAGCAATCGAAAACGCGGTGTACATGTATGTTGATTGCCCACATCCCATGTTGCTGGGTAAAAGTTCTATAGTGAATAAGTCATCATTCGGCAATATACTGATGGCATCTGATCCTTGTCCTGAAAGGATGGTAGCAGCTCCCTGTGGAATAATGGTCCACGTGTATACATCTGCATTCATTACATTGGAAATAGTATATAGAAGCTCATCGCCCTCACAAAAATTCGCGGGCCCTTCGATGATTCCTGTTTGCGTGGGTAAAGGAATAATCGCTAGATCCAAGGCATTGGACATATTCACACATCCGTTGTTGGTTACTTGAACCTGATACGATCCAGCGGTCGAAGCATTGTAAGTTGGAGCTATTTTATTCGGCAAAATTTCTCCATTTACATACCACTGATAGGAGGAGCCAGCAGGTGCAGTAGCGGTCATTAAGGCGGTGCTTCCGGCACAGATTTCTAGATCTGGGGTCGTTATTATTGCTTCCGGCAAAGGAATCACCTCTACTTCAATTTCAGTAGTAAACACACATTCTGGCTCAGCTGTAACAGTCACTGAATAGATGCCCGCACTATTCACTTGAATAGACTCACTTGTCTCTCCAGTATTCCATAAGAATGATTCTCCAACGGTGGCTGTGAGTGTGGTGGATCCTCCATCGCAGAATAAGGTTCCCTCTGAAGCGAAAATAGAAGATGCGGAAGGTCCAATTACGGTAACGAAGATAAAATTCGATACGGATCCTTCATCGCATCCAACTTGCTCTGCAAAGAAGAAGATCTTGTTATCTCCCACGAACAAATCCGAAAGCGGAATTTCCCAAAGCAAATCGCCGGGCCCCGTTTGCGCTTCTGCCAGTGGAGCTCCATTGAGAAACGGAGTGTACTCTACTTCTTCTTGTGTGTTAAATATTTGAATGATGGCTACATCGTCTGTATAACAAACGGTAGAACCCAGTGTAGCCAGAGATAAATCCAAATCTCCATAAACAAAGGCATTGGCTGCCGCTCTGGGTCCCTCACATCCGTTGGATACAATTGATACGTAGTAGGTCGTAGTCCCCGTTAAATTATTAATGGAGTAAGTGGGGCCTGTTTGTCCGCTTATTGGATTACCTCCTGTGGGCGTTGTATACCAACGGTAGCTCGCTCCAGCGGGAGCACCCGATGCTTGGAATGTCACAATTCCACCTTCGCATCCAAAAACATCCGTCGTAATGGGAGCATCAGGAAATTCATTGATCACGACATTCACCGGTTGGGGCGGAGAAGTACAACCATTGACAGTAACTTCTAAAACATATTCTCCATCATTCACTCCAGGTTGTGGGTTATTGATGACGGGTGGATTTTGTAGCGTAGAGGTAAATCCATTGGGACCTGTCCACGCATACGTAGCACCGGGAAAATCAAATGTGGTCAGAGCAATGTTGTTTTGTCCTTCGCAGAAGGGCGCCGGTCCAAATGCAACACTCTCATTGTTGAAGAGTGTTTGAATTTCACTTGCATTCAACGCGCGAGAATAAACGCGCACATGATCGATATCACCGCGGTAATCAATCGCTCCAAGACCATTGGATTGTCTTCCTATTTGCAAGTTGTTTCCGGTAACAGGAATGTTACCGGATTGGTTTAATGTTCCAGTAAGCACTCCATTCTGGAATATTCTTAACTGAGAACCATTGTAGGTACAAACAATGTGATGCCATTGCAATAAAGGAACGTTGGTATTGCTGGTGAGAAAATTGCTACCATTGATTCTCCAACGTACTGGATTTTGTGGATTAGATGCGTTAAATCCATCCAAGGCCATGTACATTCCCGTTCCACCCCACTTGTTGAATAATGGCGTTTGATCACCAAACCAGGATTGCGTTTGTCGAACCCACATGCTAATGGTCACTTGATTGGTCAGCGCATTGATGGCAGCAGGATTTCCCGCGTCGATGTAAGCACCTGGTCCGATGTTGATCGCGCTGTTTTCATTGCCCAATCGATCTGAGGTGTAGAAAGAATTTCCTCCTTGCACCGTTGCGTTAATTCCGTTGCCACTTTCGTCCAGCAGGTTGCCATCCATTTTATAAAACAAAATCAAATCATTGATTATATCTACTGGAGGATTCAAAGGATTAATCACTGTCGCTTGCACCACTGTTCGCGCGCTTTCACAACCATTGGCGTTGACCACAGAAACATAATACAGCGTCGTTTCAGTTAGAATTGGTGTAGTATATAGCGTGTTGATACCGCTTTGAAGTAAAGTACCCCCAGCAGGTTGATCAAACCAATTGAACGTCGCTGACTGCACTGTACTAGAAGCTGAAAGATTCACAGCACCTTGATTGCATACAGAACCATTCGTAACCGAAGGAACATTCGGTAGAGAAAGCACCGTAAAATTGGAAGGAGCCGCAATGATGGTTTGACATCCATTGATTAAACTCGTAGCAACAAATTCAAAGCTCATGCCTGTTACGAGCGCGCCTGTTGAAAACGTGAGCGTATCTCCCGTTCCATTTTGTGCATTGCCAATAAACGCTAATGATTGTGCATTTCTCAAGCGATATGAAACCCCTGGTTGCGAGTTTATAATCAAAATATTGGATTGAGAACCTTCACAAAAAGCACCTCCTTGAGAAGTGATGGAAAGCGCTTCATTTTGCTCCATCGTTAGCAACGCAATTTCCTCTGTGCTAAGACTTCTGTTATATACTCGAAGGTCATCCATAACCCCGTTATAATAACCATCTTGCGCCCAATTGCTCCGTCCGATATAGCATATAGTGCGAAGAATATTTACTGGAGCAGGATGCGTTCCTGATACCACTGCAACTCCATTTAAATATAGAGTACTTAATCCTCCCTGATGGGTGAATACCAAGTGAGTCCATTGACCGATGGGAGCTGTTACACCAACGGGCGATGTGTGCACCGTTCCGGGAGTTGTGCCATTGTAAATTTGAACGGCAGGTCTTCCTACTGTTCCATTGGTGGCTGCTAGGAGTATGTTATTATTGTTCGGACCATTGCCAAAATCCAACACCCTACTCCACGTATTCCATGCCGTTGGGTTGATCCAAGCGGAGATAGAAAAGTCGCCGCCTGAGAAATAAACTCCATCGGGTGCATCAATAAAACCATTGGTTCCATTGAATCTTAGGGCTTGACCTACTTCATCAAATCGATTCAAAGCGGAAGTTACTCCAGTATTACTCACCCCGTTCAATCCGCTTCCACTGGCATCGTTGCTGTTTCCATTCATCGGATAATGCAGAATCAAACCGGTATTGAGCGAAACAGGAAGCGTTTGAATTTGTCCTACTTGAACAGGTGCAGGAAGAACATTTACAGTTGCGCTAAGAGAAGCGGAGCATGAATTCTCAGTTATGGCGACCGTGTAGACGCCCTCGGCACCAAAGGTGATGTCGTTGATGATCGCTGGATTGGCACTGGAGGAAAAATTGTTGGGTCCTGTCCACGCATAACTAGCCCCGGGAATAGCGGCAATAGATAACGCTGCATCGGAATTAAAACAAGCAGTGATATTCGGACTGATGGGTTCAAGTTCAATAACTGGAAATCTTGTCGAGGAGATACCGACATCGTTCCAGCGCCCCCCGCCCATCATAGCGAGATAGTCTTCGGAGTTGTTAAAATTGTTTGGCTCGCTTGTCGCCCAATTGGAATAGGCAAAAGGAGTTGAATTGTTCCAAACAAAAGTTCCTTCAGTAAGCTCATCCGACAAACCAAGCAGAGCGCCATTGTTGCCGAGATAATGCGCGATGTAGACATTTTCTGCGGCATTGGCGATAGTGGCTAACCGACCTCCATTGGCCGATGCGGTGCTATTGGCAGCAACCCATGCTTGTTGATTCAATCCTAGAAAAAGATTCTTTCCGTTGATCTTTCCAATATATTGAAACGCGCTAGTGGCTGGAATATCCCCCAATAGGCCTTGAATAGAAATATCTTCACTACTGGCGGAAGCAGCCCCGAGAGCAGTACTTACTACTCTCAATTTGTAACCTGTGCCCGAAGGAGTTCCATCGGGAATTGTGGCCGTAATGGCACCCGAGGAGACAGAGCTTACACGAGCGATATCCAATGGAAAAGCAAAACTGCCAGAGGCGTTCGACAACTGCAGCACAAATTCGTTCTCTGGAAACAAAAGGCCCGAGGCAGTGTAGTTTACTTCTACCTGACTGCCTGCGCAAAGAGAAGCAGTGCTCAAACCGGTAATTGCAACGGATGCCCCATTAACAGCTGCGAGCTGTGCGATTTCTGCTGCCGAGAGCACGCGATTATAAAAGCGAACATCATCGATCCTGCCGTTGAGCCAAGAGTTGTTGTTTTGATTTACAACATTTCCACCGATTCGGGTAGGGGTTGTATTACTTCCCAAGGTGTAGTTTCCATTCACACTTCCAACCAAAGTACCGTTGAGGTATGCAGCGATACCCGTGGTGCTGGTGGTGATGGCGAGGTGCTGCCAAGTATTGGCAGGAGCTGTAATCATTACATCCAAAAAACCATTGGGATGAAAAATCGCGATTCTATTCGGGGCGGTATAAAAACCTGTTTCGAGAATGTTATCCTGCCCCACCAAACTCATACCGTTGCTTAAGGAGTTAAGGCTAAACCAATAAGACATGGTAAATGCTGTGCGTCCATTGAATAAAGAAGATGGGAAGCTCAGCATACCCGCTTCAATGGAACCATTAAAATATGCCGCCGAAGAAAGCAACATGTGTCGATTGCCTGTAGGAGTTACTCCTCCAGAGGACGCGGTAGCATTGTTGCTGTTGCCAGATATATCGGTCCAGACGCCATCCAGAGGCAAGTGCGCAATGAGGCCATTGTTGAGTTGTGCCCACGAAGAAAATTGAAGAGCAATGAAGCTCAAAAAGAGAATGTAATTTTTCATCACTGTTCTGAATATTTAATCAGCCAAAATTCGGATCAAGTCATCCAATCGGCTGTAAATATCGTTGCAAAAACATGTACACATGTTGCATAAAAAAGCTAAAAATCATTGAAAATCAACATCCTCTCCGGGGCTCACTCCGAAATGTTCTTTATATGATTTTGAAAAATAAGAAGGACTACTAAAACCTACCATGTAGGCAATTTCTTTGATGCTGTATTTTTTTTCTTGTAAAAAATCCCTGGACTTTTCTAATCGGGTTACTCGAATAAAATGGCTGGTCGAATCCCCTGAAAGCGCCGTGATTTTTCTATGGAGCTGACTTCTGCTGATGGACAAAGCCTCGGCCAATCGTTCTGAATTGAAATCCTCCTCATCCAGATGACTTAGAATAATTGCCGTGGCTTTTTGAAGAAAAGGGTCTCGGAGAAGTAATTTATCATCAAGGGACTTGCTTTCGACGACAGAAGCTTTGAATCGATTTCGAAGCGCTTGAACATCCCCAAATATTCTATTGATTTGAGCCTGAAGTTCCAAGGGATCAAAAGGCTTTGCAATAAATGCAGCCGCGCCGCAGCGTAGGGCCTCTTGTTTTACCGCGTTCGAGTTCAGTGCAGAAAAAAGTACTATAGGAATATGCTGTAGCAATGAGTCCGCTTTTAGACGCTTGAGAAAATCCATTCCACTGTCGCCCATTAGCATGATGTCTGATAATACGATATCTGGAACGCGTTCGCTTAGAAGCTCCCATGCCTGTTCAGCATTGTGCCCCATCACTAAATCATATTCTTCGGCGAAAATCGACGCCACAAAGGAGGCAAGATCTGCATCGTCTTCCAAAATGAGAAGCAACGGTTTTTCTTCCACCTCTTTAGCTACTTCTATAGTTTTATATCGTGCAAGCGGTAAAGAAAAATCGATGCTGAATCCTGTAGTGACAGGAATGACATCCATGGTGCCGCCCGAGGCAAGTAACAACTCTCGAATCATGGCCAGTCCCAGCCCCGTTCCTCGCACATTCTTGGCATTGGATCCCCTAAAATAACGTTGAAAAAGTTGCTTTTGTTGAGCATGTTCTAGACCCTTTCCGTGATCCCTCACGTTAACTTTCAATCGCTCCGCTTCAATGGTCATGTGAACCTCAATAGCACATCCACTTCCAGCATATTTAATCGCATTGGATAGCAAATTATGCATCGCTGAAGCAAGGAGTTTCGAGGAGAACCACACATTGTTGCTTTGTTCTGGCAAATCCAGAATCAATCTTTGATCATTGAGGTCGGCTAGCGGAAGAAAAGACGTGCAGATATCCTTTACCACATCTATCGGATTACCGAGTGAATATTCTGTTTGATACTTTCCTGCATCTAGCTTGGACACATTCAGTAGATCCGTTATCATACCTTCAAGACGATCTGCACTTTTCTCCATTAAATCCAACTGCCCCGTTAAGCGATGAATATCACCACTTTGTTTATACCATTTGACAGGACCAGTTATAAGCGTTACTGGAGTTCGAATATCATGAATAAGATTCTGAAGCAGTGTATTTTTTGCTTTTTCCAATTCCCTCTTCGCTTTTCTTTTCTGAAGAAAAAGTAGAAATATGAGAGAGATCATCGCGAAAAGCCCCACTCCGACCAGTACTGTAACCAACCAATTGGAGCGCAACTGCTGAATTTCGCTCTCCTTCTTTTGCGTTTCAAACTGAAGTTGCAGCTTTGCGATTGATTCGTTTTTTTGTTGATCAAAAAGAAACTCTTTGGCTTCAATTTCTATCTTCTTGTAGAAAAGTGCTTGTCCTGTATCTCCTAATTTCTCGTACACGGCCGCCACGGTGGCCGCTATTTGTTGTGTATGAAAATGTCGCTGCAACGCCTGACTCTTCTTCAGCGCTCTCTGCATCATTTCAAGACCTTTTTCATTTTCGCCCTTTCCGACGAGCACATCTCCAAGATTGGTATATGCCGAAAGTAGAACTTTGTCGAATCCGTTTTTCTCTGAAAGTTCAATGGATTTTTGATAGAAATAAATTGCAGAGTCAGGGTTGTTCTGTCCAGCTTGGTAAATTCCTCCAATTGAATTGTATAATGTTGCTCCTGCCTCATTGTTCTCAGGCAAATCCTTCTGTGCACTTAGAAGTATTTCGAGCGACTTTTGATAGTCTCCCTTTGAAAAATATATAGCTGAGATATTCGTAAGAATCATTGCGTAATGCTCTAATTCACCAGCTTCCTTTTTTAGAAAAGCAGATTTATTGAGGTATTCCAAAGCTTGATCTACCTCTCCCCTTTCATAAGCAATCATTCCCAAGCCATTGTATGGTTTGGCTGCCAAAGAAGTTTGGCCCTTGGCCTCTGCGAGCTGAATACTTTCTAAATAAAATTCAGAAGCCTTTTCAAGTTGAGATGTATTTTGAAAGAAGTCACCGATTTGAGCCAGTGCTTTTACCTGATAAATAACATTGCCTTGATTTCTTGCGAGTTTCAAAGCATCTTCGGCATAAATAAGTGCACTATCTCCTTCTTTTTGAAGCCACCTATTTGAGCGAGAAAGCAAAGAGTCAACGGTTGCTTCTTGTGCTCGTATAGCTTGAAATGATAAAATGAATAGCACAAAAAAAGCGCCTTTGAAAGACGCTTTTAAATATATGTGCTTGTTGTTGTTCATCAATACGTTTGAGCCAAAGATACAGCAGCGGATGCATTGATATTTCCAAAACCACGGTTACTTGTTGACGACGGGAAGAACTGAGAGGTTTGGGTCAAGATTGTTCGTACTTGGCTATTTGTAAGTGAAGGTTTCACAGACCAAACCAAAGAAGCAATTCCTGCTGCTGTGGCAGTGGCTGCGCTGCTTCCACCGATGTAGTTCAAAGAAGTGCCCGACATGGGAAGGGAAATAGAGTTTCGATTGTCATCGCTGTTTCTTTCCATAATAATGGTGAAGTCTACTTCGCTACCATCGTGGCAATCGCTGCACGTATTGCTGCTTTCGTTTACTCCGGTTACCGCCACAGCATTGGCGTATGCTGCTGGATAAACGACTCCCCACCATGAGGTCCAACTGAAACTTGTGCCTGCTGCGGCCATTACGAGTTTGCCCATATTGTGCGCATAATTCAATCCGTCCAAAAGAACACTGCTACCAAACGGAGAACCTATTGACATGCTAATCACTCTTACTGATGCTGTGTTTCCCATAGCTACCAGAGCATTTTTAGTCGCTGTTCTCTCGGATGATCCGTCCAATACTACATCATTGCAACAACGTACAAAAAATAAATTCGATTCGTATGCCACCCCCGTTGCAGCAAATTGATTGTTGCGTGGACCAACGGCTAAACCGGACATAGAAGTGCCATGTGAGCATGAAGTAAAGCCAGTTGTTCCCAAGGTGTATCCTACTGTTCTCGTACGCCCGACGTTTGAATCACCATTATTGAATTGACTATTCAATAAGCTTTGATTCGAACTTATTCCCGCATCTAGCACGGCTACTGTAATTCCCTGCCCTTGCGATATGTTCCATGCTGTAGGAATATTGTGTAAATTGAAATTCCAAGGCACATAGCAATTTGGACTCGTCAGGGTATAGTCCGATGCATTCAAACCATAGGTAGAAGGACTGCAGCCGTTTGAAGAACGATCTTCCTCATCTGCTAACTTAAAATCGAGCGGCTCGATGTATCGTACGTTCTCTATGTTCATCAATTCTTGAATCACCAATCGATCGGTACACTTGATGGTGAGAATGGGTAATTGCGGATCGTCCTCGATAAGTAACTCCTCCCATCGCACGGAACGTCCTCTCGACTCAGAAGCTTTCCTAAGGATAATCTCGATCAATTCATCATGAACTTTTCTCCAACGTTCTTCGCCCAATTGAATTTCATGAATAGTAGAAGAAATATCTCCCATTCCCGACAACTTATAGCCAATGGCCACAGATTGATCTCCATAATGAATGGCACTCCACAGAGCATGTGGAGAGGCCCATTCCCAGTGGAAGTCATGTTCACGAGAAAGAAAATCGATCAAGTGATTCTTTACATTATCCTCGGATAATATCGTTTCAGGAAGAGTGACTTGTTGGGTTTTGTAAGTGATCACATTACCTGTGGCTGTGTCTTTCACCTCGTTCTCTTCTTTTTTACAGCCGGCGACTGCGAGTAAAAATGCCGTTACCAAAAACAGTTTTGTTTTCATGTGATTATTAGATAAGGTTTAACCACACGAAAATAGGAAAAGTCTTAAACCAATTACTGGAATAATTATTCGTATTTATTCAGAATAATATGTGATCTATCCACGGGATTTGAAAGGAGCTATTAAATGCTCCACTCGTTCAATGATATGTTCACATTTTACGATAACCTTTTCGCCCTCGGCAGTCACTTTAATAGGGAGCGATTTACGATCGAAAATGGTTACTCCAAGACGATCTTCAAATGTTTTTATCTGTTGACTTACCGTGCTTTGATCTGCGCCGCATTCTCTGGCAGCTTCAGAAAAGCTACCAGTTTTAGCTACAGAAATGACATATTGCATTTGACGCAAGGTAACAATCATACAGGTGAAAACTTGATAGCAAAGATACTCTAATATCTGACCCTATTTAACAATGAGTCGTTCTCGATCTGTATTTGATTTTGTTTGTTTCTCTACAATGTACACACCGGGTGTCAAACTCGAGACATCTAACGCGGGCATCCAGTTTGAGCTAAGCACCAGTTGTCCACTTAAGTTATAAATATTCACCTTGCAATTTTCACCTTGATTCTCTATGAATAGAAATTGCTCCACTGGATTCGGGGACACCCAGCGTTCCTTTGTTTCTAAAATCTCATCGGATTGTACGGTACATGCGATATAACCCATGTATTTACAAATCTCATTGTTATATGCATTGGGCACAAAGAAAAGCTCATTTGTAGGAGCATCTCCTACTCTCACGACCACCATTTTTTCATCCGGATAAACGTTGATAATTTGTCCATTTTTCCCCATGGCAGAATACAAATTAGACGGTGCATCCGGCATGGGCTTTCCGTTGAATGTAAAGTTTATTTGAGGCAGCATGAATGTATTGGTATTGTTCAACCACCATAACAGTCCATATGCTTCATTCATAGGCTGGCTTGTAGTGATCATTTGTTGAAAATATTCCATGTCACTTAAAACAGGTGTGCCATTCCAATTCCCTTGATTGAGCATTAACAAACCAAATCGAGCCATCATTCTAGGTCTGCTGTAGAACACGTTGGCATTGTCATCGCTCATTAAGAAGAATCCATTAATGCCAGTTGCTAAACTTAAGTTCTCGTAGATAAATGTGTTCAACGGAGTTGACGTAGCGTTTTCTAGAACTTGATCAAGCAAGGTGTAAGGTGCATTGTGATAGGCCCAACGATTGCCTGGTTCTTCTAGGAAATTCAAACAGGATGGCTCAAAACAATTCAAGTCACCAACATTGTCGTCAATGCCAGTAGTCATCGTAAGTTGATTCCAAATGGTGATTTGGTTTTCTTGATCAACAGGCATATTCGTCCAAGCACTACCGAGATAGTTGCTCGTCGGCTCATCGATGGTAAGATATCCATCTTCTTGCGCTATGCCCACCATAAATGCGGTAAGCGATTTAGCAGCGCTGGCCCAATACCACAGATCATTGATCACGAAATCATCAAAATATTGCTCAATAACTATCTTTCCATCTTTGAGAACAATAAAAGCTTTGGTATTGGAAGCGTCCAAATACTCTATCAAGGCAGGTATAGAGTCTTCACACCAGCCTAGGGAGGATGGACTAACAGTTTCCCAAGTATTTCCTTGCAAGGGCGGAAAATACAATTCTTGACAATAAAGACATGGCACAAATACCAATGCTAGAAAAAGAGAAATGATAGATTTCATATCGTTTTATTGTGTGACTATAAAAATAGACAAAAGGTTTAAAAACAAGTTCTCCCGCCGATGGCGGGAGAACTCTATTCGAATAAGTCTTGTTGAAAAACTGTTGTTTGTCCACTAACGATCAACGTTTTGACCGACCTGTTGTAAAACTATTAAACCAAATACTACTTAAACCGACGACTTATCCGCGTATTTTACTGTCCTTGTCCGAGAGAGAATGCTTCTACTCCATTGAACTTGAACAAATGTTCAGTCTTCACATATTCCAATCCTGCATCTGTGACGCGGTCAAGGAATCTAGAGATCATTTTATTGTGAATCTTCAAATGATCCTTTTCATTGCATGTAAAGCGTAATCTCCAATGATCTGTGCAGAATGTTTCTCTGAATCCATGAGGCCATACCTTGATACCTCTGTTACTGATCATCGATAACTGCAAACAGTCATCATTTGCGCGCTGAGCAATAGCCGCCAATTCATCCGGCTCGGTGCCTCTCCAATGCACGAATACATCGATACCCACTAGTTCCTTTTCTGCTGCTTCTTTTCTCTTGTAAACGAAAGGTTTTGCAGGCGTAGAAGAGCTGTATTCAACTGTTTTTAAGTGGGCAGGCTTCTGGCCCAATCGAGCGATTACTGCATCAGCAAATGCACTCGTTCCAACTTTTTCCTTGCTTACCCCTTCTTTGAAGATATCATAGGTATGCACTCCGTCTTCCATTGTTCTCAACCAAGCATTCTGAATTTTCTCGGCAACGTCCGTTTGACCAATGTGCACGAGCATCATGATTGCTCCCTGAAGAAGACCAGAAGGATTGGCCATGTCTTGACCTGCTCTGCGAGGAGCACTACCATGAATCGCCTCAAACATTGCCACTTCTGTTCCAATGTTGGCGCTTCCAGCAATACCGACAGAACCTGCGATTTGCGCTGCAACGTCGGATAGGATATCACCATATAGATTCAACGTAACAATCACATCAAATGCTTCAGGTGTATCCGCCAATTTCGCAGCACCGATATCTACAATCCAGTGCTCTTTTTCAATCTCAGGATATTCTGCACCTACTTCATCAAATACTTTATGAAATAGACCATCGGTGGCTTTCATAATGTTATCCTTGGTAAAGCAAGTGACTTTCTTACGGCCGTTTTGACGGGCGTATTCGAAAGCATATCTTACAATTCTTTCGCATCCTGGACGAGAGATAAGCTTCAAGCACTGCACTACCTCATCCGTTTGTTGGTGCTCAATGCCCGCATACAAATCTTCTTCGTTTTCACGAATAATTACCAAATCCATGTTTGGGTGCTTGGTTTCAATGTATGGGTGAAAACTCATACAAGGTCTAACGTTCGAATACAGACCCAGCATTTTACGTGTTGTCACGTTCAAGCTCTTATATCCACCGCCTTGAGGAGTTGTGATTGGAGCTTTTAAGAAAATCTTTGTTCTTCTGATACTATTCCAGCTTTCTTCAGAAATTCCACTGGTGTTTCCAGAAAGATAAACCTTTTCCCCTACTTCAATTTCCTCTATATCGAGGCGTGCGCCTGCAGCAGTAAGAATTTTGAGAGTGGCGTCCATGATTTCAGGACCTATTCCGTCACCTTTGGCGACTGTGATTGGTACATTGACCATTGTAGCTTTTTCGTTTGCTACATTACTTGAAGTTTGATATTCCATCGTATCTAAATTTTCAGCGAAAATGGCATGAGTTAATCAAAAGTTAAAGTGTTATGGAAATTTTCCATAACTATAGAAACCTTAGCGCTGAGTATCAAGGGAATAGTGCGTATGGATTTTTTCCATTGCATTCTAAATGAACAAGTTAGACCCTGTTTTTTTCACAATATGTGTTAATTTTTGAACTCTTAAAGGAGCCTGGATCAATCAAACTTTGATGGACACCGATGGTTTTGAAAATCTCACGAAAAACGGGCTAAATTTGTTCAGTCATATGATAGATAAAAATGATTTTCTGGGTAGAATAATCCATGAGCTTGAAACCTCCTTCAAGAGCAATCAGTTTAAGGACTTAGAAGCCCCAATTGTAGAGCTCAAAGACCTTTCTTCTGGATCTGAATGGGTTTCACTAAAACAAACTATTTGCGCCTTTCTCAACACACAGGGGGGATATGTGATTTGTGGTATAAGAGAACGTCATAAGCAATATAGTTTTCCTGGCTTCGATAGAAATAATGAAGGAAAAATCATAGAACTGAGAAATAAATTTTTCACAAATGATAATGACGTACTACTTGACTTATCAGAGAATATAGATTTTGAATATCGGACAATCTTAGATAAAACCATTGCGGTGATAACTGTTCGTCCAATAAGTGAGGATTTAAAGTTTTTGAAATTTGACAATGTTTATTACGAGCGTATATTAACCCAAGATAAAAAAATACCTTCGGCTAAAATTACTCAACATCGAGAGTATAAAACCGAGTTGGAGTATTCAAAAGAGATCAGTATTGTTAAAAATGCGACACTAGAACATTTAGACATTGATAAAATCAACCAATTTATTATTAAGGTCAATACGACAGGAAAAAAAGAGACCGTTAAAAAAGACCTTCGCGATGCGGCCGATTTCTTAAGAAGACGTTACTGTGTTAATGCAGAAGGTGCAGTGACCGTTCTCGGGTTATTACTTTTTGGAAAAGAGCCTTTTCAGCATCTTGAATATCGGGCCGAGGTAGATTGCTATTTTGAAACAGGTAACGAGATTGGACGAGACAAGAGAATTTCTCAAAACGATGTGATGAACTTAATGGATGACGCCTTCTCTTTTGTTTGGGGTCACATAAAGGTGGGTAGAAGCTACGTAGGCGGTGGAAGAAGCGAGCCAGAATTTCCAGAAAAATTAGTTCGAGAGGTAATCAATAATGCATTTGCGCATAGAGATTACGTTGCTAATAAATTTATTACTATTAAGATAAACCCTGGAGAAAGTATTGAAATTAAAAATCCTGGAGGTTTTAAGCAAAAGATGCTAATAACTGACACTACTACGGATATTGAGATAAGAAGAGTCATTTCAGGGGTGCCAGAAACAAAAAACCCAAAGCTTGCCAATGTATTAAAGGCATTTGACAAAATTGAGAGTCAAGGAATTGGCATGGCTACGCTTGTTAGTGTTTGCCTTGAAAATCAAATAGATGTGCCTTACTTTGACTTATCTGTTCCAGATACTATTTCTTTAGTTATACCATCTGGGAAGCTTATAGACGATGAAACACAAATGTGGCTGAACTCATTCTATGGATATCTTCAGAAACTCCTAAATGGACGAATGACCAGAGAGCATGAATTGGTTTTGGCTTACTTGCTCAAATCAGAGCGACTAAATCAAAGACGACTCTACACCATACTGCTAAGTCCAAGTAACAATCACTTCGATGTACTTTCTGATCTAAAAAAAGCGGACCTTATTATGGAGCAGCAGCCAGCCAGTTCAGATCAAACGCCAGTTTACATTTTGAGAAAAGAGCTAACAATCGAGGATTTCATTTTACAAATCGAAAATCTATCAGGAAAATCTTTAGCAGACTATGAAGATACCTATAGGAGAGTTTTGAATATAATATATAGATATAATCGCTACAACAATCAGTCTATAAAACCAAACGTAATAACACCCGAATTATATTCTCAACTTCACGGTAAGGAAATTGAACCAACTAAGTACGAAAGTTTAGGGCGTAAAGTGAGAAAGATTTGTGGCGAACTTTTGAAGGCTGACATACTTTCAAAAAAAGAGGATAAGTCTTACGAAATCAGAGGAGCAAGAGATTAAGGATTTTCTCATTTGTAAAAGATATTGACTTTAGCGTTGAACCTCATCATAAAAGGAAATTTAATACTTACAAGCTCAGCTATTGAACAATATGTATTTGTGATTAGGAGATATGTGATTACAGATGGTATGGTTTGTGGTCGAAGGACGTTGTAATTTTGAACGATGCGAAAAAAAGTAGTTCTATCCTCGTTATTCAGTGCGTTCATGTCTTTGTTTGTTCAATCTCAATTTACCATTCCTTATTTTATACAAGACGGAGCGGTGCTGCAGCGCAATGCCGTGATGGAATGGAATGGAAAGGCCAAACCTCTTTCAACCATCATTATTAAAACCGGTTGGGATAAATCAGAATTCGTCGTTCAATCTGATAGTCTTGGACGGTGGTCCTACCCCATCAACATGGGATCTGAGGGTGGTCCGTTTGTAATTCAATTCCAAAATGAGAAAAAAGAAATCAGTGTAGATAATATTTATTTAGGCGACGTTTGGATCTGTTCAGGTCAAAGTAACATGGAATGGAGACCAAATCAAGGTCTGTCTTCAGGTATGGAGATCGTAAAATCCTATTCTGATGATCAATTGCGTTTTTTTACTGTTCCCCGCAACGCCTGCAGTGATGAACAACCTACCATTAAATCCACTTGGCAAGCCGCTACACCATCATCTAATTTCAATTTCTCAGCAGCTGGATTTTTCTTTGGAAAAATGCTGCGCGACTCTCTAAAAATTCCAATAGGTATTATTAATGCTACGTGGGGTGGTACCAAAGCAGAGCATTGGATGCAGGAAGAAACACTTCAAAACAACAATGATTTTTCAAATTTACTTTCTGACTACAAATACGGTGTGAAAGGAGAACAGTTGCATCCCTTTAGCACTGCCTTATGGAACGGAATGATAGCACCACTTACCTCGCAACCCATCACAGGTGTTTGCTGGTATCAAGGTGAGTCCAACGCAGGGGATCCGCTTCTCTACGCCAAACTGCTTCCTTCCTTGATTTCTAGTTGGAGAAAAGCATGGAAAAAGGACTTTCCTTTTTACATAGTACAAATAGCTCCATTTGATTACGACATTGCTATATACGCTTCTATGACGCGCGAAGCACAACGACTCACCGCACTCAATGATTCTCTCAGCGGTCTGGTGGTAACCACAGACATTGGCGATTTGAAAGATATTCATCCATTAAACAAAGAAGCCGTAGGTGAAAGACTCGCTCGAGTCGCTTTAGCCAAACACTATAATATAGATTTACCTTACTCAGGCCCCATGCTGGATAGTGTTCAAAAGGAGTCCGACAAGTTGATTCTAACATTTAAGTTCCTTCAATTTCCAAAAGACACCTTTCTCCCGCTGAATTGTTTTAGAATTGCTGGAGAAGATGGAGTTTTCAGAGAGGCCAATGCGTATTTAGAAGATAACAGAGTATGGGTTAGCAATCCTGCCATTCAAGAGCCTCAGTATGTGCGGTTCGCTTTCGAATCAGGTGATTTGCCCAATTTCGTCAACGAGCATGGACTTCCGGCTTCCCCTTTTCGAACAGATCCGTTTGAAATGAATCTTCCCCCTAAATAAGGTTTTGTAGACTGTCTTGAATGTTCTTCTTTTGCACTCGCAAAGGAAAATGATGAGCAATACTTCTTTTCAGCGATTGATTGCCCTAGATGGAGTTCGAGGACTCGCAGTAACCTTATTGGTATTGAGTCACTTTATGATTTCAAAAGAATGGGAGTCAACAGATACTTGGAAAATTGTGCATGGAGGTTGGCTCGGGGTGGATTTATTTTTCGTCTTAAGCGGGTTTCTCATCACAGGAATATTGATCGATACTCGAGATAAAGCAACGTATTTTGGAAGTTTCTTCAAGCGCCGATTGCTACGCATTTTTCCACTTTATTACTTCTGTCTTCTCATTGCTCTTTTTTGTGTTTATTTCATTGAGAAAGCCCCAGAACGTCTGACAGGATATGACAGCATGGGTTGGTTTTTTGCCTACGCTTCCAACATTGCCATTGCATTAAAGGATGCATGGACATATCAAAGTGATATAGTCACCATGGGGCATTTTTGGTCGCTCGCCGTGGAAGAGCAATTCTATTTGGTTTGGCCTTTCGTCGTGTATTTTGTACCCCTTCGCTGGTTATTGGCTTTGTCGGGACTGATCGTTTTTACGGGTCCAGAAATTAAGGATTACTTCGACGGCTTCTTTGGAAAAGATTCCCTCGCATCCTATGTATTAACCCCTTGCAGAATGGATGCACTTGCAGCTGGCTCTTTACTTGCTTGCCTATTGCGATTGGATAAAAAAGATACACCAAAGAATCCGCACGACTTTAGATACCCCGCCCTTTTCTTAGTAGCATTATGGATAATCAGCACTTATAAAGCTTGGAAACTCGACGATATCGATCTTAAATGGAACGCCGCCATCTATCTATTTGGAATGTTCATCGTCTTGCCCCAACGCAAGTGGATTGCCTATATCATGTTTGTATATGGAGCGCTCACTACAGGAGAAATTCTAATTGAAGGTGGTCATCAGGAAAAATGGACTTTCCCGATCCTGTTTTTCTTCTCTTTCTTGTATTTAAGTTTAGAAAAAACATGGATTAAAGCACTTTGTGAAACGCGCTTTCTTACCCACATGGGGAAGTACAGTTATGCCATTTATATTTTTCATCATTTCTGCAAACCGTGGTGGGAATACCTTTTTGGAAATGAGTTATTCTCTGGAAAGTATAACCCATGGATTGCTCAAGGTTCCTATATCGTATTGGCTTCATTGGGCACTTATGTACTTGCGAGAATCAGTTGGGTAATCATCGAAAAGCCTATGCTCGATCTCAAAGAGAAGTGGGCACCTGTCAAATAAAAATAGAAGATCATGCGCTATGTAACTGTGCTCTTTGGAGATTTTTTTAAAAGTGAAAAAGCAGGTGGCATTTTATTGGCGAGTGCAGCTATCCTGTCTCTTTTATTAGTGAATTTAGAAATATGGCCGACGCTCCCAGATCAGTTAAAGTCTTACTTAGATGTAGGGGTTCCAGGTTTAAAACTGAGCATTGAGCACTGGGTGAATGATTTATTCATGGCCATCTTTTTCCTTTTGATAGGTCTAGAATTAGAACGTGAGATCTATGCAGGAGAGTTATCGGTTTTGAAAAAGGCCTCTTTACCCATTGCCGCAGCGCTCGGAGGAATGTTACTTCCTGCTTTAATACACTTTTTATTCAATACGGGAACTCCCACACAATCTGGATGGGGCATTCCCATGGCTACTGACATAGCCTTTGCATTAGCCATGCTAACTGTGCTTGGAAAAAAAGTGCCTACTACAGTAAAAGTGTTTCTCACCGCCCTTGCTGTAATTGATGATCTAGGGGCCATTCTGGTTATCGCTATTTTCTATTCTTCAGGAATCAAATGGATGATGCTAGGAATATCTCTAGGTATTTGGGGAGTCCTTCTCCTGTTGAATAAACTCAAAGTCAATAAACTTTTTCCATATCTCCTGGGAGGAATTGCCATGTGGTACTTCATGTTGCAATCTGGGGTGCATGCCACCATTTCGGGAGTTCTCCTCGCATTTGCAATTCCGTTTGGAAATGGTGGTGCTGCTAGTCCATCATTTTACTTGCAACATAAGCTACACTATCCCGTGGCATATTTTATACTGCCTGTTTTCGCTTTTGTAAACACCGCCATCGTATTGACTCCAGATGTATTTTTCACAGCGGATTTTTCAAATATGCTCGGTATTGGTTTAGGCTTGGTTGTAGGCAAACCCATCGGGGTGTTTCTATTTTCAGTCATCGCTATAAAGCTTGGAATAAGTCAGCTTCCAAGCGGGATGAATTATCTGCAAGTAGCCGCTACAGGGATGCTAGCCGGAATCGGATTTACTATGGCCATATTTATTTCTTTGCTTGCCTTTGATGACCCATTTTTTGTGCTTCAATCAAAAATGGCCATTATTATAGGATCTGTTATATCCGCAGTATTTGGTTTACTCACCTTTCAATGGAGCTTTAGGAAATGATTGTTGATATCATTATACCCGCTCTGAATGAAGAGAAGAGCATAGGTAAAGTTTTGGGAGAAATTGATCATCCTGAAATCCGGCATATTATTGTTGTAAACAACGGATCCACTGATCGCACCGCGGAGGTCGCTCGTGAGGGCGGCGCTATCGTTCTGGACCAGCCATTAAAAGGATATGGATGGGCATGTCTGAAAGGCATTGGCTACGCCAATAATGAAAATCCTCCCGCCGATGTTATAGTATTCATGGACGCGGATCACAGCGATTACCCAGAAGAAATTGAACTATTGCTCGCACCTTTTCGAACCAGAAATGTCGATTTGGTAATTGGCTCAAGAGAAAACGCTCAACGGCAAAAAGGGAGCATGACCATTCCCCAAATATTCGGAAATAGATTGGCTACCTTCATGATTAGGGTGATTTATAAGCACCGATTTACAGACCTCGGTCCGTTTAGAGCCATCCGTTTTGATAAGTTAAATGCACTGAAAATGAACGACAAAACTTATGGCTGGACGGTAGAAATGCAGGTCAAGGCATTGCGTCAAAAGATGAATTGTGAAGAAGTCGCCGTAAAATATCGACCACGTATTGGAGTCAGTAAGGTGAGTGGTACGGTGAAAGGAACTATTTTAGCGGGCTACAAAATCATTACAACGATTTTGAAATATTCAATTTAACCTTATAACCAAAGTGGAAATACTCTCGCTCATCGCCATTTGCATCTACGGATTTTTCCTGCTGTTTATATTTTTCTACAGCATTGTGCAATTGAACCTCGCCATACAATATGTGCGTCGCTTCAGAAGAAAGCTGGTCAAACCTGTCATAAAAGACTCAGACCTTCCTATGGTCACTATCCAACTACCCGTTTTCAATGAGTTGTATGTAGTAGAACGTCTTATTGATGCAGTCTGTGCTTTTGACTACCCAAAAGACAAAATGGAAATCCAGCTTTTGGATGATTCTACGGATGAATCTTTAGAAGTAGGAAGAAAAAAAGTAGAAGAGAAAAAAGCATTGGGCTTTGACATCAAGCAAATCATACGTCCAGAACGCAAAGGCTTTAAAGCAGGTGCTTTGGCCTATGGTTTAGATATTTCTAAAGGGGAATTCACCGCGATTTTCGACGCAGATTTTGTTCCACGTCCAGATTTCTTGAGACAAACCATTCCCTACTTTTTTGTACACGACCGCGTGGGTGTCGTTCAAACTCGTTGGGAGCACTTAAATGAAGATTATTCGCTGATTACGCGTTTGCAAGCATTTGGATTGGACGCCCACTTCACGGTGGAGCAGATGGGAAGAAATGCTGCTAAGCACTTTATCAACTTCAATGGAACTGCTGGAGTCTGGAGAAAGTCTACCATTTACGATGCAGGCGGTTGGCAAAGCGATACCATTACGGAAGATTTGGATCTTAGCTACCGTGCTCAACTGAAAGGTTGGGACTTTATCTACTTACCAGAAATTGGAAGTCCTGCAGAATTGCCGGCTGAGATGAATGCTTTGAAAGCACAACAATTCCGTTGGACCAAAGGAGCAGCGGAATGTACAGTGAAAAATATGCCCAAGGTATTGGGTGCAAAAGACCTAGGTTTTTCTCATAAAGTGCATGCTTCTTTTCACTTGATGAATTCAGTAGTGTTTTTGTGTATTCTGGGTATTTCTCTTCTCAGTGTTCCCATGCTGATGATCAAGTTTCACTTCAAACAATTTGAAACCTTGTTCTTGATTGCATCGGCTTTCTTAGTAAGCTTTTTTATCCTAGGATATTTTTATTGGGTGAGCCGCCCACCGGCACCATTTTTCAAAAAGCTGGGTCGCTTTGTAATTGATTTCCCAATGTTTTTGAGCGTTAGTATGGGGCTTTCACTGCACAACGCGGTTGCCGTTTTAGAAGGATTCACCGGAAAAAAATCAGCTTTTGTTCGTACTCCAAAATTTGCCATTAGCACTGGAAAGAAAGGAACATGGACCGATAAAAAATACCGTGCAGTAAAGATCTCTCCTCTCACACTCGGAGAGTTTTTGATGGCTTGCTACTTCATCACAGGGATGGTACTTGCATTCTATTATGATGACTTTGGATTGTTCCCATTTCACTTCATGCTGACGGTTGGTTACCTCTTTGTTACGTTTTATTCCATTAAACACGCGCGTGCTTAATTCATGCTTGAAAAGCTCTCCAGAGCGGGGTTTCCCGTTATATTTTCCATTCTTTTTCTAGCGCTATCCTTTTTCGGGTACGCAGGTTTGGCATGGTGGGTTGAGCGAGAAGACTACCAAAACCTAACCTTGTTTTTTGTCTGCTGTTTTTCTGGATATGCTATTTGGTGGTTCAATAGATCGTTCCTCTCGTGGCGTACTATTTTAGTATTTGCTGTCATTTTTAGGGCGCTTTTTCTCTTTGACGATACTTGTCGTCTATCAGACGATGTGTATCGTTTTATCTGGGATGCCGAGCAACTAGCGGTGGGGCAAAATCCCTATGAATGGACTCCGCGTCAATGGGCAGTCCAAAATCCCAATACCATATTTGACGAACACGATGATCTATACAGCTCTCTGAATTCAAAAGAATACTACTCCGTTTATCCTCCCGTGTGTCAAATGGTTTGGAGTAATTCTGCTTGGATAGCAAAGCTCGCAGGAGTTGGTAATAGTCTAGGACACCGCATCATATTTTTAAAGATCATCTATTTTATTATTGAAATAACCACCCTACTGCTGCTGGTAAACATCTTGCTCAAACGCGGTCAGGCGGGTCAACTTGCGGGTATCTACGCTTTGAATCCACTCATCATTACAGAATTTACCGGCAATTTACATCCTGAGGCTATGATGATACTTCTTTTGGTAATGGCCTCTCTACTGGCTTTTTCTAAACGTCCTCTACTTGCCTCTATTCCATTTGGATTCGCAATCAGTACCAAGTTCATCCCTCTATTGTTTGTTCCGTTTTTGGCGAAACAATACGGTTGGAAGAAAACGCTCCTATTCGGTAGCCTTTCCGTTGGAGTAGCTGCTTTGCTTTTTGTTCCTTTTGTTACTGGTAATCTAATTCATAACATCAGCTCCAGCTTGAGCCTATACTATAACATGTTTGAGTTCAATGGCTCTGTTTATTTTGTTATACGAAATTTGATTGAGGGCATCACTGGATATAACTATATCGTCTACATCGGACCCGCTCTTGCCTTGCTTCTTCTTGTCATTGTCGGTTATTTGTACTTTAAACAGAAAACGACGCTGAGCACTTGCTTGATGGTGTACTTTTTCTATTTGCTTTCTTCGACCACTGTCCACCCTTGGTATATGTCGCTGCCCGTTGTGATTGCGGTTTTTACCACTCGCCGCTGGCCTTTGGTAGCCTCGTGTGCCGTTATGCTTAGTTACTACTTGTATTCCTTTGGAAAAGAAAATTGGTGGATTATCGGTATTGAGTATACCATC
Organism: Flavobacteriales bacterium; assembly: GCA_027491075.1. Lineage (GTDB taxonomy): Bacteria > Bacteroidota > Bacteroidia > Flavobacteriales_D > Sanyastnellaceae > JAIXWP01. The sequence goes on from JAIXWX010000022.1 coordinate 239,457, forward strand.
ATCCTTGGTTCAGTGATTTGGGATGCGTTTTATCAAAGAAAACAAATGAACCTTACAGATCCTTCATAGACAGCTGAACGCGGTTTCTTTCTTGATCAATTCCGAGCACTTTCACTTTCACTTTTTGCTGAAGCTTCACCACTTCCATCGGATCTTTTACAAAACGATTGGCCAAATGACTGATATGAACGAGGCCTTCTTGCTTTATTCCAATGTTGACAAAGCAGCCAAAATTGGTAATATTCGTAACTATTCCAGGCAGCACCATTCCTTCTCTTAAGTCCTCTATCGAACGCACTTCGCTGAACTCAAACGACTCTATTGCGCTGCGCGGGTCCCTTCCTGGCTTAGACAATTCTTGAATGATATCTTGAAGTGTTTCTTCTCCAACCGTTTCTGATTTGTAATTCTCCTTCTTAATTTTTTTTATACCCTCCGCATTTCCTGTGAGTTCCTTAACTGTTAGGCCAACGTCCTTGGCCATTCTTTCAACAGTAGTATAACGCTCGGGATGCACGCCAGTATTATCCAGTGGGTTACTAGCTTCAGGTATTCTCAAAAATCCCACACATTGTTCAAACGTTTTGGCACCCAACTTCGGCACTTTCAACAACTGCTCACGGGAAGTAAATGCGCCATTTTTTTCTCTATAAGAAACAATGGCACTTGCTACCTTTGGCCCCAGTCCGCTGACATATTGCAAGAGCGATGCTCCTGCACTGTTTAAGTTTACCCCCACCGCATTCACACAACTCAAAACAACTTGATCCAAAGAAGATTTTAATTTCGATTGATCCACATCGTGCTGATACTGACCGACGCCTATGGACTTTGGATCAATCTTAACCAATTCACTCAACGGGTCTGCTAAACGTCTTCCAATAGAGACAGCACCACGAACAGTTAGATCTTTATCTGGAAACTCTTCTCTTGCAATCTCCGAAGCAGAATAAATCGATGCTCCCGACTCATTCACCGCGAACACAGGAATTGATTTGGAGACGACTTCTTTGACAAACCATTCCGTTTCTCTTCCCGCTGTGCCATTACCTACCGCTATGGCTTCAATGCGAAACGACTGAATTAGATCAGACAACACTTGTTTCGACTTCGCCTTTTCGTTTTGGGGCTCGTTGGGAAAAATGACGGTATCCTTCAGAAGATCTCCCGTTTCGTCTAAAACAACCACCTTACAACCCGTTCTAAATCCAGGATCAATGGCGAGAATTCTCTTTTGTCCCAACGGAGAACTCAGTAAGAGCTGTCGAAGATTCTCTGCAAAAACTCGAATGGCTTCGTCATCCGCTTTCTCTTTACAAAGGGCCCTAAATTCATTTTCAATAGAAGGTTCAAGCAGTCTCCTGTATGAGTCTTTTATGGCATCCTCCAAAATCTCAGCGGACTCGTTGTTGTTGCGAATTATTTTGTAATATAATTTCTCCAAGGTCTTTTCTTCAGAAGGAGTAATTCGCATTCTCAACATCCCTTCTTCCTCTCCGCGCATGATCGCTAGGATTCTATGTGATGGAGCATTTTTCAAAGACTCTTCAAACTCGAAATAATCTTTATACTTTAATGCTTCCTTTTCCTTGTCCCTGGCTACTTTAGATCTAATTGTTGCAAATCTTTCGAAGCTCGACCGAACAATCGTTCGGTACTCGGAATTTTCGCTCACCCATTCTGCGATAATATCCTTCGCTCCTTCAATGGCTTCTTCCTCATTTCTGACCTGCTCATTGATAAATCCAGAAGCTCTTTTTTCCACACTTCCCGGAACACCCATGTATATTGCTTCAGCGAGAGGCTCCAGTCCCTTCTCTTTCGCCATGGTTGCTCTTGTTTTTCGTTTCGGCTTAAATGGAAGATAGATGTCTTCCAATTCACTGAGTTCAGAAACCCCTTCTATCCTATTCTTAATATCGAGGGTAAGCTTTCCTTGTTCTTCAATACTGTGAAGAATAAAGTCTCTTCTTTTAGAAAACTCTTCTCTTTTCTTGGCTTCTTTTTGTATTTCTAAAACTTGCAATTCATCCAAACCTCCCGTTCTTTCCTTGCGATAACGAGCGATAAAAGGAATCGTGCATCCCTCCTCTAGCAAAGAGAGCACGGCTTTTTCTTGTTGATTCGAATACATAGATAGAATAAAAGGAAGGCGAAAATACTCAGGGGATGACTTCAAACCATCCGTGAAAAATCACATTGTTATAAAATGCTTCCACCTGGTAAAAACCTCCTGCCCATGAACTCACGTCCACGGACATGATGGCTCCAGAATTCATCGCTTGTTCATACACAAGTCTTCCACTTGCATCGTGTACTTTTATAATCTTCGGACTAACCAACGATGTTGATCTTAAATAAATCAGATCAGTAGCTGGATTGGGATATACTTGAAGCGTATACTGCTCTTTATTCTCTTTAACATTCGCTGTACAAATCAAATAAGAGTGGTCATGCGCTGCGTCAAAAATTTTCTCCTCCACCTTATAAAATGCTGATGATTCCCCGTATTCATAGCCGCCTCTAATGCCATTTATAGCGAGAATAATACCACTGCCTGATATAGGATCAAAGTAGAAATCGGATATCAAACCATACGCTTCTCCTGCGTGTCCCATCATATACACCTCAGGAAAAACAATATCTCCAAAAGGTGCATTTGTGGTACGTTGAAGCCCCAGTCCCCATTCTCTGAAAAGTCCGTAAAAATTATCTCCATTCGCTCCATTATAGCTCCATTCAGGGGCATGCATCAATTGAATTGCACTGGAAGATAGTATTTGATTTCCTTCGTAGAGGCCGTTGTTAAGATGTACCTTCATCACTTTGGCCAGGTCCAAAGCACTGATGCGCAATCCTCCTTGAGGTCCAAACACCAATCCATTTATCCCCGGCGAGTAAGAGCTAAAATCCAAAGGAGTTGGAGCCACTCCTTGAAAATTATCTACTTGAGGCACCCATCCATTTACATATCTGTAAATCACGGCCAAGTCATTGATATCCGATAAGTCGGTAACATTATAGGAACCCGTGATTCCCATAGGAGTGAGAATGTTTTGCTTTATGTAGGTGTCAAAACGTTGATTGCTCCACTTCTCAATAAGGGTACCGATTACGCCATAGTTGATATTACTATAAGTGAAAAAAGTTCCGGGTTGCTCTACTCGAAACATATTAGTGCTATAAAAAACTCCGAGTGGAATGAGTAAATCACTGATGTTCGGGGGAAAAGGCAAGGATTGAAAAGTTACCTCCAAAAAATCACCATAACCATCTCCGTCTTGAAGACTACTGGTATGAGAAAGTAACATTCGGTATGTGATGGGGGTATTGGGGTAATTAGGATTTCTCAAGTTCCAACCCAACGCAGTGCTTACATCATCATCAAGACCGAAAAGTCCCTGATCGTATAGTTTCATCAATGCCATCGCCGTAACCAGCTTAGATACCGAAGCGATTCTGAACATGGTGTTGTTATCGACTGGAAGATCTCGTGTAACATCCTTCAATCCCAGATGATGCACTTGATCTACTTCACCTCCGCAAAGTGTAACCACTGACATACCCAATACTTCCTCTTCCGTTTGAATGGAAATCAGAGCGTTCTGGAGTTGCGCTGACACCATCAGTCCAACACTCACGAAAAAAGTTGTGATGAGAATTTTCATTTTCATAAAGTTAAAACACTATTTAGAGAAGATAGTTATAAATTTATGAAAATTTACGGAAATATCAAAGGCCCGTGATTCTCGCCATATCCAGTTGAAGATTCTTTGCCTCCTTTGCAGCGGCGGCGGCGAAAGTGCTTGGATCTGATGACGCATACAAGATTGATCTACTTGCGTTAATCAATAATCCAATGTCTTTATTTCTACCAAACTTGATTACCTCTTCCAAGCTTCCTCCTTGGGCCCCAACTCCTGGGACGAGAAGAAAGTGATCTGGTACAATCTTCCTCACTTGTTCAAGCAACTCCGCCTTGGTAGCTCCAACAACGAACATGGTGTTTTGTGGTGTTCCCCAAGTCGAAACAGTCTGCAATACTTTCTCAAAAAGCGCAGATTTCCCATCGGAAAAAGTCTGAAAATCATAAGCTCCTTGGTTGCTTGTGAGTGCTAACACAATGGCCCATTTACCTGGATTTTGAAGAAATGGTTCGACGCTGTCCCTTCCCATATAAGGGGCAACCGTGACTGAGTCAAAGCCATAGGTTTCGTAAAACGTTTTAGCGTAATACGAAGAAGTATTTCCTATATCCCCTCGTTTTGCGTCCGCTATTGTAAAATGATCGTTTCCGATATACTGAACCGTTTCCTCTAATATTTCCCAACCTTCTTTTCCAAGACACTCATAAAAGGCCAAGTTGGGTTTATAAGCGACGCAATAATCTCTAGTAGCATCGATGATCGACTTATTGAAATCGAGAAGAGAAATGCCCGCCGGAATCTTGTTAGGGTCAGTGTCCAGACCTACGCATAAAAACGACTTTCTATCCTGAATTAGGGCTACTAGTTTGTTGTATTCCATTGATTAATTCTGTGCTGATGCAAGTAACTTCTCTGTGTTTTCGGCTAGTTTCAATGCTTCGATAACCTCTTCTATTTCGCCATTCATTGCTGCGTCGAGATTGTATAGCGTAAGGTTGATACGATGATCTGTTATTCTCCCTTGTGGAAAATTATAGGTCCGAATTTTTGCACTGCGATCCCCTGTGCTCACTAAAGACTTTCTCATGCGAGCGCGCTCCTCTTGTCGCTTGTTTACTTCGGTCTCAAAAATGCGCGTACGAAGCATGGTGAGCGCTTTCTCGTAATTTTCGTGTTGTGATCTACCCTCTTGGCAAGCTACCACGACCCCAGTAGGAACGTGCGTCAAACGCACCGCAGATTCTGTCTTATTCACGTGCTGTCCACCTGCACCGCTCGAACGATAGGTGTCTCGCTGGATGTCTGCTGGATTAATTACAACGTCAAACTCTTCTGCTTCTGGCATCACAGCCACTGTTGCAGCACTTGTATGCACGCGGCCTTGTGTTTCGGTCTCTGGAACTCGTTGTACGCGGTGCACCCCACTTTCAAACTTCAATGTCCCATATACTTCTTGACCACTTACTTCTATGGAAACCTCTTTATACCCTCCCATGGTTCCTTCAGAAACGGAAAGCACTTCATATTTCCAGCCTTTATTTTGAATATACCGAGTGTACATTCGGTACAGATCTCCTGCGAAAATGGATGCCTCGTCTCCGCCGGTCCCCGCGCGAATTTCAAGTATGCAATTCTTTGTATCTTCAGGGTCTTTTGGAATAAGAAGAAACTTTATTTCTTCTTCCATTTTCTCTCTTTCTGGAAGCAGGGTATCTAACTCCTCTTGCGCCAACATTCTTAGATCTTGATCATCGTTGGATGCCAACACGTTTTTCGCATCTTGAATGTTCAAGAGTATTCTCTTATATCGTTGAGTCGTATCTACAATATCTTCTAAGTCCTTGTATTCTTTCATTAAAGAAGGATAGCGCTTCATGTCACCAATTACGTCTGGATCGGTGATGAGCTTTCCTACCTCGTTATATCTATCTACAATGGCTTCTAATCGTTGAAGTAAATCCTGCATTTCTTTCTTCTTATTCGTAAACAAACTCACCATTAGAGCTGGTGATTACCAATGATTTCTTGTCGCTCGCCTCTACTCTGCCAATTACTTTTGCTTCCACTTGAAACTCCTCTGCAATGCGAATAATCTCCAAGGCGGTCGCCTCGTCCGTATAAATCTCCATTCGATGTCCCATGTTGAACACACGGTACATTTCCTTCCAATCTGTTTTAGATTCCTGCTGAATGGCTTGGAACAAAGGAGGGGTTTCGAATAAATTATCTTTTATTATTCTCACTTGATCTACGAAATGAAGCACTTTTGTTTGTCCGCCTCCACTGCAATGTACCATTCCTCCGATTTTTTCTCTGTGCTGATCCAGAATTTTCTTGATAATAGGCGCATACGTCCTTGTTGGTGACAAGACCAATTTCCCCGCATCCAACGGAGCGCCTTCGACGTAATCCGTTAAAGCGTATGAACCGCTATAAACAAGTGTTTCAGGTACGGAAGGATCATAACTCTCTGGATAGCGATCTGCAAGTTCATGATAAAAAACATCATGACGCGCACTCGTCAAACCGTTACTTCCCATACCGCCATTGTATTCGGTCTCATAAATGGCTTGACCAAAAGACGCTAAGCCGACAATCACCTGACCCGGTTTGATGCCCGCGTTATCAATTACTTCGGAGCGCTTCATTCTACAAACGACGGTGGAATCCACAATAATGGTTCTCACCAAATCCCCAACATCCGCTGTTTCTCCTCCCGTCGATACGATTTTCACTCCCCATTTAGCAAGCTCTACTAAAAGCTCTTCTGTACCTTCAATAATGGCCTTAATGACATCTCCTGGAATAAGATTCTTATTCCGTCCTATGGTGCTGCTAAGCATGATATGATCGGATGCGCCCACGCACAACAAATCATCAATATTCATAATTAAAGCATCTTGAGCGATGCCTTTCCATACAGAAATGTCCCCTGTCTCCTTCCAATACATGTAGGCTAAGGAGGACTTCGTTCCAGCCCCATCTGCATGCATAACAATGCAGTGGTCTTCTGATCCGGTCAGAAAATCCGGCACTATTTTACAGAAGGCTTTTGGAAAAAGTCCTTTATCAACGTTTTGAATTGCTGCGTGAACTTCTTCTTTGCCAGAAGAAACACCGCGTGCTGCATATCTTGAGGAATCAGTCATGGTAAAAAAAAGAGGCCCTCTTTTTCAAGAAGGCCTCAAAGGTATAATGAATAATCTACTTCTTAGGTGCAGGGACATAGTTGGTATCAACAATTCTGAATACCGTTCTACGATTTAGCTGATGTGCAGCCTCTTGCTTATCTGCTGGTAACGCGTTGATATAAGCTTCTGTCATTTCTGTACCTGCTGGGAAACCTAGCATGGATACCATCAGTTTCTTTGGTTCTTTTTCTCCTTTTCCTACAGGACGCAATCTAGTCGCATCAATTCCTTTGCCGATTAGATAGTCTACGCATGTTTGAGCTCTTGCTTGAGAAAGCTTTTGATTGGCATCATCCGTTCCACGCGAATCTGTATGTGCTTCAAGCTGTATTACAAACTTTGGGTTCTTCTGCATAAGATCCAGCAGATAGTTCAACGAGTCAGCTGAATTCACCGTTTCATCAATCAACAAAGAAGCCTGATTGAAAGGATACAATACAATAGGCATTCCATATTCCTTTCCTGTTTCTACAGGAGCGATGAAATATTCCTTCACCAAATTCATAGAAGATGTTGCTTTAAGGGTAGAGAACTTATCTCCGACACCGATATAATCTTTCTTATCTACTTTGATGGAGTAGGTTGTTTCAGGTTTGATTTTGGTGTTATCCAGTGTAAATCCGCCATTTCCATCGGTGGAGAGTTTGTAGTCATCTCCATTAGAGCCCTTCACTACCACATCCGCACCTTGCACGGCAGCACCTGTTTTTTCATCATATACAGTACCTGTAATGGAGAATGTTAGTGGTGGTTCCATGAAGTAATAAATATCATCCAATCCTTTTCCGCCTGGGCGGTTAGAAGTGAAGAACCCGCTGAACTTCGACTTGTCATTAGCGTCTTCGAGGATGAATCCAAAATCATCGGAGGAGCTGTTCACTGGGAATTCAAGACCCGCAGCCGCTCCGAAAGTCATATCGCCCGTTTTTTCAGCCTTGAAGATATCAAGACCACCTAAACCACCACGACCGTTGGTACTGAAATACAGTGTGCCGTCTTTGGCCACATAAGGAAACATCTCATCTCCTTTTGTATTGATGGCTGAAAGATTGGTTGGTTTACCGAACTTGTCGTTTTTGCTATCGTAGCTCATGTACCACAAATCTTTTCCTCCCTTTCCTCCTGGCATTTCTGCAGAGAAAATCATGAACTTCTGATCCGGAGTAAGGCAAGGATGACCCACCGTTGAACTATCATCCACAGAGCGGTCAATGATATTCAAGCTAACAGGATCTGAGTATCCATTTCCTGATTTCTTCGCTACCATGATATCGCATGCAAAACGATCTCCGTTGTCGTATTTGCAAAAAGTATAATACATCACCCCAAAGTCTTTATCAAAGGCTGCTACACCTTCATGGCCGGCCGAGTTGATGACATTACTAAGAGGAGTTGGCGTTCCCCACTTTCCTTTTTTATCTCTTTCAACGATAAATAAATCCATGAAATCCTCTCCCGTCTTTGGATCTACACTAGATCCACTGGACTCCTTTCTGGAAGAAGAAAAAATGAACTCATCCTTTTTTCCAGCGATGTTGATGCTGTAGTCAAAAGAACTTGAGTTAAGGGCAGCCAAGTTTTCAAGGATGATCTTTGGTTTAGCAGCTTTCTTATCAGCAGCTAATTGACATGCTTTTACTCTGTCATTCGCTTTATTCTTTTCTCCACCTTTCGCCATATACTTATTGTATTGCGCGATGGCCTCTTCGAACTTTCCTTGTTCTTGAAGCGCGATGGCGAAGTCGTAGTAAACTTCATTATTTGTATTGTAGTACTGAGCAGTGATTGCTTTATTATACCACTCTTCTGATTGACTGTACAAGGTAGAGCGGCGATAACATTCTCCGATGCGGTAAAAAACACGACCCTTCTCTGTGAGATCTTTAACAGCGGGTTCGGCTTGTTTGTAGAGACGTGCAGCTTCGGTGTAACCTCCGTTATCAAACTCAACATCAGCCTTTTTCGTGGCTTTGGTTTGAGCGAAAGTACCGACTGAAATCAATAGAGCAGCTGTAGCAGTGAGGAACAGGCGCAAGGCTTTCATAAGGTTTTGTTTTGACATGCAGTTTTAATGGTGGCGACGAAAATAGTGAATAATCAACTTTGTGTCACAAAAAATTAGGATAATTCACTTTCCTCGCAATTAATTTGGTTATCGGTTGCTAATATAAAAAAAGAGACCTTTTCATAAAGAAAAGATCTCTTTTTAGTCTTTGATTTCTACCAATTATCTGGTAAAGAGTATTTCTCTCATTTTTGGTAGCGGCCAATTCTCATCGTCTACAATCATTTCCAAAGCATCCGCATTATCCCTGATTTCATCCATTAAAGGCTTAACTTTCAGAGAGTAACCTTCTGCTTGCTTTTCCACATCCAACTTCGAAAGTTTATTTCTCTCCAGATTGATCTTATCAATGGCTGATTTCATGGCGTTCACATTACCACTTATTTCTTTGATGAGATCCACTTGAGTTTTAGTCGCTGCTTTCGCCTCGGCAGCTCCAAGCACGTCTTTTAAGCCCAACACGTTTTCGACCAAACGACTTTGATATGACAAAGCCGAAGGAAGAATGTGGTTCATAGCAATATCTACTGTAACCCTCGCTTCAATCTCACGTCGACGGATATAGTTCTCTACTTCGATCTCATATCTCGCGTGTACTTCCTCAGGAGTAAGAACATTCAAACGATCAAACATCTCTTGAACTTTCTTCTGTTTCCACACCTTTAGAGCACTTGGTGTGTCCTTCATATTGCTTAGACCACGCTTAGCGGCTTCTTTGACCCAATCATCGGAGTAGCCATTTCCTTCAAAACGAATGGCCTTGCTCATTTTGATTAATCGTTGCAATTCTTTCAGAATGGCCTCATCCTTATCATCACCCTTTTCGATGCGTGCATCCACATCCTTTTTGAATTGATGTAAACGGTTCGCAACGATGGTATTCAAAACAATCATTGCATTTGCGCAATTCGCAGAAGAACCCACGGCGCGGAACTCAAACTTGTTTCCTGTAAATGCAAATGGGGAGGTTCTATTTCTATCCGTATTGTCTAAAAATACTTGAGGTAATTTTCCGATGTTCAACTTGAGAACGGTTTTATCCTCTGGAGTCATTTTACCAGCTTTGATATTTTTCTCCAAATCATCCAACATCGCACTCAGTTGTTCACCAAGGAACACCGACATGATCGCCGGTGGAGCTTCGTTGGCTCCAAGTCGATGATCATTACCTACCGAAGCAATAGATGCTCTTAGCACGTCCGCATTCTCATAGATCGCTGCAATGGTATTCACCAAGAACGTCAGGAACTGCATATTGCTTTTCGGATTTTTTCCAGGCTTAAGCAGATTGACCCCTGTATTGGTACTCAACGACCAGTTGTTGTGCTTTCCACTGCCGTTGATTCCTTCAAAAGGTTTTTCATGCAATAGAACTCGGAAATTGTGTTTACGAGCTGTTTTCTCTAGCACGTCCATCACCAATTGATTGTGGTCGTTGGCCAAGTTAGCCTCTTCAAACATGGGAGCCAACTCAAACTGGTTTGGTGCGACTTCGTTGTGACGTGTTGTTACAGGAATCCCCAAAAGATGCGCTTCGTATTCGAAGTCTTGCATGTAGGCAAGGACACGCTCCGGTATTGAACCAAAATAATGGTCTTCCAGTTGCTGGCCTTTGGCTGGGCGCGCTCCAAACAACGCTCTTCCCGTCATTGCGATATCATGACGAACATTGTACAACGCAGAGTCAATTAAGAAATACTCTTGTTCCCAACCCAAAGAGGTATTAACCTTCACCACTTCCTTATCGAAGTATTGACAAACAGCAGTAGCAGCTTGATCCACCGCGTGCAATGCCTTCATCAGAGGCATTTTATAGTCCAGCGCATGAGAGGTATATGAAATGAAAATTGTTGGTATACACAAAGTATTACCCACGATAAAAGCGGGGGAAGACGGATCCCAAAGAGTGTATCCGCGTGCTTCAAACGTATTTCTAATACCGCCGCTTGGAAACGAAGAAGCGTCAGGTTCTTGTTGAACCAACATCGAACCGTCGAACTTTTCAATGGCACGTCCGTCGCCTATCGGCTTAAAGAAACTATCATGCTTTTCAGCGGTCGATCCGGTCAATGGTTGAAACCAGTGAGTATAGTGCGTAGCGCCTTTTTGAATTGACCATTCTTTCATAGCTGCAGCCACGTGATCCGCGGTTTGACGATCGATGCGCGATCCATTTTGAATGCAGTCCATCAATTTTTCAAATGCATCATCCGTGAGGTATTCGCGCATTTTAAAATAAGCGAACACGTTGTCGCCGAAATACTCTGAAACTCTCTTTTTAGGAGCTTCTGGTTCTTGAGGCTGACGATAATTTAATTCAGAAAGTGCCTGAAATCGATTCGTACTCATGTTTTTTTGGGGGTTGTTGGCGCAAAAGTATACTTTTTTTACAAAACCACCCCTGTTTGTAGGGGGGTATCCCCACAAAACACGTATTTTTTTTTAAACACAAGTTGATTTCCAGCTATGCTTTTCGGTATTTGAATGAAAATAAAGGAGTTATGGAGGTGAAAGCTCCCCAAAAAAAACTGAAGTGCTTATTGATAGTAGATAACAAAACAAATATTTTGTTTATAGAGATTTTCATCGAATAATTTTATTCAACATAAATTACTTTATTCCATTCTATATCAAATTTATGTACTCACCTTAAAAAAAGGAATGTGCTTCCTTACCTTCGTTCAGATTATCAAGCTCATTCAAGCGATATTGTGATTCTTAAAACAAATGGCAACTCTTACTTCAATTTCCGAATGGTTAGAGCAACCATGGTACAACACAGGAGGAACTCGAAATAAAAAAGTTAGCATGAAATCTGGGATTGTCTATTTGTACCCGTCCATTGAATTTAGTAAAACATTTCTTACCTCTTCTCTGGTTTAAGAACCCAGAAATAAAGCTAATCATGAAAAACTATCGATTTAGAACTTTTAATATCAATATCCTAATTAGTTAACAATAAGTTAAAAAAAAAAAATAGAAATCTCGATTACCATATTTTCGATTTGTTGAAAAGGCCTTAAAAACTCAGAAACACTACTGATAACTAGTGCTAACAAAAAAACAAAGAAAATGAAAAAACTTTTTTTAGCAATTATCATGATTGCGTCTTTTCTAAGCTCCTATGGAGCTGGACCTGGCATCTGTCGTATTCGCCATAACGGCACACTAGGTATCTGGTTTCGTTATGTCTCATGGGATCCAGGTTCTATTCTTGTTGCAGGAGAACAATGTTTAAACTGTCATTCGCCTGGAAATCAAAGGTGCATTCCACAAAATGCAGCAGGAGGTTTTCCAGCTAACTTTGACCAAATCGACAAAGATAACTGTCGGTTAGCTTTGGAGCATATTGATAGCCAAGTAGAGAACAAAATCTACGAAGGAAGTTATCAATTGATTGTTCAAGTGGCGGGAGAACCTTTTAAAAGAGTCTACAACGCTAGTTGGGCTCTTGGACCAAAGGGCGAAGGTAATGACAGATTTTGGAGAACAGATGTTAACCTTTGACTTGGCATTCATTTGGAAACGACAGAAAAAATCTGTCGTTTCCATTTTTATTTTTTTTACACTCCAAGGGAACTGCCAAATTAATCGAGAAAATGAAAATTCTTTTTTTCAACCCATCTCAATTAGTGAGTTTCAGTATTCATTGGATGATGAATCAATTTTTACAAGACAGAACTGTTTTACCGAGTTTCTTGATGATTACTTAAAACTTGCCTCGATAGGTCAGAACCGCATAAAGCTTTATAAATTTGATAAAACTATCGCAGGCCAAAAAGAGATTGAACTAAAGTGGCCAGATAAAATCAAACTTCCAGACCACGTTTTATCCTTTTTCGCGCGGGGAGATACTCTTATCGTACACGGTTCCGGTATTGTTCTCTTTTTTGATTCCGACTTGGATTTTATCGAGGCAAAAGCGATTAATCCTTCATACCAAAATATTTTTTTTATAAACAATAACTTTTACGGATGGGCACTTGAATCCGATGTCTACAAATCCAATGCTTTGGTCATCAGCAAATTTACCCGTGATTTCGAAATAGTTAGATCGTTTCAACGAAGTCTAAAAAATGAGGTTTTGCACAGATATGTTTCAAGTAAATTGGTCACTACCTCAGAAGAACGAATCTACTTTTCAGAAACAGGAAGACCATTCGTTGGAGTGCTAAACTTTGATTTGGACATAGTAGATTCAATGATATTGGAAATACCTAATTGGAAAATCCCAAAGAAGGACTTAACTCAAAGTGACTTTGAGAATTTACCAGAGTTATTTAGGAATGGAGAAGTTTCAAAAATAAGTTCTATAGAGTGTCTCAACAATGAAATAATACTCCTTTCAGGTATCCATTCATCATTGACTTCCTTTGAAATTATTATCGATGTAAATAGTAAGATTGTCAAAGAGCAATTTGAAATAAATGTTGAAGATCTCTGGTATTCTACAAGTATAAAAACGGAAATTAAAGACCTCTTTTTTTGGAATCAACTTTCGTTTAGTGACCGTACAAAAAGTGGTTTCTATCTAACGATAGATATACCGATAGGTTTTTTAGGTATCCCTTTTTCGGATTTCAAAACCTCGATGGAGTTTCCCAATAGGAAAGACAAATGGCGAGGAGTGATTTTTAAATGCGAAGTACCACATGAGTATAAATAGTGCGAGAAAAACACTTTTACTTCTATTATTACCAAGCTATTTATTTAGTCAGAAACCTTCATTTACGAATGTCTATGGGGATTCTATCTTACTGAAGGAAGGGGCTATTATCATCGTTACGAATAATATGAATTGTGCCGGCTGTCTCAAAATGTTGGACAATGCAATCAAAAGAAAAGGTAAATGCTATCTAGGACTACCAGACTCGTTTAGCAACCAAGCTGCAAACCATACAAGTTTAATAAAGTACAGAAGTCTTTTCAAACTTTCTTATGAAAAATATATTTTTCTTGCCTATTTGAATCCCATCAATACAAGGGAAAGAACTCCATATTTACTTTTACTTAGTGACGGAGTTTTCAATAAAATAGATTATTATGAACTCTTTTCAGAAGAAGAATCCATGTCATCATTTAAAAGAAAGCTTAGATTAAAACTAAAGAGTAAAAAATAGTGAAGAAAACATCCTTGATTCCTTAATAGTCTTGAAGTAAATTTAATCATGCAGTACAAAAAAACCAGGGGCACTTGTGCCCCTGGTTCCTTTCAAAAAAAATCCACCTTCACCTTCGATAACCCATTAAGACTAACCAAATAAATAAAATCTAGTTCTTTACACGTATCCTTTTCACATTTTTTGCGGATTCGATTACTTTACTTCAATACGCTTCACCGACTCCACTTGCGCTTCTTGTTTCTTCGGCAAAGTCAACGTTAAGACTCCATTGGTGTACTCAGCAGAAATACTTCTTGCATCAATACTATCCGATAACTCGAAGCTACGCTTGAAGCTTTGTTGACGAAATTCTCTGCGTGTGAACTTTTCTCCTTCTGCATCGGTCTGCTCATGCTTCTCTGCAGAAATATTCAGTTGATTATTTTCCAAAGCAATTTGAAAATCCTCTTTGTTCCATCCTGGAACTGCAAGCTGAATGGTAAAATGTTCTTTCGACTCTTTGATGTTTGCTGCAGGTCTTGTTAACTCAGCACCAAAACCACCGTGAAACAAATCACGCATCAGCGAGTCATCAAAAAAAGTGTTGCGAAACGCAGTACGACTGAAGTTGTTGTGTTTTGTGAAATACATAACTTTATTTTTTTTATTGTTTGATTCCCGCTAGTCAATGAAAATACCAATTTCATTTTTTAGACAAAATGACAGTCTTTCTTTTCAATAAGAGACAAAATGACGTAAGGCGGGAACGGGAACGGGAACAGTCAGCGCTAACTTTTAACCCATTACCTTATTAACTCCAGTAACTCTTGCGACTCCTATACTCATGTTTAAAAACTTCCTCATCTTTGCGCACGGATGAAAGAACTATCATTTGAACTACAGCATCATGATCCGGGGTCGAAGGCACGCGCGGGTTTAATTACTACTGATCACGGGGTTATTGAAACGCCCATATTTATGCCTGTGGGAACGGCAGGAACGGTAAAAGCTATCACACAGCAAGACTTAAAGAAGGATGTAGAAGCTCAGATCATACTGGGAAATACTTACCACTTATACCTCCGACCTGGCACCGATATATTATTTAAAGCGGGAGGGCTTCATAAATTTAATGGATGGGATCGCCCCATTCTTACCGACAGCGGGGGCTATCAAGTTTACAGTCTTTCTCAAAATAGAAAAATCAATGAAGCAGGCGTTACCTTTAAGTCGCACATCGATGGAAGCCGACACCTTTTCACGCCAGAAAATGTAATGGACATCCAGCGCTTGATCGGCGCTGATATCATCATGGCCTTTGATGAATGTCCGCCCTACCCTTGCGATTACGCATACGCGAGAAAAAGTTTAAATATCACTCATCAATGGCTCGATCGCTGCTTTACTCGACTCAATGAAACAAGTCCACACTACGGATACACACAAAATCTTTTTCCTATCGTGCAAGGAAGTGTATTTAAAGATTTGAGAAGGGAAAGTGCGGAATTCGTAGCATCCAAAGGAGCAACGGGAAATGCTATCGGTGGGTTGAGCGTTGGAGAACCACACGAGGACATGTATGAAATGACAGAACTTGTTTGTGATATTCTTCCTTCAGATAAGCCAAGGTACTTAATGGGAGTTGGTACACCGGCCAATATTCTCGAATGCATCGCTTTGGGCGTAGACATGTTTGATTGTGTGATGCCCACAAGAAACGCCAGAAACGGTCAACTTTTTACTTGGAACGGCACGATCAATATGCGCAATAAAAAATGGGAAAATGACTTTTCACTTCTCGATCCAGAAGGCGACAGTTATGTGGATCACTTTTATACCAAAGCATACGTTCGCCATTTGTTTGCCGCCGAAGAACTCTTGGCCATGCAGATTGCAACGCTTCACAACTTGAATTTCTATTTAAGATTGGTAAGAACAGCGAGAGCTAAAATAATCGAAGGTACATTTGCACAATGGAAGAACGAGATCGTTCCTAAGCTTTCTCAACGCCTGTGATAAAGAAACTCGACTTTTATATCATTAAGAAATTTCTTGGAACCTTTGGTTTCATGATCGCTGCCTTTATTGTCATTCTTGTAGTGTTTGACATCAGCGAGAATGTAGATGATCTGGTAAAATCCAAAGCTCCGATCTCTGGAATAGTATTAGACTACTACCTCAATTTTGCTATTCAATTTGGAACCATACTCAGTTCGTTTATCATCTTTTTGACGATTATTTGGTTTACCAGTAAGATGGCACAAAAGAGTGAGGTGATTGCCATTCTTAGCGGCGGTGTTAGCTATAAACGTTTCATGCGGCCCTACTTTATCGCCTCCTCCATTTTGGTATTGGTTTCTTTGGCATTGAGTCATTATATCGTGCCCAAATCCAATAAAGACAAACTGGATTTTGAATTAAAGTACTTAAAAGAGGCGATCAATATTGACGATAAGAATATTCATCGTGAGGTGGAACCAGGGGTGATTGCTCATTTCTATCAATTCATCCCTTCTCAAATGGGAGGAACAAATTTCTCCTTAGAAAAATGGGAAAAAGGCAAGCTTACCTATAAGCTCATTTCTACTGGAGCTACTTTTAATCCGGAAAAAAAATCATGGACCATCAACAATGCTCAAGTGCGATCTTTTCTGCCTGATGGAAGCGAAAACGTACGCTTTGTCTTGCGAATAGACACTGTGCTTCCTATGGATATGGACACATTTGGTTTACGACCAGAAACGGTAGGCACCATGAATACGGAAGAACTTACTGATTTCATTGAGGTTCAAAAAAAAGCAGGCTCTGGAAAAATTGCGGAGTTTGAAATTGAGAAGTACAGCAGAACCGCTAATGCTTTCAGTATTTACATTCTTACATTGATTGGAGTGACGATTGCATCTAGAAAATCGCGCGGAGGCACGGGGCTTCATTTATTGCTTGCCGTGGTGATTGGATTTATCTTTATTTTCATATCACGCTTTGCGGCAGTGAGTGCAATGACCATTGGCTTGCCGGCATCGATTGCCGTTTGGATTCCCAATAGCATATTCTTACCTATAGGAGTTTACCTGTATAAAGTCGCGCAGAAGTAATATTGAAGGAAGAGGAAGCGCTCATCATTTTTTCTTTAGAAGAAAAAATTCCAAAGACAGAACTACCACTTCCAGACATTGCTGCATAAAGCGCTTGTCCCTCATACATTTTTTGAATCCACTCGCCGATAATGGGATAGGCCTTTACCATTGGAGCTTCGAAATCATTTCGAATATGATTTTTCCATTCTTCAATCGCGAGCTCCGGAAGCTTTCTCAAGTCAAAAGAAGCGGGAGACGGACTTAGCATTTTGTACGCTTCAGCCGTACTAACGTGAATTCCCGGGTGAGCGATCATGATAAAATAAGAAGAGAGATTTAGATTCATTCTTTCCATTACCTCCCCTCTTCCTGAAACGAATGCTATACTATTCTCCACAAAAAAAGGACAATCACTTCCAAGAAGCGCAGACATAGAAAGCAGCTCTTCTTGATTGATTGAAAGTTGGAACAGTTCAGACAATGCTTTCAACGCATAAGTTCCGTCAGCACTGCCACCGCCTAGACCTGCACCCGTAGGCAAGTTTTTGAGCAGATGGAAATCCACTCCAGAGATAGCATAGGATTCACGTAAAATCTGATATGCCTTCACTACAATATTTGTCATGGGATCACCCTCTATCAAGGCGCCGCTAATCCGCAGGGTACAATCTTGAGAATCGTTGAGATTGATTTCCAATACATCTCTCCAATCCACTGGAGCGAATACGCTTTCTAAAGAATGAAATCCATCCGATCGCTTTCCAGTCACGAATAGCCCGATGTTTATTTTGCAGTGAGGAAAAACAATCATGACTCCCAGTAACCAAATTGTTTTAAACGTCCCAGATCGTTTCTCCAGTTTTCATCCACCTTCACAAACATCTCCAGAAAAACTTTCTTGCCAATGAACGACTCCATATCTTTTCTGCTTTGAGTTCCCACTCTTTTTAATGCAGAACCTTGGTGTCCGATAAGAATTCTTTTTTGCGATTCTCTTTCAGTGAGAATCAATGCGCGAATGCGAGCAATTTCCGGCTCATCCTTATATTCTTCAATCAATACCTCGCAGCTATAAGGAATTTCTCTATCATAGTTGAGCAGGATTTTCTCACGAATTATTTCTGTGCAAAAGAAACGAGTTGTTCTGTCGCTGATGTCCTCTTTGGGAAAGTACGGAGGTGATTCTGGAAGCACGTCCAATATTTCAGCGAGGAGTTCTTTAATATAGATTTTTTCCAAAGCAGAAACCGGGAATATTTTAGCATTTGGAAGTATTTCTTTGTATCGCTGAAAAACCAAATTCGATCCTTCATTTCCAACGATATCAAATTTATTCAACACCACAAAAACAGGCACCTCCATTTTCGCGATTTTCTGAAGAGTTGGTTCATGGAAAAGTTTAGGATCTGACGCATCAATTACAAGAAGAAGTAAGTCCGCATCGACCAATGCAGAACCAACGGCCTTCATCATGCCTTCTTGCAATTTGTATTTAGGATCCAATACACCGGGCGTATCCGAGTAAACGATTTGATAATCGTCACCGTTGAGAATTCCCATAATACGGTGGCGAGTAGTTTGAGCTTTTGGTGTAACGATGCTCAACTTTTCTCCAAGCAGTGCGTTCATCAACGTTGATTTTCCTGCGTTAGGATTGCCAATAATGTTTACAAAACCTGCTCTGTGGCGCTTTTCCAATTTTTATCTTATTTCGTTTGTAAAATACAAAATTAGTGTATATTTGCACCCCCTTAACAAAGGGATTACATATTTGACATTGCGGGGTGGAGCAGTTGGTAGCTCGTTGGGCTCATAACCCAAAGGCCACAGGTTCGAGTCCTGTCCCCGCTACTACAAAAGCCAGCGATTGCTGGCTTTTTTTATTCCCTCTTTTCAATTTATTACTTTTCGATTTTATCGAAAACTTGGCATTGGAAGCAATGAAAAAATTCTTTTTCTTGCGTTCACTAAATCTTAAACGCCCATGAAAAAGCAATACTTGCTTCTCCAACTATTGTATCTCTTACTCACTTTATCAAGCCATGGCCAACATCAGGAAATAATTGGAGAGAAGTACTTGTCTGTCTTTGGAGGATCTTCTATTTGGAATCTGCGATACACAGAGAGCGCTTTTACATCTATTTTCGGTCGAATTATAAACGTGACTCCTGTATATGGTTTGAGCTTCGATGTTTGTCTAGACAACGACTTTTCCTTTGGATGCACTGCCACCTATCAGCGATATTCATTCTTTACTCCCAATCAAGAGTTTATCGATCATGAGGGGCTTTCTTATTTCAAAGACTATGAGTTAAACATGGATCGTGCTTTCTTGGGCTTGCATGGAAACTATGCTTATTGGCGGGAGAAGAATTTTCAAGTTTACTCTGGATTAGGCGCCGGATTTCTTTTCATGTCAAGAAATACCCATCTTATTCCTGAAGTGGATGGTCTCCCAACATTCAGGGCGCTCCATGTGGTTCCGAAAATTACCCTCATCGGTTGCCGAGCTTTCCTAACATCTCATATTGGCGGCTTAATTGAGTTTTCTGCTGGGGCCCCTTATCTCGTTCAAGCTGGCCTATGCTTTAAACTGAATAAATACAATGACTTCGAAAATTAACATCACTCAACTACTATGAAAAAAATAATCCTTTGCTTGTTATTATGTGTTCCAATAATTGCATCTGCACAGCGCTACAGCAAGCAGACGTTCGTTGGAGGATCCATCGGAGGGAGATTCTTCGCACCTCTCTATGCTATTGCTCTGAGCTCCTTTACAGACGGGGAAGTGCGAATTACAGCCTCCCCTAGCGTCATTCTCAACATGGATCGACAATTAGGAAATCGTATCAGTTTAGGACTTAGTGCTTCTTATAGCAATATTTTCTTTCAACTGGATGATGTAACACTCTTTGCGGAGAGTCAAGATTTCAGATTTAGACTGCATCAATTTGCATTAACCTTTCGTCCCTTGATTCACTATGGCTTTAATGAAAAAAGAAACTTTTATAGTGGTTTAAGAATCGGTCAGCAGTATAACCTTATTGATAAAGATCAACCCAACAATAGCTTTTTCGGCACACGTTCCTTTAACTTCATCAACCTACAAATATTGCCTGTTGGATATAGAAGGACCGTGAATGAAAGATGGGGATATCACATTGAACTTGGATTTGGTGCACCTCACTCGGCAGCATTTGGAATTCAGTACACCCCTGGTGCTGAAGTTTCCAAATAATAGCTTTCATTAAAAAAAGAGCCTTTCAGCAAACCCTGAAAGGCTTTTTTTTTTGCAGCCCCGAAGGGAATCGAACCCCTACCTAGAGAACCGGAATCTCTCGTTCTATCCATTAAACTACGGAGCCGAATAAGGGCGCGAATTTAACAAGAATAAACTGGAATAGGATATTCGAGACGAAGTTCTCTACTTTGCAAAAAAAAACAAGAAGGCATGATGAAGTTTGAATCCGCAGAGTCTGCGTTGAAGTCTGCGTTTGGTTATGATACATTCAGAGACAATCAAAGAGAGATAATCGATTCCGTATTGCGTGGTCAAGACACCTTTGTGCTCATGCCCACAGGCGGAGGAAAGAGCATGTGCTATCAAATTCCTGCTTTGTTAAAGGATGGACTGACCCTTGTCATTTCCCCTTTAATCTCTTTGATGAAAGACCAAGTGGATCAATTGAAATCCAATGGTATTGCCGCCGCATTTTTAAATAGTTCTCAAAGCAACAAAGAGGGTGACGAGGTATTTGAAAAAGCGAAAAATGGAGAATTAAAACTCCTTTATTTATCTCCAGAAAAGGCCATTGCCATTCCATCCCATATCATGGAAAAACTAAAAGTGGATGTTATTGCAGTGGACGAAGCACATTGTATTTCATCATGGGGACATGATTTCCGGCCAGAGTACAAACAGCTACACCAACTGCGCATCGCCTTCCCAAATGCCACCATGATGGCGCTCACTGCAACGGCAGATCGACTTACGCAGACAGATATTCTTTCACACCTAGGCCTAAAAAATCCCGCGACATTTGTTGCATCATTTGATCGACCTAATTTGGAGTTGAGTGTGAAATACGGGATGAAGAAAAAAGAAAAAATCAACGATATACTTTCGATCATAAAAAGGTATCATGCAGACGCTGGGATCATCTATTGCACCGCTAAGAAAACAACCGAGGCGCTAGCAGGAGAGCTTCAAACGCTTGGGGTGAACGCTGCATTCTATCACGCTGGAATGAGTGCCGAAGATCGAAACCGCATTCAAGAGGATTTTATTTTTGATAAAATAAAAGTTGTATGCGCCACCATTGCCTTTGGAATGGGTATCGACAAAAGCAACGTGCGATATGTGATGCACTACAATTTGCCTAAGTCCATAGAGAATTATTATCAAGAAATAGGGCGTGCAGGAAGAGATGGAATGAAAAGTTATACTCGCTTGTATTATTCCTATGCCGATGTGATTTTACTGCGAGATTTTGCCACTCAAAGCGGACAGAAAGACATCAATCATGAGAAGCTCAGTCGAATGCAAGAATATGCAGAGGCCCGAATATGTAGAAGAAAATTACTCTTAAATTATTTCGGCGAAAACCTACGCGACAACTGTGGCAATTGTGATGTGTGCAAGAATCCACCCGTTCATTTTGACGGAAGTATAGTAGCTCAAAAAGCTTTGTCTGCTTTGAAACGAGCAGAGTTGGGCGGAATTGCCATCACCATCCCACTCTTAATTGGAACTTTAAGAGGATCTTATGCTGCAGAAATCAAAGAGAAAAAATTGCATGAATTGAAAACCTTTGGTATGGGAAAAGAATTCTCCTATGGTGAATGGAGTTATTGGTTACTTCAGCTTCAGCAGATTGGTGCATTCGAAGTCTTATACGAGGAGAATAATCACCTACGCTCCACTCCTTTTTCAGACATGATTCTAAGAGGTCACTACAAAGTGGATTTAGTGAAGGAAGAAAAACGAATGGAAGAAATTACTGAGGGCGCTGATAAAAAAACAAAGGTGCATGAACTCACCGATAGCGATACGCTTTATGAGCAACTAAAAAAATACAGAAAACAATTGTCCGACCTAGAGAGCGTGCCTGCGTACGTGATATTCAATGACAACACACTTCATCAGCTCATTGAACAATTGCCCATGACCAAAGAAGAACTGGAAAATGTTTCTGGATTTGGAGAAAGAAAAATTGAAGCATATGGCGATGGGATAATTGATATCATTATTCGGCATCAGAAAGATCACCAGCGCGGGGATGGAGTTCCCAGCGAAATCTTTCAAGCTGAAAGCTTACGGAAATATGTAGAAGAATTGAAGTCAAAGAAAATGAACTACAATGCCACCGTCATTTCGCGTTATCTATTGGCATTGGATCGTTTTGAAGAACCGCCTGTTACCTTTTATGGATTGCTTAAAGGTCAATTGAATAAGAAGGATGTTTTTGACTCGATAAAACCATTGGTGGATGAGATAAAAAAATCCGATGGCGATGAAAACGAACTGCGACTAAAAGAAAGTGTTCGCTCTATTCTCTCGAGCGCTCCGGATAAAATTCCAGACGAAAAAGAAATGGTTTTCTTTCAAGACCTTGCCTCCCAATTGCCAATAAAAGAGGGAAAAGAAGAACAAGAGGCGCCTCGGTCCGGTATGCCTTGGTCACCCAATGAAGTGCAATTGTTGAAAGATCTCACCGCTATTACCAATAGAACCGATGTTGTAGCCAAGATTCTAAAAAGAGGTGAAAAAAGCGTTCTTTTCGCCATCATTTCCCATTTACAAAACGATAAGACCATCTGAAACAACTAATTTTATTATATTGCACTACTCAAGCACTCCGACATGCCTTTAAATTCTTTATTCTCCTGGTTTATCAAAAAGAGAATTCATCAGATTGAGCTCTTTATGAAGTATCCCATGGAGGTGCAAGGAGAGCTTTTTACCCGCCTAATAGACGAAGCTGCACTTACCCGTTTTGGTTTGGAGCATGATTTTGGTCGCATCAGAACTTTAAAAGATTTTAAAGCCGCTGTTCCAATTCGCACCTATGAAGACTTCAAACCTTATGTAGATCGACTGCGAGAGGGAGATCAAAATGTATTGTGGCCATCTAGATTGAAGTGGTTTGCCAAATCAAGCGGAACTACAGATGCCCGCAGCAAATTCATTCCAGTGAGTAAGGAAGCATTAGAAGAATGTCATTATAAAGGTGGAAAAGATTTGTTGGCCTTGTACTATCACCAGCGACCTACCGCCAATTTGTACACTGGAAAAACGCTGGTAGTGGGTGGTTCCTCTAAAATAAATCCCTTCAACGAAGAAGGATATACCGGAGATTTATCAGCCATCATTATACGCAACTTGCCCATTTGGGTAGAATTGCGACGAGTACCTTCTCGCGACATTGCCTTAATGGACAATTGGGAGGAGAAAATCGAAGCCATGGCCGAGGCAACGGCATTTGAAGATGTAACCACCATTGTAGGGGTGCCCAGCTGGACACTGGTGTTGCTAAAGCGAATCATAGAAAAGCATGGGGCCAACAACATCAAAGACGTATGGCCTAACTTGGAATTATACATGCATGGAGGCGTAAGCTTTAAACCCTATAGAAATCAATTTGAAAAGATCATTGGAAGCGGTTCCATGAACTATGTAGAAACCTACAATGCCAGCGAAGGATTTTTCGGAATTCAAGATAGAATAGACGAGGAAGATTTATTGCTCATGCTTGATTATGGCATCTATTATGAGTTCATGCCCATGGAAGAATTGGGAAAACAGAACCCACGTACCTTGTCATTAAACGAAGTAGAGATCGGTGTAAACTACGCCATCATCATCAGCACCAATGCTGGATTGTGGAGATACCTCTTGGGCGACACCGTGAAATTCACCTCGAAATATCCCTTCCGAGTTCAAGTGAGTGGAAGAACCAAGCACCATATCAACGCATTCGGCGAAGAGCTAATGGTCGAAAATGCTGACTATGCCATTTCGAAGGCCTCAGAAGCCACGGGGGCGCATGTAAGCGACTATACAGTGGCACCAATTTTCTATCAAGAGACGGGTGGTGGAGCGCATGAATGGGTCATCGAATTCGATAAAGAGCCCCACGATGTTTCGGAGTTTCTAAAGCATTTAGATGAAGCTTTAAAAGCAGTGAACACCGACTATGAAGCGAAAAGAGCTTTTGACCTCAATTTGAAAACTCCCATTCTTCGCTCCGTTGCAAAAGGCACCTTTTACGAGTGGTTGAAGATTCAAGGCAAGTTGGGCGGCCAACACAAAGTACCTCGTCTATCCAACGACCGTTTCCATGTCGAATCGGTATTAAAATTGCGTTTGCAAAACGCATGATGCACTTATTGATCCTTCCAATACTATTGATGCAATTGATTTTTGATCGCTCATTCACGAGTGATGCCCAACTCATTGCCCTCGACGAGCCAGGTAATTTTTACCTCGCGAATGGAAGAACCATCGAAAAACGTGATAACAAAGGGAATCTGTTGTTTAAGAATAGCAGTTTAGACTTCGGAAATATCACATATATCGATTTGACCAATGGCATGAAGCCTTTGCTGTTTTACAAAGAGCAAGGAAAAATGATTGTTCTCGACAACACCTTGAGCCAACAAGGAGGAGTGATCGATTTATTTCTACAGGGGTTCGGACAGGTAGAAGCAGTGGCTGCATCAAGAGGGGACGCGTATTGGCTTTGGGATGCGAGTTCCACTACCCTTCATCGAGTAGATAAGCAATTTTCTATACTGAATTCCTCAGGCAACATCGCCCCATTAATTGGAAAAGAGGTACATCCAGTAATGATCAAAGAATCTGGAAACAACTTGTATTTATCCGATCCTGCAATTGGGATTATGGTATTCGATATTTATGCGAATTATAAATACACCATAAAAGTAAATTTCGACGGCAACTTTACTACTACTCGAAACGGAAGTACCCTCGTGTATAGGGAACGTGCTGAACTTGTTTTTTTGGGAGAAAATAAAATTGATGAGATGCGCCTGACCCTTCCCGAGGAGTGCAAGGGTTTTCCTGCCCTTCATGGAAACATGCTTCATTGTCTCACGGGAACAGAAGTAAAGATCTTCAAAATGAGTGAACACTAATTACTAACACTCACTGTATTCTTGAATATTCTTTTTTACTTTGCGTCCTTGTTATTTTACCTAAACAAATTATGCATATAGCCATTGCAGGAAATATTGGCTCGGGCAAAACCACCCTCACCACTCTGCTAGCCAAACATTATAAATACCAACCGCACTTCGAAGAAGTGGATGACAATCCATATTTGATTGACTTTTACAAAGACATGCAGCGTTGGTCTTTCAATCTTCAAGTATTCTTTTTGAAGAGTAGATTTCGCCAACTAATAGAGCTTAAGAAGAACGCCAAGAAGATTGTACAGGATAGAACCATCTATGAAGATGCCTTCATTTTCGCGCCCAATCTTCACGCGATGGGCTTGATGACGACTCGCGATTTTGAGAACTACGCGGATCTTTTTGGGGTGATGGATGAGTTTATCACTCCTCCAGATCTTCTTATTTATTTGAGAGCCTCTGTTCCGACTTTGGTAGAAAATATTCAAAAGCGCGGACGTGAATACGAGGAGGCGATTCGACTAGATTATTTGACACGTTTGAATGAACGCTACGAAGCTTGGATCAGCACCTATAACAAAGGCAAACTCTTGGTCATTGACATCGACACCAATAAGTTTCATGAGAAAGCCGAGGACTTGGGGAAAATTGTCAGCGGCATCGACGGTCAATTGCACGGATTATTTAAATAAAATATTCAACAAAAAAAGCCTTCTCAATGAGAAGGTTTTTTTTGTTACCAGCATATTTCAATCAGGGTGCTTATGTAGTCATTTTTGACATTCCTCCTAGGTAATCTGTTAAAATCCAATATTTTCTTGTTTTGAGAATTGAAAATATTTACATTCGGTTCACCTTAATCAAATTCCTTAATCCATGAAAACTAAACGCTTTCACTTATTGCGAAAAGAAT
>JAIXWX010000009.1 GCA_027491075.1 Flavobacteriales bacterium
AGTGACTAACGACTAGTGACTAGTGACTAGTGACTAACGACTAGTGACGAACGACTAGTGACTAGTGACTAGTGACTAGTGACTAGTGACTAGTGACTAGTAACTAGTATCTAGTCACTTGTCTCTAGTATCTAGTAACTCCCTTCGCGCTTTCCCTCGCGTCGTAGGGATTAAAATAACCGTAACGTAGATGTGGGAATTCTTGACGGAGGGACTGCATGACTTGGCGGATGCCTACGCCCTCGGGAAGCTCGGTGATGCCGATCTTGCCCAAGTACCAATCGGGATCTATGTTGAAGTTGCGCCATTGTATCATGGAAAGGTCTGTATAACGTATGAACTCCCGCAAGGCTTGAAACTCCTCGGGATGATCGGTCATGCCGGGAAAGGTGAAATAGTTGATGCTGGCCCATCCGCCGTATTGGCGCACGATGCGCGCGGACTCACGGATGTCTTCAAACTGATAATTGTTGGGCAAGTAATAGGATTCATAAACGCTCTTGCGCACGCTGTTGGTGCTGACGCGTATGCTGTTGAGTCCTGCTTTGCACAGTTCTTCCACGGCGTGGGGCTTGCTGCCGTTGGTGTTGATGTTGATGACTCCGCGATCGGTGTAGGATCGTATCTTCTTGATCGCATCGCGGATCAATTGCCACACGAGCAAGGGCTCGCCTTCGCAACCTTGACCAAAACTGATAATGGGGCGCTCGGCTTTTTCTAAATGAGGCACTGTAAATTCTACAATCTCTGCTACACTGGGAATAAAGTCCAACCGCTCTTGTGAGGAGGATATCTCGTGTTCTTCTGGCTGGAAACTGATGCAGCCAATGCAATTGCTATTGCAAGCAGGAGAAACGGGAATGGGACACTCCCATCTTCCTAAGAAAAAATTTCGTGCAGCAGGACACTGATAACGAATGCTGCAGTTTTCTCCCAAATGACGAATCAATCGGTTCTCGGGACTCTGCTCGATGCGTTCTCTTGTCTTTAATTCGATGAAACTCTGATCAAAGTTTTCTAAATCCTGACGCTCGTCTGGATCGATGCGCACTGCCGTGCAATAGAACTTTTCATCCAGCCATCCGATGACGGTATAGGCGTACAAGGGCAAAGTCGGTGCGTTTTCTTCGTCGGTACCGAAGGCCGCCATGAAGGTTTGCGTGTGCGCGGGAGAAATGAGCGCCGCCACCGCTTGCACATCTTCTCGAATCACGTATTCTCCGGTTGCCGTGTCCAGTCCATACGGACGGCGACTGGGCAGGGTGAATAAATCACTTCCGTAGGGCAACTCGATAAAGTCTTCCGGTGTCAATGGATACACGTTGTATCCAGATCTTCCAACGGCCTCATATCGGGTGTCTTCAAAAATATTCCCTTCCATGTCTGCATAGACCATGTAGGGCACTTTTCGAGGGTGTTTGCTTTCCTTCATCGCTGCAAAGGTAGAGATTGAGTAATTTCACCGCGCAAAAGAAATACAATGAGCACGCTACACATCACCTTTTTGGGCACCGGCACTTCACAGGGCGTACCTGTGATTGCTTGTCATTGCTCGGTATGTAGCAGTGCTGATCCGTATGACAAACGCCTGCGCACTTCCATTTTGGTGGCCACCGAAAATACCAGCGTGGTGATCGATAGCGGTCCCGACTTTCGTCAGCAAATGCTGCGCGAGAAGGTAGAAAAGTTGGACGCGGTGCTGTTTACCCACGAACACAAAGACCATATTGCAGGCTTAGACGATGTGCGCGCCTACAATTATTTTCAGCAGCGCAAAATGGATGTGTATTGTACCGCTCGTGTGGAACAAGCCTTGCGGCGGGAGTTTGCTTATTGTTTTTCTGACAATAAGTACCCTGGCATTCCCCTCTTGGATCTACACGCCATCGATCTGCATCCGTTTCACATTGGCGACATAGGCTTTGAACCCATCGAAGTGCTGCACCTTCAATTGCCCGTTTTGGGATTTCGCATGGGGCCTTTCACCTACATCACCGATGCTAATTTTATATCCGAAGATCAAAAGGAGAAAATCAAAGGTTCCAAAGTGTTGGTCTTGAATGCGCTTCGCAAAGAAAGTCACCCTTCGCATTTCACCTTGGATGAGGCGTTAGAATTGATAGAAGAGCTCGAAGTCGAAGAAGCTTACCTCACTCATATATCCCATCAGTTGGGCACCCACGATGAAATTAGCGTGATGCTCCCATCCCATGTACACTTGGCCTATGATGGTTTAAAACTACAAATTCCCCGTTGATTCCAATGAGCGCCCTACTCTACTATCTATTGCTTCGCCCTTTGAGTTTGTTGCCCTACCCTGTACTTTATGGTATCAGCAACTTCTTTTATGTGATTCTATATTATATCGTTGGCTATCGCAAAAAAGTGGTGATGGACAATCTGACCAAGTGCTTTCCAGAAAAGACCAAAGCAGAGTGCCAAGAGATCATGAAACTCTTCTACAAGCATTTTTGCGATTTGGTGGTAGAAAGCGTCAAGAATTTTGGAATTACTGAAAAAGAAGCCCGCGAACGCTATGAAACCATCGGCGCTGAGGTGATGAACGCTTATGCAGAGAAAGGACAGAGCGTGTTACTCTGTGGCGGACACTATGCCAACTGGGAATTTTGGGCAGTGGCCGGACCACTTGCATTGAAACACAACGTAGTAGCCATATACAAAAAGCTCCGCAACGACTATTTCGATCAAAAGATGAGGGCCAGTCGTGGCAAGTTTGGTCTTCAACTGGTGCGCACCTTAGATACAGGAGAGTTTTTCAAAAGCCACCACGATAAAAACGTAGCGGTGGTATTTGGTTTTGATCAATCGCCCGCCAATCCTAAGAAATGCATGTGGGTGCAGTTTATGGGGAGAGAAACCGGGGCCATGTTTGGGGCCGAGAAGTACGCAAAAGAATACAACCTTCCGATCATTTATGGCGAACAAATGAAGGTTTCCAGGGGAAAATACAAGATTACCTATGAGGTTTTGGTGGCCGAACCCCGTCTTACCGGGGAGGGAGAAATTACTCAATTGTTGCATACACGATTGGAAAAAGACATCCGAAAAGCGCCACAATATTGGCTTTGGTCGCATAAGCGTTGGAAGCATCGGAGGCCCCAATAGAAAATTTTCACAGGGGGACTTTGTAGTTAAAAGAAAATTCGTATGTTTGCACCCCCAATTCTGTACCGTCTCATTTAAAAATATTGCGCTATGAACCGCATTAAAGAACTCGAAAAGAAATTGACCCAGGTGAAAGAATGGCCGGCATTTCAAGCCGGAGATTCAATCTCTGTAAGCTATAAAATTGTTGAAGGTAACAAGGAGCGTATCCAGACCTTTGCTGGCGTTGTTATTCAGCGCAGAGGTACTGGAACTACCGAAACGTTTACTGTTCGTAAGATGAGCGGTGGTGTGGGTGTAGAGCGTATCTTCCCTGTGAGCTCACCATTTTTGGACACCATAACGGTTACCAAGCGTGGACGTGTTCGTCGTGCTCGCATTTTCTACTTGCGCAAGCGCACTGGAAAGGCAAGCCGTATTCAAGAAAGAAAGTATTTCGGAGCTGCAACTGAGGCAGTGGCTGCTTCCGCTGAATAATATTGTAACGGTTGATAAAACTGAGTCCCGCCCCCGTGGCGGGATTTTTATTTTTGTACCATGAAGAACATGATCGTGGAAGTGGTTGTCACCACCTTAGAAGATGCCCTGGAGGCAGCCGCGGGTGGTGCGGATAGATTGGAAGTTTGTTGTGCCCTATCCACAGGCGGTGTCACCCCCTCGCCTTCTTTATTTTTAGAAATAAAAAAAGCCGTTGATCTTCCTCTTTTTGTGCTCATCCGACCGCGAGAAGGAGATTTCATTTATACAGAGAAAGAAATGGCCGTGATCCTTGCAGACATCGAATGGTTTAAAGAAGCTGGAGCTTCAGGGATTGTTTGCGGCGTGAATACTCCCGAGGGAGGCGTTGATATCCCGAAGATGACGTGTATCGTGGACGCCGCAGGCCATCTGCCTGTCACCTTCCATCGCGCGATAGACGTTTGTGTTGACCTTTTTGAGAGTTTGGAAGAAGTGATCGACTTAGGTTGTGCGCGCGTGCTCACCAGCGGCGGAAGAAAGCAAATCGATGCCACCGGCGTGGCTGTGATTCACGAGATGGCCGAAATAGCCGCCGAAGCCAACGTGATCATCCTCCCCGGCGGCGGCGTCAATAAAGGAAACATTCAGATGTTGCTCGAACATCCGTACATCATCGAATACCATCACAGCGCCAAAAAACAAATACTTTCCCCCATCCAGACCGATGTTTTTGATGGCAACTATCACTGTGTCGATAAAGGGATAGTTAGATTGGAAAATAGGAGTTTGGAATTTGGAATTTAGAATTTAGAATTTGGAATTTGGAGTTTAGAATTTAGAGTTTAGAGTTTAGAATTTGGAATTTGGAGTTTAGAGTTTAGAATTTGGAGTTTAGAATTGCGAATCAGGTTTTGCGAATCAGGTTTTGCGAATCAGGTTTTGCGAATCAGGTTTTGCGAATCAGGTTTTGCGAATCAGGTTTTGCGAATCA
>JAIXWX010000024.1 GCA_027491075.1 Flavobacteriales bacterium
ATAGAGATTCCAATTAAGCTCATTAGCACGGGAGAAACCTATCCCGATTGTTACCCCAACGACGACGGCATCGACACGGTTACACACTACATGAAACCCATACAGTTTGAAAACTCTCCTATTTTCGGCACATTTCGAGTGTCGGATATTTCCAATCCGACCGACAGTTTTGAAGTGTCCATTACGTGGGAGGAGGTAGGGTGGATGTCTTATTTTATGCACGTAACCAACTTCTTCCAGGACGGAACAGTTTGTATCCCTGTCGACGGTGACGAGCGACTGACCCCCAATAGTTGGAAGGCGGCGTATATTACATCGCTCGCCTGTAAGCAACTGAAAGGAGATTTTAAGGTGGATCTCAACAATCGATTCACGGGAGTATATACCTATGAAGACGATGATGACCAAGTGATTTCGAGAAACGTAAGCGGAAGAAAACTCAATTAAACTGAAAAACGTATGAAAAACTTTTATTTGATAATAGCCGTGGTGCTATTGAATGTGCATTTATTATTTGGCCAACAACTTTGCCCACCACGGGGCATCAGCACGAATCCTGATAGTCCGGTAAATCCACAGCAAGGGGTGTCCAATTGGCTCAATACCTTCGATTGGATGAGCTTGGAAAATGGTGGAGAGTATTTACTCAATGAAATGTCGCCTCCTTTTTCATTTCCGAAAATGACGCACCCGTACTCTTTGGACAATATGGGACAGTACGCCCATCTCACTAATGTAGCGGAAATGGATTTGGACATGTATTTCCTTGACGGTTGGGAGTTGTTTGCAGTGAACCTCGGTTACTTCCCCAACGGGGTGCCTGTAGTACAAAATGGCATCGGAGTTCAGGCACTTCCTGAAATTCCTTTTGTAATGCTTTATAATAAAAGAAGATCGATTTTGCGCATGTTTTTTAATTCTAGGACAGGACTTGTTACCGGGTGGGAGAATGCTCAAGTTACTTTGGAGTTTGTAGACCCCGAGAACAATCTCACCGGTCTTTTTAGGCTAGGTGGAGGTAAAGACAGGGCTTTGGATCAAAATACAAAGGGGGTGAGATTATCCGCCCTAGTCGATCATCCCAATAACCCTCCCTTGTGGATGTATTGTGATTTTGTGATGGCCTATGACCCTTGTTCGTGCAATAGTTCAAGCGGACAATCGATAAGCTTACAGTTTAGATTTTTCAATGAGGCAGATATCAAAATCTCAGGCAGGGGCCTTTCTATGGACATTGATTTAGCCAATGAACAAGGCCTCCTTCCACAGGATTTCTTAGTAAATACACAGTACAACGAGGACTTTCAAGGAACGGGTGCTGTTATTTACAAAAACATGAACTCCATGCTGGATCAATACCTCGCCAGGTTGGAAGAAGTGGAAGCCTACAACAACAGTCTCCCCTCTCAAGAGGAAATAAAGTTTAAAAAAACCGTTCTAAAGCTCTTAAAGACAGGAGCTATAGCTGCCACTGGTTTTGTAATTGACCCTACTTTGGCCTACGACGTTTCTCAATTTGCATCCAATTTAATTTTGGGAACTTCGGGAGGAATAAAAATCAGTGAAGCTGCACTGGAGAAAAGTGCGAAAGACATTCTTGGATTCGGGTTTGATTATTTAGAAAAAGAATGGGTTGGAGAAACGGCACGAAAGCCTTCTCCAACCAGTCCGGTGGCCACCATGACCGAACTTGCTTTTGAAGGCCAACTCGTTGATGAATCGGAAGTCGAGTCATCTGGTTTTATGGTGCCTGGGGTGTATCCTGATAATTTGTTTTCTTCTAATCAACTTGGGGTTTTCAACTATCCAGTTTTTAATGAGGTGTTGGGAACATTCGCTCTTTTAGAGACTCCAAAAGTAGACTACCTTTATGACCATCACTTACTTCCTTGGCAGGATTATCAATTCTACACAACCGATTACAACAACCATATCTATTACTGGAGAACATATACGAGAAAAGAAAAATTGAGGTTGAAATTAGATTCTCCATTGAAATTCGTAATTAATCCTATTACTGGGCTCTCTTTGGAGGATGTAGAGATCAAAGCCAGTTTTGTATTGAATACACCTAGCAGAGAATTGGTCACTTCAACAGTAGAAGTTCAACAAGGGGCATTATTCACACATTCCCTATTCCCCCCTTATGACTATTTAATAAATAATCTTATAGGCCTAACAGATATTCCGGAGGTGAATAGAATGGCATCGCCATTTGTTGCTTTGAATAATTTTAATGATTTGGTTTTTGAAATTGAGGTCAATAGAATGGCATGGTCAATAGTTGATGATTGGCCTAATGCGGCAGCACCTGGTGAACCCTCTAACCTTGTACAAGGATTAATGGTAGAAATGATACATCAATCTTTTTTGAATGAAGCGTTATACGAAGCATTCGATTTAACAAATGAGGACCTCAATCTTCAGCTAAAGCTTTCCGTAGATTTTCACTACAACGATCCAGAACCATCCGTAGTGAATCAAATTTTCACCTACGATATTCCTGTCGAAAATTTTATAGTAAACAACGACTTAACAAGTGTTCCATGGTCCGTAACGGAAAACCCACTGAATGGGCAATCTAGTTTACAAGATTATTTAAGTCTTCAAACAACGACGTGGGATAATCAATTGCAGCTTTTTTATGGGAACATCACAGCTTCTGATATTCACGTGCATGCATTGGATTCCATTCGAATCAATGGAGTGCATTCTATGGTGAGCCCCATTTCAAGCGTCGTGTTCACTGCGCAAGAAGGAATATCTGTCGCTGGGGATGCACAATTAATTGGAGATATGGTTTTGAAATTAGACGACTTTGTGCAAATGACGTCGACGCCTACTCCTATAATTACTACCGCCTATCTTTCTGAATTTTGCAGTGGAAACACATTACCTTCGTATCAAGCGGATGTGCCTTCAGAACGCATTGCGGCCAGAATACCAAATGATGAGGACCAGCCACCTCTTCAACATGAAGAAGTCTTTGCACGTCTCTATCCAAATCCGGTTCAAGATGTTCTACACGTCAACTCTAATCAAGACGTTTTATCTTATAAGGTAATGGATTCTTTTGGGAAGATTGTTTTGATGGAAGAGAATAACAATTTTGAAAAGAACTTTATAATTGACATGACAAGTCTTTCTAAAGGATATTATATAATAAGATTGAACTTTAACAATGAAAGCATTGCCAACCTGCCTTTTGTAAAGTGAAGATAAAATACAAAGTACTCATTAAAAAATTGTGAGAACCTCAACCAACAGCACCAAGCCCAATGAATAGGCTTCTTTATTTCTTCTTCCTTATCACCGCAGTGCTCTCGTGTTCGCGGTGTAAAGAGGAGTGCGACGATCCTACCGATCCCGATTGTCCTAATTATGTCGTCCCTGTTGACCCCTGCGCCGGAAGAACCGAAGTGAGCGCGGAGTTTGTGATTGAGCAGCGCGTTGATGTTGTTGGTCAAATTGGGCAGTTGATTCTTTCTGACACTGCTATTTCACTTTATAATACTACACGTGTCACGGCAACAATAGAGAACGCAGCTTTGTATAAATGGATTATCGGCACTGATACCGTCAGTGGACCGACCGCTTCATTTTACTTTTCGGAGAGTCAAGCAGGACAATCGTATCCGGTGACCTTGATCGTTCAAAAGGTACCCAACTTTGCTTGTTTCCCGAACGACAATGGGATGGATACGGTGACAAAATTTATTCATGTAATTGAGATTTGTGATAATCCAATTTATGGAACTTACAGGGTCGCATTTGATACAAATCCCACCGATAGTTTTACCGTGGCAATAAAAACGTGGCCATTCACCGGAGATCTTACCAACGAATGCAACAACTTGTTTCTAAACAATTTTGACAATCCAACCTCTCCAGATTCCTGTTATGCGACATACCGGGCTGTTGGCTATCGGTATTTAAAATTTTGGTCGGATTTTATTTCGTGCTCAAACAGTAGAGGAGAAGCGTTCATAGGCCCAGATAACAATAGCATTCGAGCGCATTACCAATACTGGGACCAAAGCTTAGGTATACCATTATCCCCCGCTTCAAATTGGCCCTTCAGAACTTTTAAAGGGCGCAGAATTCAATGATTTAAACTGAAAAACTACAATGAAAAAATTTATATTTATTATAATCACTGTACTCTCGCAGACTAGTTATTGTCAATTGTAGTGGACCATCCCAATAACTCCGCTTTGTGGTTTCATGCAGATTTTCAGGTAGGTTACGACCCTTGTACGTGCTGGAACCAAAGTGATATAAGAATCAATTTTACTTTCATCGATACACAAGATATTCGAATGTCTTCCAGAGGAATCTACCTTGACGTACCCATTTTAGATGCGAGCAGCAATGAATACATCGAAAATGATTTTTTGACGGGAGTGGATTACTCTGACGGGTGGGCAGGATCGGGAATGGTCATTTACAACACCATGGATCGAATGATAGACGATTACATCACTAGATTAGAGTATGTGAAAGCTCAAAACTTAGAAATATCAGCAAACAATGATCGAGTGAATAGAAAGCTGGCCATCATGAAAGTTTTTAAAGATGTAATCATTTCCGGAGGCTCCGCGCTCATCACAGGAAGTTTAGCCTTGGACGTCACCAATAATGCAGCCGAAAAATGAGTTGAAGCCCCCTCCTATGCCTACCGCCACAATCAGCGAAACTACTTTTGATGGTCAAATATATGATGCGGTACAAGTGGAAGGCCCCAAACTATTTAATCCTGGGACTTATCCCGATGCCAGGGGATTTGCCAAGCTCGAAGAGGATAAGGTTCATGTTAGAATGGAATATAGATTATTTGATAGCGCCAATCCCGTTAACCCAGAATTGTGGCCATTGAGAATATTTCGAGGGA